>NZ_KQ969690.1:378372-382037 GCF_001578955.1 Streptococcus parasanguinis
ATGTAGCACCGGTCGAAGAGAAAAAGAAAGATCTGCGCAAGATCACCAAGCCACGTCCTGGCCATGCTGATCTAGTCGGAGGGATTAAATACCGTTTTGACGATCTCCGTAATTCGCTCGAACGTTCTTCTGCCCGTGAGACGACTATGCGTGTAGCCGTTGGTGCAGTTGCTAAACGAATTTTAGAAGAGATTGACGTGGAAGTGGCCAGCCACATTGTCAATTTTGGGGGAATCGAGATTGCAATTCCCGAGAATCTAACCGTTTCAGAAATCAAGGAAAAGGCATCTAAGTCGGAAGTTTCGATTGTTGTCCCAGAACAAGAAGAAGCCGTTAAGGCTTACATTGACCAGGTGAAAAAAGATGGTGATACCATTGGGGGAATTGTGGAAACCTTGGTTGGAGGTGTGCCTGTTGGACTAGGATCCTACGTGCAATGGGACAAGAAATTGGATGCCAAAATCGCTCAAGGAGTGGTCTCTATCAATGCTTTTAAGGGAGTTGAGTTCGGTCTTGGTTTTGAAGCAGGTCGCCTAAAAGGTAGTCAAGTCATGGATGAAATCGTCTGGTCTGAAGAAGCTGGCTATACCCGTCGCACCAATAATCTTGGTGGTTTTGAAGGGGGCATGACCAACGGTGAGCCGATTCTGGTTCGTGGTGTCATGAAGCCTATTCCGACCCTCTACAAACCCTTGATGAGTGTGGATATCGAAACCCATGAGCCTTATAAGGCAACAGTTGAGCGTAGCGATCCAACGGCTCTACCAGCTGCAGGAGTGGTGATGGAAGCAGTGGTCGCAACAGTCCTTGCTACAGAAGTGCTTGAAAAATTCTCATCCGATAACTTGGAAGAATTGAAAGAGGCCGTTGCTAAGCACCGGGACTTTACTAAGAATTTTTAAGAGAAAGAGTTTTCCTTTGGAGAAGAAAGTTGTCTATATTGCAGGGCTGGGCTTGATTGGTGCTTCCCTCGCGCTAGGGATTAAGAGAGCTCACCCAAACGTGACCATTCTTGGTTACAATCGTAGTGAATCCTCTCGAACCATCGCCCTTGAAAGAGGAATGGTGGATCAGGTGACGGATGATTTCGCAGCCTTTGCCCCTTTAGCAGATATCATTATTTTGGCGCTTCTCATCAAGCAAACCAAGTCTTACTTAGAAACCTTAGCCGGACTTAATTTGAAGGACCAGGTACTAGTGACAGATGCAGGCTCTACCAAGGCAGCAATTGTCGCACAAGCTGAAAAGGTGTTTAAAGATAAGGCCGTGCGCTTTGTGGGAGGGCATCCCATGGCTGGTAGTCATAAGACAGGTGCAGCAGCAGCGGATGCCACCTTCTTAGTCGAGCAGGCCGTAGCTTATGGAGAAGAGCATGAAATGACCCGACGTTTTGCGGCTGGTGGCTTTCGGGATATGACACGGATTGCAGAAAGTGAGGCAGGCATGTGGACCTCTATTCTCTTGTCCAATCCTCAAGCTATATTAGAGCGGATTGCCGATTTTAAAGAGCGCTTGGACCAAGTGGCTGAAACCATTCAAGCAGATAACGAAGAGGCCATTTGGTCATTTTTCCATGAGGGACGCAAGCACCGAAAAGAAATGCAGATCCATCAGCGTGCTGGGCGCGATAGTGCCTATGATCTCTTTATTGATGTCCCCGATCAGGAAGGTGTGATCCTCGAAATCTTACAACTCCTACAAGGGATTTCCTTGGTTAATATTCACATCAATGAAGAGAATCGTGAAGATATCCACGGGATTTTGCAGCTGACCTTTAAAAATGTAGAGGATCAAGAGCGGGCTCAAACCTTGATCAGCCAGGCGACGTCTTATACTGTCCTTGCTCGCTAGGTCTACAGAAGGATTTGCATCAAAATGCCTGCTTCATTTTAGGAATATTGAGGGGAAAGCAGTATAATAGAAGTATCATATCAGTAAAGGAGCCCATAAAATGGCAAATATTTATGATGTAGCAAATGAACTCTCTCGGACACTTCGAGACCTTCCTGAATACAAGGCTGTCGTAGAAAGCAAGCAAGCGATTGAGGCAAATCCAGAAGCGAAAACACTGTTTGACGAATACATCGCTTTTCAAAATCAATTGCAAGGCTTGATGCAATCCGGTCAACTTCCAACAGAAGCTGTGCAACAAGAAATGAAGGACTATATGGAAAAAATCCAAGCAAGTCCGATTGTGAATGAATTTTTCACCAAACAACAACAATTGTCTATTTATCTTGCAGATCTGGAAAAGATCATCTTTGAGCCGATTCAAGATTTATATAAATAAGAATGCTACCAGAGTTGTAATTTCGACTCTGGTATTTTCGTTCGCCAGTAGAAGAAAAGAAGCTCAAAAAAAGCTAGGAAACATTCGTTATTTGTTCCAAATTTTTGATCAAAAATTGAATTCATGCCTTAATTATGATAGAATATGAGGAAAAGCACTCTGGAGAAGGCAATGAAATTAAGAACCAATAGCAAGGGTCTCAGGGGCATCATTCGTGTGCCTGGTGATAAATCCATCAGTCACCGATCCATTATTTTTGGAAGTCTCGCAACAGGTGAAACCAAGGTCTATGATATCTTGCGAGGCGAAGATGTGCTCTCTACAATCCAGGTGTTTCGAGATTTAGGAGTCTCCATCCAGGATGACGGGGATGTGATTCGGATTCAAGGGGTAGGCTTTCAGGGCCTTCAAGCTCCGACCGATCCCCTTGATATGGGTAATTCAGGGACTTCTATTCGTTTGATATCAGGTGTCCTAGCGGGCCAGGATTTTTCAGTGACCATGGTCGGAGATGATAGTCTTTCCAAACGGCCTATGGATCGTGTAGCGATTCCACTGCGTCAAATGGGAGTAGACATTGCTGGTCAGGGAGAGCGCGATTGCCCGCCTTTGCATGAAAAAGGAACCCATCAGCTACAACCGATTCATTACCGTTTGCCAGTCGCATCGGCTCAAGTCAAGTCGGCTCTTATCTTTGCTGCTCTGCAGGCTGAGGGTAAATCGACGATTATCGAGAAGGAAAAGACCCGTGACCATACAGAGGATATGATTCGCCAATTTGGTGGGGAGATCCAGGTAGACGGAAAAACTATCCACATCCAGGGTGGACAAGAGTTCAAAGGTCAAACAGTCATTGTTCCTGGAGATATTTCCAGTGCGGCCTTTTGGTTAGTGGCTGGACTCATCCTTCCAGATAGTGTGATCAAGATTGAAAATGTTGGCATCAACCAAACGCGGACAGGGATTCTCGATGTCATCCAGGAAATGGGGGGAGATCTCACCATTGACGATCGCGATGAAAAAGCGGTCTCTGCGAGTCTCACTGTCAAGACTTCGTCCTTAAAAGGGATTCGGATTGATGGGGAGTTGATTCCACGCTTGATTGATGAATTGCCGATTATTGCTTTACTAGCGACACAAGCAAATGGTCAGACCGTGATTGCGGATGCTGAAGAGCTTCGTGTGAAAGAAACGGACCGCATCCAGGTCGTGGCAGATAGCCTCAATGCCATGGGAGCCAATGTTGTGCCAATGGAAGACGGAATGATCATCACTGGTCCGACTCCCTTACATGGAGCTGACTTAGAGACCTTTGGAGACCACCGGATTGGGATGATGGCTGCCATTGCTGCCTTATTGGTGAGAGATGGAAATG
>NZ_KQ969690.1:382057-382895 GCF_001578955.1 Streptococcus parasanguinis
CAGAGGCCATCAACACCAGTTACCCTAGTTTTTTTGAAGATTTGGAGACCTTACTGCATGGCTAAAATTTTGCTTGGTTTTATGGGAGCTGGGAAAACGACTGTTGGTCGGATTCTTGATCCAAAATTCCATGATATGGATGAATTAATTGTTGAAGAAATCGGTATGTCGATCAATGACTATTTCGCAGTGGAAGGAGAAGCTGCCTTTCGTCGTCGTGAGGCTGAAATGCTGGAGCGTTTATTGGAAAATGAAGCGGCCATCATTTCCCCCGGAGGTGGGATTGTGGTCAATCCTCATAACCGTGCGCTCTTGGAAAAAAATCCACACAACATTTATTTGCGGGTAGATTTTGAAACCTTGTACAGACGGATTCAAAATGACAAAGCCATGCAACGTCCCCTCTTTTTAAACAACACAAAAGAAGAATTTAAGAAGATTTTTGATGGTCGTTTGCCCTTGTATGAGGATATTGCTACCCATATTGTGGATGTCGAGGACAAAACACCTGAAGAAATTGCGGAGATCATTCGATGCTTGTAGGCTATCTTGGTCCTAAGGGATCTTTTACCCATGATGTGGCCACTCATAGCTTTCCAACTTCTGAACGCATCGCCTATCGGACGATCACAGATGTCATCAAGGCTTATGAGAATCAAGAGATCGATTTTGCAGTCGTCCCAGTTGAAAACTCGATTGAAGGCAGTGTCCATGAGACCCTTGATTACCTCTTTCACCAAGGGACCATCCAGGCCGTTGCAGAAGTGGTCTATCCCATCAAGCAACAGCTCTTGGTGGCTAAAAAAGATCGGCCCATTCGAACGGTCTATTCGCACCC
>NZ_KQ969690.1:383260-384621 GCF_001578955.1 Streptococcus parasanguinis
TTCATTATTGACCTTCTAAATCAAGCGCCTGATCTTCTGCAGTTTGCCTATCAAGAATTAGACAGTCTGGGCATTCAGACAAAAGTCTTGGGTCAGTATCAGGTCTATACCTTAAAAGATAACGGAATGGAGAAAAGATGAGTAACGAATCCAACTTTCTATCTCACCATGAGCGAAAGCGATTAGAGTACTTATACTCAAATTTTCATTATTTGAATGAACGAGAACAACTAGAATACAATTATTTGCTCAAAAAAAGCCAAGGAGTTTATGAGGAATCAGAACCCCTTCAACAGCCTGAAGTAGCTGCTAGTGAAGAAGTGCAAGGGGAGATTGCTGAACCGATTGGTGACCTTCCTGTTTACCAATCACGTAGCAAAAAAACAAAGAAAAAAGCAGTCGCTGCGACGAGCGATCTACCTAAGAAACCACGGAAAAAGATCCGCGTCAAGCGGATCCTCAAGTGGATAGCTCTCTTTTTCTTGCTCATTATCGGTGGCATGGTCTTTATGTTTGTGAAAGGCCTCAATAGTAAACCAGCTGGGAAAGATGCCAAGCCTGCTGTTGTCGAGAAATTTAACGGCAAGAAGTCGCGAGATGGGGTCAATATTCTGATCTTGGGGACAGATGGTCGGATCGGTGAGAAGTCAGATGAAACCCGGACAGACTCCATCATGGTGGTCAATGTCAATAACAAAGAAGGTAAGATCAAGATGGTCAGCTTCATGCGGGATACACTGGTCCATATTGATGGAGTGAGCCAGCAAAATATTCCTGAATACGATGGCTACTATGACCAGAAGCTCAATACTGCCTTCACCATCGGGGAGCAAAATAACAACCAAGGGGCTGAATTGGTGCGTCAGATGCTCAAAGATAACTTTGACATTGACATCCAATATTACGCCATGGTCGATTTCAAGACCTTTGCGACAGCGATCGATACCCTCTTCCCAAATGGGGTCGAGATGAATGCGCAGTTTTCAACGGTTGATGGCGAAAAAGTCAGTGAAGTAGAAGTTCCAGACGATTTGAACATGAAAGACGGTGTCGTTCCGCAACAAACCATCAAGGTTGGAAAGCAACGGATGGATGGCCGGACCCTTCTCAATTACTCGCGTTTCCGTAAGGATGATGAAGGGGATTTTGGCCGGACTCGTCGCCAGCAAGAGGTCATGTCCGCTATCATGCATCAGATCAAGGATCCAACCAAACTCTTTACGGGATCAGAAGCCCTAGGGAAAGTCTTTGCTATGACGTCTACCAATGTTCCTTTCTCTTTCCTATTGACCAATGGACTTGGACTAGTCGGAAGTGCTGGAAAAGGAATTGAACGAGTGACCATCCCAGAAAATGGGGAT
>NZ_KQ969690.1:385113-392013 GCF_001578955.1 Streptococcus parasanguinis
GTAACCGTTGAGATTGTCGATTTGACACACGAAGGAGCAGGAGTGGCTAAGGTCGATGGCCTGGTCTTTTTTGTGGAGAATGCCCTGCCTGGAGAAGTCATCCGCATGCGTGTGCTCAAGGTCAACAAGAAGATCGGCTATGGAAAAGTAGAGGAGTACCTGGAAAAATCCCCTCACCGCAATGAAGAGCTAGACCTGGCTTACTTGCGAAGCGGCATTGCTGACTTAGGGCACCTAGCTTATCCGGAGCAGCTGAAATTCAAGGCCAAACAGGTCAAGGATAGCCTTTACAAGATGGCAGGAATCTCTGATATCGACGTTCCCTTGACTTTGGGGATGGACCATCCTGTTCAATACCGCAACAAGGCCCAAGTCCCTGTCCGTCGTGTCAATGGTCAGGTGGAGACAGGTTTCTTTCGCAGGAACTCTCATGATTTGATGCCGATCGAAGACTTCTATATCCAAGATCCAGTCATTGACCAAGTAGTCTTGGCACTTCGGGATTTGATTCGTCGTTTTGACCTCAAGCCTTATGATGAGCAGGAACAATCTGGCTTGATTCGGAACCTTGTCGTTCGTCGAGGACATCATTCTGGAGAAATCATGGTTATTTTGGTCACCACTCGTCCCAAGATTTTCCGTGTGGACCAGTTGATCGAGCAGCTGATCAAGCAATTCCCAGCCATCAAATCTGTTATGCAAAATATCAATGACCAGAATACCAATGCCATTTTTGGGAAAGAATGGCGGGTTCTCTATGGTCAAGATTACATTACGGACCAAATGTTGGGGAATAGCTTCCAAATCTCTGGACCAGCCTTTTATCAGGTCAATACCGAAATGGCAGAGAAGCTCTACCAGACAGCCATTGACTTTGCGGAGTTAAGAGAAGACGATGTGGTCATTGATGCCTATTCAGGAATCGGAACTATTGGATTATCTGTCGCTAAGCATGTTAAAGAAGTTTATGGTGTCGAAGTCATACGAGAAGCAGTAGAGAATAGCCAGAAGAATGCTAGCTTAAACGGCATCACCAATGCCCATTATGTCTGTGACACAGCTGAAAATGCCATGAAGAATTGGCTCAAGGAAGGCATCCAACCAACTGCAATCCTAGTCGATCCACCACGCAAGGGCTTGACCGAAAGCTTTATCAAAGCAAGCGCCCAAACAGGAGCAGACCGTATCGCCTATATCTCCTGTAATGTCGCCACCATGGCGCGTGATATCAAACTCTATCAAGAGTTGGGCTACGAGTTGAAGAAAGTCCAGCCGGTGGACCTTTTTCCGCAAACGCATCATGTTGAGGCGGTAAGTTTGCTAGTCAAGGAGTAAAACGACGAAGATTAGCATTTACTTCCGCCCATGCGATAGCTGTCCGTGATTGACAAGTGCTAGCACGCAGACAGAACGGAGATAGCGAACCGCTGAGTGTGTCGCTCTGCTCGTAAAAGCTTAGAAACCTTTGAACGAAAGGGATAATGAAAGCCTTGATTGCAAGGCTTTTTGCTTTATGGTGGGTAAGTATCAGAGTGAGAAAATTTTTGGAATGAGTAGAAGTGATAGCTAGAAATTATCAGTTTCTATTTCCATTTACCCTGTGGGTACGTGTTTGTTTCCATTGACAAGGAGTTTGTGGGAATAGAAATGTACCCACCTTGTTTGAATCAAGTGAAGTGTAGTTGAAGGAAATCTGTTGAAAGCAATACTTCATTTTACCGAATAAGTAATAATTTAGGCAACTTCAAATCGATTAAAAAAAACTATTTTAAAGGTTAAGAGTAGACAAAAATTGTCCACTCTTTTTTGCAAACTCAATTTATCAATAAATGAAATGAGGGAATGTAAAATGAAATATTTTGAGGTTGAGTTAGAAAATCCTGATGAATTTTTAAAACTACAAACAGAAGATTTTGTGAAAGCTAATCGCTTGCTACTAAGGAAGATAATCCAGAGCGTTACAGTCTATGAAGAAAACTTCGTCATATCCTTTAAATCTGGCATCGAATTGGAAGTATGAGTCTCATTCCATAACTTTTATATTGAACATATCATCTTGTTGTGTTATACTATAAATTGATATAAACAAAGATGTAGGAGGAACCGAAACTATGACAGCCTCAATGCGTTTAAGATAAGCTGGCAATAAAAAAAGCAGAATCTATACCCGATGATAGGCTTTTTTGTTGTGCTTATTTATACGATATTGAGCATTCATTAGTTACGGTGAGGATATTGGTTATTTAACTATACCTTTATTTAACTATGTCTTTAATATGAATGTTTCCAAATTGTATGTATGCAGACCAAAAGCCACATTGTGGGGTTTGGCCTGCATTTTTTATTGCCTAGAATGCTATTCAAAATAGAAATTCAAGCAAAATAATATGCAGGAGATAATATAAATGGAAAAATACAACAATTGGAAACGAAAATTTTATGCAATATGGGCAGGGCAAGCAGTATCATTAATCACTAGTGCCATCCTGCAAATGGCGATTATTTTTTACCTTACAGAAAAAACAGGATCTGCGATGGTCTTGTCTATGGCTTCATTAGTAGGTTTTTTACCCTATGCGATTTTGGGACCTGCCATTGGTGTGCTAGTGGATCGTCATGATAGGAAGAAGATAATGATTGGTGCCGATTTAATTATCGCAGCAGCTGGTGCAGTGCTTGCTATTGTTGCATTCTGTATGGAGCTACCTGTCTGGATGATTATGATAGTATTGTTTATCCGTAGCATTGGAACAGCTTTTCATACCCCAGCACTCAATGCGGTTACACCACTTTTAGTACCAGAAGAACAGCTAACGAAATGCGCAGGCTATAGTCAGTCTTTGCAGTCTATAAGCTATATTGTTAGTCCGGCAGTTGCAGCACTCTTATACTCCGTTTGGGATTTAAATGCTATTATTGCCATCGACGTATTGGGTGCTGTGATTGCATCTATTACGGTAGCAATTGTACGTATACCTAAGCTGGGTAATCAAGTGCAAAGTTTAGAACCAAATTTCATAAGGGAGATGAAAGAAGGAGTTGTGGTTCTGAGACAAAACAAAGGATTGTTTGCCTTATTACTCTTAGGAACACTATATACTTTTGTTTATATGCCAATCAATGCACTATTTCCTTTAATAAGCATGGAACACTTTAATGGAACGCCTGTGCATATTTCTATTACGGAAATTTCCTTTGCATTTGGGATGCTAGCAGGAGGCTTATTATTAGGAAGATTAGGGGGCTTCGAAAAGCATGTATTACTAATAACAAGTTCATTTTTTATAATGGGGACCAGTTTAGCCGTTTCGGGAATACTTCCTCCAAATGGATTTGTAATATTCGTAGTTTGCTGTGCAATAATGGGGCTTTCGGTGCCATTTTATAGCGGTGTGCAAACAGCTCTTTTTCAGGAGAAAATTAAGCCTGAATATTTAGGACGTGTATTTTCTTTGATCGGAAGTATCATGTCACTTGCTATGCCAATTGGGTTAATTCTTTCTGGATTCTTTGCTGATAAAATCGGTGTAAATCATTGGTTTTTACTATCAGGTATTTTAATTATTGGCATTGCTATAGTTTGCCAAATGATAACTGAGGTTAGAAAATTAGATTTAAAATAAACAATATTGGAGGAATATTTATGTATCTTATTTTCATGTAACTCTTCCTGCTAAAATCGCAGGGTTTTCCCTGCATACAAGCAAATGAAAGCATGCGATTATAGACAGGAGGAAATGTTATGGAATTAATATTAAAAGCAAAAGACATTCGTGTGGAATTCAAAGGACGCGATGTTTTAGATATAAATGAATTAGAAGTATATGATTATGACCGTATTGGTTTAGTAGGAGCAAATGGTGCTGGAAAAAGCACTTTACTCAGGGTACTTTTAGGAGAATTAACTCCCCCAGGATGTAAAATGAATCGTCTGGGTGAACTTGCCTATATTCCCCAGTTGGACGAAGTAACTCTGCAGGAGGAAAAAGATTTTGCACTTGTAGGCAAGCTAGGTGTTGAGCAATTAAATATACAGACTATGAGCGGTGGTGAAGAAACAAGGCTTAAAATAGCACAGGCCTTATCGGCACAGGTTCATGGTATTTTAGCGGATGAACCTACGAGCCATTTAGACCGTGAAGGAATTGATTTTCTAATAGGACAGCTAAAATATTTTACAGGTGCACTGTTAGTTATTAGCCATGACCGCTATTTTCTTGATGAAATAGTAGATAAAATATGGGAACTGAAAGATGGCAAAATCACTGAGTATTGGGGAAACTATTCTGATTATCTTCGTCAGAAAGAGGAAGAACGTAAGAGCCAAGCTGCAGAATACGAACAATTTATTGCGGAACGTGCCCGATTGGAAAGGGCTGCGGAGAAAAAGCGAAAACAGGCTCGTAAAATAGAACAGAAGGCAAAAGGTTCTTCAAAGAAAAAAAGTACTGAAGACGGAGGGCGTTTAGCTCATCAAAAATCAATAGGAAGTAAGGAAAAAAAGATGTATAATGCTGCTAAAACCCTAGAGCACAGGATTGCGGCCTTAGGAAAAGTAGAAGCTCCGGAAGGCATTCGCAGAATTCGTTTCAGGCAAAGTAAAGCATTGGAGCTCCATAATCCATACCCTATAGTCGGTGCAGAAATTAATAAAGTATTTGGGGATAAGGCTCTGTTTGAAAATGCATCTTTTCAAATTCCGTTAGGAGCAAAAGTGGCGTTAACTGGTGGTAATGGAATCGGAAAAACAACTTTAATCCAAATGATCTTAAACCATGAAGAAGGAATTTCTATTTCGCCTAAGGCAAAAATAGGTTACTTTGCACAGAATGGTTACAAGTACAACAGTAATCAGAATGTTATGGAGTTTATGCAGAAGGATTGTGACTACAATATATCAGAAATTCGTTCAGTGCTAGCATCTATGGGGTTCAAACAGAACGATATTGGAAAAAGTTTATCTGTTTTAAGCGGTGGAGAAATTATAAAATTGTTGCTTGCTAAAATGCTCATGGGTAGATATAACATCCTAATAATGGATGAACCCAGTAACTTCCTTGACATACCAAGTTTAGAGGCTTTGGAAATACTAATGAAGGAGTACACCGGAACTATCGTGTTTATCACCCACGATAAACGATTACTCGAAAATGTAGCAGATGTAGTTTATGAAATTAGAGATAAGAAAATAAATCTGAAACATTAAATTTAAGGTAGTCGCTGGTCAGTATAGTCTGTTCTGGTTGGCGACTCCATTGTTAAAGAGTATAAAGACTTTAGATTTTATGAATATTAAAAATAGGAACAGTCAATTGAACTGCTCCTATTTTTCTGCTAAATATATTGTAGTTTTCTTATATGTATAATGATAGATTAGCGGATTCTCATCTACGGTACTTACTTCAAATATGAAGAAGTGATCGCGGTTATCTCTGGACTTTTCCTTATTGAGGACAAAGTAATTCTTACGTGAAGTCGCCATTGTTTTTAGGATATCATCAGTTAGGAAGGTCAATGGAATATTCATGTTAGAGTAGCGGTAGAAGTCACGTTCAAAATCTTGGTAGCTCTCGCTATAATAGTCCATTTGTAGGTGATTACGCTGAAACTCAAGCTGATTCATAGAGCACCTCCTCGACAAGTTCAATACTAATAATGTCTTTTAATTTCAAATTGATGTGACCTGTTGTAGTTTTTATCAAAATGAAATCTTTGGTCAGACTTGGTATTGTTCCAGTGTAGGAAACACGCTTGTTTTTTTCAATCACTTGAATGCGTGTGCGTAGCTGCCCGGCGTATACTTGACTGAGGAGTAATAATTTCTTCTCTAGTGATAAGTCAGACATGTACGTTACTTTGTTTGTATCATCAGAGAGTGCTGATGCATGTTCAGATAGGAAAAAGCCCATCCATTTTTGCATCTTTGTATCCTGGTACTCTCTTGCTGATTGAAATGGTAAATATGAACGGTCAATCATATCAAATCCTTTCTATGCAGAGGCAAGGGTATTTTTATCAAATTGAATCGTAAAACCTTGAATTCCCCCACCTGTGTAACATTCTTTAAAGCGATTGATTACCTCAGTATAGATTATCACAGATGAGCTTGTTGGCTTAATGCTAAATGTAAATTCCAATGGTAATCGGTTTTCAGATTTAGCATGTACTAGTCGTATCGATATTTCAGTTGTTTTGAGTTTTCTCTGACGAAGTTTTGAAGTTGCTGTTTCAACGATTCCATGTAAAAATCTTTCAAGCATTTCAATATCATTACATCCTTTGCTACGGATTTCTGAAAATTGTACTGTATTTTTTTCTTGTTTCATTTTAATCCCTCCAATCCACCCGCGGAATGACCACCGATAAGTTTACTGCGTTCAATATTTCTGGAACCTTCAGTTAGGACGGTTCCTTTTTGTATGGCTAAAAAACCAAACTGTTCTCTGACAACATCAATAGCTGTCTGAAGTCTATTATCTTTTTCAATTTGTTCTACATCATCAAAGAGTGATAGTAGAGTATAGCTTTCATCTACGAAGCCACTATAAGATACACCAATTTGTCTCACTGCACCAGAGGTGTATTTTTTCGGAATAATACAAGTACATGACTCACCATTGTTTTGGGGAGATTTGCGGGTTCAATTTTATTCTGAGCATTTATAGATTTTTTCATCTCAGTCCTAGAATAGCCAATATGAATAGAAACGACAGTAGTCAATACTAGGGCTACTGTTCCGTTCCACAGTATCATTTAAAAATCATTTTCACACCCTTTCGTCTATTAGTATAGAAGAAAGCTCTCAGCACATGTTGAGTGTGTAGCTTTGCTGGTAAAAGCCTAGAAAACCTTGAACGAAAGGGATAATCGAAAGCCTTGATTGTAAGGCTTTTTATAGTT
>NZ_KQ969690.1:392638-393805 GCF_001578955.1 Streptococcus parasanguinis
ATGAAGGCGTTTTGGGAGAGATTGTAAATATACCTGATAATTGGGGAAAATTTATTAAGCCTAAAGCTGGTTCAAAAGTCTTTACTGGAAGAGTTGTTAACGGAACCCGTGATTTGATAGGTATTGGTTTACCTTTTGACTATCCTATATGGATTAGTGAGGTTGTAGAATTCATAGCAGAATGGCGTTGTTTTGTGTTAGATGGTCGCGTATTAGATGTTCGACCCTATACAGGTGATTATCATGCACAATTTGATCCTAGTGTAATTGATGAAGCCATATCATGTTGGAAAGATGCGCCAATAGCTTATGGACTAGATATCGGTGTTACTAGTGATGGCAGGACACTTGTTGTTGAAGTAAATGATGGTTATGCATTGGGAAATTATGGCCTATCTCCTTTAAATTCGATCAATTTTCATAAAGCTAGATGGAAAGAAATGGTAAAACCTTATTTTGAAAAAAACGATGTTTTTAATATGCCTGAAAATGAAAATATAAGTCTCTAAAGGAACAGAAGTAAATCTGTGTTTAACTGCAACTAGTAAGTTGCAGTTTTTTATTTTGAATAATGATATAATAGGATAAGAAAATAATGAAAACGCTATATATTTGAAAGTTGAATAGGAAAGTAGAAAGTATGAAAACAATTGATATGATTATTAAATCATCAACTGATTTAGTTATGTATCTTACATAAAGAGAAAGGAATTAATTATCATGAAATTATCTTTGTATAGTGAAGTTGAACATTACCATTCTTTAAGTTCTTATTCTTTAAATGATATTACACATACTGATACCCCAAAAAATATTATTGAAAAGTCTAAAAAAGATAAGGATAGATACCCAATAGTAATACTTAATAAAGACCATAAAGTAATTGGTTTTTTTTGCCTACACCTAAACACTGGTCCTAAAGAGTACGGCTATTATCAAAATGATTATGCGCTTATTAGAGGATTTTCTATTGATGATAATTTCAGAAATCAAGGATATGGTTCTAATGCTCTGAATGGAATATTTGAATTCATAGATTCAACTTTAAAATTAGAAATTAACCATATTATATTGGCTGTAAATGAAAAAAATATATTGGCTCAAAAAGCATATAGAAATTCAGGTTTTTTTGTTGTGAAAAAAGATTTAGAAGGAAAAAGGGGGAAA
>NZ_KQ969690.1:394928-399724 GCF_001578955.1 Streptococcus parasanguinis
TTTTTCGGATTTAGATGGATACTATTGGGAAGTTTCATGGGGACCGAATTTTCAATTTGATGAAAATGGATTGCTGAAATTTTGAGGATAAATAGGGAAAGAGTTTGCCATAAAGTAAGGAATATTTGATTTTGAAGGAGGTAATCATAGTGAATGAATTTAATGAATTTGTTCGTGAGATTTTTTCTGCAGCAGGTGATATTGTCATAAGATCCATGATGGGCGGCTACCTTATATATTTTAACGGTAAGCTGATAGGTGACATTTGTGATAATGAACTATTTTTAAAGAGAACGCCGACATCGGACAAACTTCTTGCAGACTCAGAATTGCGTTATCCGTATGAGGGTTCAAAGACATTGATGTATGCATTCGACAGATTTGAGGATATGGATTTGATTACTGAACTACTGAAAGGTATGTATGCGGAACTGCCAGAAAAGAAACCCAAGAAAGCTAAATGAGACAAACAAGCTTCAGTTTGTTGAATTTAGCAAGGTACAAGATTTTATGAGATGAAGCCTATAAAATTTGTACGGATACTGTAGGTTAAGAAAAGAAAAAATATTTTCATTCTAAAGTTTAAGTTTAAACATTAACTCTATCCCTTTCGTTCTATAATATAGAAGTTTACTAGCACCACACGTGGAGTGTGTTGCTCTGCTCGTAAAATCCTAGAAAACCTTGAACGAAAGGGAGTTTGAAAAGCCTTGGTATCAAGGCTTTTTGTCGTATAGGGGGGAGTATCAGAATGAGAGTAGTAGTTGAGTGTCTAGGTCTGATAACATGAACTAAGTGAAATGTATTCCTACATACACATGGGGGACGCTTTTATTTCCATAGACAAGGAGTTTGTGGGAATAAACGTGTCCCCTTTCTTTTTGTTTCCCTCTTTGACTCAGTAATACTACCGGACTAAAGTATGTTAATCTTAGTATGTTTTTATAATGCTACAAAAGGTCAACGAATTTGACTATTTTTTGTTTTATACATCCCAAATTGTAAAATAAGTCGATTATGCAGAGGTCTGTGAGAGGTAGGCTTTTAAATATCTTCCAGTGATACTGTTTGCTGTTTGGCAGACTTCTTCGATGCTACCATTCGCAATCAACTGTCCACCATAACGTCCACCTTGTGGCCCCATGTCAATGATATTATCTGCATTGGCGATGACATCTAGGTCGTGTTCGATGACAATGACCGTTGCCCCATTTTCAATCAACTGTTCAAAGACAGCTACTAGATTGGTCACATCACGAGGGTGGAGGCCGATACTTGGTTCATCAAAGATAAAGAGGTAGTTGCTCTGTTTCTTTTCCAGATAAGTCGCTAATTTTAACCGTTGCGCTTCTCCGCCAGATAGGGCTGGTGTACTTTCTCCTAGATGAAGGTAACCAAGACCTAGTTCATCTAAAACGGTTAAGGTAGCTAAAATCCCAGTTTCTTCCTTGAAAACCTCCAGAGCTTCTGTAATGGTCAAGTCCAGCAGGTCAGCAATGGAATAGCCCTGCCATTTGACCGCTAAAATCTCATCTTTATAGCGTTTGCCATGGCAACGTGGGCAGGTCTCGACAATATCTGGCAGATATTGAATATCCAGTGTCACCGAACCAGTCCCATCGCAGTAATCACAGGCGCCCGATTTATTATTATAAGAAAAATCAGTCGCTGAAAATTCGCTTGAAATGCCGTCAAAGAGGGTGCGCAGCTTGTCCATGATTTTGGAGTAGGTTGCGACAGTGGAGCGAATGTTTTTACCGATTGGAGTCGAGTCAATTTCAATCACTTGCTTGATACTGTTGATTCCTGATACATGCACATTTTCAGGCAGGGATTTTTTAGCCAGTTTGGCTTCAAAAGCAGGTAAAAGGCTGTCCAGCACCAGCGTAGTCTTGCCAGATCCTGAAATGCCTGTCACAACATTTAAGCCTTTCTCCACAAAATCTGCCTGTACGGACTGGATATTATTAGTATCGATCACATGCACTTGGAAATGCTGGAGTTGATCGAGCTCCAACCTAGGTCGAACACGGATTTGAGCTGTATGGTTGAGGTAAGGAGCGATGACGGAGTCTGCTACTTGAGCGAGTTGGTTGGGACTACCTTGCCCGATAACCTGACCTCCATGATCACCAGAGAGAGGACCAATCTCAATCAAGTGGTCAGCGGCTTCTAAAATAGCCACATCATGATCGACCACAAGGACAGAGTTGCCTTGCTGAATAAGCTGACGAATAATGGCAATCAAGGCATCCACATTTTCCGCATGAAGCCCGACGCTTGGCTCGTCCAAGACATAGAGAATTCCTGTCATCTGATTACGGATGGTGCGAGCCAGTTGAATCCGTTGCAACTCACCAGTAGATAGAGAGTTACCTGCGCGGTCTAGTGTCAAATAATCTAACCCCAGTGCCACAATCGGCTCGATCAACTCTTTCAATTCACCTGCCAGTTTTTCAGTCATATCCTGCATTTCATCAGGCACCCATGTTTTCAACTTATCCGCAAATTCTTGCAGTTCCAGCATGTCGTATTGACTGATTTGGGCAATATTTTTGTTGAGTACCAAGGTAGTTAGCAAATCAGGATTGTAGCGACTACCGTGGCAGGTCTGACATTTTCCTAGGTCATAGAAACGATTGAGACGCTCAATAGCCTTTTCGTTTTTAGCTGTTTGCAGACTATGTTCAATCGCCACAATGGCATTTTCATACTTGGCATTTAGCTCAAAAGATTTGCCTGTTTTGGTTGGGACGATAATCACTCGTTTCACCTCAGGGCCAGAAAGGACGATTTCTTTTTCTTTCTCCGTCAATTTTTTGAAAGGAACGTCTAGCCTGACTCCCTGTTGTTCAGCTACTAGCTTCATGTGAGTGCGGCCTGGCAATTTCCAAGAAGCAACTGCCCCTTCATTGATGGTGAGGTTTGAGTCTGGGATGACCTTGTCTAGCTGAATTTCACGTCCTTCACCTGTTCCTTGACAGGTCGGACAAGCACCGTCTGAGTTAAAGGCAAAACTTTCTGCACCATAGACCATGAAACGAACATCACAAGTCGGACAGTTGATCATTCCCATCCGCTCATCAGTCCCCATGAAATCCATGACCTCTGCCACACGCAGAGTTGGGTCAAGACGGTGACCATTTGGGCAGACATGAGAGCCTAGACGTGAAAAAATCAAGCGTAGGATATTCAGGGTTTCGGTCAATGTTCCAACCGTTGAGCGTACACTTGGCGTTTCTGGACGTTGGCGAAGAGCTATGGTCGAAGGGAGGTATTCGACCTCATCTACGTCTGAGCGTCCAACTTGCTTGATGCGACGGCGAGTATAGGTCGCAAGAGCATTCAGATAGCGTCTTGTTCCTTCAGCGTAGATAGTATCCATGGCGAGAGAGGACTTACCTGAACCAGATACGCCTGTAATAGCGACAAATTGGTGCAAGGGAATATCAAGAGAAATATTTTTAAGGTTATTGGCACGAGCACCCCGTACCTGAATGGCTTGTGGGATGAAAAAATTTGGGGTCATGTTTTCTCCTTTTAGTCATTTGTTTTCAATCTATTATACCATATCACGAAAAAGCAGGATTAGGCGACTAATCCTGCAGTCTTTTAATAAACGATTTCCTCTCCATCAGCTGGGATAATCAACTGATGACTGAAACCATGTTTTTCAGCATAGTCAGCCAATTCTTGACGGGTCAAGAAGGCGTGGTTGACAGCTTCCATGTGTGTGGCAAAAAGTTTAACAGATGGAAGGGTCTTATGTACTTCATGAACACCTTCAGCACCCATGATAAGTGGACCACTTTCTTTAAATTGGTTGTTTCCTGCGCTGATGATAGCGACTTGAGGTTGGTATTTTTTGAGTGTATTTTCCACATTCTCATACCATACAGTATCACCTAAGAGGTAAGTAGTAGGCTCATCTTTGTGCTCGAAAATCACTCCACAGGCATGACCAGAGATCGCCAGCATTTCATCGTTGCTAGCATGACGTGCTTCGACATAAGAGACATATCCTTAATCACTATCGGACATCAGGCATTTCTTGTTACCTTATGGAAGCCCGCTTTGAAACCAACGATCAACTCAACCACTTTCTTGAAAATCTTGATAAATATGCGAATTATAGCGTATTGACGGTGATTAACCATTTGAACTAGCCTCATCTTGTGGGATATGTATCAGATAAATACCTCTGGAGTGGAAATTCCAGAGGGTTATTTAAAAGACGAATTGCAGCATTAAAAGATGATTCCAGTGAATATGTTAGAAAATCAGTTGGTAATTCTTTGAGGGATATTAGCAAAAAATTTCCAGAGTTAATTAATGAAGAACTTGATTGTTGGGATATTAATAGTAAAGAGATAAAACAAGTTTACAAGTTGGCAAGTAAATTTATTAAATGATAGATATTAACTATAAAGTTGAGAAAATGGTAACTATAAAATATTTTCATTCTATAGTATAATTTTAAACAACAACTCAGTCACTTTCGTTCTATAATATAGAAGTTTGCTATCACGACACGTCGAGTGTGTAGCTTTGCCGTAAAAGCCTAGAAAGCTTGGTATGAATCAATAATGAAAAGCCTTGATTGTAAGGCTTTTTTTGTGTTTTTGTGATAGAATATAGGTAGTTATAATCGAGAGCAACTAAGAAGAAGTAAAAAAATATTATACGTAGAATAATCAAGATTAGGAAGAAAAAATGACAGAAATTGATAAAAGGAATTTAAAAAATTATCTTTGTTTTACATTTGGAATTACTTATATAGCTTGGGGCCTTCTTGC
>NZ_KQ969690.1:399784-402696 GCF_001578955.1 Streptococcus parasanguinis
CCGTATTTACTCAATCTCATATTTTGGGATTAGAAACAATTATAGGAAGAGTATTACATATAGTAGGTGCACTTGGACCAGCTATTGCAAGTGGCTTTTATTTAAAAAGGAATAATATAAAATTTAAACATTTTTTATTTAGTAAGAAAGAAAATAGTAGTATTTATTTCATTATTCATTTGTTAGCAATTTTGATACTATTTTCTGTATCTTCCTTAGAATTAAACGGAGTATCCATTTAACTGATGCCATTATTCTTTATACAACTAATTTTTTTTGGTGGTGGACATGAAGAATTAGGATGGAGAGGAATATTACAGCCGTTACTTGATAAAAAATATACATATTGGCAATCTAATTTGATTGTAGGATCAATTTGGGGAATATGGCATCTGCCTTTATGGTTTATAGTTGGAGAAAGTCATCAAGGATTTCCTTTTATTTTATTTTTTATATATACATTATTTTTAAGTTTTGTTTTAGGGCTTCTTTATCGTCAAACGAAATCTGTGGGATACTGTATATTATTTCATGCGTTCGCAAATTTGTTAAATCTCTATTTTGTGTTAAAAATTAATCTTATTTTTATTATCATTTTTATTGCTTATTTAATTTATACAATATTAGCGGGTAATAGAATTAGTAAGGAAAAGAGTTTGTATCCAAAATAACTGGATATACTCTAGAAAATGAAGATGATTTTGTTCAAGGGAATAAAGTAGAAATAACGAACATTTAGATGAAAGGTTTAGAGTAAACATGAGTCTCTTATTTGAAGAATTTAAAACTATTTGTTTCCATTTAAATCGAGTCGGAATTACACCGACACTGATGGGGTCTTTGGGATTGGAGTTTAGAACGAAAGAAAATTGGGTGCCGTCTGACATTGACATTCATGTACCTGGTGACCCTAGAGGTTGGGAAGCACCTGACTATCTCAGAATTTATGACTGGGACAAGATAATGAAAGTGATGAAAGACTTAGGCTACGTCTTAATAGATATTCATGAGCATGAATTCCAAAAGGATAGAGAGAGTGTTGAATTTGGAAGTATCGATTCCTTACTTGATTTTGCAGGAGTTTCGGAATCGGATATAGAGCTTATTCACATTGAAGGCATCACTTTTCGTCTTCCAAGTCTAGAGCAGTATCTAAGTATTTACAAAGCCTCTTCTCAAGACTCCTATCGAAATGAACAAAATAACAATAAGGACTTTAAAAAGATCGAGTGGCTGGAAAAACATTTGTAAATTATCATATGAAAAGTAGTAAGTTGTAAGACTGGCTGCTATGTTATTTTTATTGGTTATTTAATTTATACGATATTGGCTAGTAATAGAATTAGTAAAGAAAAGGATTTTAAATTTTAGAATGGATGTTGTTTCTTTAGAAGAAGTGATCAATTTTCCCTTCCACAGTATCATTTTAAAATGTTTTTAATAGCCTTTTGTTTATTAGTATAAAAGCTGAATATTACCACATGTGGAGATGGTAGTATTGATGTCAAGGGTTGAAAAATAAGAGTGTGAAAACCTCTTGATTTCAGAGTGTTTGTGGAATTTGGAATTCTATTTTATAATGCCAATAATCCTGTCAAACGCCCTAAAATCAAGGGCTTGGGAACATATCCATGGGGATAGTTAAGTGAACAGAATAGATATGGGGTAGGTTGAGTTGATAAGATTACTATTCCAAGGTTGAGTTGATATGATGATTAAATAGACTAATCACCATTGATAAATTCTAATCATATGTTGATTAGACAAGTGCAGGTAGGTGAGAAAACATGCCGAATAATTCAAACGTTTATTATATTCCCCCGAAGCCAAAAAGGGAAAAACGTGTCGGGATTTATTGTCATGTAAGTACAAATAGTATGGATCACCTTCATAGCCTGACTGCTCAAATATCGCATTTGACCAGATTGATTGCCTCAATGCTGCAATGGGTTTTAGCTGACGTTTATATAGACATTGCTACAAGTAAAACAGTTTCATCCAGAAAAGAGTTCAATCAGATACTTGACAATTGCCGTTCAAGAAAGCTGGATATAGTTATAGCGAAAAATATTAGTAGATTCGGCAGAGATACGGTTGAAATATTAGATGCTCTTAATCAATTAAAAACGCTTGGCGTTCATGTAATATTTGAGCAGGATGAATTGGATACTGAAAATACAGACAGTGACTTGATGATAGCAATTGTTGAAGCACTTGCACAAGGTGAAAACGAGTCAAGAAGTGAAAATATAAAATGCGGAATTAAGCAGCGTGCAGCACAGGGGACTTCGAAACTCTATGATAGAAAGTGTTATGGTTACAAACATGATGCCGATGGAAAGCTGGTTATTGATGAAGAACAGGCTGAAAATGTTAGGCTGATATTTGATTTATATCTCAGCGGTCAAAGTATTTTAGGCATTATCAGGGAACTCGAAAAAAGAAAGATTCTCTCTCCAACCGGAAAAGAGAAATGGTGTAAGAGAACGATTGATGTTATGCTGAGTAATGAGAAGTATACTGGTGATGTTAAACTTTTTAAATCAGGAAAAAGCGATGTTCAGTATATGGCATCAGAAAACAACCCTGCGATAATTTCAAAGGAAACTTTTGAGGCAGTGCAGATTGAGAAAGGTCGGAGGAGTAATATTGTGAAAGAGGAAAATGGTAGTAAGAGGAAAAACGAAAAGTATAGTTCTAAAAAGAAGTAATATATAGATTATTTGGTACGGTTAAGGAGAGTTTGTATATGGCAAAACAAAAAAGCTGGAATAATTATTATGAAATCGTTGATGAATTAGGAGAAGGCGGAAATGCAAAAGTCTATCGTGTAAAATGTAAAGAAGATAATGAAGAATATGCTTTAAAAGATTTAGTTGTTGGGGGAAAAGAGAAACACAGTCGTTTTGTCA
>NZ_KQ969690.1:402767-408179 GCF_001578955.1 Streptococcus parasanguinis
ATACAATGCCTATTGCAATATCTGCAGTAGATTATATACTTGAAAATAAATTAGATATCGAAGAAATTGTTAAGGGAATAATTTCTTTAAGTGAAACTTTAGAAAAGCTACATGAAAAAGATATTTGTCATCGTGATATAAAGCCTTCTAATATTTATTATTACAATAACAGATTTGCATTTGGCGATTTTGGATTGGTTGATTTTCCAAATAATACAGATGACTTTACTAAATCTGATAAAGGGCTTGGAGCAATTTTTACTATTGCACCAGAAATGAAGCGAAATCCTAAAAAAGCAGATAGTAAAAAAGCAGATGCTTTTTCGTTAGCAAAAACAATGTGGATGTTTTTAACTAATAATGAAAAAGGATTTGATGGGGTATATAATTATTTAGATCCTAGCCATAGTTTACGCTATTTGGAGCAATATAAAAACACCCATCTTGTAGAAATAGATGAACTACTCAAAGATTCTACTGATAATAATCCAGATGTTCGTCCAACAATTGAGGAATTTAAGGAAAGATTAATTAATTGGATTGATGTATATTCTGACATAGATAAATCTCAAGCCAGTGACTGGAATTTCCTAAATAAACAGTTATTTGGACTCATTCCTCCAGAATCATCAGCATGGAGGAATATTAATAAAATTGTGAAGATTCTAAATATTATTGGTAAAACACCTGCATATAATCATATGCTTTTTCATGATAAAGGTGGATTGGACTTTTCTTTTGCAGAAATAGCAGATGAAGAGAACTGTATAAAATTGTATGATACATTAGGTTTTTGTTATATAGTAAGACCAAAAATATTATATTTTGAAGGGTTCAATGAAAATTACAGGTGGAATTATTTTCTGTTGGAATTTGACAAATTATCTCCTATTCTCAGCGCAGAAGACGATTGTGATAATGAACATTTAGTTGAGGATTATCCTGCCCATTATGTTTCGGCTCAATATGCACAATACGGTGTTTATGATTATGAAACAGCAATTCCTTTGCCCGAAGGATTTAAAACAGTATACCGTTATATTAGGGGAAAATTCTTAATTGTATTGAAAAATGGACCGTACAATGGAATAAATGGAACATATGATGGAAGACATGGTGATTGCAGTGCTAGTGAATTTAGAAATTATATCGAATATCTGTTAAATCTTTATTCAAAATTATATCAGTATATAAAGAGTAATGATGAGTTTAAGGGTTTACCGGATGAAAAAATCGAAGATAGAATATTAAATTCGGGAGAATTTAATAAAAATCCGTTTAAAAAAGATTTGTTTAAGGAATATGATGTATCTAATAGAAAGAAAAAATATTCAGAGCGTAAAAAAAGCAAAGATTATATAAAACAAAATTTTATGAATTGGGACTTTTGCGATATGCTCCAAATTTGTCCATTGACGAATTCTGCGACTATAAAATTTGTCTTTGAATTTTTACCTTCGGGAAATGAAATTTCTTTAGGACTATTTGAAGAAATGAATTATTATATTTGTACAGATGGACACATTAAAAAAATGAATCCATATTCAGATGAGAAATGTTTTTGTCTTTATGATAGAAAAGCAGCTATTGATTTAGAATATAATCTTGAAAAAAGAGTTTCCGAAATTCTTAAACAAAATGGTTTTGCAGAGCTAGAATACGAAACATATTTTTCGGTGAGAGCAATTAGATGCGGAAAACCCATACATTTGTTTACTAAGCAGGAAATTGAGGAGGCTATGAGAAATGCAGATGATAGGTTAGATAATCAGCTTGTAATTGATGAAAATGGATATGCAAAAGTAATAGAAAGAGATGAAGGTTCTTATTTATATCCAGTGAGACATGAATTATGGTGTTCAGGTAATATGTATGTAGGTAAATATTCAAGCTTATCTACATTAGAAGATGATTATATATCATCATTGCAGGGATGGCTATTATATTTAAAAGCAGGAAGACCTCAGTATATGGAGTATGTACATGATAATCGTAATGAAATAGATTTAATACAAGAAATTATGACTTATTATTAAATTTTAATATTTAGCTGATATAACATCATAATAGCCTAATTAAAAAAGAAAGGATGATAAGACAAAATAGTTACAAAAGCCTTAAACATCAAGTAATATAATAGTTGTGGATATGTTTGGAAATAGCCTAACTATTACATGTTGAGTGCGTGGTATTGATGTCAAAAGTACAAAAGACCGATTGATAAACTATACAATTTTATCAGTAATACCTATTTTTCAGACTTCCAAAATAATAGTTGTTTTATTGCCCAAGGTTTGATGGCTGGTGTAGTTCCATTTTAGGTATAATAGAAAGGTTTAATAGATAGTGAAATCAAAAAAATTATTACTCATAAACGGAATCAGTGCCATCATTGGATTTTATGTGATTGGTTACGCCTCTTCTGATTTTGAGGATTTTAAAATTTTTCATTTAATCTATCAGTTTTTTGAATCTCCTTCTAGTGGTACTATCGTCAATGTAATCTGCTTTATTTTACTTATTTTAGCTTTTATAGCATTTTTTCTTCATGATGAGGGCTCAAAAGTCAATAAGAAAACCTATCAGTTTCTGTTTACTGCATCCATTCTTGGTTTTGCCCCCTTTTTTTCCTATTTTTCTTGTATATTAGCTTTAGTTTCAGGTGTTTTGTATCTGACAGACTATGTGAGTTTATCTACGAAAGACGTGTAGGAGTTAAATCATTGTAGCTTTAATTTTTTTAATGAGTTATTGGTTCTGTTCGTCCAAGCTTATAGATGGAGTTTCAATAGCACAAATGATATAATCAGGTACTAGAATTTTAGAGATATCTTTAAGGAGAACAATAAATGAAAAAAATTATGGTAATCATCAATCCAACCTCTGGTGGCGAAAAAGCCTTGGATTATAAGGTGAAACTGGAGAATAAAGCTAGAGACCATTTTGAAGATGTGGAGATTAAAATTACGGAGAAAGCGCAAGACGCCACAAACTTTGCAGAAGAAGCTTCTCGTGAGCGATATGATGCTGTTCTTGTTTTTGGTGGAGATGGGACTGTCAATGAAGTAATCTCTGGTATAGCGGAAAAAGACTACATTCCTAAACTAGCGATTATCCCAGGAGGAACTGGAAATCTCATTACGAAACTATTAGAAATCAATCAAGATATTGATGGTGCCATTGACGAACTCGATTTTAATTCTACCAATAAGATTGATATCGGAAAATCAAATGGAAACTATTTTGGCTACATTTTTAGTATTGGTTCACTGCCAGAAGCCATCCACAACGTTGGGATAGAAGATAAAACGAAGTTTGGCATGCTCGCCTATGCGATTAATACTATGAAGTCTGTTGTTACAGATCAAGCATTTAATATTACTGTTGAGACAGAAAAAGGAAATTACATCGGCCCTGCCAGTCATGTCTTGATTCTCCTTACAAATTATTTCGCTGACAAGAAGATTTTTGAAGAAGACAAGGATGGTTATGCCAATATTTTGATTTTAAAAGATGCATCTATTCTTACTAAATTGTCAGTTATCCCTGATTTATTAAAAGGGGATGTTGTCGTGAATGAGAATATCGAGTATATAAAAGCTCGTCATATAAAAATTTCTTCTGATTCTGAATTAGAAACGGATGTTGATGGTGACAAATCTGATGACCTACCGGTAGAAATCAAGGTGCTAGGTCAGCATATCGAGGTCTATTCTCAACCGAAAGAATAAGATTTTTAAACTTTGACAAGTCTTTTTAACGATATTTTTTTAATAAAGGAATGCCTATGAAATTTAAAAGATTAGCGACTATTGGTCTTTGCTCAACACTTCTTTTGACTTTAGTAGCTTGTAGTCAAACTCAAAAGACTTCTGATAGTATTGCTGAAACTTCAGTGACTCAATCACAGTCGAATCAGGTTTCCTGGAAAGCAACTTATAGCAATTTGAACAATCAACCGAGTGCAGAAGAAGTTCGGAATGCCTTGGCTGCACATTTGGATAAAGATAGTGTCGATGCATTTTTCAACCTTGTCAATGATTACAACGAGACTGTCGGTTCAGTAGGCTTAACTGGGGATTTTTCTACATTTACCAAAACAAACTATGATGTTGAAAAGATAAGCAATCTTTGGTCACCTAAAAAGGGTGATTTTGTCGGTACCAACTGTCGTATTAACAGTTATTGTTTATTAAAAAATTCTATTGAAATCCCTAAGTTGGAAAAAGATGACTCCTTATTATTCCTAGATAACGATGCCATTGACAAAGGAAAGGTCTTTGGTGCAGAAGACAAGGATGCTTTTGATATTTTATTCTCAAGAGTCAAGACCGAAGCAACGACAGATGTTAAGGTGCATGCTGCAAAGATGGAAAAATTCCTTTCTCAATTCAAGTTTAATGAAAATGCAAGAATGCTCTCCGTAGTCGTCCATGATGACTTGGATGGTCAATCCCTCTTTATTGGCCATGTCGGCATACTTGTGCCAAGCGAGGACGGTTATCTCTTTGTCGAAAAGTTAACTTTTGAGGAGCCTTATCAAGCCATCAAATTTGCGACCAAGGAAGATTGTTACAAATATCTAGATACAAAATACGAAAACTATACAGGTGAAGGTCTAGCTAAGCCCTTTATTATGGACAATGATAAGTGGGTTCAATTTTAAAGGATGGCATTGAAATGGAAGTAGTACTAGCATTCATAATAATTGTTTTAATCGGAGTATGGGCTGTTTGGGTTATCAAGGCAAACCAGCATAGACCAAGAAATAATGAAAGATTTATTGGTTATATCAATCGATACGATGAGGATGGTGAACCCTACCAAGCAGAGATTTGGGAAGTCAGTGAAGATGAGGAGTAGACATATGGAATTACAAGATTTTACGAAACAAGAACAAGAAATGATTAAAAAGGGATTAACTTTCTCTAAGCTGAACGATAAGGAAACTGCTGACAAAATTATCGCGCTGATTCCTCAAGAATACATTAAGCGTATTCCATTTTTCGTTAGAAAACATGCGATTACACGTACGATTAAGAGAATCTCGCTTGAGTATCCGGAATTGTACGCTGTAGCTGAACAAGAAGGCCAACTTCCTGAAAAGGAAGCTCAAGAATTGCGCCAAATTCTGACTGATATTTTCCAAGAAAAAATGAATAAGCATAAGATTAAATAAGTTTTGAGATTTAGAAATAAGATGTCGATTGAACATTAGGAGTTGAGAATGGCTATTGATGGCGTTAAAATCATTGACAGTGATCAAGGTTATGACATTTACAATGAGGTAGTTGGTCGCTATAGAGACGGTGAACAGGTGGCGAATATCATCAAGGATATCCTCGATGCGGAGAATGATTACTGTCAAACAGACTTTTTTACAGAAATTTATTGGACTGCTCTTGCCTACTC
>NZ_KQ969690.1:408223-412450 GCF_001578955.1 Streptococcus parasanguinis
AAGATTGGTCACCTGACAGACGATATCAGAGATAAAACCTTGGAGCTTATCAACAAAGGGGCTGATCCATTTTGGTTGGAAATAGATTCAAAGGCTTTGAAGCAAAGGCAAAAGGTCTTGGATAAACTTGCAGTTCAGTTGCAAACTGAAAATCCTAGTCCTCTAAAGGTCCCTAAAGCCAAAACTAAACGCAAACCTTACTTTGAAGAAGGAGATCTCCTTGCTGTTAAGTTCCGAGATGAGTATGGTCTTGTCTTTGTATCTATGGTTGAGCAGAGTCCTAGAAAGCTTGAGTATCATTTGGCTTGCACACGCCTCTTACAAACAAAAAAGCCCTCCATAGATGATTTTTTGACCAGTCAAATCTCCTGTAAGATGGACAATACAAAGTTTGCTCTCGTTACAGATTGCTGGTTCAATCACAAAGATTTAGGGCAATTATTAGAAAATATTGAAAAAATTGGACAGGTGAAACTTAGACCTTTTAGTCTTTGGATGTTGGCACCTGCCCAAAATTTAGAAGACATTTATGAAGAAATCACTAGAGATAAAGGTTCTTCTGGCCTTAAATTCATCGAAAGCTACAAACTCGTCGATGATATTTTTTCAGTTTAATGCTTATGTGATAAAGGGAGAAATGGTGAATCATTCCCACATGCTATGCTGGGCTCTGACACCATAGCTATCTAGGGAACCATCTGAATTAAACTTGGATTCAATACGGTACCTTTTCCAGAGGTCGTAATCTGCTGTTTGGATGGTTAGGATAAAATTGGTATCTTTATCAGAGACGTTATAATCAGCTGGATTGACTTCAAAGATATCGATTAATTTTCGTGTTTGAAAGTCTTGGAGCTTGAGATTTGCTAGCTTGACATGATTGATGGAAATTTCTTCTAGTTGCTTGTTATCCTTAGGTGTTCTGTAATAGGTGATGACGCAGTTTTTGAGCTGATCAGTATCTTTACCTGTGGGAGTAAGGCTCATAAAGCCAAAGGACTGATTATCCCGCTTGACTTCGAGAAGCTGACCGTAGTAAAAGTGGTCGTTTTTGGGATTGGTGATGGAGCTCTCTGCGCTTTTATCTCCAAAGGTATAGCCTTGGTCCAAAAGCTCGGAAGCCTTGGTCTCCCCGATAATGACAGTTGTATCTTGAATGGTTACTGGAACAGGTTGAGCTGGAAGGCCACTCATCATCAAGCAAAACATAAAAACATAACTCGTTAAAAAAGCTGTCCCGACAAAAGCATTGGTTGATGCATAAGCATGACTGTTATGAAAGTTTTTTCTTATAGCTAGTACAACAAATTTGCCAATACTTTTTAAAACCATACTAACAAGTACGATAAAAAATTGTTTTTTCAAACATTCATAAATGGCTTGAGGAAAGCTATTACCATGATAGTAGAAGACAGCCAATACCAGTAGATTTACGATTAAATAGATTAGCAAGAACCAATGAATCTCTTTAAGGGCATTAGCATCAGTGATTTCTTCATAGTCAACGTGAATTCTTCCTTGAATGGCATGGCCAAGTTTATAAATCCATTTGGGAATGTCTTTGCCTTTTTTAACCGCAACTACAAGTCTAATATAGAGATAGATAGTAAAGGACAAGGATAGAAAGAAAAGAGCATAAAAACCCAAAACAATACTAGTGAACATGACTGTTCCCCCTATTTAACATTCAATAAAACAATTTCTTAGCTCCATTATAGCATTTTCTATAAAATAGAGCTAAAAACATCAGTATTATCCTACAAGATTCAAAGGAGAAAAATCATGGGAATGATTGCCAATTATCAATATTTACCAGACAATGAATTAGAACAAATAAAAACTCTTTCTAATCAAGAAGATGACTTGTTAGACTTTGCTGAGGACTCCGCTGATACTCATGATATCTTAATAGATATCGATAAGATGTGGGATGCCCTAGTTTTTGTCATGACAGGATTTAGTAGTTCAGAATTTTTGGATGATAGTCCCTTGAGAGAAGCTGTTTTAGGGGTGACTCCTCTAGAGGATGTATCTGAATATATCGCCTATACTGAAAAATCGAGAATTGCGGCTATCAGTCAAGCTTTAGAAAGTTTTGACATTGACAGAGCTATGGCTGACTTTAGTATGGAAGCATGTAAGAAGGCCGACTTGTATCCTGATATTTGGGATTATCTTGAGGAAGAGGAAGAAATCAAGGATGATATCCGAATCAGCTTTGTAAATATGAAAGAGTTTTACAAAAAGATTCTGGAGCTCAATGGAAATGTCCTGGTCACTATTTGTTAGAAAGTTTATTAAACATTCCTAAAAGAATAAAACTGCTTGAGGTAATAAATGAACAAAGAAGATTTATTGGCATTATGGAAGGCAATAAACTGGGAAAAACATGATTCGGGGATCTATTTTCTAGGGCGATATCTAAATAAAGACATAAATATTTATTTTACAGGTTACTGTGAACAGGATTTGCTCTTATTATCAGATGATTTGATGACTAGTTTATATAGAAGCTTGGAACACCTTGATAAAAAAGCTCAAAAGGTTATCCATGATAATTGGCCTGATAAAGCAGTTACAGAACTGGAATTAAAGGAGTTAATCTTGGATAAAAGTAGTTCTTATGGCGAATTTGCTCTAGGTTATGATGCCGGTGTCTCTCCAGCTGGATCCCTTTATCTTTTAGTGAAATTCGACAAATATTTTCAAGCTAATAGAGAGCTTGTGTATGAAATTTACTAACTGTCTGACAATAAGAGGTTAAAATCAGGTGATGAAATGAAAGATTTATATAAAGCAATGTTAGGCTTAAATGGTATTGTCCTTGTTACCATTTGTTAAGATTTTATGTCATCCATTAGGAAGGTGGTCAGATGAATCCATATTTACAAGAATATATCACCCGGACAAGGGAATACCATGCTAAAGATGGAAATCCTTCAAGTGTTGTAGCCCTTTATGATTTGGCTGATGAATTAGCTAAGTCTGAGGATTTAGAAGCAAAGAAAGTCTTAGTTGACCTCTATGAACAATTGGGTCTCTACACTAGTGCCTATAGCTTATTTACCGAAATCTTAGACATACCTGATCGAAAACAGATAAAGAAACTGAGCCGTTTACAAGAAATGAGTCAGAGTCATGGCGATCGTTTTGCCCTTCCTCGTCCTCTAAGAAAAGAAGAGAAGAAGCAAAGACAGAAGCTATTACAGTCTTTACCACATTTTATCTATCATCCAGATCCGTTGGCTACTGGTTCATTTGTTGAAGGAGAAGCCAAGCTTTGTCCATCTTGTGGGAAAGAAAGCAATGTTTATTATGCTCTTAGACCCTATAGTATCGAAGAGATAGAACATCTCTGCCCAACTTGCATTGCAAACGGTCAAGTAGCCAAAAAATTCGATGCGGAATTTATCCAAGATGCCGAGTGGCAGGGTGAATTGGATCCAGAAAAGAATCAGTTGCTTTTTTGTCAGACCCCAGGCTACTCTAGTTGGCAGGGAGAATATTGGCTTTCTTGTTGCCAAGATTATTGTGCTTACTTGGGTACAGTTGGAACTCGAGAATTGAAGGCCATGGGAATCGCTGAGCAAGTCTTGGCAGACTATGAAGCGCGTGAAGAATATAAAGATGTAGAAGATTACTTGGTTAAAGACGGGCCTATCTGTGGTTATTTGTTTAGATGTCTACATTGTCAAAAATACCAGATCTGGGTTGATGCAGATTAAATCGAAATGTGATTAGCCATGAAAATTAAAGAGAAGACTATGGAAGAACTAGAATTATTCGAAGCTGCCTCCAAAGATTTGTTTGATACTATGCAGGGATTTAAAGACAATCTATCTGTTCAATTTCCCCTATTAGATAGTGATAACTGGCAGTATGATAAGGGATCGATAAAAGTTTGTAAGGCTGATGAGTCAGGATTCAAAAAAAGATGTAGGGTCGGAATCACCTACAACTTGAAAACCACGTTATCTAATGAAGATGCCGAGCAAATCTGGTTACTGTTTAAAGACTGGTTCAATACTAGCAGATTGAGTCAAGTTGAAAGAAATCCTAATAATGAGGATTTGGGAAGATATGTCTTCTTAGCAATTTCCCCTCTAGGTGATCAGGTAGATTGTTCCATTTATTTGCCTAATGAGTGGAATATCCCTCAGATTAGCTTTTCAGGCTATCTAACAGCTCGTTATAGGGCTTGTGATCTTGATAAATTGCAAGGATAAG
>NZ_KQ969690.1:412470-414381 GCF_001578955.1 Streptococcus parasanguinis
CTCGCTTAGATGCCTTGCTAGTCATTGACGAATATCTGACAGATCCGAGTGAGGATTGGCTCAGACTCGTGATTAAGACTGAGGAAGATTATGGAGTCCGCTATCTTATTGATAATGGATCTGGTGATTCTTTAGATGTGATTATGACTGATAAAATGATCCTTATAAAAGGCTTTGATCATGAAAGTAGATTAAGCCAGTTTGGTGCTGACGAGTGGAATCAAGATATCATCGATAGTTTTTATAAAGGACTGGATGAAAAGTATGTCTCACTTTATTCAGAAGAACAAAAAGATGAAACAACCTTCTTTATCTGGTATGACGGTCACGCGCATCAACAGACTTACCAAGATCAGGAATGCGGAGAATGGTTGCTATCTTACCTCTTTGATTGCTTTGAGAGATTTCATGAGTTTGTGACTGACTATTATGAAATTACCGTAGATGAAGCCTTGTTAAGTAAACTATACAATCATGGATATCTTTCAGAAGTAGAATTGGAGCAATTAATTCATAATTCCTAGATTAGATAAAAAATCAGGCTTATTCTTATTTGGATAGGCCCTTAAAGCGATGGGATAAGTACATCTCAGTAAACTAATATGTTCAGTGAGAAAGGATTTCCTTATGGGATTTTTCGATAGATTTAAAAAGAGAGATGATAGTTATAAAAGAGAAAAAGTTATAGAGGTTATCACAAATATTTTAAAAGATATTCACTTAAAAAATTATGAAGATATAAAGAATTATGTTGACGAATTTGAGATTGACGATTTAAATGAATTCTTTGGATATGTTGAAAAAACACTTGAATTAAATGATTTTGACACGATTGATGAATATGGAGTGGCATGTAATTTCCATCCACCTTATGAGTATTCTCAATTGGAGATTTATGATTATAATGACCATTCTGGGTTTGCCGTTGACTATGAGATGACTTCTAATTCAGAATTAGTGGATATGACCCTTCAATTAGAATTTTTATATACCAAAGATGGCTATAAGGTGAGATTTCTTAATATTGATTCAGATTAGTAAGGACCCCCATGTTAAAATCGAATAAGCTAATTATTTTTTAATTTCTCTCCCTTTTCTGATGGTTATTGTTTTCTATTCTCTTAGTGAGCATCCTGGATATAGTGATGATGGGAATTTCGTCAGAAGTCATGAGGCTGCTATTAAGCGTGAGATCATCGCACACTTAGCTCAGGAAAAGCAGGGCATAGAATCTGTGACGCTCTTGCCAAAAACTGCTAGAGGAGAATACGATAATGGTGGTGATGTGAGTGGACATTACCATATCTATTTTACAGCCTACGTCGATCATAATCGCGAGCGAACGATAAACGTAGAACTATTCTTCCCAGATGCCAGCATTCCCCCTTTTACCTTGTTTCCTCCCAACCCTTATAAAGACAAAGGCAAAAAGATGTCCAATTGGTTGATGGGGAATATTGAAGTATCGGAAGAAAACTCTAAATAGAAATAAGAAGAAGTCATGATGAATAGAATAGTAGACGATCAGATCACTCTTATTCCTTATTATAGGAATGATGACATCTCCCTTCTTTGGTATCAAGATAGTGAGGTTTGCAAACAAGTGGATAATACTGATCAGATTTACAATCTAACAAAACTTCATAAAATGTATGATTACCTAACTTCACATGGTTCTTGCTATTATATCCAATATGAGGGAGTTTTAGTTGGAGATGTGACACTTCAAGATAATTCAGAGCTTTCTATAGTGATCAGCAAAGAGTATCAGAATTTACAGATTGGAAGACGATGTATTTCTGAAATGATACAGCTGGCCAAAGAGAAAGAAATGGTTAAGGTAACTGCTCAAATTTATCCTTTTAATACTCAAAGTCAAAGAATGTTTTTGGCTTTGGGTTTTCAGAAAGT
>NZ_KQ969690.1:414492-417704 GCF_001578955.1 Streptococcus parasanguinis
TGGGTTTCCAGAAAGTAGATGAAGAGTGGTATGAATATAAGTTGATTTAGGAAAGTTTTGTATTATTTTATGTATTTAAATTCTTGTCCGCATTTTATATACTAAAGAATATTAAAGTAAAAATAAACTCATTATAAAATCTAATTGAAATAGGAGAAGAAATTGCCCAACTTCTATGTCTGTAACCTCTTTTTTTTGTTATAATATCACTAGATAGAAATGTGGGAGTTTCAATCATGGTTACAAAACGGTTTTTGAAAAATGTTATTGTTGCGATGGTCTCGGTTTTTATTTCCTTGGCTTTTGTACAAGGGGTTCAAGCCCAGCAAACGGGCCTCGATTACCAGAGTCTTCATCTACTGCCTTTTAATGGCAGTAAGCAGCTCGTACTGGGAGATTTTGATCATTTAGGTCGTGCGACCTCAGCTCATATTCAGTTGCGGGACAAGGATGAGCCAAAGAAAAAAAGAGAACCACGTCTCAACTATAATCCGGTTGGCTGGCACAATTATAAGATTGCTTATGGAAACAAAGGAAAGAAGGCCTGGCTGTTCCATAGAGGGCATCTGATTGGCTATCAATTTAGTGGACTGACCAATGAAGGGAAAAATCTGGTTCCTCTAACTGCTTGGACCAATACGGGGAATTATAAAGGGACAGCAGATAGCAATGTGGAAGGTATGCTTTACTACGAGAAAAGGCTCGATAGCTGGCTGGCCACCCACCCCAATTATTGGCTGGATTATAAGGTGACGCCTGTCTATACGGGGGATGAATTGATTCCTCGGCAGGTGACCTTGCAATATGTAGGAATTGATCGAGATGGCAACCTTCTACCAATCAATTTAAGTAGCCCCAAAGAGTCAGTAGATGCTTATGGGATCACCACCGTTACCTTGGATAATTATTCCAAGAATGCGACCATTGACTATCTGAAGGGGACCGCGACTCCATCCTTGGTGCCGACGGAACCAAGTAGTCAACCACAACCAGCCAGTCCTTCTGTAGAGACGCAACCAAGTCAAGCCCCTCAACCGAGTCAGCCAGCAGTGCCTGCACAGCCAGTTCAACCTGTCCAGCCTACACAGCCAACTCGTCAACTGGCTCCAGTGGTTTATGTGGCTAGAAATGGAAGTGCCGATGTTTATTGGTATTCTTTGGACAGTATGCCTCGCAATACCAATTTTTCTAAGGTAGTTCAGATGTCAGAAGAGCAAGCGCTAAGTCTTGGGAAGCGACATACAAGTAAGGAATAAGGATCAGTCATTTAGATGATTAGAAAGCCCCCAAATGGTGGGCTTTTTGTGTGCATTACAATCTTAAAAAGTTAGTAGTCTAAAATTATCTCTCACAAGATCTTGCAAAGCTTTTTCTAAAGTTGTATACTAGAATGAGTTTTGTGTAATCGTTTGCATAAATTGGTAAATGATGAAAAGAAAGGAAAGTAGGAGACGAGACAGATGGAATTAACAGCGATTTACCACCGGCCTGAATCGGAGTACGCCTATCTTTATAAGGACGGCCAGCTTCACATTCGCATCCGGACTAAGAAAGAGGATGTCAAACGGATTGTCTTGCACTATGGGGATCCTTTTATTTTTATAGAGGATCTTTATGAGGCAACTAAGGAAATGGACAAGGTGACGACCGACGATCTCTTTGATTATTGGCAAGTGTCGGTATCTGTTGGTCATGCCCGGATCCAGTACCTCTTTGAATTAGAGGATACAGCGGGAGAGAAGATCTTATATGGAGACCGGGGTGTGGCTTCCTATAACAAGGAGAACATTGACTTCGTCATGAACGGATTTAAGCTTCCTTTTATCCATGAGATTGATGGTTGTGCTGTTCCAGATTGGGTAGCGCAGACGGTTTGGTACCAAATCTTCCCAGAACGCTTTGCCAATGGGAATCCAGCCCTTTCTCCAGAAGGCGTTCGCCCTTGGGATGCTTCTATTGCTCCGCAAATATTGGATTTCTTTGGTGGAGATTTACAAGGAATCATCGATCATTTGAATTACTTGCAGGAGTTAGGGATTACAGGGCTCTATCTTTGCCCGATTTTTGAATCTCCGAGCAATCACAAGTACGATACCATTGACTATTATGAAATCGATCGTCATTTTGGAGATAAGGAGACCTTCCGCCAGCTAGTGAAAGAGGCCCATGCGCGTGGGATGAAGATCATGCTGGATGCCGTCTTCAACCATATTGGCTATGATTCACCCCAATGGCAGGATGTGCTCAAACACGGGGAGGATTCGATTTACAAGGACTGGTTCCACATCAAGGATTTCCCGGTTGAGACAGATAATCTTTGGAACAATCGTGACCTAACCTATCATGCTTTTGCCTTTGCGGGCTATATGCCTAAGCTCAATACAGCTAATCCAGAGGTGAAGGACTATCTCTTGAAGGTTGCGACATACTGGATTGAAGAGTTTGATATTGATGCTTGGCGACTGGACGTGGCCAATGAAATCGATCATCAATTTTGGCGAGATTTCCGTAAGTCGGTCTTGGCCAAGAAACCAGACCTCTATATCCTCGGGGAAATCTGGCATTCGTCACAACCTTGGCTCAATGGTGATGAGTTCCATGCGGTGATGAACTATCCTCTCTCGGAGAGTATCAAGGATTATTTCCTGCGGGGGCATAAGGAGACGCAACGCTTTATTTGGGAGATCAATAGCCAGTCTATGTACTACAGGCAACAGATCTCTGAGGTGATGTTCAACCTCTTGGACTCGCATGATACAGAGCGGATCCTGACGACGGCCAAAGGTGATCTTCCGTCCGTCAAGTCTGCTCTCGCCTTCCTCTATCTGCAACGGGGAACGCCATGTATCTATTATGGAACGGAGCTAGCCCTCATCGGTGGACCAGACCCAGATTGCCGTCGTGTCATGCCTTGGGAGCGCGTGTCAGCGGACAATGATATGCTGAACTTTATGAAGGACTTGATCCAGCTACGAAAAGAAGTAGCCGGCATGATTCAGCATGGCAAGATTAGCTTGGAAGAAGTAAAGCCGGATGTGGTGGCAGTAGAATGGCAGCATGAAGGTCACATTCTCAAAGCCTACTTTAACCACTCAAAGACAGACTTTGTCATAGAAAGCGGACAGGCAGATCTGATCAGTCTTGGAAGCATTTCCGATGATCGATTGACCATTCAGCCAAGTGGCTTTGTTATTTATAGAGAAAATTAGCAG
>NZ_KQ969690.1:417978-419084 GCF_001578955.1 Streptococcus parasanguinis
TTTATGGTTGTCAGTATAGTATAATAGTAGCAAATGATAAAGGAGGAGATGGTGATGAAGATGTTAGCAATTAATCCTATTTCGTTTAAAAAAAGAATGATTGAATTACTATTTGATTATCTTTTCATACTAGCTTATTTAGCACTTCTGTTTTTTGGTTCTATGCTTTTTTACATTATTTTTTTTAATGGTATCCCAGAGTTTACAGAAATTCAGTCGCAGTGGATTGCATTTTTCACCTCTGTTTTGCCGATTACGATCCTTTTCACATTCTTGGATTATGCAAAAAATGGAAGTTTTGGGAAGATAAAAGCGGGATTTGAACTGGTCTATCAGAAAAAAACAGTGCAAGCTAGCTTGATTAGAAACACGATTAAATTTTTACCTTGGCAAATAGGTCATATGGGCACGATTCATGGTGTCTATAGTAATTTTGATGTGTTATCCATTAGCCTCTCTATTTCGGCGACTCTCCTCGCAGTTTTGCTACTGGCAATGACAATGTTTAGAAAAGATAAGAGGCATCTAGGTGACCTGCTAGCCCATACGCAAGTTCAGCAAAAAGGTGCCTAGGATAGAGATTGTCTATTCAGTCCTCAAAGAAAAAATACACATAGTTGGGAAGTGTCTATATGAATGAAAACGTTGAATTTACGAATCTTTGTATGGTAAGAGATGGCGATAGAGTTCTTGTTATTCATCGTAAAAAAGAGGACTGGCCAGGCATTACATTTCCTGGAGGTCATGTCGAAGTGGGAGAGTCATTTACTGAATCAGTGATCCGTGAAGTGAAGGAAGAAACTGGCTTAAGGATAGTTTCTCCCCAGATTTGTGGAATGAAAGATTGGGTAAAAGAAGGCATTCGTTATGTAGTTCTCTTTTATAAGACAGAAAAGTTTGACGGAGAATTAATATCCTCTGAAGAGGGGGAAGTCTGGTGGGAGGCCCTGAAAGAATTGCCAAAACTAGACCTCTCCTTAGATATGGAGGATATGCTTCGTATTTTCCTTGAAGAAGACCTTTCTGAATTTTTCTACTACCAAGATGGAGAAGACTGGAAATACGATTTAAAGTAAATTTTAATACTAATTCTTCTAAAGATTTAA
>NZ_KQ969690.1:419417-426373 GCF_001578955.1 Streptococcus parasanguinis
ATTTTTTTAAGCAGTCAACCGTATGGTTGGCTGTTTTTCTTTTTTTATGACTGCTTTATTCGTGGAACCTTGTTATAATAGGAGATGAAAGTGATTAGAAAAATGATCGTCTTCTGTTTATAAGGTGAAGGTTGACATGCCCCTTGGGGACAGGAGTATCATATAGATAAAGGGGGTGCAAGATCATGTTAAGAAATGATATTCATAAAATAACAGGTTTAACTCGAAAAGCACTAGAATACTATGAAGAAAAAGGTTTTATTCATCCTCGAAGACTAGAAAATGGGTATAGGGAATATTCGGAAAAGGATGTAGAGATTCTGAATAAGATTGCCTTGTTTAAAAAATTAGGGCTAACCATAACAGAAATAAAGGACTGTCTGAAGACAGATGGGGCTACTGCATCTATTTTTCTCAGAAGAAAAGAGCAGGAACTAGAAAGTGATAAGAAACGGAAAGCAGTGTTCGATCTCTATATAAAAGGAGAAAACACGGATCTGATCAATGAAAAACTTACGGTCATCGAAGCTGAGGACTCCATTTATAAGAGACTCGAAAGAGCATTTCCAGGATACTTAGGTCAATGCTTATTTGCTGCCTATCAACCTTTTTTACAAGAGCCTTTGTCAAAAGATGGAGAAGAGGCATTTGAGAAGTATATTCAATATTTAGATAGCCTTCCAACCTTTAAATTAAGCAGAGAAGAACAGGATTATATTGATGAACTCAGTTCTAGTTTTAATATGCAGACCCTAAAAGACGTTAATGAAGCCAAGATAGCTGCGGTAGAAAATTATGAAAAGTGGCATAATGAAAATAAGGAAACGATTTCTATTTATGATAGCTATTTGAACAGTGATGATTACAAAACAAGTCCAATGAAACACATTCAAGATCAACTGAAAACATTTTTGGTCGACCATCACTACTATGAACTCGCTATTCCTCTGATTAGACAATTTAGTAAGAGTTACGATCATTATTATAAAAAACTAACGGAGGCAAGTGACTTTTACTTAAAACAGAGAGGAGATGCTCCACAATAAATTGGAGATCGATAAACTTCATAAAATTTAACGACTAAAATATAGAGTGAGGGTTGACTTACCCTTGCTCTATTTTCTGAAATCCTTTAGTTGTACTTTCCTCTACATAGGTGTATAATGTGTCCTTAGATAAACAAATGAGGAGCTTACTATGGAATTAAAAGATTTTACAGAAAAAGAACAAGAACAAATCAAGCAAGGATTGAGCACGGCTGAGCTTTCTGATAAGGAAGCAGCGAAGAAATTACTTGCTCTTGTACCGCAAGAATGGATTAAACGTATTCCTTTCTTTGTCAGAGGGCATGCGACGACCAAGACAGTTGAGCGTGTAGCCAAACAATACCCTGAACTCTATGCCGTGGCGAAACGTCAAGGGGACCTTCCTGAAAAAGAAGGCGAAGAGCTCCGCAAAATTATGACAGCTATCTTTGAAGAAAAGATGAACAAACATAAGATTAAATAAGAGTTTTAAAGGAAATGTATTTATTTCTACAATTACGATTAAACATTCCGTAAAAAAGACAATATCAGTTTTCTGAATTCCAGAATTCTAATATTGTCTTTTTTCTTATTTTTTATGCTAAATCAAATTAGACTTGTAATCTTATTGTTTGCCAGTCTCCTTACATGAATGTTCAGAAATCCATTTTGAGTAGATTGCTAACTTTTCATCAGTTAATGATTCCACAGCTATTTTAACACACATCTCAACGGCCTCTTCAACTGTGACAGAAAAATGATAACCATTTAATCGTAAAAATTTCACCAAAACGTAAAAGGCTGTTCGTTTATTGGCATTGGCAAAAACATGCTTTTTTATTAATTGAACAAATAAAATTGTTGCCTTATCAAAAATGGTTGGATATAGGGGCTTTCCAAACACAAATTGTTCCGGTAAGTTGACAATCATATTTAAGGCTGAAGGACTAACGAGCTTGATTTGTTCACTAGGAGAATATCGTTGAATAGCTAATGCATTAATATTTTCTATTTGCTTTTCTGTTAGATAGACTGTCATTTTTCCACCAAAGCCTTGAAAATATCATCGTATTCGTCAAAAATCTCATCTATATTTACATCAAAATCTTTATCAGATACATAGGATACTTGATCGTTAGACTCTTCAGGTGTAAAAATAATTTCCCCACTTGGCAATAATTTCGCTTCATATTTAACACCACTTGGGATATTAAATTCGCTTGGTATTGTAATAGTGATTGAATTTCCTTGTTTTCTTGTTTTTACTACCATTTGCCTACCTCCTCAGGAGTATTATATCAAATAATTACGGTAATTACAAAGAAGTTTAAAAATGTTATTAATGCCCAGCACCCTCAACTATAGTTTTAAATTCAGTATTATAGTAGAGAGTTTTTTCTTTCTGTTTCAATCTATTTATTGATATAATGAAGCTAAGAAACTTTAAAATAGATGATTCTTACAACAATTATTAGAAGGAACCATTTTATGAAACCATCTAAAAAAATCATGCTTCTTACTAGCTGCGTCTTGGCGATCTTTGCTTTAGCGGCTTGTGGTAGCAACCAAAAGCAATCTAAGGAAAAGAAGGAAAGTTCTACTGTGCAGAAATCTAGTTCAGACAAAGAGCGCTACAAGGGCACCTACAGCAACCTCAACAGCAAGGCGAGTGTCGAAGAAGTGAGGACTCTCTTGTCTGCTTATTTGGATCAGGACAGTGTAGATAAATTTTTGGGTCTGGTAACAGATTACGATAGCATTGTCGGCTCGGTCGGCTTGACGGGTGACTTCAGCACCTTCAAGAAAACAGACTACAATGTTGAGAAGATCAGTGACTTGTGGACCAAGAAAAAGGGCGATTTCGTCGGGACCAACTGCCGGATCAATAGTTATACTCTTCTGAAGAACCGCATCGAGATTCCTAAGATGAAAGCGGATAGTGAACTCTTGTTCGTGGATAATGATGCCATTGACAAAGGAAAAGTCTTCGATGAGGCAGACAAGGAAGCCTTTAACATTCTGTATTCACGGGTTCCGACAGAGGCGACAACGGATGTCAAGGTCCATGCCAAGAAGATGGAAGAGTATTTTTCTCATTTCAAGTTCAATGAAAATGCGCGCATGCTTTCTGTCATCGTTCATGACAACCTAGATGGTAACACACTATTTGTCGGGCACGTCGGTGTCTTGGTTCCTGCCAAGGACGGCTATCTCTTTGTCGAAAAGCTGACCTTTGAAGAACCCTATCAAGCCATCAAGTTTGCGACCAAGGAAGATGTCTACAAATACTTAGAGACCAAGTACCAAGACTACACAGGCGAAGGTCTGGCTAAGCCCTTTATCATGGATAATGAAAAATGGGTTGAGATGAAGTAGAGGATGAAAGACAGCGTGTTAGAATTTAGAAAGATAATGGAGAATGCTCCGATTCTATTTGTGCTAGTTTTCTTGCTCTTTTTCACTGTTCTACTTTACCTGAGAAGAAGGGCAATCGTGAAACGTAGTGGAGGTCCCTTCTTTGCCCCTTTCCATATTAGCCTTGGAATCTTCTATATCCATGTCGCTCTGTGTTTCAGTCGGCGAATGATCCCACTGAAAGAGATCAAGCAAATCACCTATGCAATTTTTCGTGGACGATCTGGTGGCGGGGCTCGCTATGCTTTTTATATCGAGCTTAGAAATGGAAAGACTATTCCCTTCTTTTTTGGAAAAAGTAAGCGGAATGAAGAGCTAGTGGAGAAGCTAAAACGAAATGCAGGTAGGTATGGGTTTAAAGTAGATAGCACTGGAAATTAATCGAAAGAAAAAGGAATCGCGAATGAATAGAAAGCAAGCCCTATCCATGTATTTGATAGGGACCTTTGGTCAAGTATTAGGAGTCAGCCTTCTGGTTTGTTTTTTAAGAGCAGGAGGAGTCAAGGTTGATTTTACATCACCATTTGGGATCATCGCTATTATTGTAGGTGGCTTGTCATCAGCTTTGTGGGGCAGTCTTGCAAGCATTAGTTACCATCAATCTAGTTTCAAACAAGTTCTAAAAGATTTTTTTCAAGTCAAAGACAGTTTAGCTAATTATTGCTTGGTGCTCGTTTTCTTGTTGCTTGACTTTTTCCCATTTATCTTAGGTGGTAAGATCACCACTCAATCGTTGGTCTTGCCATTGGTGCTCTTTTTAAAGGCTCTTCTTTTTGGTGGGATTGAAGAAATTGGCTGGCGTTATTTCTTTCAACCAACTTTGCAGGAAAAAATACCTTATTTTTCAGCTACTTTGATCACCTTTTTAGCTTGGTCTAGTTGGCATCTACTATACTTTTATATCGACGGTTCTTTAGCTGTCATTCAATTGTTTCCGTTTCTAGTAGGTTTGCTAATTAACTGCTTTATCTTATCGGCCTTGTATCATAAAACGCAAAATTTATGGCTCAGTGTCATGACTCATGCCTGTATCAATTCCTTGTCTCAGATTCTAGTGAATGAAGAGGTATGGCTATCTATCGTCAGTAAAATTCTTATTATTAGTTTAGCAATCTGGATTGCAAGAAAGAAGTATGTAACTGTAAAGGAGGAAAAATGAACAAATTTATTTCAAAACGATCAGTTGCTATCTGGTATGCATTGACTGCTCTCCTTACTACAGTTCTAGTAGGGCAAGTGATCCTTTGGTTTTTCCCGGATGGAAGTAGTATGGGGGCCTCACTCCTGTTTATCCTAATGAACTTGATTCCCATGATTGTGGCTGCTGTCTTTTCTCTTGTGTTGAGTGAAGTCAACTCCTTGGGTGAATTTTTCAAAAAGGTCTTTCTTCAAAAAGAAAGTTCCCTATCTTGGATCCTAGCTTTCTTCATCCCCGTCATCTATTATGGGATTTCCATCCTGCTTATGAACGTTCGCTTTACTGGGAACTCCTTCTTGGCCTTCTTCCTATACTTCCCTTGGACCTTATTATATGGCGGTTTGGAAGAAGTCGGTTGGCGTTGGTTTTTACAAGATCATCTTTCCTTTAGTAAGCACTTTATACCTAAAATGATGCTTCTTTCCATTGTCTGGTTCCTCTGGCATATCCCTATTTATCGACTCCCTTGGATTACAGCAGGTTCGTCCAACTATCTCATCTTTTACCTGATGATTTTAGGGAATACCTTCCTGTTTGGAGCGCTCAAGGAGTACTCGAAAGGAGCTGTTCCTTGTATCCTCGCTCATATGCTGATCGATAGTCTAGCTGTCCTCATGCTGGTACAGAGCTCTCTTCCTCAGATTATCCTTCTGGTTATTTTCGAAATCCTAGTAGCCTCTTGGCTGGTGGCTGCACGAAAATCAGAGAAATAGAGTTGTATCTTTTTTGGTGGGAGTCTGTCATCTTTAGCCTTTAGGACTTAAATGTAGAGTCCATAAAATGCTATAATCAGTTTAACGAAGATGCTAGAGATAGGATCAAAGTATCAACACAGTGTTATTCTTATCTATAAAGAGAGAGGGAAAAGGCCATGCAAAAAACCTTTCAGTTGTTGCGAAGAGGAGATTTAGAGGGAGTCCGTCAGATATTGGATAAAAAGCCTGAAGAAGTCAATGCTGTTTCGGGTGACAAACCTAAAAGAGATCAGGGACAGTCGCTCCTTCAAGTCGCTATCAAATCGGGACATTTAGATATTGCAAATTTACTCATTGATAGAGGAGCAGATCTTAACTTTATTGAAGAGCCGACAGAGCTGAATCCATTTTGTCAACCGGTCCTCCAAACAGCGGGTGGACGGGCTGTATTTGACTGTAGGCGCATGATCAAACGCTGGAATGGCCAATATGAGATGTATTCGTCTAAAGAAAAGGCTGACCAGTCTTTCAAGGTTTTTGAGAAAATGTTGGAACTTGGGGCAGATATCTCTCAGAAGGACAGCCATGGTGGGACTTTGTTGCAAACTATTTTAATTGAAACCAAGGAAGTGTTGCCATCTTATTATTGGAAAACAAAAGAAACAAGCGATAATGTCCTCATAACGGATGAATTACGTCATGATTTAAATCGTATTTATGATCTATTAATTCGTTACGGTGTGACTGCGGACGAAATAGCGGTCTATCAGAAGATTCCTCTCAAAGAACTTTACCAAGACAGTCCGACCATGGAGTTCTTAAATCGGTTAGATCAGAGCAGAGCTTAATAAGCATTTGAACTACTAGTTAAAAGAGCCTCGGGGCTCTTTTTGTTTGGTCTGACAAAGTTGAAGCAGTAGGAAAATGTTAGACCGGATTTTCTTAAAAAAATGGATACAAATCCTAGATGAAATAGAGTATACTAGTTGATGAAAGAACAAGATTTTTAAGTACCTAATTCAGGAGGGCAGTTTATGTCTCAAGAAACTTTCATCATGGCGATTGACCAGGGAACCACTAGTTCGCGGGCTATCATTTTTAACAAAAAAGGCGAGCAAGTTAGCTCTAGTCAAAAGGAATTCACTCAGATTTTTCCGCAGGCTGGTTGGGTGGAGCACAATGCCAATGAGATTTGGAACTCGGTTCAGTCGGTGATTGCTGAGGTCTTTATTGAAAGTGGCGTCAAGCCCAATCAAATCGAGGCGATCGGCATTACCAATCAACGGGAGACGACAGTTGTTTGGGATAAGAACACAGGCCTTCCTATTTACAATGCTATTGTCTGGCAATCACGGCAAACTGCTCCACTGGCTGAAGAACTTAAAAACCAAGGCTATGTAGAAACCTTCCACCAAAAGACAGGTCTAGTCATTGATGCCTACTTCTCAGCGACTAAAGTTCGTTGGATTTTGGACCATGTAGAAGGGGCGCAAGAGCGTGCGGAGAAGGGCGAATTGCTCTTTGGAACCATTGATACTTGGCTGGTCTGGAAGCTGACGGATGGAGCTGCCCACGTGACAGACTATTCCAATGCTGCCCGTACCATGCTTTACAATATCAAGG
>NZ_KQ969690.1:426393-427368 GCF_001578955.1 Streptococcus parasanguinis
TCCTAAAGCCATGCTTCCTGAAGTGCGTTCAAACTCTGAAATCTATGGCAAGACAGCTCCTTTCCATTTCTACGGTGGACAAGTGCCGATTGCAGGGATGGCGGGAGACCAGCAGGCTGCTCTCTTTGGTCAATTAGCCTTTGAACCTGGTATGGTCAAAAATACTTATGGAACTGGATCTTTCATCATTATGAATACGGGTGAGGAGATGCAGTTATCAGAAAATAACCTGCTGACGACGATTGGTTATGGGATCAATGACAAGGTCTACTATGCCCTTGAAGGATCTATCTTTATCGCTGGAAGTGCCATTCAGTGGCTTCGTGACGGTCTGCGTATGATCGACAGTTCACCTGAATCCGAGGCCTATGCTCTGAAGTCTCAGAATGACGATGAAATCTATGTGGTCCCTGCCTTTACGGGTCTTGGGGCACCATATTGGAATCAAGAGGCGCGTGGTTCTGTCTTCGGACTTACCCGGGGAACGTCCAAGGAAGACTTTATCAAAGCAACCCTTCAATCCATTGCCTATCAAGTACGCGATATCATCGACACCATGCAGGTAGATGCCAAGACTCCTATCCCTGTCTTAAAAGTAGACGGAGGGGCAGCGAAAAATGATTACTTAATGCAGTTTCAGGCAGATATTCTTGGGATTGCGATTGCCCGCGCCAAAAACCTGGAAACAACGGCTTTAGGAGCAGCCTTCCTAGCAGGTCTGACCGTAGGCTATTGGAAGGACTTGGAAGAATTAAAATCTCTTCATGGAGCAGCCCAAATCTTTGAACCAAAGATGGATGAAGCTCGCAAAGAGAAATTGTACAAGGGGTGGAAGAAAGCAGTCAAAGCCACTCAAGTATTTGCGGAGACCGATGACTAAAGGGATCAATCAAACGAATAGTTTATGAGAGTGGGACAGAAATCGGTAATTCGTTAGAATTCGATTTCGTCGTCCCACCTCTGCACAGTTGAGTA
>NZ_KQ969690.1:427875-430651 GCF_001578955.1 Streptococcus parasanguinis
GGAGTATTGGACTACAATGCTGAAACAGCTGAAAAAGCAGTTGCTGAGTTGTCCGCAGAAAATGCTTTTGCGGTCGTTGCTGATGTATCCAAACAAGCAGAAGTAGCTGCAGCTTTCCAAAAAGTTGTTGACCATTTTGGAGATTTGAATGTTGTCGTGAACAATGCAGGTGTTGCACCAACTACACCACTTGATACAATTACAGAAGAACAATTTACACGTACATTTGCTATTAACGTTGGTGGTGTGATTTGGGGTGCACAAGCGGCTCAAGCTCAGTTCAAAGCACTCGGTCATGGTGGGAAGATCATCAATGCGACTTCACAAGCAGGGGTTGTCGGAAATCCAAACTTGACCATCTATGGTGGGACCAAGTTTGCTGTTCGTGGGATTACGCAAACCTTGGCGCGTGACTTGGCTGATTCAGGCATTACTGTCAATGCCTATGCACCTGGTATCGTAAAAACTCCAATGATGTATGATATCGCTCATGAGGTTGGGAAGAACGCAGGTAAAGACGACGAATGGGGTATGCAAACATTCGCTAAAGATATCACTTTGAAACGTCTTTCAGAACCAGAAGATGTGGCAGCAACGGTTAGCTTCCTTGCTGGACCAGATTCAAACTACATTACAGGCCAAACCATTATCGTGGATGGTGGAATGCAGTTCCATTAAGATAAAAAACAGAGGTTGGGATCAACATCCTAACCTCTTATTTTTTATGCTATTTAGTTAATACAATGGTATCAGAAGGATCACGATCGTCATCTTCAATAGTGAGTTGGTTACCTTCTAGTTTATAATATTTGAGATCATCCCCCACAGTGAGAGTATGATTGTCAGTGTGAATGGTTACAGGCTTGCTTTCTTTCTCGCCATCCCTTTCAAGCTCTTCCCATGTGCCCGTCGTACCAGAGAACGTCAGAGTGATCTGATCAGTTTCATCAGTTCCCTTGTATGTCCCATCTAGATTTTCAGCTTGGCTAGACGTTTGAGAATCTTTAGAGCTTGAAGCACTCGAAAAACCTGTTGTGAACTAGCAGAGCTTGCAGGTGTTTGAGCTGTCTGATTCGAGCAGGATGCTAAAAGACCAAGAACTGCCAGTGAGGCAAGAGAAAGTGTGAATTTATTGGACAATGTCATCGACTTATCTCCTTTCTTTGATAATCCAAGTATAGCAGAGGATAGAGGAGAAGACAATGAAAACGATTTTTCAGAAAAGGAAAAAAGGAAATTACTACTTAAGTTCGATAACATCGATATTTAGTGTGTAGTAAATTTTGTAATTCCATTTTTCATCATAGCTGCCATGTGCTGTAACTTTATTAATAAATTTATATCTAGAATCATTGATATATTTGCGAAAACCACGATTATATTTTCTATCAACGTAGCCAATGAATACACCATCAACAATGACTTTGATAGCATAAGGATCATATTCATTATCTATCTCTTCTTCTAATATTACATTTTCAAATTCAATAGTGGCAAAATCTTTTTCATCACCATGTGTTCTATTATAGAATGGAGCAAAGGCATTTTCCCTGTATATTGATCCTTTTACATCAATTTCTCGTCGATATACATATCCCATATCGTATTCTTTTTTTAGATCGGTTAATTTTTTGTTCAGTTCACTTTGTTTAGATTTTAAGAATTGGATCTGCTCAACAAAAACCTTTTGTTTATTTAAGATTTTTAAACTAAACCAATTTGTATTATTAAATTGAGTATATAAAGCTTTAATTTCATTATCTACATCATATATTTCTTGTTTACAATTTTGGATTTTTTCTAATAGTAGAGTTTTATATGATTTTGCCATTGTTTTATCCATTTATCTTATAGTATTCATTAAAAAGATTAGAGTTTATGAATGATTAATATTTCAAAATTTAAAGTATTTTTTGTTTTATTATATCATGATTATCAAAAAAACCACTCCCAAAAGGGAAGTGGTTCTGTGTTGGTTCTTATTTGAGACCGTATTTTTTGTTGAAACGATCCACACGTCCATCTGCTTGAGTGAACTTTTGACGTCCAGTGTAGAATGGGTGTGAGTCTGATGAAATTTCAACACGGATCAATGGGTAAGTTTCACCTTCGAATTCAACTGTTTCGCTAGAGTACTTAGTTGAACCGCTGAGGAACTTGTAACCAGTAGTAGTGTCCATGAAGACAACAGGGCGATATTCTGGATGGATATCTTTTTTCATTTTGCAATATTTCCTTTCTGCCATGGTCTCTTTCCGAGCCATAGATTGTTACTAAGCTAGTTTATCAAATTTCTAGGATCTTGACAAGTATTTTCACTAATTTTATTTAAAATAATGATCAAAAAATCACCTTGGCTAAGCCAAGGTGATGATGATCAGATTATTGTTCAGATTGATTTGGATCTTTTGGTGCTTCAACTGGTTGATCAGCTTTTCCTTCAGTGTGTTCGTGTGATTCTTTTTTGATTTCATTTACAGCAGTTTTTACAGTAGAAGTTGTCACACGTCCAACTGTTTGGGCAAATCCTTTACCAGATTCAGCAAGCTCTTCGAAGGTTCCTTTAGTGATTTTACCACCTGACATCGCCAAGAGACCAGTCACAACAATAGCGATTGATGCGATCAAAGCAAGGATCAACCCAAAGCCGATTGAAACGCCATAGCCATTGAAATTAGCAGTGTACTTGTTCACACCAAATACATCGATCAATGCAACGACAGTTGCGATAGCACCTGAGACGATAACACCAATTGCCAACCCTTTTGGCAATGAA
>NZ_KQ969690.1:430794-431753 GCF_001578955.1 Streptococcus parasanguinis
AATTGCCAACCCTTTTGGCAATGAAGCTTTCACATCGCTCAAGCAAGCAAGAACAAGCGCAACGACTGCTAAGATAAGGATGAACCATCCATCTCCGTTAAGACCATTCACGCTGTATGAACCAAAGGCACCAGCATTCAGGCTTGCCCACGGCAAGAAAGAGCTAAGAATCGCTACTGCAGCAGAGATAATGATAAACAAACGATTTTTTTCCATAATAAGTCTCCTTATAATTTTGCTAGCTTTATTTTACCACAAGAAATGACAAATGAAAACCCCAGAAATGGAATAAAAAAGGCTGAGAAACCGTTCTCAGTCTTTGTTTGTGCGAGCCACTTCTTGTAGCTCTTGGTAGATTTGGTCGTTTTCTTCAAGGGAATAGGAGTTGGCACCACTAGCAAGTGGATGACCACCACCGTCATGGCGTTTAGCAATTTCATTAATCACTTTTCGTTTGCTACGCATCCGGACACGGAAGTGACCGTCGGCCTGCTCGACAAAGATAGCCCAAACAGACACGGTATCGATGCGTCCAGGAGCTCCGACGATTGCAGCAGTCTCTGAATCACGTAGATCGAATTTCTTCAAGAGCTCTTGTGTCAGGGTCACACGCGCAGCGCCATGTTCATCGATTTCGAGATGGTCATAAACATAGCCTTGAAGCTTAGCAGTTTTGAGATTGATCGTATCCATCTGACGAGCAAGTGCTGTAAAATCAAAGGGAATGCTTCGAAGATAGGCAGCGATCTCAAAGGTTCGAGTCGAAGTAGCAGGATAAAGGAAGCGACCTGTATCGCCGACAATCCCAGCATAGAGAAGACGCGCAGCACTTACAGGAAGTTCGAGCTCCAATTCCTTTGCAAAAAATGCAATTAACTCACTGGTAGAGCTAGACTCAGTATCAACCCAGAGCAGATCGCCATAAGCATCGTCATTTGGGTGGTGGTCGATCTTGATCA
>NZ_KQ969690.1:432444-435024 GCF_001578955.1 Streptococcus parasanguinis
CATCCAGCAAGCATTTATCACTAATTAGGAGCTATGGAAGCGGTTTTACAGAAGATCAATATTTTGGTAGAATGGATGAATAGATTTAGTATGGGAGGGACTAGGATGATTGAAATTAAAAGTAATGCTGAGACGGCACAAGAGTTAGCGGCTTCTTTAAAAAGTAGTGGAGATGCACTTTCGGGAGTTGCCTCGGCTTCAAAAGATGAACAAACCAAACTATCTGGTAATGATGCGGCCCATCAAGCCATTGATACTGCTAAAACCAAAGCAGAAGAAATTGCAGCGGCGATTGAATCAATCGGGACCAATCTTCAAACTGTTGCAAATGGATTTACAGCGGTAGATGAAGCGACTGCTGCGAGCATGCAATAGCTTGAGAGAGTAGGAAGATGAATCACGATCAACAACTATCGGAATTAAGAAGACAAGAAGACCAACTTTTCCAAAAAGAAAGAGAAATTGTAAGAGAAAAAAGAAATCTGGAAGATGAGTTGAACCGCTTTGAGGGCTATAGCTCTGATGCGCACCGTTATTTATGGGATGCATTTGAATCCTATCCTTCCTCTAGAAATTTTTTTGACCAACTTCAAGAGGAATTTCTTCATGAATCGCGAAAAATTTCAAATAGTTATTTAGAAGAGCTGGATGAATTAGCTATTCAAAAAAGAAAAGTCGAAGATGATTTAAATGATATCTATCATGAACGGAAAAAATTAATGATTGAAAAGGAGTGTGACGATGGGAATCGAAGTTTATCGAGGTAGTTTGGATAGCCAAGCTAGTAGCACAGGTACGATGATTGAGCAACAATTGAAAGCCTATGAATCACTAGAAACATCATTAACTCAAATAGAAAATTCTGCCTCGCGCTTGTCTGGCCAAGCTTACGACTCTTTTAGAAGCTTTGTGACAAGTGTTGTCCAGCCATTGAAGGAGGCCGGTGTAGCTTTAGTAGAAGCTACACAAGAAAGTGTGAAGAAGCTTCCAGCATCCTATCGTTCGGAGGTGGCTGACGAGGACTTACAGGAAGAAAAGTTGGTTTCTGATATTGAACAGTGTGATCGGATGATTGCTATCTTTCATGCAGAGATCAATGAAATTGCTGCTAGTAAATCGACTAGTGCTGGAGATTTTCAACGGTTGCAGAGATTACAAAGGATTCAAGGATTAAACGTATTAGAAAGTATTTTTAAAGCTACTAAAAATAAACTACAAGAAAAATTAAATAAACTCAGAGCGTTTAATGCATCATCGCCAAGTATCTTCTGGGAAATTGATGTCTTAGCCCAAGCTATTCAAATAGCTGTCAATCAAATTAACGTAGCGTGGAATCCAAATACTGGAATGTATTCTATTCCAAAGGATTTATCCTGGTCAGATCTCGTAAATGAAACGATTAAGAATAAAGAGTTTGAAAATGAATATTTGCCAAAGAAACCAAAGGATGTAACAGCGTTCGAATATAACAAATTTCTTACGGGATTACGTGAACAATCTGTGAACCTTAAAGAAAAAGATGGCTGGGATAAGGATGCTATCAAAGCCTATGTTAAAAGTGTTTCAAAAAGAACTACTGATGTCAAGACAGCCAGTGAGTTAAATGCAAGGAGAGATGCTTTGTATGCAGAAACCAAGGAGATTGGATCAGATATTTATACAGAGATGTATGCTGCTAGTAAACTTGATTCAAAAGCGAAAATAGAACTTGTTCTTAAGCAATTAGGTGCAGAAACGGATGGTAATCAGTTTATGCATTTGACAAGCAAAACGCATAAGATTTCAGAGAACCTAGCACCACACGGTGATTTCAACATGTATTTCAGACGTGATGTTGTAAAAGCATTTGGTGATAAACATCTTAATTACAAAAAAGATTTACTTAGGCAGCAAGTTCATTTCTTCCGCTACTATTTGGATCGCCAAGCAATTTACTATATTCGCAATCACTACGAAGGCGCAACTGATTACGAAAAGCTATTAGCATATGGTAAAGAAAATAATATTGAATTTGATTACACAACCGGCTCTAACTACCATAATCGCTTTAATCCAAAAGATGGCTTCAAACGTCCCTATAATATGAAGGTTCAAGTCCCTCAGGGCAATTCAGCTAAAGGAAAAGATTTGAACAATGCACGGATGGTGGAATTTATTGTGAATATAGACACCGGCGAGTTTGATAGCCAATGGGATGCCTATGATAAACATAAACTAGCAGATGGTAGCTATAACTCAGATCTAAGCGCATATTCTGATGATGAATTTAGGGAAATTGCCAATACGGAATCCTTCAACTATGGTCCTTCAAAAGGTCAAAATTCAGATGTTACTAAGTTTTACAAAGGTAAACATGGAATGCTTGATGTGGATGGTACTCCTGAGCCAGCCACTCGATCTGAAGCAAAAAAACAATTTCATTCAGAATCTGATCTGGGTGACGTGGATAAAGATACAGGACATGTAGGTCAATTTGCGGATATTGTAAGAAAAGGAGGACATGAAGATTATGAAGCATGGCAACGAAAAACAAAAGGAATGTCAGAAAAAGAAAAAGAGGAAGAGTATAATAAATTTAAA
>NZ_KQ969690.1:435322-436089 GCF_001578955.1 Streptococcus parasanguinis
AACCATCCGATAGGTATCATAGAGACTTATACCGAAATATTACTTCCGCAATTTTGAACTTAAAAGTTTCAAAAGAAGAGATCGAAAAATCAAACTTTGTTATTGAGCGAGATCCGAAATCGTTGATTACTAAATCTCTAGTGAAGGAAGGGAAGACACCTGATTTTGAAGCCAAAGTTTTAAATGAAAAGAATCAATTTTCCAAAGTTCGGATCACCTATAATCAAGATTATTTACCGATCAAACTTGAATGGTATTTTAAAGGGAAAGATGGGTTGAAGTGGTACACCTGGAGCCGTTTTTCATATCCATATAAGACTGAATCTGAATTTAATAAAAAACTAGATGAAGAAATCCAGCGTATTAAAGATATTGAAGAGGAGTACGAGTTGGAGAAGAAAAACGGATAATAATTGAACGATTAAAGCAATTCAAGAGGAAAACGAGGGTGATTAGGTTGAATCGGTCCAAATTCTTGAAATGTGTCCCTTCTTTCACCTTATCGGGAAAGGTTTCGTGCAAAATGCTTGAAAAAGTGGTATAATACGGGAAATAGCTTTTGGGAGGAAATTATGACTGTAGCGAAGATTGTTTTTGCTAGTATGACTGGAAATACTGAAGAAATTGCGGATATCGTAGCGGACAAATTCCGTGATCTTGGTGTCGAAGTAGATGTGGATGAGTGTACAACTGTGGATGCGGAGGACTTCCTTGATGCGGATATCGCAGTGGTAGCGACCTATACATACGGTGATGGAGAGCTTCCA
>NZ_KQ969690.1:437102-439151 GCF_001578955.1 Streptococcus parasanguinis
AAAGTACAACAGTATGTGGTCCTAACAGGGATGGCTCTTTTCATTGGTCTCTTGGTCGGTGCCATTGATATGATTTTTGGACAAGGTCTTCTCCTGATTGGCGATTTCCGAAGCCAGCACTGGCCTTTGATTCTTTTCCTGTCCTTAGCGGGGCTTGTCATCGTTTATCTTTATAAACGTTTTGGTGGCAAGGCTTCAAAAGGGATGGGCCTCATCTTTGATGTCGGACACGCGCGTGAGGAGAAAATCCCCTTGGTCTTGGTACCTTTGATCATGCTGACGACCTGGATGAGCCATCTCTTTGGTGGTTCGGTCGGTCGGGAAGGTGTAGCGGTTCAGATCGGAGCGACCCTTTCGCATCGTTTTGCCCGTCATATCAAGATTCCAGATGCTTCGCGTATCTTTCTCATGACTGGGATGGCAGCCGGTTTTGCGGGGCTCTTTCAGACGCCACTGGCAGCAACCTTCTTTGCCCTTGAAGTCTTGACAGTTGGGGAGTTGCAGTTGATGGCTCTCTATCCTGCCCTCATCGCCTCGATCGTGGCTAGCTTCACCTCGCATGCCCTTGGCTTGGAAAAATTTGCTGTGCCACTAAGAGAAACGCTGAGCTGGACACCAGAGACCTTGATCAAAGTTGCCCTTCTTGGCCTAGCTTTTGGACTCGCTGGGAAACTCTTTGCAGTTAGCCTTTCCTGGTTGAAGAAAACGGTCGCTCAAGTTTTTCCTAATCCTTATATCCGGATTGCGCTTATAGGGGCTGGACTTAGCTTGGTCCTCTTGACCCTCCAGCTGACCAAGGTCGGAACATACAGTGGACTTGGAACCAATCTGATTGATGTAGCTTTTCATCAGGGCAGTGCGCAGAGTTATGACTGGATCTTGAAGCTCCTCTTTACCGTGGTGACGATCTCTGCTGGATACCAAGGAGGAGAAGTGACCCCGCTCTTTGCGATCGGAGCTACACTTGGAGTCTTTCTTGCTCCGATGTTAGGTCTACCAGTCTTAGTCGTGGCCGCTATCGGTTATGCCAGTGTCTTTGGCAGTGCGACGACGACCTTGCTCGCACCGATCTTGATTGGAGGAGAAGTTTTTGGCTATGCCAATCTTCCTTTCTTTGTCATCGCTTGTGCTATCGCCTATTGCCTACCAAAAGAGTGGAGCATTTATTCCGGTCAAAAAGTTGCGAAAAAGTAGAGAAAAGAGCTTTACAAACCTGAAATTATCTGATATGATAGTTTCTGTGCGTAATGGAAGCACAAAAATACAGTTTATCCGCTGAGGGAGGTCCCTCAAGATTGACGAAGATAGGAGAATAAAATGAATCCATTAATCCAAAGCTTGACTGAAGGTCAACTTCGTACTGATATCCCTGCATTCCGTCCTGGTGACACTGTTCGTGTACACGCGAAAGTTGTCGAAGGAACTCGTGAACGTATCCAGATCTTTGAAGGCGTTGTTATCGCTCGTAAAGGTCAAGGACACACTGAAATGTACACTGTTCGTAAAATCTCTAACGGTGTCGGTGTTGAACGTACATTCCCAGTACACACTCCACGTGTAGAGAAGATTGAAGTTGTACGTTACGGTAAAGTACGTCGTGCGAAATTGTACTACCTTCGTGCATTGCAAGGTAAAGCAGCTCGTATTAAAGAAATCCGTCGTTAAGACGAACAAGGAGGCGGGAGTGATCTCGCTTCTTTTTTATCGGTCCCCTTAGTTCAATGGATATAACAACTCCCTCCTAAGGAGTAGTTGCTGGTTCGATTCCGGCAGGGGACATAATTTATGACGATGAGGGATTTTCTAATTGAATAGAAATCCCTCTTTAGAAACTTTCCTTGGGTGAGGACGGACGTTAGCGAACAAAAACTAAAAATTTATGTACAATTGACTAAACTAGAGCTAAACCATTGATACAACTGAATTAGAAGCATAAAGTACATTCTTTAAGAAATGTACTTTTTTTGTACATTATTCTGGATTGGTATTTTGTATATTTTATAGTTCATCATATTATCAAATCTAAGAAATTGATTTGTACATTTTTTT
>NZ_KQ969690.1:439545-443945 GCF_001578955.1 Streptococcus parasanguinis
GGGAGAAAAACTTACGTTCGATCTCTCTGTTTTATCTTTTTTTGGTGTAGTTTTATTTAGTTTCTATATTTTTAGTATTCTAAAAGAGATAAAGTACTTAAAGCAGATAAAAGATAAGTAAATATGAGAGAATTAGTTAACTAGCTTAAGTAAAACATAACACGGCCATGATTCATGAGCCGTGTTTTTGTATGAATGTACATTTGAAAAATTTATAGTTTCAGGTTCATTGTCAAAATGTACAATTTAAAAATTTTTAGTTTTCCCTTAAATAAAGTACATAATTGACAATGATTAGCTCAAAAAAATTTTTTGGTTACTAGAAATCGTAGAAGTTACGTGACTAATTCTTGAGCCTAAGGCACTTTTTTCACAGCGGAAAGTCTCTACAGAAAATAAATGAGAAATGTTTTATAAAAAGGAGCTTATCCACCTTCTAAAGAAGCTCGTGAATGCGAGTTAATTTGTAAATTTAAAGTTAAAAATAGATGGAATGTCTCCACATAATGAATTGATTTTTGAAGAAGGAAGGAGTAAAATGTAGTTAATATAATGACTGATTAGGGATAAATAAAACAAGGCACAAAAAAGGCACCGAATCGGTGCACACTTTTTCAAGTTGGATACGGACAAAGCCTTATTTTAACTTGCTGTGTTGTTTCGAATGGTCCCAAAACTTATTTTTTGTATGATATAACAGAATATTTTAAAAATGAAGGGGTTTTCTATGGAGAGTGATGTGTTTTTTGAATATTATTTAAAATCACTTAGGTTTTATTTTGGTGATAGGTGTAAGGATATTGGATTTATAAAGTTTTTTAAAGATGAAAATAATAGTTTTATTGCCATAGAGGATTATGTTTTAGAAGCATTAGTAGTATTGTCAAATATTTTGAGTAAGGAGAGGATTGTGTTTTCTTGTGGATTTATTCATAGCAAGGGGGGAGTTACTGGAGTAGAAGTATGTATGAATATATTAGAGTTAGAAAAATTAAATAATTTGTATAAGATTTAGTTTTGAAGAATATTAAAAAACATAAGGGAAACTGTTTATGTGGGATGTGTGGAGTTGATAGTATTAATGTTTCCTAGTTATAGAGCTGTGTTGTTTCGAATGGTCCCAAAATAAGAAAAATAAAAGATGATGGTATAGAAGCTTGTTACATTGAGCTTCTTTTTCTTGAGAAATTCAAATCATAATTTTACAGACTTTTATGTCATTAATTTATTTCTCCCCTCCACTTTTTTTTGACTCTCTTTTCTTATTTTTCTAAAATAGTAGGTATGTGAAGGGAGATTGATATGAAAAAAGGTTTGGTAATTGTGCTTTCTGCTTTGGTCTTGGCTTCCTGTGGTCGTCCTCAGAGGACGGTGATGCCTAAGAGTTCGGATACCAAGCAGACCAGCACTTCGGAAAAGAAACAGTCTGGTATGGATTTGAAAGCCATCAAGGCTAAGGACTACTCGAGTATCAAGGGGACTTGGATCGATGGTCGTGGCAATGAGCTGGTCTTTGATGACAAGGGCTTGGTCAGCGAGGATGTCGAGCTTGATGCATCGAGCTTTAAGCAGAAGGACCAGATTGCTGAGATGACGGTTAGTGCTAAGTCGGGTGTTGGAGGCTACGGTCTTTTGCTCCTTCCAAAAGGTCAGAAAGCGGGCAAAGACGATGTTTCGGATAAGTCCAAGGATCGGATCTGGGCTGGTCAGTCACCAGCTTATGGCGATGATGACAATTTCTACTATCGCAAGAAAGAGCAACCGAAAGATCGGGAGCAAGTAGATACAGACGATAGCAGTAGTACGACAAAGACCAGTAAGGCCAAGAAGTGGAATACTCGCCCGGATGGCGAGGTTAAATCTTCGAAGAAGGCGGATCAGAATGATTATCCAGGCTACACCGATGCTCAGGTCGAAGCTGCGCGTGTCTGGGCTTATGTGATCAAGAACGTGCCATCAGAATTAAATATTTCAAATAGTGCAGCTGGAACAAAAATTTATAATGGTGGCTTGGGCGTTGATTATCCAAAAGATGTGCGCCATCTGTTTGGTTCTTATTCAGCTGAAGGAAATATCACTTATGCATCCAACGGTGATGGGACGGTGACGATCTATCCTGTTCCGAGTCATTGGCAACAGTCTGCGGATGAGCTCAATAGTGAAGAGTTTATGACGCAATTTACCCAAGGGATCTTGGACCATGCTGAAACGGTGACATTGCCTGATGGGGATCCAGACATGATTCGCCAGATCCTAGCCGTATTGAAGTAGGCACTGGATTTGAGGACTCAGTTTATTGTTTTTTTAAGCTGATCCTGTTACAATGATAGTATACGGAAAAGACTGGGCTTCCAGCCTTTTTCATTTCACCATAGAAAGGTCTTTTATGAAACGCAAATCGATTTTGTTTCTGTATTTACTCATGTTAGCGATTGGCCTAGCCTATGAGACCCAGTCGCTGACGGAAGGCTGGATGTCTGGTAGCCAGTACGGGATTGTGGGACTTTCGACCTTGATCCTTTTGGTCTATGCGCTTCCTGCTGTTTGGGCTCTCTTTCATTTTTCCAAAAAGTGGAAGTTGTCTTGGGTACCGGTTCTCTTTTCTCTATTAGGTGGGGGCTTTGTTGCCGGTTGGTTGTCTAGCTTTGCTAATACCTATTTCCATGACATGATTCAAGCGATCGCTCCAAATAGCGACTTTTGGAACCAGTACGAGAGTGCCATCGCTGCGCCACTCTTTGAGGAACCCTTTAAGTTGATCCCGATCTTCTTTGTCCTCTATTTGTTCAGTGTTCGTCGCATCAAGTCGATCTTCCTCTTGGCGATTGCCTCTGGTCTTGGTTTCCAGATCGTGGAGGATTTTGCCTATATCCGTCAGGATCTGCCGGAAGGTTTCTCTTACACGGTGTCAGGGATTCTTGGTCGTGTGGCCAATGCTCCCATGTCTCACTGGGTCTACACAGGACTTGTCATGCTGGGACTCTTCTTGATTGTCCAAGCAAGCAGAGGACGCAAGGATTTACGTCTAGCAGGCTGGGGATACTTAGTAGCTGGATTTGGACTCCATTTTGTTGGCAATTCACCCTTCTCACAAATCGTGACCGAGTTGCCGATTGCGATTCCAGTCTTGAATGCTACGGGGCTCTTCCTGATCTACCAAGCTTATCAGACCGTCGAGCGTTTAGAACAAGCAAAATAAGAACAAAAAAATGCGTATGTGTGCAAACATACGCATTTTTGTTATTTTGAACATACTTTTGTATAAACTGAGTGATCCGATAGCTGTAAAATAAATGCTATTTTGGAAGATATATTTGAGACTTTCCGCTGTGAGAAAAGTGCTAGAAACAATCATGTTTCTAGCACTCGGGAGTTTTGAAACGTTAGATTCAAAACTAAGTCATGGAACTTCTTCGAAGTTCGCTGACGTCCGTACTCACCTAAGGAAAGTCTCTAAGAGTATATGATCTTAAAATGGATTTATTTACCAAGACAGAACTGGCTGAAGAGTTGGGTGATGAGCTCATCTGGAGCAGCATCCCCTGTGATTTCTCCGAGGATTTCCCAGGTGCGGGTGAGGTCGACTTGAAGCAGGTCGACCGGCATACCGAGGGCCAAGCCTTCGGTGACCGCTTGCAGGCTTTCAATAGCTTTCTCGATGAGGGAGATGTGACGAGCATTCGAAAGATAAGTCGCATCTTGCTCAACCAGCCCAGCATTTTCGAAGAAGAGGGCGTTGATCCGGTCTTCGATTTGATCGATGTTTTGGTTTTTCAGAACGGAAATCTTGATATGATCTTCCGGCAGTTGGTCGATTTCGATCTTCTCTGGGAGGTCGACCTTATTGAGGAGAATGATGCGGTTGCTATCTTGAGAGATTTCAAGGAGCTGGCGATCTTGATCAGTCAAGGGTTCGCTGGCATTGAGGACGAGGAGGACCAGATCAGCTTCCTTGAGGGCTTTTTTCGACCGTTCGACACCGATCTGCTCAACGATGTCTTCTGTCTCACGGATCCCGGCCGTATCGACTAGTTTGAGGGGAACGCCGTTGATGTTGACGTATTCCTCGATAACGTCCCGAGTGGTTCCTTCGATATCGGTAACAATGGCTTTTTCTTCGCGCAGGAGGTTGTTGAGGAGGCTGGACTTGCCGACGTTTGGACGACCGATAATAGCAGTAGAGATCCCTTCACGCAAGATCTTACCGCGACGGGCAGTCTTGAGGAGGTTGGTCAAGAGGGCTTCAAATTCACTGGTTTTTTCACGGATGATCTCAGTAGTTGCTTCTTCGACATCATCGTACTCAGGATAGTCGATATTGACTTCGACCTGGGCCAGGGTATTAAGGATTTCTTGGCGCGTGTTGTTGATGAGGTCAGACAGGGAACCGTCTAGTTGCT
>NZ_KQ969690.1:444147-445577 GCF_001578955.1 Streptococcus parasanguinis
CCCGCTTGGTAAATTCCCCAGGCTCAGCTAATCGAGCGCCTTCGCGGATCACCAATTGCAGGATTTCATTGGTCACCGCAATCCCACCGTGGGTATTGATCTCGATGATATCCTCACGGGTGAAGGTCTTCGGCGAGCGCATGGCTCCAACCATGACTTCGTCGAGGATCTCGTTCTTGTCTGGATCTACGATATGACCGTAGTTGAGGGTGTGGCTAGCCACGCTGGCCAAATCTTTCCCTTTGAAGATCTTTTGCGCAATGGCAAAGCTGTCTGTCCCGCTCAAGCGGACGATACCGATAGCCCCCTCACCGAGAGGAGTAGAGATGGCAGCAATGGTATCAAATTCTTTAGTAATCATGTCATTTCTCTTTTCCTGTAGATTCATCTCTATTCTATCGTAAAGTCAGCAGACGGGCAAGGTTTTGCTTTTAGAACTAAAACTGGAAAGGTTTTCAAATAATTAGTGAAATCTCTTTCAGAATATGCTATACTGTAATAGAATATAAAAGGAGGTCTATGATGGTAAACCTAAAAGAACAGGTAGGAATTAAAGCGGCTGAGTTTGTCAAAGACGGCATGATTGTCGGTCTCGGTACAGGGTCAACTGCTTATTATTTTGTGGCTGAATTGGGTCGTCGCATCAAGGAAGAAGGCTTGCAGATCACAGCTGTCACAACTTCGAGTGTGACCTATGATCAGGCTGAAAGTTTAGGCATCCCGCTCAAGGCTATCGACGATGTCGAAGTGGTCGATGTGACAGTGGATGGCGCAGATGAAGTGGATCCTCAATTGAATGGGATCAAAGGTGGCGGTGGTGCTCTCCTCATGGAAAAAATCGTCGCAACCAATTCTAAAGACTGCATTTGGATCGTGGATGAATCCAAACAAGTTGCAACTCTTGGGGCTTTCAAACTTCCAGTGGAAGTAGTACAATACGGGGCTGAAAATCTTTTCCGTCACTTTGAGCAAAAAGGCTACCATCCTGCTTTCCGTCTTTCGGAAGATCAACGATTTGTAACCGACCAAGGCAACTTCATTATTGACTTGGATCTCAAGGTGATCGAGGATGCACAAGCTCTAGCCAATGAACTGGATCACACCGTCGGGGTTGTAGAGCATGGTTTATTCTTGAACATGATTTCAAAAGTGATTGTAGGGACACCAGATGGCCCTGTCATCATTGAAAAATAGGTTTCTCCAAAGAGGGGCCGGATCTAACACGGCTCTCTTCTTATAGGGATTTGGTATAATATAGCTAGTTTAATAAAGGAAAGAGGCAGTATATGTCGAAATTTAAACGCATGCACTTAGTTGTGCTGGATTCAGTTGGGATCGGTGCTGCACCAGATGCCAATAACTTTGTCAATGCAGGTGTTCCAGATGGAGCATCTGATACATTGGGCCACATCTCTAAAACCGTCGGCTTA
>NZ_KQ969690.1:445744-449454 GCF_001578955.1 Streptococcus parasanguinis
ATTGAAGACGGTGCCAGCTGAAAGCAACCCAACTGGTTATGCGACAAAATTGCAAGAAGTCTCTCTTGGGAAAGACACCATGACTGGTCACTGGGAAATCATGGGGCTCAACATTACAGAACCTTTTGATACCTTCTGGAATGGTTTCCCTGAAGAAATTTTGACTAAAATTGAAGAATTCTCAGGACGTAAGGTCATCCGTGAAGCCAACAAACCTTATTCTGGTACAGCGGTCATCGATGACTTTGGTCCACGTCAAATGGAAACTGGTGAGTTGATCATTTATACATCAGCAGACCCTGTGCTTCAAATCGCAGCTCACGAAGACATCATTCCTTTGGATGAGTTGTACCGTATCTGTGAATACGCTCGTTCCATCACTTTGGAACGTCCAGCTCTTCTAGGACGTATCATTGCTCGTCCTTATGTTGGGGAACCAGGCAACTTCACACGTACAGCCAACCGTCGTGACTTAGCTGTATCACCATTTGCGCCAACTGTTTTGGACAAGTTGAACGAAGCCGGTATCGATACTTATGCAGTTGGTAAGATCAACGATATCTTCAACGGAGCTGGTATCAACCACGATATGGGGCACAACAAATCAAATAGCCACGGTATGGATACCTTGATTAAGACCATGGGACTTCCTGAGTTCCAAGAAGGGTTCTCATTTACCAACTTGGTAGACTTTGATGCTCTTTACGGACACCGTCGCAATGCGCACGGCTACCGCGATTGCTTGCATGAGTTCGATGAGCGTTTGCCAGAAATCATCGCAGCCATGCGTGAAGACGATCTCTTGATGATTACGGCTGATCATGGTAACGACCCAACTTACGCTGGTACAGACCATACGCGTGAATACATCCCATTCTTGGCTTATAGCCCATCCTTCAAAGGTAGTGGCTTGATTCCAGTCGGACATTTCTCTGATATCTCTGCAACGATTGCAGATAACTTTGGTGTTGAAAAAGCCATGATCGGTGAAAGCTTCTTAGACAAATTGAACTAAGATGACACGCTTCGCTCTCCTCGTAAGAGGGATCAATGTTGGCGGGAAAAACAAGGTCGTGATGGCAGAGCTTCGAGAGGAGCTTCAAACGATCGGGCTGGATGGGGTAGAGACCTACATCAATAGTGGCAATATCTTCTTTGAATCTGCTGCTTCTAAAGCAGAATTGGTAGATTTGCTGGGACATTTCTTTCGTGATCGCTATCCCTTTATCCAGTCTTTTTCTCTCTTTTCAGCTGAGGACTATGCGCAAGATCTCGCTGCTCTACCAGCCTGGTGGCAGGAGAATCTGGCCCGCAAGGATGTTCTCTTTTACACAGAAGGCCTCAATCAGGATGCTGTCTGGGAGCTGGTCTCCTCTTTTTCGCTCGGTGATGAAATCATCCATCGTGGAAGACTTGGGATCTACTGGGGCAAATACTCAGAAGAGACCTATACAAAGACCGCTTACCACAAACAAGTCCTCAAAATGCCGGATTACCGTCTGTTGACCATTCGCAATGCCAATACATTTGACAAAATTGGCCAATTTTTAAGGAAATCATAAAGGAGATATGCAATGACATTATTAGCAAAAATCAATGAAACAGCTGCTTTTCTGAAAGGCAAAGGAATGGAAGCACCTGAGTTTGGCTTGATTCTTGGATCAGGTCTTGGAGAACTGGCTGAAGAAATCGAAAATCCAGTCGTGGTAGACTACTCTGAAATTCCAAACTGGGGTCGTTCAACGGTTGTCGGTCATGCTGGTAAATTGGTTTATGGTGATCTTGCTGGACGCAAGGTTTTAGCCCTTCAAGGACGTTTCCACTTCTACGAAGGAAACCCACTAGAAGTGGTGACTTTCCCAGTTCGTGTCATGAAAGTTTTGGGCTGTGAAGGGGTTCTTGTTACAAATGCTGCTGGTGGTATTGGCTTTGGTCCTGGTACTTTGATGGCCATCACAGACCACATCAACATGACTGGTCAAAACCCATTGATCGGTGAAAACTTGGATGACTTTGGTCCACGTTTCCCAGATATGTCAAAAGCCTACACACCTGAATACCGTGAGACAGCTCATAAAGTAGCAGATAAATTGGGTATCAAATTGGATGATGGGGTTTATATCGGTGTGACAGGTCCTACCTACGAAACTCCAGCTGAAATCCGTGCGTATAAGACGCTTGGCGCAGATGCTGTCGGAATGTCAACTGTTCCAGAAGTCATCGTTGCAGCACACTCTGGCTTGAAGGTCCTTGGTATTTCATGTATTACCAACTTTGCGGCTGGTTTCCAAGAAGAGCTCAACCACGAAGAAGTAGTAGAAGTGACAGAGCGCGTCAAAGGCGACTTCAAAGGATTGCTGAAAGCGATTCTTGCTGAACTCTAATCCAATGAAAGTACGACTCCAAAGTCTGCCCTACGGACTGAGGTTACTTCTAGCTACTTTATCCTTGGGAATAGGAACAGGTCTGGTCGGAATTGCCTGTCATTATCTACTAGAAGGGGTGCAAGAGCTGGCCTTTGGCCAAGCTAGTTCGGATTTGCTCCAGCAATTTCAAGAAGCTGGAGGTCTCCGTAGATTTCTAGTCTTGTGTGTGACTGGGTGCTTGGCAGCTGGCTTCTGGTATGTCCTGCAAAAGCGTTATCAGATCCTGTCTATTCGCCAGCAAATTGACTTAGCTGGAGACAGGGATCCAGCGCCCTTAGCCCACCTCCTTCATGCAGGGATGCAGGTGGCAATTGTTGGAGCAGGCGCATCGGTCGGAAAAGAAGGAGCCCCACGTGAGGTCGGGGCTCTTCTAGCTGGTCGTTTGGCGAAGGGGTTCTCACTAGCTCTCAAAGAGCGAAAAGTCTTGATCGCCTGTGGGGCTGGAGCTGGTTTGGCTGCGGTCTATCAGGTCCCCTTTGCCAGTAGCTTGTTCGTCTTTGAGACCTTAGGACTTGCCTACAGTTGGCAGAACTTTCTACTGGTTTTGACCAGTACTTATCTGGCCACCTGGGTTGCTCAGCCCATCGTTGGTCAGGAGGCCATTTATCACCTGTCCGCAGGCCCATGGTCGGCTAGCAGTTTCTTACAGGCTATTGTGATTGCTTTCTTAGTCACTCCCTTGGCTCTGGCCTTTGCTTTCCTCGCCAAGCGGGCTAGTCACAAACGGCGGAAAGATGGGACGATTCTTTGGGCTCTTCCTCTAGCCTTTCTAGTGTTGGGGAGCCTAGTAACCTTTTTCCCTATCTTTATGGGAAATGGCCAGGAACTAGCGCAAGCCCTCTTGTCTAGCCAGTCGATTCCTTATCTTCCACTGACTCTTGCAGTGAAGGGGCTTCTGGTTTATCTCCTCTTGCGCAATGGTGCCTATGGAGGGACCTTGACACCATCATTTGCCTTAGGGATTGGATCTGGCTATCTAGTGACCTTGCTTTTGACAGTTCTTGGGATTCATCTGGATCCTGCTCTAGGGATGTTACTAGGAGCGACAGTCTTTTTAGGAACAACCCTAGAAGCTCCTCTGACAGCCATTGCCCTGAGCCTTGGATTTACAGGCCAAACTTGGAATTTGACAATCCCGCTTGTACTTGCGGCTGGTCTGTCTTACGTGATTCGAAAGAGATGGGAGAATAAATGATGAAGGTACATTTTGTACTGCATGAAACCTTTGAAGTACCGGGCGCTTATCTAAAATGGGCGCAGGAGCGTGGCCATCAGGTGACCACG
>NZ_KQ969690.1:449474-452663 GCF_001578955.1 Streptococcus parasanguinis
CCTACAGAGACAGTGGATGAGATCGACTTTTTGATCGTCATGGGAGGACCTCAATCGCCAGATGAAGATCGAGAAGCTTTTCCATACTACGATCCTCAGGCAGAGATCGAGTTGATTCAAAAAGCCATCAAGGCAGATCGTTATATTGTTGGCGTCTGCCTTGGTGCCCAGCTCCTGTCTGTTGCCTATGGAGCGAAGTATGAGCACAGTCCGGAACGTGAGATTGGGGTTTATCCTGTGACCTTGACGCCTGAAGGACTCACAGATCCACATGTCGGTGAGTTTGGAAAAACTCTTGAAACTGGTCACTGGCATGGTGATATGCCCGGATTGACAGAAGATGCTGTCGTTCTTGCGACTAGTCAAGGGTGTCCACGTCAGATGATTCGCTTTAGTCCGAAACATTATGCCTTCCAAGCTCACTTGGAATTTGATCCAGAAGCAGTTGATCTCTTGATTGCTGCAGACGGTGAAGCTGTTTTGGAAGATCAAAGCCAAAACCTGACCTTTGTTCAAAAACCCGAAGCCATTCGTGCTTACGATTATCGAGAAATGAATGCCAAACTCTATGAATTTTTGGATTCATTAACAAAATAAATAAAAAAGAAAGGATGGGTAGTTCGGGTTTGAAATTGTACCCGGAATCGCCTTAACTTTCAAAACTAACTTACAATTGAACCCGCCCTAAAAGCTGTGTGAAAAAGATCGATGGACTTGCAAGTCCAGTACTTGCTGCGTCCATCCCCTATTTTCACTGTGCTTTTTACGGGCTTGGTATCTTATAGAAAGGTAGAGCACGTGTTCTGATTTGAACACGAGCGGAAAGCTTTTCAAATCACTCAATTAAAAAAGAAAGGATGGGTTAACCGTATTCTCTGAACTGAATACGGGCGGAGAACTGTGTAAAAAAGATAAACTGTCTAGCATCTGCGATGCGTCGTCAGTTTCCTATTTTTACTTTGTTCTCTGTCGCCCTTTATATCTTAATTATGTCTATCCATATTGCTGCTAAGCATGGTGAAATTGCTGATAAAATTCTTCTTCCTGGGGATCCTCTTCGTGCGAAATTTATTGCTGAGAATTTCCTTGAAGACGCTGTTTGCTTCAACGAAGTTCGTAACATGTTTGGTTACACAGGGACTTACAAAGGTCACCGTGTTTCTGTTATGGGAACTGGGATGGGGATGCCATCGATCTCTATCTATGCGCGTGAATTGATTGTCGACTACGGCGTGAAGAAATTGATCCGTGTGGGAACGGCTGGTTCTTTGAATGAGGATGTGCATGTTCGTGAATTGGTCTTGGCACAAGCTACCGCAACCAACTCAAACATCATCCGCAACGACTGGCCTCAATACGATTTCCCACAAATCGCTAGCTTTGATCTTTTAGACAAGGCTTACCACATTGCCAAAGACCTTGGTATGACGACTCACGTCGGCAATGTCTTGTCATCAGATGTCTTCTATTCAAACTACGGTGAAAAGAACATCGAGCTTGGTAAATGGGGTGTGAAAGCTGTAGAAATGGAAGCAGCAGCTCTTTACTATCTTGCTGCTCAACACCATGTAGATGCCCTTGCTATCATGACGATTTCAGACAGTTTGGTCAATCCAGATGAAGACACTACAGCTGAAGAACGTCAAAACACTTTCACTGACATGATGAAAGTTGGTCTTGAGACCTTGATTGCAGACTAATGGCAAAATTCCTTCATGATGAATGGCTCTACGATCTCCAAAATTATCACTACAGCCGGGCTCTGCGCTCTATCAAGCAGCAGGAAGAAGTACCGGATTTGTTGGTGAGCTTACTACAGTTAATGGCGGAGCGTCGAGAGCTCAATATCCAACCCGTCATGAATCAAAAGTTGAGAACCGAGTTGCTAGAGGCAACTGGTTTTCAGCTTTTTTGGCATGAAGATCCAGAAGATGAGCTGTTGGCCAACTACCTCTATGACTTAGAGGCGAAGTTGCGAAATGAGCAGATTATTGACTTTGTTCGTGCTGTTAGCCCAGCCATCTATCGGATCTTTATGCGTTTGATTCAGTTGAAAATTCCTGATATTACCAACTATATCTATAACTCCAAAGAATCCAGTTATGACCGTTGGAAATTCGAGAGTCTACATGCGTCAGACAACCCTATCCTGCAGCAATTCCACAGCGAAAGTGTGGTCAATTCGTCCAGTTTGACGGAGTTGATTGTGCAGTTGGATTTGCCAGATAGCGTCAAAGTTGCGGCCCAACAATTGCGGGAGTTAGAAAAATCAGTTCGCAACCCCCTGGCCCACTTGATCAAGCCCTTTGATGAGGAAGAGCTTCATCGGACGACTGGTTTCTCTTCTCAGGATTTTATGAAGAATTTGATTGACCTTGCAAGCTACACTGGCATTCATTATGATCAAGTTAACTTTTATTTTGATCAGGCCAATGCTGTGATGGAAGAGCTACTAAAGGAGAAGTAGATGGATAAGTTTGCTCAACTACAGGAGATGATTGATCAGAGTCAACGGATCGTTTTTTTCGGTGGGGCAGGAGTTTCCACGGAGTCAAATATTCCTGATTTTCGAAGCTCAGACGGTGTCTATAGCGTTCAGGTAGGACGGCATTTGACAGCCGAGCAATTGGTCTCCCATACCATGTTTGAGCGCTATCCAGAGGACTTTTTCGACTTTTATAAGAAGTACTTGCTCTACCCAGATGCCAAGCCCAATGCAGCCCATCGGTATCTGGCTCGGCTTGAAGAGACCGGTAAGCTCAAGGCAGTGGTGACACAAAATATCGATAGTCTCCATGAAATGGCTGGTTCTAAAAAAGTTTGGAAGCTCCATGGCAGCGCCGACCGCAATTACTGTATGGGTTGCCAGCGATTTTATGATTTAGATGCCTTTCTAGCTTTAGAAGGCCCGGTTCCACATTGCCTGAACTGTGGCAAGGTGGTCAAGCCTGATGTGACCCTCTACGAGGAGCCTCTTGATATGTACGTCTTTAGCCAAGCTGCTCAAGCTATCCAAGAGGCTGATCTGCTGATTATCGGTGGAACCTCACTTGTGGTCTACCCGGCAGCCAGTTTGATCCAGTATTTCCAAGGGAAGAAGCTGGTTGTCATCAATAAAACCAGTATCCCACAAGACAAGCAAGCAGACCTGGTCATTGAAGGGAAAATTGGGGAAGTATTTTCACAATT
>NZ_KQ969690.1:452683-454985 GCF_001578955.1 Streptococcus parasanguinis
AGCCTCTTTTTTACTTATCAAACTTCACTTCCTCAAGCAAGTACTCGATGAATTTTTCTCCCATTTTTGAGAGAGCTGTTTTTTCATGTTTGATGTAGACCAACTCGATTGGGTCTTCGATATCAAGGGGAATGGAGACGATGTTATTTCCGTTGAGATTGCTGTTGAGGATCCCGGTCGCAATGGTGTAGCCATCCAGACCAATCAAGAGATTAAAGAGGGTCGCCCGGTCACTGACAACGATGGATTTCTTATGATGCTCTTGAGAGAGGATCTCTTCTGAGAAGTAGAAGGAGTTGTGGGTTCCTTGGTCATAGCTAAGGTATGGGAAATCTTCCAGATCAGATAAGTGAACGATCTCCTTCTTGGCAAGAGGATTGGTCTTGCTGACAAAGATATGAGGTTGCGCTGTAAAGAGGTGGGTGGCAATCAGGTGATTATCATCCAGCATCTTAGAGAGGACATCCCGGTTGTAGCTATTCAAAAAGAGTACGCCAACTTCGCTTCGGAAGTTCTTGACGTCATCGATGATCTCCCAAGTCCGCGTCTCCCGTAGGAAGAGCTCGTATTTTTCCATGTCGCTTTTCTTCAATAGTGAAACGAAGGCCTCAACCACAAAGGCGTAGTGCTGTGAAGAGACACTGAAAAGCTCACGAGAGCCCACAGGATTTTTATAGCGTTCGGACAAGAGGTCGATCTGCTCCACCACCTGGCGGGCATAAGAGAGGAACTCCATCCCATCGCGGGTCAAAGTGATCCCTTTAGGATTCCGGATAAAGATTTCAATCCCCATCTCATTTTCCAAGTCCTTAACGGCATTGGAAAGGCTTGGTTGTGTGATGAAGAGTTGTTTTGCGGCTTCATTCATAGAGCCAGTTTCGACGATTTTGATAATGTATTGTAATTGTTGTATTCTCATGCTTTTATTTTAACATAAAAGAGCACGATTTTCCCGTAAAATGTGGTCTTTCAAGGACTGTATCAGAGTATAATGCAGGCTGAGGGAGGTAATAGGAAGTAGGCTAGATCAAATATTTAAAAAATAGAAAATTGGAAACAAAATCTCCATCTGGGGACTGATTTTGTTGGAAAAATACAGTTTTGCCTTGATTAAGGGGAGATCTGATTGATAGAATGGTAAAAAATTGATTGAGGAGATCTTATGAAAAAACTAGTTTCCTGGTATAAGAAAAAGGATAAGGAATTGGAAACCCATTTCACAGCCGGTCTGTTGCAGATCAATTTTGTGACCAATGCACTGATTCTATTAGCTTTTTACATTTATTTTGTTGTTAGTGAGTCGATCTATGCAATAAAGGATCCATTCATTCAATTTAGTTTTCTTGCTATAGTGTCCTTTACGATGGAGGTTTTGCCCTATGGTGTGACCTTAGCCCTTTTTGTTCCCAATATTTTTGTCATTATCTATGGGATCGGTCGGTGGTCTAGCATCCAGTTCAAAGAAGCAGAGGAAGAAGCTCTCAAAGATCCGGATTTGTTTGAAGATAGAGGGCCAAAGGAAGGAAAAGGGACAAGAGAAGATGACGCATTCCTTATGAAAGAAAGGCAAGAATCACCTAGTCCTAAGCCTGTCAAAAAGAAAAAGCAACAGCCTACCATTGTTCTTTGGTTTGGTCTCTTTGGTTGCTTTCTTGAAGCGATTTTCATTTACATCGTAAAGGAGATGACTTTTTACGATTGGAGTGAGAAGTTGGTCAATTCTCAGAAGCATGCCCTGATCTGGTCTGGCGCCTATCCGACCTTCTTCACACTGGCAACTCTTACTTTACTAGCCTTGATTATCTATTCCTACCGGGATGCGAATTCACTCTCGCCGTTAGCAAATGTCTTCTGCATCAGTGGCATTCTAGGAGGTGTGGTTCTTCTCTTAGTTTTCGATAATCAACTGCAGGTAGCAAGTTTTCATACCTTTTTCTTACTGATCTATTCCATCCATCTTTTATGGGTTCGCATCAGGGAGTGGCAGGAAGATCGAACAGATATCACCTATGAGAATCGTCTACTTCAGTATTTCCATCAGCTCTTAAACAAGTCACGTAACTGGCCTTGGCTAGCGGTTCTGCTTGCCCTTCCGACGCTTGCTCTCGTTGTCCTCGTTCTCATGCTCTTTGGGCAGCAACCGGATTATATGATCAAGGCCTGGACCAATACAGCTGACTGGGCCTTCTCACAGAAGATCCCTCCTCAGAATCTCATCATTGATGAGCATTATCTCTGTACGGTTGCGGCTGGTGGGCATGAAAAAGTTGTCAAGCCCCAGCGGATGGGTGTCCGCCACGGT
>NZ_KQ969690.1:455005-456254 GCF_001578955.1 Streptococcus parasanguinis
CTTCTTGCGTCGCAATTACGACCGCTATGGCTATCCCTTTGCTAAACATATCAAGAAAAAATGGGCTATGGACCTGATCTATTACCTGATGAAACCGTTGGAATGGCTCTTTTTACTGGTTCTTTATCTAGTCGATCGCAAACCGGAGAACCGAATCGCCATGCAATACATCAAACCGATCCCAGAAGATTTTGACCCCCGTAAAGTTTCCTGAGTTACTGATTTTACTTGACAAGCGAGAAGGAGCGCGATATAATGAGACAAATTTAACCTTTAAGAGGTCCAGAGAGGCCTGCAAGGAAAGACAGAAAAAAGATCAGCGGACGGTGTCTAGCTGATCATTTGTAGGGCCTTGCTTTTGCGAGGTCTTTTTTGCTGAAAGAAAGAAGAGGATATCAATGGTCAGTGACAGTTGTAAAAAACGCTTTGGCAAAATCATGATGGAAGAGATGGAGCTGGTTGCTCAAGAGGAGATCGCTCCTCGCATCTATTCTATGATCTTAAAAGGGGAAATGGTGGCTCAGATGCTGCCAGGTCAATTCCTTCATATCCGCGTCCCTGATGGGTCCAAGCTCCTTCGCCGTCCGATTTCAATTTCTGAGATTGATCCTGAGACACAGACTTGTCGCTTAATCTACCGCATCGAAGGTGGGGGGACAGCTATCTTTTCCCAATTGCCAATCGGTAGCAAACTCAGCGTGATGGGACCTCAGGGAAATGGCTTTGATCTCACCAATCTCGGTCAAGGTCAGAAAGTCTTGATCATTGGTGGCGGGATCGGTGTTCCTCCCTTGGTCCAAGTGGCCAAACAACTCCATGAGCAAGGGGTGGAAGTTGAAGTGGTTGTCGGATTTTCGACCAAAGAAGCCGTCATTTTGGAAGAAGAGCTTTCTCAGGTGGCTCATGTCACTGTAACGACAGACGATGGGACTTATGGCACTAAGGGCTATGTCTCTACGGTCATTGATCAGATGGACCAGGAGTTTGACGCTATCTATTCTTGTGGAGCACCTGGCATGCTCAAATATGTCAATACCAAATTCCATGATCATCCCCGCGCCTATATTTCTATGGAATCGCGTATGGCTTGTGGGATGGGTGCTTGCTACGCCTGTGTAGTGCATTTGGAAAATGAAAGCCAAGCAGCTAATAAGCGCGTGTGTGAAGACGGACCGGTCTTTGAAACCGGTACGATTGTGATGCAGGAGGACCTTATGACAGCAAATCGACTAGCCGTATCCTTACCTGG
>NZ_KQ969690.1:456452-458119 GCF_001578955.1 Streptococcus parasanguinis
AGCCGTATCCTTACCTGGTTTAGACTTGAAAAACCCGATTATTCCGGCATCTGGCTGTTTTGGCTTTGGTCAGGAATATGCCAAATACTATGACTTAGACCTGCTTGGATCCATCATGATCAAGGCGACGACTGCGGAGGCTCGCTTCGGAAATTCGACTCCACGAGTTGCTGAGACGCCTGCAGGCATGCTCAATGCCATTGGGCTCCAAAATCCAGGGGTAGACGTGGTCCTGGCGGAAAAACTTCCTTGGTTGGCCCAACATTATCCAGACCTACCGATTATTGCCAATGTAGCTGGCTTCTCCAATGAAGAGTATGCAACGGTATCTAGGAAGATCTCGCAAGCACCAAATGTCAAGGCCATTGAGCTCAATATCTCTTGTCCAAACGTAGACCATGGGAACAACGGCCTCTTAATCGGGCAGGTTCCTGAGTTGGCCTATGCGGCTGTGAAAGCAGCGGTAGAAGTGTCCTCCGTCCCTGTCTATGTCAAGTTAACGCCTAGTGTGGCAGACATCACGCAGGTCGCAAAAGCAGCAGAGGATGCAGGGGCGACCGGCTTAACCATGATCAATACCTTGGTGGGCATGCGCTTTGACCTCAAGACTGGTAAGCCCATCATTGCCAATGGAACCGGAGGTATGTCGGGTCCAGCCGTTTTCCCAGTTGCATTAAAACTCATCCGCCAGGTTGCCCAATCCACTAAACTTCCGATTATCGGAATGGGAGGTGTCGATTCAGCAGAAGCAGCCATTGAAATGATGATTGCAGGGGCCTCTGCGATTGGAGTTGGAACTGCTAATTTCACTGATCCTTATGCTTGTCCAACCATCATCGAAGATCTGCCACAAGTCATGGATCGCTACGGTATTGACACCCTTGAGAACTTCCGAAAACATGTACGGGAAAATCTACTGTAAATCCTTGACTTTTCCCAAATATCGTACTACAATAAATAAAAACCTTTAAAGCAGTCCAGAGAGGCTCCTAAGGTCTAGACGGTGAATCATGGTAGTTGTTCCTATCTAATTTTCCTGTAACCTTGCCTCTGGCAAGGTTTTTTTGTAGACAAAATGATCAATCAAAAAAGGAGTAATCCATGCGTGAACAACGTCCTATTATCGCCCTTGACTTCCCAGCTTTCGAGGATGTCAAAAACTTTTTAGAGCATTTTCCAGAAGACGAAAAATTATTTGTAAAAATCGGAATGGAATTTTTCTATGCAGTTGGTCCTGAAATTGTACATTACCTCAAAGGGCTTGGACACAGCATTTTCCTTGATTTAAAATTGCATGATATCCCAAATACAGTCAAATCAGCCATGTCCGTACTGGGGACTTTCGGAGTAGATATGGTGACAGTTCACGCAGCTGGTGGTGTAGAGATGATGCGCGAAGCCAAGGCAGCTCTTGGTGAAGGGGCTAAGTTGGTAGCCGTGACCCAGTTGACTTCTACCAGTGAAGAAGACATGCGTGATTGCCAAAACATCCAAACAACAGTCCAAGAATCTGTAGTTAATTATGCTCGCAAGGCCCAAGAAGCAGGCTTGGATGGTGTTGTCTGTTCAGCCCATGAAGTAGCCTTGATCAAGGATGCCACTTCATCAGACTTTGTCTGTGTCACACCAGGGATTCGTCCTGCTGGAGCTGAAATCGGCGACCAAAA
>NZ_KQ969690.1:458139-462592 GCF_001578955.1 Streptococcus parasanguinis
CCAAAAACGGGTCATGACGCCACAAGAAGCTCATAAAATTGGATCTGACTATATTGTTGTTGGACGTCCAATTATTCAAGCAGAAAACCCATGGGATGCTTACCATGAAATTAAGAGACAGTGGAATAGTTAAGAACGTCTTAGAAGCTGTGCTTCAAGACGTTCTACGGGAAGCCCGATAGGGCCTTCCCTAAACTATTCACTAACTTAGTTGAAAGAAAATGATCGTTTCTTTCAACTAAGTGTCGGAACTTAAAAAGTCCATGGGACCTTCCCTAACGCATTCACTAGATCACAGAAGAGAAAATGATCGTTTCTCTTCTGTGATCGTCGGAATAATCGGAGCCCGATAGGGCCTTCCCTAAACTATTCACTAACTTACTTGAAAGAAAATGATCGTTTCTTTCAACTAAGTGTCGGAATTTAAAAAGTCCTGTGGGACCTTCCCTAACGCATTCACTAACCTGTAATGTTGTTGTTTAAATCAATAATTGATTTAATTCGTATATGATTAAAATCGTAAAAAGGAGTCGTCATGTCATTAGCTAAAGATATTGCTAGCCATCTTTTGAAAATCGAAGCCGTTTATTTGAAACCAGAAGAACCTTTTACTTGGGCATCTGGGATCAAGTCCCCTATTTATACAGATAACCGTGTAACCCTCGCTTATCCTGAAACTCGTACCTTGATCGAAAATGGATTTGTAGATAAAATCAAGGAAGCTTTCCCTGAAGTAGAAGTGATTGCAGGAACTGCAACTGCAGGGATTCCTCACGGTGCGATTATTGCGGACAAGATGAATTTGCCATTTGCCTACATTCGTAGTAAACCAAAAGACCACGGTGCTGGTAATCAAATTGAAGGCCGTGTACCACAAGGTCAAAAGATGGTCGTAGTGGAAGATTTGATTTCTACTGGTGGATCTGTCTTGGATGCCGTCGCAGCTGCCAAGCGTGAAGGAGCGGACGTCCTTGGTGTCGTAGCTATCTTCACCTACCAATTGGAGAAAGCAGATAAGAAATTTGCGGAAGCTGGCGTTCAACTTGAAACCTTGTCTAACTATACAGAATTGATTCATTTGGCAGAAGAACAAGGTTACATCACTTCTGAAGGTTTAGAGTTGTTACACCGTTTCAAGGAAAACCAAGAAACGTGGCAAAATAAATAATACAACTGAAGCGTTTCTAACGCTTCTTTTTTATACTCTTTTCATTAGTTGGTAGTTAACTTGAAACTCAAAGTAAAATCCGGTATGATAGTAGTAATTGCCTATTTCCCTACCTGTGGTGGAGTATCAAGTCGGGGGTGAAAGACGCCAAAATACCTTCACCTACGCTTATTTCAGGGAGACTTCTTCCAAATCTAGGCAGGCCAATGTTTTCGATAGAACCTATATTCTTGGAGCCGGCAAAAATCTGAATTTGCAGATGATATTCCCAATCGGGTCTCCCATGACAGTCTTTTATAATCCAGTCGACCCACAGATTGGTTTTGTCGAACGATATGCCGGCTTAGTCGGTTTTTATAAAATCGGAATGATTCTAACGGTTGGAATTTATCTTGGGTCGTTAAGTATTTTAATCCTAGTTTTTTAGTATTGAAAGTTAAGGTGAAGGTTTAAAAATTGCTTCGCTAAAATGAGTATGTTAATAAATTACATTTCAGAACAACTTTTCCTTGCACTTTACAGTTGATAGTCAGTCCAAAACAGCAGAAATGCTGTTTTTTTGATATAATGGACCTATGTTATCGAAAAGTAAACGTATTCTATTTGGGATGCTTCATGTTGTCATGTTGCTAGTGATGGTCCACTGGTTCTTGATCAGTGTGACCTATCTGAGAGAGATTTCATGGCTAGCCATTTTAGGTGCTATATTGCTATTTCTGCTAGCCTGGCTGAAACGCGATGGGCTAAAGAGTGCCTTTGCTTGGTTGACCCAACACAAAAAAGGCTTCTTGCTTGGAGCGGTTGTCTTTCAGTTGATTGTCATGGTCTGTGCGGAGCTCTTTATCCGTCGGGATGCTGCGGTTGTTTTCAAAGGGGCATTTGATCTTCTTAAGCAATCCTCTATCACCAACTACCTCAGTCGCAATCCCAATAACATTCCGCTCTTTCTTTACGAGAAGTTTTTCTATGTCTTATTTGGATCTAGCGGTCTGTGGGTCATGCAGGCTCTCAATATCCTCTATGTTAATCTGGGTGCAGTCCTCTTGTATAAGCTATCTCAGAAGCATTTCAATCAAAATACAGCTGATCTGGTCTATCTCTTCTATGTGAGCTTGATCTGTTACTCGCCGTATTTCTATTCCATGTACACGGACATTCCGCCTCTTCCATTGATTGCCCTTCAATTGTGGTGGGCCTTGGATCTCTTGAAAGAAGATCAAGCAGGCTCTTGGAAGAAGATTGTTGGCTTGGGAATCTTATCTGGCGTGACCATGTTGATCCGTCCAACGACGATTATTGTCATGATTGCCTTTTGGGCTGTGCTCTTCTTCAGAGGAAATTGGAAGACCTTTGGAAAGATTGCTACGGTGACAGTCATGATGACAGGCTTTGTCTTTGCAGGATTGAATACAGCGGTCAATCATCAAACAGTTGTACCGATCTTGAAACAAGAAGGGTTGGCTAAAGGACCGCTCTTGTTTATCAATCTGGGCTTGACGGATATGGGTCATAACCAAGAAGATATGAAAGAGGGATTGTTGGCCTATATCGATGAGGACAAGCGCTCAGATTACAACAATGGCCTATTTAAAAAGGAAAATGTGATCAAAGAAATCAAGCGCCGTCTCAAGGAATATGGACCTTTAGGTTTGATCGGTCATATCTACTACAAGCAATCCTTGACGGTAGCAGAAGGAACCCTTGGCTGGTTGTACCGAGATGTAGAGTATGAGAAGACGCCTTTGATTAACCCTCTCTATGCACCCCTGACTAAAAATAATGGTCTGGCAAAATGGGTGCGGAACTATTTCCTTAGCATTGATCGCCCGCAATACAAGTATTATGAATTTGTGAAGCAGGTGATCTGGATCGTTCTATCGGCTGGTTTGGTTGGGGCTTATTTCAAACGTCGAGATACAGATGACTTTAACTTCCTTTCCTTAGCGGTCTTTGGTGGCTTGCTCTTCTTAACCATCTTTGAAGGTGGGAAGACCCGTTACCTCATCCAATTCTTACCGCAAATTTTACTAGTCGCTTCGATCGGTCTAGCAGGATTTACCAAGAAAGAAAATACATAAAAGCTCTGGCTTGTTTGACAGGCAGCAATAGAGGTTGGACAAAAATGTCCATCCTCTTTTTTATCCAGTGGATCTGCATTAAATGTGGTATAATGAAAGGTAAGAATTTATTGGATAGCGGAGAGTTTCCATGCAACATTCACCCTGGCATGAAGCCATCAAATCCCATCTTCCAGAAGGGTATTTTCACCAGATCAATGACTTTATGAATGAAGTCTACAGCAAAGGAGTGGTTTATCCACCGCGTGACAAGGTCTTTAAGGCCTTGCAGACGACAGAGATGGATCAGGTCAAGGTCTTGATCTTAGGCCAAGATCCCTACCATGGACCGGATCAAGCGCAAGGCTTAAGTTTTTCTGTTCCGGATCATTTACCAGCGCCACCGTCTTTGCAAAACATTCTCAAAGAATTGCGTTCAGATATTGGAGAGAAGCGTTCCCATGATCTGACCTCTTGGGCGGAGCAAGGGGTGCTCTTGCTCAATGCCTGTTTGACGGTTCCAGCTGGTCAGGCTAATGGTCATGCAGGACAAATTTGGGAGCCTTTCACAGATGCTGTGATCAAGGTGGTCAATGAGTTGGAGGAGCCTGTTGTCTTTATCCTCTGGGGATCTTATGCCCGTAAGAAAAAGCCTCTGATTACCCACGATCGACATTTAGTCCTTGAATCAGCTCACCCAAGTCCCTTATCGGCCTACCGAGGATTCTTTGGTTCCCAACCCTTTTCAAAAACCAATCAATTTTTGAAAGATGCGGGACGCGAGCCGATTGATTGGTTAAGATAGGAGAAAGAAATGCCACAATTAGCAACGATTTGTTACATTGACAATGGGAAAGAATTTCTCATGTTGCATCGCAATAAAAAGCCCAATGATGTCCATGAAGGTAAATGGATCGGAGTTGGAGGAAAATTAGAACGCGGGGAAACCCCACAGGAGTGTGCTGCGCGTGAGATTTTTGAGGAGACGGGCCTTAGAGCCAAGCCAGTCTTAAAAGGGATCATTACCTTTCCGGAGTTTACTCCAGATTTGGACTGGTACACCTATGTCTTCAAGGTAACAGATTTTGAGGGAGAACTGATCGAGTGTAACGAAGGGACCTTGGAGTGGGTACCTTATGATCAAGTCCTCTCAAAACCAACCTGGGAAGGGGACCACACTTTTGTCGAGTGGTTGTTGGAGGATAAACCCTTCTTTTCAGCAATGTTT
>NZ_KQ969690.1:462729-468939 GCF_001578955.1 Streptococcus parasanguinis
TTCTTTTCAGCAATGTTTCGCTATGACGGCGACCGTTTGTTAGAGTCGCATGTTGATTTTTATGAATAAAGGAGAATGCAATGGTTGTCATTAAAAATGGTCGCGTAATGGATCCCAAGACTGGCTTGGATCAAGTCTGTGATCTTCTCATTGAAGGAAAGAAAATTGTAGAGATCGCTGAAAACCTCCCAACGGATGGACAAGAAGTCCTTGACGCTACTGGTCTGGTGGTAGCTCCTGGTTTGATCGATGTACACGTGCATTTCCGTGAGCCTGGTCAAACTCATAAAGAAGACATCCATACAGGTGCCTTAGCCGCAGCTGCTGGTGGTTTTACTCGAGTGGTCATGATGGCCAATACCAATCCGACCATTTCAGATATTACTACCTTAGAGGAAGTCTTAGCTTCTGCAGCCAAGGAAAATCTTCACATTCATACGGTTGCGACGGTGACCAAGAACTTTGACGGTCAACACCTGACAGATTTTGAAGGACTGCTTAAGGCCGGTGCAGTGGGATTTTCAGATGATGGGATTCCCCTTCAAAGCACCAAGGTTGTCCGTGAAGCCTTGGAAGAAGCTAAGCGTCTAGGGACCTTTATTAGTCTACATGAAGAAGACCCTGAGTTGAATGGCATTCTTGGTTTGAATGAAAACATTGCCAAGGAACACTTCCATGTCTGTGGGGCGACGGGTGTAGCCGAATATTCAATGGCTGCGCGTGATGCCATGATTGCCCATGCGACAGGTGCTCACCTCCATATCCAACACCTTTCCAAGGAAGAAAGTGTCAAAGTGGTGGAATTTGCCCAAGGATTAGGAGCTCATGTGACGGCAGAAGTGGCTCCCCAACACTTTTCAAAAACAGAAAGTCTGCTCTTGACTAAAGGAAGCAATGCCAAGATGAACCCACCTCTTCGCTTGGAATCAGACCGCCTAGCAGTGATTGAAGGCTTAAAATCAGGCGTTATCTCAGTGATTGCGACGGACCACGCGCCTCACCATGCGGATGAGAAGAATGTTCCTGATATTACCAAAGCACCATCTGGAATGACTGGGCTTGAAACCTCACTTTCTCTTGGTTTGACCTACTTGGTGCATGCAGGCCATTTAAGCCTGATGCAATTGCTTGAAAAGATGTCCTATAATCCAGCACGTCTCTATGATTTTGATGCTGGATATATCGCAGTGGATGGACCAGCAGATTTGACCATCTTTGATCCAAAAGCAGATCGTCTGGTATCGGATCATTTCGCTTCAAAAGCGGGCAATTCACCATTTGTGGGTGAAACATTAAAAGGGAAAGTTGCTTTTACAATCTGTGATGGGCAAGTGATTTTCCAAGGATAAGTGATCGTATTTATATGAATCTTAAAAAAATGATGCAAGGCTTGGTTTTCTTTTTAACCAGCCTTCTTGTCTTTGTCTTTCTGTTTCGTGCTCTGCTACCAACTGCGTCCCCTCACATGACCAAGCCCAAAACGGCTACGAAAGAAATCACCTATACTTATGTAGCTCTAGGAGATTCACTGACCGAAGGAGTAGGGGATAGCACCAAGCAAGGGGGCTTTGTCCCCATCCTTGCCCAAAGCCTGTCTAATGAAAATGACGGCCAGTACCAGCCTGTCAACTATGGAGTAGCTGGGAATACAAGTGCTCAGATCTTAGATCGACTCAAGAAGCAAACAGATCTTCAGAAGGATCTCAAAAAGGCGCGTGTCATGACCTTAACGGTTGGGGGAAATGATCTGCGCAAAGTTGTTGTCGATCATCTGAGTGATTTTTCTCTATCAGATATCCAAAAACCGCTCAAGAGTTATACAGCGAACCTCAAAGAAATTATTACAAAGGCCAGAAAGGACAATCCCCATCTTCCTATTTATGTAGTGGGGATCTACAATCCTCTTTACCTGAATTTTCCTGAATTAACCAGTATCCAGACGGCTGTCGATCGTTGGAATGAGACGACGGAAGAAACTATCGCGCAATTTGATCAGGTCTATTTCGTTCCGATCAATGATGCCCTGTATAAAGGAATCGACGGGGAAATGGGTGTGTCAGAAGTCAGTGATGGCAAGGCGACGATTGCTAACGATGCCTTGTATGAAGAAGATCGTTTTCACCCCAACAACACAGGTTATGAGAAGATGAAACAAGCAATATTGGAGAAAATCAATGCCACGAAGAAAACATGGAGTCAAAAATAATCCCATCAAAGAGAAGGTCCCCTTCCTTCAAAAAATCAATATTTGGAAATGGTTATTTTTAGGTTTGGTCAGCCTTCTCTTAGCCTTTGCTTTAGTCGTGCAAGGACGCTTAGCGACGCCAAGAGAAGATGTTAGCCAGCTTCATCAAGCAGTTGGCACCAAAGATGTCAAAGTTGGAACCATGACAACGACTCGTGATCAACTAAATGATACCATCAAATCCCTTCTGAAAAAATATAAGCTGTCCGACTACAAGGTCTATGCGGACAATCAGCAAATCCTATTAGAAGGGCAGTTGAGTTTCTTAGGGAAGGAGTATCCCTTATATATTTACTTTCAACCATCCAAATTGGAAAATGGGAACATTCTCTTGACGGTGAAGGATTTTTCAGTTGGAACCTTTCAAATTCCACAAAGGATGGTTTTGCAGCTCTTGAGCAAGAATAAAAATATTCCAAAATTTATCCAGATTTCTCCAAAGGAGTCTACCATCACCATTGTATTACCAGCAATAGACAATGACTTTGGAATCTATGTTAAGGCCAATACCATCGACCTCTATAATGACAAGATCGTTTTTGATTTGTATCAGAAGAAGTAGAGTAACAGGGTCTATTCAGATTGATGTAAAATTGTATTTTACATAAAACAACCAGAATGATGCTGAAAATAAAAACGATAGTTACTATTAGTCTTATTCAATAAATATTGAAACTTTCCGCCGTGAGAAAAGTGCTAGAAACACTTTTGTTTCTAGCACTCGGAATTATTGAGACCTTAGGCTCAATAATTAGTCATGGAACTTCTTTGAAGTTCGCTGACGTCCGTCTTCACCTAAGGAAAGTTTTTAAGATGACTTTATCTTCAATCTAACTAGAACCGAAAGCTTTATTTTGTTTCTATTCAAAAAATTCAGAATATTGTAGAAAATTCTTGACATTGCTTTTTCCCTATGCTAAAATACTAAACAAGACATTGAACAAAGGAGAAAGTCAAACATGAAAACAGCTAAGTTTATTCAATTTGCTTTGTTGTTGAGGTATAAGGGCTAGTGCAGAAGCATTAGTCCTGTTTGGCTTACCAAGCGGGCAAAAACATCTCGCTTGGTTAACCGAGTGAGATGTTTTTCTTTATATCCACTACATAGAAATGAGGAGACCCTATGCGTAAAGTTGAATTTTTAGATACCAGCCTTCGGGATGGCGAACAGACTCCAGGAGTTAATTTTTCTATCAAAGAAAAGATTGCCATTGCTAAACAATTGGAAAAGTGGGGCATTTCTGCTATTGAAGCAGGTTTTCCTGCAGCTAGTCCTGATTCCTTCACTGCTGTTCAAGAGATTGCCAAGGTCTTGACCAAGACAGCCGTGACAGGTTTGGCCCGTTCTGTCAAATCCGATATCGATGCTTGTTATGAAGCTTTGAAGGATACTAAGTATCCACAAATTCACGTCTTTATCGCAACCAGTCCGATTCACCGGGAGTTTAAACTCAACAAGACCAAGGAAGAAATTCTTGAAGCGATCAAAGAGCACGTTTCTTACGCTCGCTCAAAATTTGAGATTGTTGAATTCTCACCAGAAGATGCGACACGGACCGAATTGGATTTCCTCTTGCAAGTCGTACAGACTGCAGTCGATGCAGGGGCTAGCTACATCAATATTCCTGATACAGTCGGTTTCACGACACCAGCAGAGTACGGTGCCATTTTCAAATACTTGATTGACCATGTCAAGACAGACCGCGAGATTATCTATTCCCCTCATTGCCATGATGACCTAGGAATGGCGGTGGCCAATAGCCTCGCTGCTGTTAAAAATGGTGCCCGTCGTGTCGAAGGAACCATTAATGGAATCGGTGAACGGGCCGGCAATGCGGCGCTTGAAGAAGTAGCGGTTGCTCTCAATATCCGTGAAGACTATTACCAAGTTGAAAGTCCGATTGTCCTCAATGAAACCATCAACACCTCTGAGTTGGTCTCTCGTTACTCTGGGATTCCAATTCCTAAAAACAAGGCAGTTGTTGGTGGCAATGCCTTCTCACATGAGTCTGGTATTCACCAAGACGGGGTCCTTAAAAATCCTCTTACCTATGAAATCATCACACCTGAGTTGGTGGGTGTTAAGAGCAATAGCCTTCCACTTGGTAAATTGTCTGGTCGCCATGCCTTTGTCGAAAAACTGCATGAGTTGGGACTGGAATTTACAGAAGAAGACATCAAGCCATTATTTGCTAAGTTCAAATCTCTGGCAGACAAGAAACACGAGATCACAGATGCCGATATCCGCGCCCTTGTTGCCGGTTCAGCAGTGGAAAATCCAGAAGGATTCCAATTTAACGATCTCCGCTTGACAACCAATGTAGACGAAACCATTACAGCAGCAGTTAGCCTCCGCAATGAAGAAGGGGAAGTGCTCGAATTCCTTGCCAATGGTCAAGGGTCGGTTGAAGCGATCTTTAATGCGATTGATAAATTCTTCAACCAAACTGTTCGCTTGACATCTTATAATATCGATGCAGTGACAGATGGGATCGATGCTCAAGCCCGTGTCTTAGTATCTGTGGAAAATGTCGATACAGATACGATTTTCAATGCCTCTGGTTTGGACTTTGACGTATTGAAAGCCTCTGCCATCGCTTATATCAATGCCAACACGCTGGTTCAAAAAGAGAATGCGGGTGAGATGGGACGAGCTGTCTCCTACCGTGATCTTCCACAAGCCTAAGAGGAAATGAACATGACAAAGAAAATTGTAACACTTGCAGGAGATGGGATTGGCCCTGAGATCATGGCAGCTGGACTAGAGGTCCTCGCAGCCGTTGCTCCCAAAATCGGCTTTGATTATAGTCTAGAAGACAAACCTTTTGGGGGTGCTGGGATTGATGCCGCTGGCCACCCACTTCCCCAAGATACTCTAAAAGCAGCTAAAGGAGCGGATGCTATTCTTCTCGCAGCTATCGGGAGTCCTGAGTATGACAATGCTCCTGTTCGTCCAGAACAAGGCCTGCTCGCTATTCGCAAGGAATTAAATCTCTTTGCAAATATTCGTCCTGTACGGATTTTTGATGCCTTGAAACACTTGTCTCCTTTGAAACCAGAGCGTATCAAGGGTGTCGACTTTGTGGTCGTACGTGAATTGACAGGTGGGATTTACTTCGGAGACCATATCTTAAAAGAAGATACAGCACGCGATATCAATGATTACAGTACAGAAGAAATCCGTCGGATTATGCGCCAAGCCTTCAAGATCGCGCAAGGACGTGGTAAGAAAGTGACCAGTATCGATAAGCAAAATGTCCTTGCAACTTCTAAATTGTGGCGCCAAGTGGCAGAAGAAGTTGCTAAAGAATTTCCAGATGTGACCTTAGAGCACCAGCTTGTCGATAGTGCGGCCATGATCATGATTACCAATCCAGCCCGCTTTGATGTTGTAGTGACAGAGAATCTATTCGGAGATATCTTATCTGACGAATCGAGCGTCCTTCCTGGAACACTAGGCGTGATGCCATCTGCCAGTCATTCTGACCAAGGACCAAGTATGTACGAACCGATTCATGGTTCAGCACCTGATATTGCTGGTCAAGGCATTGCCAATCCGATTTCCATGATCCTGTCCGTTGCCATGATGCTCCGAGACAGTTTTGGAGAAACAGCAGGTGCAGAAATGATCGAAGAAGCTGTCAATCAAACCTTGAATCAAGGAATTTTGACGCGGGATCTAGGTGGTCAGGCATCGACTGCAGAGATGACTGCAGCCATTATTGGGAATCTCTAAGATGACTTGGAGAGATCGCTGTTTAGTTGTTATTGCTATTTGGAATAGTATCGTATTTCTGACCTATGGTTTAGATAAACGAAAGGCTATCCAAAACAGGTGGCGGATTCCTGAAAAGGTCCTGTTACTCGAGAGCTGGCTACTTGGTGGATTCGGAGCTCTACTAGGTGGATATCTCTTTCACCAAAAGGTGCGGAAATGGTATTTTCAAGCTACCTGGTGGGGCAGT
>NZ_KQ969690.1:469397-471736 GCF_001578955.1 Streptococcus parasanguinis
ACGCAGGACGTAAGGTCCGACGACCTGACTTAACCTTTGGAACCTTTGATCACAATGTTCCAACGGTCAATATTTTTGATATTCGAGATGTGATTTCAAAAGCCCAGATTGATAAATTAGCTGAGAATGTGGTGGACTTTGGGATTGATCATGCTGCCCATGGTTCTGCTAAGCAAGGAATCGTTCATATGGTGGGCCCTGAAACCGGTCGGACCCAGCCTGGGAAATTTATTGTCTGTGGAGACAGCCATACCGCAACCCACGGAGCCTTTGGTGCCATTGCCTTTGGGATTGGAACCAGTGAAGTGGAGCATGTTTTTGCCACCCAAACCATCTGGCAAGTCAAACCAAAGAAAATGTTGGTTGAATTCACCGGAACACCACAAAAAGGGATCTATTCAAAGGATTACATCCTAGCTTTGATAGCGCGCTACGGTGTTGCTTGTGGAGTTGGCTATGTCGTAGAGTATCGGGGAGAAGCAATTGATCGGTTGACTATGGAAGAACGCATGACCATCTGTAACATGTCAATCGAGTTCGGGTCCAAAATGGGGATCATGAATCCAGATGAGACGACCTTTGACTACCTCCGAGGACGCGAATGTGTGCCAGAAGATTTTGAGGCTGCAGTAGCTGATTGGAAGACTCTGGTTAGTGATGACGACGCCGTTTATGATAAGGTCATCCGTATGGATGTATCTGATCTTGCTCCGATGGTGACTTGGGGGACCAATCCTTCAATGGGAGTGGACTTTGAGACTCCATTTCCAGAGATTCGGGACATGAATGATGAACGGGCTTATCATTATATGGATCTTGAACCTGGCCAAAAACCAGCAGACATTGAATTAGGCTATATCTTTATCGGTTCTTGTACCAATGCGCGTCTCAGCGATTTGGAGTTGGCAGCCAAGTTTGTGAAAGGCAAAAAAATTGCGCCAAACTTAACTGCTATTGTGGTACCTGGCTCTCGTCCGGTTAAGCAAGCCGCCGAAAAATTAGGCTTAGACAAGATCTTTATGGATGCGGGCTTTGAATGGCGTGATCCAGGATGTTCCATGTGTCTAGGAATGAACCCAGACAAGGTTCCAGATGGGGTCCATTGTGCCTCTACTAGCAACCGGAACTTTGAAGACCGCCAAGGATTTGGGGCTAAAACCCATCTCTGTAGCCCAGCAATGGCCGCTGCAGCAGCAATCGCCGGTCGCTTTGTCGACGTGCGCCAAATGCCAGAAGTTGAGTAAAAGGAGGAAGTATGGAGAAATTTACCATTTATACAGGAACTACGGTTCCTTTGATGAACGATAATATTGATACCGACCAAATCCTCCCCAAGCAATTTTTAAAGTTGATTGATAAAAAAGGTTTTGGAAAATACCTCATGTATGCTTGGCGCTATTTGGATAACCAATATACTGAGGATCCAGATTTTATCTTTAACAAGCCAGAATACCGCAAGGCGACCATTTTGATCACTGGGGACAATTTTGGGGCTGGTTCCTCTCGGGAGCACGCGGCCTGGGCTTTAGCTGATTATGGCTTTAAAGTCGTTATCGCCGGATCTTTCGGAGATATCCATTACAATAATGAGCTTAATAATGGCATGCTGCCGATTGTCCAACCGCTAGAGGTTCGTCAACAATTGGCAAGTTTGAAGCCGACAGATCTAGTGACGGTGGATTTGGAAGAGCAGAAGATCATCTCACCTGTTGGAGAGTTTCGCTTTGAGATCGATCAAGATTGGAAGCACAAATTGCTCAACGGCTTGGATGATATCGGGATTACGCTTCAGTACGAAGACTTGATCGCAGCTTATGAGAAGAACCGGCCAGCTTACTGGCAATGATAAAATTGTATACTGAATTACGAATTTTCTGAAAATATATTGAATTTGAGACTATTTTTTGATACAATACTAAAAAGAATAGAAAAGGAAAGAGACTTATGACAAAACACATTCAATGGGACGGACAACTTTCACAAGAAGGATTTGACATTCTTAAAGGAGAGGGTGGCTGTATCGTCTGCCCTACCAAAGTTGGCTACATCATCATGACCAGTGACAAGGCTGGCTTGGAACGTAAATTCGAAGCCAAAGAACGCAACCGTAACAAACCAGGTGTGGTTCTCTGCGGAAGCATGGATGAACTTCGTGCCCTTGCGCAATTGAATCCTGAAATCGAAGCCTTCTACCAAAAACATTGGGATGAAGATATCTTGCTTGGTTGTATCCTTCCTTGGCGTGAAGATGCCTATGCAAAATTGCAAGCTTTCGGAGATGGACGTGAAGAACTCATGACAGACGTTCGTGGAACTTCATGCTTTGTCATCAAATCTGG
>NZ_KQ969690.1:471756-474948 GCF_001578955.1 Streptococcus parasanguinis
TCATCAAATTTGGTAAAGCTGGTGAGCAAATTGCCAAAGAAATGTGGGAAAAAGAAGGTAAGATGGTTTACGCTTCTTCAGCCAACCCTTCCGGTAAAGGTAACCGCGGGAAGGTCGAAGGAATCGGTGAGCGTATCGAAGGTGCTTTGGACTTGGTTATCGAAGCCGATGATTATGTAGCTTCTATCCAACCAGACAAGACCATTGAAACGCGCTATGAACAAGGCGTGATGGTCTCTATGGTTGATGCCGAAGGAAAACTCATCCCAGAACAAGGAGCAGGTAGCCGTTCTGTCAATACTTGTCCAGTTGTGATCCGTAAAGGATTGGATATCGATAAGATTATGATGCACTTATCTGATCATTTCAACTCTTGGAACTACCGCCAAGGGGAATACTATTAAGAAACAGAAAAAAGCATTCCATTGGGGATGCTTTTTTGTGAAAGGATAAAAGATGGTATCATAGAGTCAAACAATGTTCCAATAAAAGGGGAAGTGGTATGGTCTCCAGAAAAGCATTTATCGATAAAGCCAATCAGGAAGGTTTTTCCTTCAACATCCAAATCCCATGGTGGACGTACAATAACTTCAAGTCATTGGTTTGGAGAAAAAGGCTCTCTGAGGAGCAACTCTATCAGATCTTTCTTTTACTTTGTAGAGAGGTAGAAGACCAGCAAATGCAAGTAGTAGCGGATAAGAGGAAATATCAGACCGGATTTTATGTAGCGGCATGTAATGGCCGTGAGTTCCGCTTTGAGTTTTCTTTTAAAAAGAATCAAGAACTAAGAGTTTATAATTTATTTGAGACCGTCAATGGTCGTAAAAAACTAACCTTAATGGATCTGCTTGATTACATAATGGATTGACGATGTATAGAAACAATAAGGGTTCACTACAGATTGATAAAAGAAAGAGTGGTTCTATGATTTCAAGAGATGCATTTTTAGAAAGAATCAACCAAGAGGGCTTCTCATTTAGCATTGAAATTCCTCGCAGAAGTTTTTCGGATTTTACATCATTAGTTCGGAGAAGAAGAATTTCAGAAGAAGACCTCTATCAGCTGTTTTATGACTATTGTCAAGAACTAGAAAACTGTCTAAAAGAAGCGGGAGATAAGCGACGCTTGCTCTTCAATAAGTTTCCAGTTAGCCCCGTTCATGATAAATATAAAACGAAATTTGATACAGTGGCACCCAACGGACGGGAGTTCCGCTTTGAGTTTGTATTTAGCAATGACAATCGTTTAAAAGTTTATCACATGATCGAAACTGTTAATGGTCGTAGGAAAAAAACTCCTATGGAAATACTGATGGACTTAGTCGATGCTTTATAATGAGGATCTGTTCAAAAGTATAAGGGGGATCCAACCAAAAAAACTAGAGCTCATGCTCTAGTTTTTTGGTTGTTGATGGGTGATGTTCTTTCCCCAAGGGATGAGATTTTCTTTTTTCTCTTTGATCCGTTGGATATTGTCCTTATGTCGAAGAATGATCAAGGTCGCTAAGGCCAGGACAATGATTGTAAAAAGCGGATCATAACCGTGCAAGATCCATCCAGTCAAAGGAAGAAGGAGGACCGAAAGAATGGCGAGTAGCGCAACGGTAACACTCGAAAACGAAATCATACTGGTTAAATAAAGGCTAGCTACAAAATAAACAGCTAAAATGAGAAGCAGGATAGGCGAGAAACTAAGTAAGACACCAGCACTCGTCGCCACTGCTTTTCCACCCTTGAATCCAGCAAAAATTGGGAAAGTGTGCCCCAAAACGGCTAAGAGACCAAAGACCATCGGCGAGATCCCCTGAATTCCAAAGAAAGTCGGAAGGAGAACGGCCAGTGTCCCTTTCAAGAAATCAATCGCAAAGACGATGATCCCAGCTTTCTTCCCTAAAATCCGAAAGGTATTGGTCGTTCCTGTATTGCCTGATCCATGTTCTCGTAAATTAATATTAAAAAAGACTTTCCCAATCCATAATCCCGAAGGAATGGAGCCTAACAGATAGGCTAAGATTAAAACACTTATTTCTTTCATCATACCTTCATTATATCAAAAAGCCATCGATAGAAAAAGCAATTTCTGGAGTTCAAGTGTGACATCTGAAGAAAGTGCTCAGCTAACATTTTGTACTGGGATATAGAAATCTCCATATAGAGAGAAAAAATTTTGCAAAATTTCCTAAAAAACTGTAATATAGAAAAGATGAACAAACAGGAGGTTCCTTGTGGCAAAAAAGGAAATCAATATTAATAATTATAATGACGATGCCATTCAGGTACTAGAAGGGTTGGATGCGGTCCGAAAACGTCCAGGGATGTATATCGGATCGACCGACGGCAATGGCTTGCATCACATGGTCTGGGAGATCGTGGATAATGCGGTCGATGAAGCCTTGTCTGGCTTTGGATCACAAATCGATGTAACGATTAATAAAGATGGTTCTCTATCGGTAGAAGACCAGGGACGTGGGATGCCGACCGGGATGCATGCTATGGGTAAACCAACCGTTGAGGTGATCTTTACGGTCCTCCATGCCGGAGGGAAGTTTGGTCAAGGAGGCTATAAGACATCTGGAGGTCTTCACGGAGTGGGATCTTCTGTTGTCAATGCCCTTTCTAGCTGGCTAGAGGTAGAAATTACGCGTGATGGAGCTGTCTACAAGCAACGTTTTGAAGATGGGGGAAAACCAGTTACAACACTCGAGAAGATTGGCTCTGCTCCCAAGTCTAAGACGGGGACCAAGGTCACCTTCATGCCAGATCCAACCATCTTTTCAACGACGGATTTCAAATTCAATACCATTGCTGAGCGGATCAAAGAATCAGCCTTCTTGCTTAAGGATGTGACGCTGACGCTGACCGATCTCCGTAAGGAAGAAGACAACCATGTGGCCTTTCATTATGAAAATGGTGTCCAAGATTTTGTAGAGTACTTGAACGAAGATAAGGAAACCTTGACACCGGTTCTCTACTTTAGTGGCGAATCAGATGGTTTTCAGGTAGAAGTGGCCATGCAATACAATGATGGTTACTCAGATAATATCTTGTCCTTCGTTAATAATGTCCGCACTAAAGATGGGGGAACCCACGAGACAGGTCTGAAGACAGCCATTACCAAGGCTATGAACGACTATGCAAGAAAGACAGGACTCCTCAAAGAAAAAGACAAGAATTTGGAAGGATCAGACTATCG
>NZ_KQ969690.1:475097-478561 GCF_001578955.1 Streptococcus parasanguinis
CTGGTTCCAGAGGCCCATTTGCAGTTTGAAGGACAAACCAAAGACAAATTAGGAAGTCCCTTGGCTCGTCCAGTCGTCGATAGCATTGTTTCTGATAAATTGACCTTCTTCCTTATGGAAAATGGGGAGTTGGCTTCTAATCTCATTCGTAAGGCTATTAAAGCCCGGGATGCGCGTGAAGCCGCTCGAAAAGCGCGGGATGAAAGCCGAAATGGCAAGAAGAGCAAAAAGGACAAGGGACTTTTGTCTGGTAAATTGACACCAGCCCAGTCTAAAAATCCTAAGAAAAACGAACTCTATCTGGTCGAAGGAGACTCAGCCGGCGGTTCTGCCAAACAAGGACGGGACCGGAAGTTCCAAGCGATTCTCCCCCTTCGTGGGAAGGTTCTTAATACTGAGAAGGCCAATATGAGTGATATCCTCAAGAACGAGGAAATCAACACCATGATTTACACCATCGGTGCTGGAGTTGGGGCTGATTTCTCAGTGGAAGATGCTAACTACGATAAGATCATCATCATGACCGATGCGGATACGGATGGTGCCCACATTCAAACCCTCCTTTTAACCTTCTTCTATCGCTATATGCGCCCTTTGGTAGAAGCAGGGCATGTCTACATTGCACTTCCTCCTCTTTATAAGATGTCGAAAGGCAAAGGCAAGAAAGAAGAAGTAGCCTATGCTTGGACAGATAGCGAATTAGAAGAGTTGCGTCGGACCTTTGGCCGTGGAGCAACCCTCCAACGTTACAAAGGGTTGGGGGAAATGAATGCGGACCAACTTTGGGAAACCACCATGAATCCAGAAACTCGTACTTTGATCCGTGTCACCATTGATGATCTAGCGCGTGCAGAACGCCGTGTCTCTGTCCTTATGGGAGATAAGGCTGCACCACGTCGTCAATGGATTGAAGACAATGTTAAGTTTACCTTAGAAGAAAATACAGTATTTTAATCACTTTCTACTATAAAGTAAATATGCTGGGATGTAGAAATGGTAAGGAATCGATATGAGAACTGATACAGAAATGATGAATCTGATTTTGCAAATAGCTGATACTCTAGAAGTAGAAGCAATTGCTTTATCCGGATCACGAACGAATCCTCAGGCACCCAAAGACGAGTTTCAAGATTATGATGTGGTCTATATTGTTAAAAATCTGAACGACTTGTTATCTGATTTATCTTGGCTAGACCAGTTTGGAATGCGTCTGATTGAACAGCACAATGTCCTTGGACACCGTCGTCTGTATCTAATGCTCTTTGAAGATGGCAACCGTATCGATTTGACCCTCTGTCCCAAAGAGTATACCCAAGAGTGGGTGGACAGCGAAGCAAATTTTGAAGTTATAAAAGACGACAAAGGTTTGTTTGAAGCCTATCAGCCTAATTCCAAGCGCTATTGGACCGCTCCACCTACTGAAGAGGAATTTGCAGCATCCTGCAATGAATTTTGGTGGGTATCGGCTTATGTTGTCAAGGCCATTCGAAGAAATCAGCTTATCTATGCGACCGACCACCTCTATGTCATTTGTCAGCAAGAACTCCTCAAGGTCTTAGCTTGGCTGGTGACAAGCGATAGGGGAGTAGTTGATATCGGAAAGAACTACAAGTACCTCTTCCAGTATCTACCAGCCGGGCAAGAGAAGGAGTTCTCAGCACTGCTTGATTTATCTAGTATCGATAAAATCACTCAGTCTTTATTTGCTACCATGGGGCTATTCAATCGAGAAGCTCAAATTCTGGCTCAAAAGATGGGATTTACTTACGATATGGAAGTTGCAGAGAAAATGACTTCTTATGCTAAAGAGAAACTTTCTAATCATTAATGAATTTATTTTAAACATCAGAAAGGAACGTTTGGTTACTTGGTGTAACCGAATTCCTTTTTCCTAAAAGACTACTCAACATTCTTTGAAAGGAGTTGAACACGCCCTGAGTGCTGTGTGAAAAAGATAAATTTCTAATTTTCACTTTGTATTTTAAGGGCTTTGTATCTTATGTCTAATATTCAAAATATGTCCTTGGAGGACATCATGGGGGAGCGCTTTGGTCGCTACTCCAAATACATTATTCAAGAACGGGCTCTTCCTGATATTCGGGATGGCTTGAAACCTGTTCAACGGCGGATTCTTTATTCTATGAATAAGGATGGCAATACCCATGACAAGGGCTACCGCAAGTCTGCCAAGTCTGTCGGTAATATCATGGGGAATTTCCACCCTCATGGGGATTCTTCTATCTATGATGCCATGGTCCGCATGTCTCAGGACTGGAAAAACCGTGAGATCCTAGTCGAAATGCACGGAAACAATGGTTCCATGGACGGTGATCCACCAGCGGCTATGCGTTATACCGAAGCGCGCTTGTCTGAAATTGCGGGTTATCTTTTGCAAGATATCGAAAAGAACACAGTACCATTTGCCTGGAACTTTGACGATACAGAAAAAGAGCCAACTGTTTTGCCGGCAGCCTTTCCAAATCTCTTAGTCAATGGGGCAACAGGGATTTCAGCTGGTTATGCGACAGATATTCCACCACATAATCTTGCTGAAGTCATTGATGCCGTGGTCTACATGATCGACCATCCATCTGCCAAGGTAGACAAGCTCATGGAGTTTTTACCTGGACCTGATTTCCCAACTGGCGCCATTATCCAAGGCCGGGATGAGATTAAGAAAGCCTATGAAACTGGTAAGGGCCGAGTAGTTGTCCGATCTAAAACAGAGATCGAGCAGCTCAAGGGCGGTAAGCAGCAAATTGTGGTTACCGAGATCCCTTATGAGATCAACAAGGCTGTTTTGGTCAAGAAGATCGATGATGTTCGTGTCAACAACAAGGTGGCAGGTATCGCTGAGGTTCGGGATGAGTCTGACCGAGATGGTCTTCGTATTGCCATTGAGCTCAAAAAAGATGCCAATGCAGATTTGATTTTGAACTACTTGTTCAAGTACACAGACTTGCAGGTCAACTACAACTTCAATATGGTGGCGATTGACAATTATACCCCTCGTCAAGTGGGGATTGTACCGATTCTCTCTAGCTACATTGCACACCGTCGGGATATCATTGTCGCTCGCTCGCGCTTTGATAAGGAAAAGGCAGAACGACGGCTCCACATCGTAGAGGGCTTGATCCGCGTCATTTCCATCCTCGATGAAGTGATTGCCTTGATTCGTGCGTCTGATAATAAGGCAGATGCTAAAGAAAACCTCAAGGTCAGCTACGATTTCACGGAAGAACAAGCAGAAGCTATTGTTACCTTGCAATTGTATCGCTTGACCAATACCGATATCGTCACTTTGGAAGAAGAGCATGCCAGTCTCAAGGAACAAATCGCGACCTTGGCAGCCATCATTGGGGATGAACGGACCATGTTTAATCTCATGAAGAAGGAATTGCGTGAAGTCAAGAAGCTCTTTGGGAATCCCCGTCGCAGTGAATTGCAAGACACGGCTAAAACGA
>NZ_KQ969690.1:478581-482046 GCF_001578955.1 Streptococcus parasanguinis
CGAGATTGATACAGCCAGTCTCATTGTTGAAGAGGAAACCTTCGTCAGTGTAACCCGTGCGGGTTACATTAAACGGACCTCGCCTCGTTCTTTCAATGCCTCAACACTGGAAGAAGTCGGTAAACGGGACGATGACGAGTTGATTTTCGTAGAGCCTGCAAAGACCACTCAGCATCTCTTACTCTTTACCAACTTGGGGAATGCCATTTATCGACCAATTCATGAATTGACAGATACTAAGTGGAAGGATATCGGAGAGCACCTTAGTCAGACTTTGACCAATTTCGAGCAAGAGGAAGAAATTCTCTTTGCGGAGATTGTAGATCAGTTTGAAGGAGTGACTTATTTTGCAGCAACTCAACAAGGACAAATCAAGCGCTTTGAACGAAAAGAATTGAGCCCATGGCGGACTTATCGTTCTAAATCGACTAAGTATGCTAAGCTAAAAGACCAAGACGACCGTATCGTAGCAGTTGCGCCAGTTGTTCTTGAAGATATCATGATCATTACTAAAAATGGGTATGGGTTGCGCTTCAATGTTGAGGAGGTCCCTGTCGTAGGCGCCAAAGCAGCAGGGGTCAAAGCCATTAACCTCAAAGACGGAGATCAAGTTGCTGCCGCCTTTAAGTCGACAACTCCAAGCATGTACATTTTGACTCAACGAGGCAGTCTCAAACGGATGTTACAAGACGATATTCCTGTGACCAGTCGGGCTAAACGGGGACTACAGGTCTTGCGTGAGTTGAAAAATAAACCACACCGTGTCTTCAAGGCAGGTCCAGTCTTCACTGGCCAGGGAGATTTTGATCTCTTTACGAGCCAAGAAGAAGTGGCAGAACAAGATCAAATTCTTCAGATCACTTCTACAACAGGTCAGGTAACAGAAGTTGATTTAACACAATTAAGCATTTCTGAAAGAACAAGCAATGGATCCTTTGTTAACGATACCATTTCGGATCAAGAAGTTTTTTCAGCTACCATCAAATAAAAGAAAGCGTTGGTCCATTCTAGGACTGACTTTCTTTAAAAATAAATTTTCTGAAAATTGAAAATTTCGCTTGAAATTCTCATGAAATGGTGTACAATAGTGTACATAGATTGAGAAACTGAATCGACCTACATCAGATCGACAAGGAATAGAAAGAATTAAAAGGAGCACTATCATGACAGTATCACTTGATTGGGAAAACCTTGGCTTTTCATATATGAAATTACCTTATCGCTATTTGGCACATTATCGCAATGGAGCTTGGGAAAAAGGGGAATTGACAGAAGAGGCGACCTTGCATTTGTCCGAATCTTCTCCAAGTTTGCATTACGGTCAGCAAGCCTTTGAAGGGTTGAAAGCCTACCGTACAAAAGATGGAAGCATCCAATTGTTCCGTCCAGATCAAAACGCTAAACGTTTGCAACGCACAGCAGATCGTTTGCTGATGCCTCAAGTACCTGTTGACATGTTTGTGGATGCTTGTAAGGCAGTGGTGAAAGCCAATGAAGAGTATGTTCCACCATATGGTACTGGAGCTACCCTTTACCTTCGTCCACTTTTGATTGGGGTTGGTGATATTATTGGTGTGCATCCAGCAGATGAGTATATCTTTACCATCTTTGCCATGCCTGTCGGTAACTATTTTAAAGGTGGTTTAGTTCCAACGAACTTCTTGATTCAAGATGAGTATGACCGTGCTGCACCAAATGGTACTGGAGCTGCTAAAGTTGGTGGGAACTACGCAGCTAGTATGTTGCCAGGTAAGATTGCGCATGATCGTAACTTCTCTGACGTGATTTATCTCGATCCAGCGACGCACACCAAGATTGAAGAAGTTGGTTCTGCAAACTTCTTTGGAATCACTGCTAATAACGAATTTGTAACGCCATTGAGTCCTTCTATCTTGCCATCGATCACCAAGTATTCTTTACTTTACTTGGCAGAACACCGTCTTGGTATGACACCAATTGAAGGGGATGTCTTTATCAATGACTTGGATCGCTTTGTAGAAGCAGGAGCTTGTGGTACCGCAGCTGTCATCTCTCCAATCGGAGGCGTTCAACACGGTGATGACTTCCATGTCTTCTATTCTGAAACAGAAGTAGGTCCTGTCACACGTAAACTTTATGACGAGTTGACCGGTATCCAATTTGGTGATGTCGAAGCACCAGAAGGATGGATTGTCAAAGTCGATTAAACCGAAAGAGTCTGGGACAAAAGTGTCCAGACTTCAATGAGAACGAGTCTTAACGAAAGAACGCAGTAGCTAATGTTTCTCTTCATTCGCTTTCAGGAATAGAAGAGTGCCGAATGACTCTTGCGGGGGTGGGATAAAGAAGGAATTTCTAACTAAATTCTTTCTGACCCACTCCCTTTTCTCTTGCGTCATCAAGAGAATTTTTGTAAAATAGAAAAAGTGAAAAGAGGGTTGAAATGAGTAAAAAAGATAAGAAAATTGAGATTCAAATCGTTGATAGTAAAGTAACCGTCGGAAAAGACACTTTTGATGGTTTTACTTTGTCCATTGGAAAGAAAACGATTGGTGAAATTGCAGATATGGCTGGTCAATATGCCATTATCAAAAATGGAAATGTGGATTCTCTTTACAAAAAACTTGAAAAAGCCGTTGAAATTTTAATAGAAAATTATAATTTGAATAAATAAGGGCTTGCAATCAAAATAAATCAATGGTATAATAGATCCTGTTGATTTATATGGAGAGATAGCGAAGAGGCTAAACGCGGCGGACTGTAAATCCGCTCCTTCGGGTTCGGGGGTTCGAATCCCTCTCTCTCCATTAGCGTTCATTGTGACGATGATAAAGTGACTAATGTCAGCGCTCTTTTTGGGGTATAGCCAAGCGGTAAGGCAAGGGACTTTGACTCCCTCATGCGTTGGTTCGAATCCAGCTACCCCAGTTCTAGGTAATATCAGATAAGGTGGTAAAATATCTACTCAGGTATTTTATTTCTTTATATGAAGAAGTCGTTGTAGATCATTTTGATTTCGTTGCGAGTGCTTGCTTAGGAAAAATAATTATAAGTATGTCAAGTTTTAGAAAACTTGATTGTTGGAGGATTTTTTAGATGAATGAATTTGAAGATTTGCTAAACAGTGTTAGCCAAGTTGAACCAGGTGACGTTGTTACTGCTGAAGTATTGACAGTTGACGCGAACCAAGCTAACGTTGCAATCTCTGGAACTGGTGTCGAAGGTGTTTTGACTCTTCGCGAATTGACAAACGATCGTGATGCTGACATCAATGACTTGGTAAAACCAGGTGAAACACTTGAATTGCTTGTTCTTCGTCAAGTAGTTGGTAAAGATACTGATACAGTAACTTACCTTGTATCTAAAAAACGTTTGGAAGCTCGCAAAGCATGGGACAAATTGGTCGGACGTGAAGAAGAAGTTGTTACTGTTAAAGGAACTCGCGCTGTTAAAGGCGGACTTTCAGTAGAATTTGAAGGACTTCGT
>NZ_KQ969690.1:482066-485596 GCF_001578955.1 Streptococcus parasanguinis
TGAAGGACTTCGTGGATTTATTCCAGCTTCAATGCTTGATACTCGTTTTGTACGTAACACTGAACGTTTCGTAGGTCAAGAATTTGATGCTAAAATCAAAGAGGTAGATCCAAAAGAAAACCGCTTTATCCTTTCACGTCGTGAAGTTGTTGAAGCTGAATCAGCTGCAGCACGCGCAGAAGTATTTGGTAAATTGAACGTTGGTGATGTCGTAACTGGTAAAGTTGCACGTATCACAAGCTTCGGTGCTTTCATCGACCTTGGTGGTGTTGATGGATTGGTTCACTTGACAGAATTGTCACACGAACGCAACGTATCACCTAAATCAGTTGTAACTGTTGGTGAAGAAATCCAAGTGAAAGTTCTTGACTTGAACGAAGAAGAAGGTCGTGTATCACTTTCATTGAAAGCTACAACACCTGGACCTTGGGATGGCGTTGAACAAAAATTGGCTGCTGGTGATGTTATCGAAGGAACTGTTAAACGTTTGACTGACTTCGGTGCATTCGTTGAAGTATTGCCAGGTATCGACGGACTTGTACACATCTCACAAATTTCACACAAACGTGTTGAAAATCCAAAAGATGTTCTTAAAGTTGGACAAGAAGTAACTGTAAAAGTTCTTGAAGTAAATGCTGCAGATGAACGTGTATCACTTTCTATCAAAGCTCTTGAAGAACGTCCAGCTCAAGAAGAAGGCGAAAAACAAGAAAAACGTCAATCTCGTCCACGTCGTCCAAAACAAGAAAAACGCGACTTTGATCTTCCAGAAACTCAAACTGGATTCTCAATGGCTGACTTGTTTGGCGATATCGAATTGTAATATTCAAAAGAGGCTGGGACAAAAGTCCTAGCCTCTCAATTGTTTTTGGATTGTCGAACAAGACGCAGTGGTTGAGTGGGCTCTACTACGCTGATCTCATCAGCTTTTACAGCCCTACTCAACTGTGCGGAGGTGGGACAACGAAATCGAATTCTAACGAATTGCCGATTTCTGTCCCACTCTCTTTTTTACTTGTAAAATTATTGAGAATTTGATATACTATAACAGTTGCCACCCTTAGTGTAATGGATATCACGTAAGATTCCGGTTCTTGAGATGGGGGTTCGATTCCCTCAGGGTGGAAAGAAGAAAAGGTTGAGAAGTCTCTCAGCCTTTTTATTTTAAGTTCATAGCTCAAAAAAGACTCTCGAATTTGAGAGTCTTTTCTAATTGAATTAGTTGATTGATGCTTCTTGGAATTCAGGGTTTTTCCATGCTTCATCAATGATTGCTTGCAATTCATCAGCAGAAGCTTTCATTTTTTGTTGTTCCGCATCGTTCAATGGGATGTTCACTGGACGTACAATACCGTGTGCACCTACGATAGCAGGTTGACCGATAAAGACATTGCTAACACCATATTGACCTTCTTGGAATACAGAAAGTGGAAGTACTGCATTTTCATCATCAAGGATTGCTTTAGTGATACGAGCAAGGGCAACAGCGATACCGTAGTATGTAGCACCTTTTTTGTTAATGATAGTGTAAGCAGCATCACGAACACCTTCGAACAGTTCGATCAATTCAGTTTCTTGAACGTTTTGAGTGTCCTTAAGGAATTCTTCAAGGTTTACACCAGCAATGTTAGCGTGTGACCATACAGCGAATTCTGAGTCCCCGTGTTCACCCATGATGTAGGCGTGTACTGAACGAGCATCCACATCCAATTTTTCTGCCAAGGCTTGACGGAAACGAGCTGAGTCAAGAGAAGTACCTGAACCGATAACGCGTTCTTTAGGGAATCCTGAGAATTTCCATGTAGAGTATGTCAAAATGTCAACTGGGTTAGCAGCTACAAGGAAGATACCGTTAAATCCTGATTCAACAACTTGTGTTACGATTGATTTGTTGATAGCAAGGTTTTTACCAACAAGGTCAAGGCGAGTTTCACCTGGTTTTTGAGGAGCACCTGCAGTAATTACAACAAGGTCAGCGTCTGCACAGTCAGCGTACTCAGCCGCATAAATCTTCTTAGGTGAAGTGAAGGCAAGGGCGTGGCTAAGGTCAAGCGCATCTCCAACAGCTTTTTCGTGCAATTGAGGAATTTCGATAATTCCAAGCTCTTGTGCAATTCCTTGGTTGACAAGTGCAAATGCATAAGATGAACCTACGGCACCGTCACCGACAAGGATAACTTTTTTGTGTTGTTTAGTCAAATCCATGAGTCTAAACGTCTCCTTCATATTTTTTTGAGATAGATTCTCATACGGTTTCATTCTACCACTTTTAAAAGTCTTTGTCATCTGAAACAGTATGAATCTTTGATGTAAACGTTTTTACGTTTGTGTTCCTAAGCAGAAAAATAGGCTAAAATGTGTTATAATAGTATGGTGAATTAAGTAAAGAGAGGCATTTTTTGAATGCAGGATAAGAATCTAATTGATGTGAATTTAACATCAGAAATGAAGACGAGTTTTATCGATTATGCGATGAGTGTTATCGTAGCTCGTGCCCTACCTGATGTTCGGGATGGTTTAAAACCCGTTCACCGTCGTATTTTGTATGGTATGAATGAATTGGGTGTTACGCCAGACAAACCACATAAGAAGTCAGCCCGTATCACAGGGGATGTTATGGGTAAATACCACCCACACGGTGATTCCTCTATTTATGAAGCCATGGTTCGGATGGCGCAATGGTGGAGTTATCGCTACATGTTAGTGGACGGTCATGGAAACTTTGGTTCCATGGACGGTGATGGTGCCGCTGCACAACGGTATACCGAAGCCCGTATGAGTAAGATCGCTCTTGAAATGTTGCGGGATATCAACAAAAATACAGTTGATTTCACTGATAACTATGATGCCAGCGAGCGCGAACCTTTGGTCTTACCTGCACGTTTCCCTAACCTTCTGGTTAATGGTGCTACTGGGATTGCCGTTGGGATGGCCACAAATATTCCTCCTCACAATTTGGGAGAAACCATTGACGCAGTGAAGTTGATAATGGATAATCCTGAGGTAACAACCCGTGAACTTATGGAAGTTCTTCCAGGTCCAGATTTCCCGACAGGTGCTCTCGTTATGGGGAAATCAGGTATCCACAAAGCCTATGAAACAGGAAAAGGATCGATCGTCCTTCGCTCTCGTACAGAGATTGAAGTGACAAAGAGTGGCCGTGAACGGATTGTTGTTACCGAGTTCCCTTATATGGTCAATAAAACAAAGGTTCACGAACATATCGTTCGCTTGGTGCAAGAAAAACGGATCGAAGGGATTACAGCTGTACGTGATGAGTCAAACCGTGAAGGGGTTCGATTTGTAATTGAGGTTCGCCGGGATGCTTCGGCTAACGTTATTTTGAACAACCTCTTTAAGATGACGCAAATGCAAACCAATTTTGGATTCAATATGTTGGCGATCCAAAATGGTATTCCAAAGATTCTTTCTCTTCGCCAAATTTTAGGGGCTTATATTGAGCACCAGAAAGAAGTGGTGACTCGCCGGACCATCTTTGATAAAGAAAAAGCGGAAGCACGTGCCCATAT
>NZ_KQ969690.1:485616-486506 GCF_001578955.1 Streptococcus parasanguinis
CTTTTAACCGTTAAAGGGGATGAAGATCTGATGATCATTACCGATACCGGAGTCATGATCCGCACAAGTGTTGGGAATATCTCTCAAACGGGTCGTTCAACTCAGGGTGTGAAAGTCATGAGACTGGATCAGGATGCGAAAATTGTGACCTTTACAACAGTCCAACCCGATGAAAAAGATGAAGAAGTAGTGGAAGAAAACGAATAGATAAGGGGACAGCATGTCACGCAAAAGAAAAAAGAAAAAGAGTTTACGCAATACTCTTATCAACATCGTTGCAACACTTTTGATTATTCTCTCGCTTCTCTTGATTTTCAATGCTCCGATCCGTAATATGATTATGGTTTGGCATACCAACCAATACCAGGTTAGCAAGGTCAATAAAAAAACCATTGACAAGAATAAAGAAGTGAAGACGAGCTTTGATTTCCAACATGTCCAGTCACTTTCGACGGAAGCAGTCATCAATGCCCAATGGCAAGCTCAAAAACTACCAGTAATTGGGGGGATTTCGATTCCTGAATTAAATATGAACCTTCCGATCTTTAAGGGACTTGAAAATGTAGCCCTTTACTACGGAGCAGGGACCATGAAGGAAAACCAAGTCATGGGACAAGGCAATTATTCTCTTGCTAGTCACCATGTATTTGGCTTAACTGGAGCAAATGCCATGTTATTCTCACCATTAGAGAAAGCCAAGGCAGGAATGAAGATCTACATCACGGACAAAGAAAAAATCTATACTTATGTTATCTCGTCTGTTGAGACAGTGACTCCAGACCGTGTAGATGTTATTCAAGATCGTGAAGGTGTTAATGAGATCACCTTGGTGACTTGTGAGGATGCTGCAGCGACTTACCGTACGATTGTAAAAGGGAATTTGGAAACCT
>NZ_KQ969690.1:486526-487652 GCF_001578955.1 Streptococcus parasanguinis
AGCACGTGCCCATATCTTAGAAGGTTTGCTCATTGCTTTGGATCACATCGATGAAGTGATCCGGATCATCCGCAATAGCCAGACAGACGCTGAAGCACAAGCTGAATTGATGGCTAAATTCAAGCTCTCTGAACGTCAAAGTCAAGCTATTTTGGACATGCGTCTTCGTCGTTTGACCGGTTTGGAACGAGACAAGATCCAAAGTGAATACGATGATTTGGTTGCCTTGATTGCTGATTTGGCTGACATTTTGGCGAAACCAGAACGTGTGGCCACCATCATCAAGGAAGAACTGGAAGAAGTCAAACGCAAGTTTGGCGATGCTCGTCGAACTGAGTTAATGGTTGGAGAAGTCCTTTCTCTTGAAGATGAGGACTTGATTGAAGAAACAGATGTCTTGATCACCCTTTCTAACAAAGGCTACATCAAACGTCTGGACCAAGCGGAATTTACGGCTCAAAAACGTGGTGGACGTGGGGTTCAAGGAACTGGTGTCAAAGATGATGACTTTGTCCGTGAACTGGTCTCTACGAGCACCCATGATCATTTACTCTTCTTTACCAATAAAGGGCGTGTCTATCGTCTGAAAGGTTATGAGATTCCAGAATATGGCCGGACAGCTAAAGGATTACCAATCGTCAACCTCTTAAAATTGGACGAAGGTGAATCGATTCAAACCATTATCAATGTGGAGCAAGACCGCAGTGACGAAGCTTATCTCTTCTTTACGACGCGACAAGGTTTAGTCAAACGGACCAATGTAGCTGAATTTTCAAATATCCGTCAGAATGGTCTCAAAGCTCTGAATCTGCGTGATGAGGATGAATTGATCAATGTCTTCCTTACAGATGGCAATGCTGACGTCATTATCGGTACCAAGTATGGTTATTCTGTCCGCTTTAACGAGGCTGTGGTCCGCAATATGGGACGTTCTGCCACAGGTGTACGTGGTGTGAATCTCCGTGAAGGAGACAAGGTTGTTGGGGCTAGCGTCGTTACGGATCAAGATGAAGTATTGATCATCACTGAAAAAGGGTATGGTAAGCGGACAATGGCTAGCGAATACCCAACCAAAGGCCGTGGCGGTAAAGGAATCAAGACAGCCAATATTACAGAGAAAAATGGT
>NZ_KQ969690.1:487799-488662 GCF_001578955.1 Streptococcus parasanguinis
GCCAGGAGTACTTGATTCGCTGTGAAATTCAACAGTTTTTAAAGGAGCTTGAGCAAGTTCAAACAGGTTACCAAATCCGCTTTAATAAAGATGAAGTCTTAGTGTTAGATGATTTGAAGGAAGAAATCGCCTGTAAATAATGAAAGGTTGTCGTTTTCTCCATTTATTACGAATTAATAAGTGAGGAGGAAATTATGTACGACATATCATTTATTGAACCATCTTTGCTTCCTAGAGAACGTTTGGTTTCTGAAGGAGTGGATAAGCTGAGTCACCAAGAATTGTTATCCATTCTCTTACGGACAGGCAATAAGCAAAAAAGCGTTTATGAGATTGCACAAGGTCTTTTGAGCTCCGTTAATAGTTTAAAGGAGTTAAGTCAATTAACCCTAGAGGAGCTACAGGAAATCTCTGGCATTGGCCGGGTGAAGGCCATCGAACTTCAGGCTGTGATTGAGTTTGGACGAAGGATTCATAAAGACGAATTGATGAGTTCTGAACAGATCATGAGCAGTCAGAAATTGGCCCATAAAATTCAACAGGAAATCGGCCATAAGAAACAGGAGCACCTGATTGCCCTCTATTTGAATACACAGAATGAAATTATTCATCAGCAGACCATTTTTATTGGAACCGTGAATCGAAGTATTGCGGAGCCACGTGAAATCCTGCATTATGCACTGAAGCACATGGCAACCTCTATCATCTTGGCTCACAATCATCCATCTGGTGCCGTATTTCCCAGTAAAAATGATGATGAAGTAACGCAACGAGTTTTAGAGGCCTGTGAAGTGATGGGCTTAACCCTATTGGATCACTTGATTGTATCTGAAGAAAACTATTATAGTTACCGTGAAGAAACC
>NZ_KQ969690.1:489342-490744 GCF_001578955.1 Streptococcus parasanguinis
AACCACTGCGTCTTGCTCGACAATCCAAAAATAATTGAGAGGCTAGGACTTTTGTCCCAGCCTCTTTTATTGTTAAAGTATAAGTCTTTATTCTTCGTTTTTTCGCATGAAATAAAGGAGTGTTTGTAATTCACTGGTGAGATCGACATATTGGACGACGACATCTTTAGGAACTGTCAGATGCACCGGTGAGAAGCTAAGGATTCCCTTGACCCCAGCGTCTACCAAAAGACTAGCAACTTCTTGAGCCTTGACGCTTGGAACAGTCAGGATGGCTGTTTGAATGCCTTCTTGTTTGAGCTTTTCTTTAATAGAGGAAATACCGTAAATAGGAATTCCGTCCTTACTTTTAGTATTAATCAGTTCATGATCGTCTAGATCAAACGCCATAACAATTTTCATCTTATTGCGTTCATGGAAGCGATAATTGAGGAGCGCACTTCCCATATTTCCGATCCCCACAATAGCGACATTGGTAATGGCATTGTCATTTAAGAGATCTGCAAAGAAGTTCATCAGTTTTTTTACGTCATAACCAAATCCACGTCTTCCTAATTCACCAAAATATGAGAAATCTCGGCGAACAGTAGCAGAGTCAATCCCAATTGCATCAGCAATTTGCTTGGAATTGGCGCGCTCTATTTTTTCAGAGTTAAAGCGTTTAAAAATGCGGTAGTAGAGCGATAAGCGTTTTGCTGTTGCGCGTGGAATTGGAGTATTTTTATCATGTTTCACAATATCACAACCTTTCCCTCTTATTGTATAGGAAGATTGTGAAAAAATCAACTATCTAGAGCGGTTTTTCAAAAATATTTTTGTCTAAAGAAAAAGCTGATGGCAATGGGAGAGTTCCACCAGCATCAGCTTAGTTTTCAGCTTGTTCTACCTTTTTCAAAAAGGTATAGAGTCCATCGACTCGTCCTGTATAGGGGAGCTTTTCCCCCTTGTATTCAATGGATACGATTGAGTAAGAGTCAGGCAGGGTTACACAGCCTGAAAAAGTCTAGGATGCAGGCTGCAAGGTCAGGATAAGTAGTCGTTCGTTCTACTTGGTAAGCGTCGATATAAGTTAGGGTTACCATATTAGGCCTCTGTTTTGTTGAAAATTTCTCTTTCGACAAGACTATCCATTAAGAAATAGAATTTTTGTTGGATAATGTCATTTTCTGGATTTTTAAAGATATTAACCAGGCGAAGCCCAGATTTGTCTGTAATATTGATCTTAAAACCTGTCAAATCTTTATTGAAAATGATTTTAAGTAGGAAGCCTTCACCGCTATTTGGAACGGCTTCGAGTAAACGATTTAACTCGTAATTTCCTACTTTTGTAACAGCGAATGTATTGTCACGTAAGGTATATTTTTTAACATTTGGGTGTAGACTATAGGTATATTTGCAGTCT
>NZ_KQ969690.1:490865-493839 GCF_001578955.1 Streptococcus parasanguinis
TCCGTGCTGGCTCTCATCTTACTTTCCTGATCCCCACCATGGATGAGATTATCAAAATCTGGGACGGCTGCATAAAGGAAGCCGACTCCCTTTGGTCCGTGGAATTTGTGGGCAGAAGCACTGAGAAAATCAATTCCCAACTCTTGGGGATAGACAGGGATCTTTCCGATTGCTTGGACAGCATCAACGTGAAAGGCAGCTGGATGATCTTTTAAGAGTTCTCCGATTTCTTTAATCGGTAGAAGATCGCCTGTCTCGTTATTGGCAAACATGGTAGAGACAAGAATGGTATCCGGTCTAAGAGCAGCCTTGATATCACTAGCCTGAATGCGTCCATCTCTTGGTTGGACGATCGTAACTTCAAATCCGAAACATTCTACAAGGTATTCGATGGGTTCTAGAACTGCATGGTGTTCCAAAGCAGTCGTAATGATGTGTTTGCCATCTGTTTGGTGTTTCAAGCAGTAGCCTTTTATAACGGTATTATTACTTTCTGATCCACCTGAGGTGAAGAAAATCCGATTTGGAAGAGTATGGAGGGACTGAGCAATCTGCTCGCGAGACTCTCGAAGGAGTTTACTAGCCATCCGTCCATGAGCATGAAGGCTCGATGGATTTCCAAAAGTGGTCTTCATAGTTTCAGACATTTTATCAATGACTTCAGGTAGAAGGGGAGTTGTTGCGGCATTATCAAAATATATCACATTAAGACCTTATTTCTTGTGGTAGGCAAATAGAGGACTAACAGGTTTTCTTTCTTGAATGCGAACAATAGCTTCAGCGATCAGTTCGCTAGCTGTCAGATAGTTAATATTTTTTGGTGTTGGTCCATTTGGAGCAACAGAATCGGTTACCAAGATTTCTTTGATCGGAGCTTGGTCTAATAATTCAACAGCTCCTTTTACAAATAAACCATGGCTTGATACAGCATAAATTTCAGTAGCACCTTCGCGTTCGACGATTTTCGCAGCTTCTGAGAATGTCTTACCAGTATTGAGGATATCGTCAATCAAGATCGCTTTCTTATCTTTGACATCCCCGATGATATAGCCATAATCACGGTTCGCATCATCTTGCTCATAATCAATGATCGCAATCGGTGCATCAAGATATTCTGCTAAACTACGAGCGCGTTTGACACCGGAGTTTTTAGGGCTGACGACTACAACATCAGGACCAGTTAGACCTTTGTTAATGTAGTGTTCTGCAAAGAGTGGAATGGTAAAGAGGTTATCTACGGCAATATCGAAGAAACCTTGAACTTGCACTGCGTGGAGATCCAGTGTGACGACGCGATCCACCCCAGCTTTGACCAACATGTTTGCGATAAGCTTAGCAGTAATTGGTTCGCGAGGAGCAGCAGTCCGGTCTTGGCGAGCATAACCGAAGTAAGGCATGACCACATTGACAGTATTTGCGCTGGCCCGTTGGCAAGCATCCACCATAATTAACAGTTCCATTAAGTGATTGTTGACAGGGAAACTGGTTGATTGAATGATATAAATATCATATCCACGAACACTTTCCTCAATATTGACTTGGATTTCACCATCTGAGAATTGACGGGATGAAATTTTCCCAAGTGGAACCCCAGCATGATCCGCGATTTTTTGCGCAATCTCTGGATTTGAATTGAGAGAGAAGAGCTTCATATTTTTTTTATCTGACATGTGATTCCAACCTCATTTAGATTTTTGATCTTAGCACTATTTTAGCAAAAATTTGCGATAATTTCAGCTATTTTACAATCTTTCCGCCAATCTGGCAATTTTATTTTTTGCTGCTTTGTAGACGATCCCATGCTCTTTGATGAACTGATGGAAATTTTCTTCCTGTTCAGCAGTTTCGACCTCGATTTCCAACTCATAATCTTCAATGTCTAGATAGAGACTGTGGTCTAATGCCACTAAACCTGCAGCTGTTTCTTTGTCGAATCGTTCTGTTGTAAGGCTTCCCCAGACAGCGAGTTGCTCAACAGGGATTTCTTTAGAGATTAAGAGGTTTTTGATTTCTCCGTCAGGAAACTGTTGGTGTTGAAGGATCGCCTCGGTTTCTTCTGGGCTGAGTTTTTGATTGTACTCAAAATGGCCAACTGCTTCAGGAACCTTGAGAGTCAACTCAGCCTGATCTGTGAAAGTACGCACCCGTAAGGCCATTTTTTCTTTACGGATGAGCTGGTCGGGTGTATCGATATAGTGATTGGTTTGGACAACCAATTCTGTATCAGCAAAAAGTGGAAGGAGGGATTGGTATTCCTCCCTATCTAGCAAGGTTTTGTATTCAATTTCTAAATGGTTCATTTTGTGGTCCTTTGCTTTTTTTCAAAAGCGATTCATGATATAATAAGAGATGTGTTTATTGTATACAAAAATGGTTCAGATTACAAGGTGGTAGGATGGCAATTGATTGGGAAAACTTCTTAGATCCGTATATCCAAGCAGTTGGGGAATTAAAAATCAAACTGCGTGGGATTCGTAAGCAATATCGTAAGCAACAAAAGCATTCTCCAATTGAGTTTGTCACAGGACGGGTCAAACCGATTGAGAGTATTCGTGAAAAGATGATCCGAAGAAATATTTCTGAAGAAAATTTGGCTCAGGATATGCAAGATATTGCTGGTCTTCGCATCATGGTTCAGTTTGTGGACGATGTGGATGAGATCCTAGAGGTTCTGAGACAACGGCAGGATATGCGCGTGGTCCAAGAGCGAGACTACATCCGCCACAAGAAATCAAGTGGCTACCGGAGTTACCACGTTGTGGTCGAGTACCCGGTCGATACCATTGATGGAAATGAAACGATCTTAGCAGAGATTCAAATTCGGACTTTGTCCATGAATTTTTGGGCAACCATTGAACACTCGCTCAATTATAAATATAAAGGAGACTTTCCAGACGAGATCAAAAAACGCTTAGAGACGACAGCAAACCTGGCCTATCTCTTGGATGAAGAGATGGGGGCAATTCGGGATGCG
>NZ_KQ969690.1:494241-497023 GCF_001578955.1 Streptococcus parasanguinis
CCCTGTTTGATCCACTTCATCGTAAGTTAAATGATGGCGTTGGAAATAGTGATGACACAGATGAAGACTACAGGTAAAAAAGTATCCATTATTCGCAATCGCAAGCGTCAAAGTGAAGAGGTTTTTCAGCAGTTGCGCTACAAGCTTCGGAAAAATAATTTTATTTTGACGGAGAAGCACCCAGATATTGTGATTTCAATTGGTGGCGATGGGATGTTGCTATCGGCCTTTCACAAGTATGAACACCAGTTGGATCGGGTGCGATTTGTTGGCGTCCATACCGGACACTTAGGATTCTATACAGATTACTTAGACAGTGAAATCGATAAGCTGGTTGAGAATTTAAAATATGATACAGGAGCTAAGGTTTCTTACCCTATTTTGAATGTCAAGATTACTTTCGACAATGGGGAAACCCGTACCATGAGAGCGTTGAACGAAGCAACGATTAAGAGAAGCGACCGGACCATGGTTGCCGATCTCACGATTAATGGAGTGGATTTTGAGCGCTTCAGAGGAGACGGGATTACCGTTTCGACTCCGACAGGAAGTACGGCTTACAACAAATCCTTAGGAGGAGCAGTCCTTCACCCGACTATTGAGGCGCTACAGATCGCTGAAATCGCCAGTCTCAACAACCGCGTTTATCGTACCTTGGGTTCTTCTGTCATTGTCCCTAAAAAGGATAAGATTGAGATTACACCGACGAGACCTGGCTTCCACATTATCTCTGTTGATAATTCAACCTATTCTTACCGCAATATTGCAAAGGTAGAATACCAGATTGACAACCATAAGATTAATTTTGTGGCAAGTTCCAGTCACACCAGCTTCTGGAATCGGGTCAAGGATGCTTTTATCGGAGATGATAGAGAATGAGATTTGAATTCACTGTCGATGAGCATGTCAAGATCAAGACCTTCCTGAAAAAGCACGAGGTTTCTAAGGGTCTCTTAGCAAAGATTAAGTTTCGTGGTGGCCAGATCCTTGTCAATGGACGTCCGGAGAATGCAATTTATTTGTTGGATATTGGGGATCGCTTGGTCATTGATATTCCAGCAGAAGAAGGTTTCGAAACCCTAAAGCCCATGGATCGGCCTTTGGATATTTTGTTTGAAGATGATCATTTTTTGGTCTTAAACAAACCCTTTGGGATTGCTTCTATTCCAAGTGCGATTCATTCCAATACCTTAGCCAATTTTGTAAAAGGCTATTATGTGAAACAGGGCTACGAGAACCAGCAGGTTCACATTGTCACTCGCCTGGACAAGGATACTAGTGGCGTCATGCTTTTTGCCAAACATGGCTATGCCCATGCCCGCTTGGATAAGCAATTGCAGTCTAAATCGATTCAGAAACGCTATTATGCCTTGGTCAAGGGATCTGGGAAGCTTGATCCTGTCGGAGAGATTATTGCTCCGATTGCGCGTGATGAAGATTCAATTATCACCCGAAAGGTAGCTAAAGGTGGCAAGTATGCTCATACAAGCTACCAGGTTGTTCAATCTTTTGGTGATATTCACCTAGTGGATATTCAGTTACACACAGGTCGAACCCATCAGATCCGCGTTCATTTTTCCCATATTGGTTTTCCGCTCTTGGGAGATGATCTCTATGGTGGAAGTTTAGAAGACGGCATTGAGCGCCAAGCCCTTCATTGTCATCGTCTATCCTATTATCATCCATTTCTAGAGGAAGAATTGGTCATAGAAAGTCCACTACCTCCAGATTTCCAAGCTGTATTAACACAGCTTCAAACAAGTTATTAATTATTAAAAGGAGTAAAACTCATGGAAGTTTTCGAAAATCTCAAAGCCAACCTCGTTGGTAAGAATGCTCGTATTGTATTACCAGAAGGTGAAGAGCCTCGTATTCTCCAAGCAGCAAAACGAATTGTGAACGAGACAGATGTAACCCCTGTATTGCTTGGTAATCCAGATAAAATTCGTATTTACCTCGAAATCGAAGGGGTTTTGGAAGGATATGAAGTCATTGATCCGCATTCTTATCCAGGTTTTGAAGAGATGGTAGCTTCCTTGGTAGATCGTCGTAAGGGAAAAATGACAGAAGAAGAAGCACGTCAAATCTTGAAAGACGACGTTAACTATTTTGGTGTCATGTTAGTGCACATGGGAATCGTTGATGGGATGGTATCAGGGGCTATTCATTCAACAGCTGCAACTGTTCGTCCAGCTTTACAAATTATCAAAACTCGTCCAAATGTTAAACGAACTTCGGGGGCTTTCCTCATGGTACGTGGATCTGAACGCTACTTGTTCGGGGACTGTGCCATCAACATCAATCCAGATGCTGAAGGATTAGCCGAAATTGCTATCAATTCAGCTATCACAGCCAAGATGTTTGGAATTGATCCTAAAATTGCTATGTTGAGCTATTCAACAAAAGGGTCTGGTTTTGGAGAAAGTGTTGATAAGGTTGTTGAAGCGACTAAGCTTGCTCATGAACTTCGTCCAGACCTTGAAATTGACGGGGAATTGCAATTTGACGCAGCTTTTGTGCCTGAAACTGCAGCCTTGAAGGCTCCAGGAAGCAAGGTGGCAGGACAAGCTAATGTCTTTATCTTCCCTGGTATTGAAGCAGGTAACATTGGATACAAGATGGCAGAACGTCTTGGAGGCTTTGCAGCGGTAGGTCCAGTATTGCAAGGGTTGAATAAACCAGTCAACGACCTTTCTCGTGGATGTAATGCAGATGACGTCTATAAATTAACCTTGATTACGGCTGCTCAAGCTGTTGAACAATAAGAAATGCATTTAGAGAG
>NZ_KQ969690.1:497059-498287 GCF_001578955.1 Streptococcus parasanguinis
CTAGGACTTTTGTCCCAGCCTCTTTTTCTTTATAAAATCAGAATTTCTAAACTCTAACTCATTCTATGGTATACTAGGAATATGTTAGATTTAAAAGATTACGGGATTACCATGTGGGAGGAGGAGAAAATCGCTTCCTTCCGAGAAAAGTTATTAGTCTGGTATGATGCCCATAAACGGGATCTTCCCTGGAGAAGGACCCAGGATCCTTATAAAATTTGGATCTCAGAAATTATGCTCCAGCAGACACGTGTCGATACGGTGATTCCTTATTATGAGCGTTTTTTAGATTGGTTTCCGACGGTCGCTGATTTGGCTCAAGCCCCTGAAGAAAAACTCTTAAAAGCTTGGGAAGGTTTGGGCTATTACTCACGTGTCCGCAATATGCAGAAAGCTGCCCAGCAGATAATGGAAAATCACGGAGGAGTGTTTCCATCAAGCTATGAGGCCATCTCTCAACTTAAGGGAATTGGGCCTTATACAGCTGGTGCCATCGCTAGTATTGCTTTTGGATTACCAGAGCCAGCAGTAGATGGCAATGTCATGCGTGTTATAGCCCGTTTGTTTGAAGTGGACTACGATATCGGAGTTCCGACCAATCGCAAGATTTTTCAAGCCATGATGGAAATCTTGATCGATCCGGCCCGGCCGGGTGATTTCAATCAGGCTTTGATGGATTTGGGATCCGATATTGAATCACCAGTCAATCCACGGCCGGAAGAGAGTCCTGTTAAGGAATTTAGCGCAGCCTACCAACATGGGACCATGGATCGTTATCCCATTAAGGCTCCTAAGAAGAAACCTGTACCTGTCTATCTAACAGCCTTTATTATCAAGGATAGTCAAGGACGCTACTTGCTGGAGAAAAATGAGCGAGAGGGGCTTTTATCAGGTTTCTGGCATTTCCCCTTGATCGAAGTGGATAGCCTATATGAGAATCTAGGCCAATTATCTCTATTGGATGGGAAGAGGGAAGCAGAGCGTAACCCTGAAATTCTTTTCTTTGAACAGGACTATGACTTGGCCATTGATTGGCAGGACAGATCTTATCCTATCGTCCAGCATGTCTTTTCGCATCGTAAATGGCAGGTTCAGATTCGATACGGCCTAGTAAAAGAAGGGGAGCAACCAGCAAGCGAATCGACTGTTTGGTTAACACCAGAAGAATTTTCGGACTATCCTTTTGCTAAACCCCAGCAAAAGATTTGGACGACTTTTACGGAAAATG
>NZ_KQ969690.1:499085-503870 GCF_001578955.1 Streptococcus parasanguinis
AGCATTGATTTCTGCTTCGATATTGGCAATTTTTTCTTTAGCATCTGCTTCAGATTCACCAACTGTAGCGATGTAGAATTTGATTTTTGGTTCTGTACCTGAAGGACGAACGGCAAACCAGGAATCATCAGCTAAGATATATTTAAGCACGTTACTTGGAGGAGTTGTCAATTTTTCAACGCCGTCAGCAGTAGTAGCTGTTTGTTCCAAGAAGTCTTCTGTCTTAGCAATGTCTGTCTTGTTGAATTGTTTAGGAGCATTGCCACGGAATTTATCCATGATTTTCTTGATTTCAGCAGCTCCGTCCACACCTGAAAGGGTAACAGAGATTGTTTTTTCTGCGAAGTAGCCGTATTGTTTGTAGATTTCTTCGATACCATCTGCCAAAGTCATACCACGTGAGCGGTAGTAAGCTGCGATTTCAGCAACGATAAGAACGGCTTGGATAGCATCTTTGTCACGTACGAATGGTTTGATGAGGTAACCGAAGCTTTCTTCGAAACCAAGCATGTAAGTGTGGTTGTGTTGTGTTTCAAATTCATGAATTTTTTCACCAATAAATTTGAAACCAGTCAAGACGTTAAACATCGTTGCGCCGTAGCTTTCTGCAATCTTAGTCACCAACTCAGTTGATACGATTGATTTACAAAGAGCAGCATTGGCAGGAAGAGTACCAGCTGTTTTGTGAGCTTCAAGAATATATTTAGCGATAATCGCTCCGATTTGGTTACCAGAAAGGTTTAGGTAAGAACCGTCTGGTTGGCGGATTTCAACACCAAGGCGGTCAGCATCTGGGTCAGTTGCAACCAATACATCAGCGTCTACTTTGCGACCAAGTTCTTCAGCAAGAGCGAAGGCAGCTTGACTTTCAGGGTTTGGAGATTTAACAGTTGAGAAGTCAGCATCTGGAATAGCTTGAGCTTCAACAACTTGAACAGCTTCAAATCCAGCTTGGGCAAGAGCACGACGAGCCAACATTTCACCAGTACCATGAAGTGGAGTGTAGACAATCTTCATATCGCGACCGTATTCATTGATCAAGTCTTGGTTGATGTTAACGCCTTTCACTTCTTTCAAGTATTCAGCGTCGACGTTTTCACCAATAACTTCAATCAAGCCGTTAGCTTTGCTTTCTTCAAGGTCAGCTAATTGTACAGTGAAAGGATTTTCGATAGCACGGATGTAATCTGTCAATGCATCAGCATCTGCTGGAGGCATTTGTCCACCGTCTTCACCGTATACTTTGTATCCGTTAAATGGAGCTGGGTTGTGGCTAGCTGTTACCATGATCCCAGCAAATGTGTGGAGGTGACGAACAGCAAATGACAATTCAGGTGTTGGACGTAGGCTTTCAAATACATAAGATTTGATACCGTGAGCAGCCAAAACTTGAGCAGATTCAAAAGCAAACTCAGGAGAGAAGTGACGGCTATCGTAAGCAATCGCAACTCCGCGTTTTTTAGCTTCTTCCCCTTTTGAGTCAATCAATTGGGCCAACCCTTCAGTAGCTTGGCGAACAACATAAATGTTGATACGGTTGGTACCAGCACCGATAAATCCACGCATACCAGCTGTACCGAATTCTAGGTTGGTATAGAAGGCATCTTCTTTTGTTTTTTCATCCATTGCGACCAACTCATCACGAAGGTAAGCTGGTAATTCAGCAAAGTCGAGCCATTTTTGGTAGTTTTCTTGATAGGTCATGCAAGCGTCTCCTTTTTGCTTATAATTTAATCGCTTACATTATAGCAAATTTTTTCAGAAAATTCTAGCGATAATTGTAAATCTTTTCAAAAAAATAGAGTTAATTCACCATCAAAAAAAGCCAAGATAAATTGGTCTTGGCTTGGAAGGTTATTTTAATTTTTCCAGAGATGGAACGACTGCACTGGTAATGAGTACTGTTGCAATGACTTCGATGAGAGAGTTGGTAGATACAATCAAGGCTAGGAAATGTTGAATCCCACCACCGAAGCTATTTCCAAAGAAGAAATAAATCCCACTTAGAACGAAAATAGTATTGGTCATAGAGCCGACAATTCCAGCGATCACAAGTCCTGTACGATTGCGGATCCAGCGATAGACGAAGTAAGGGGTTACTCCGATGAGAATCCGAGGAACTATGGCAATGAGAAGGGAGTAGAGGTTCCCGTGAGGGACAAAGGGACTAAAGAGATAGCTTGCGGGTGTTATAACCAGGGTATTCATGGTGAGGCTAAAGAGTCCCATGAGGAGTCCTAAGATAGCTCCAGTCCGTGGACCGTATATAATAGAGGCGATCACGACAGGAATATGAACCAAGGTTGGTTGAATTCCTGATGGAACAAATTGCAGAATGAAGGATGTCACAAAGTGAATGGTAATCATAACCGCAAAAAAGATGGCAATTCGTGAAATAGAAGATGACTTTCTCATAAACAATTCTCCTTAACAGCTTCAACAATAGCTTCTATAGTCGCTAGAGCTCCAGAACCTTTGTCCCCACAAGCAAGGACAGCATCACGAGGTTGAATAATCTGGTAACCATAGTCTTGTAAGAGTTTTAGATTTCGTTGGGTAGCAGGATGTTCTAGCATTTTTGTATTCATAGCAGGGGCCAGTAATTTTTTAGTGTTTTGAGGCAAGGCTAGAGCTGTGCTTGTGACCATATTATCTGCAAGCCCCATTGCCAATTTAGCAATGGAATTGGCACTGGCCGGCGCGACAAGAAAGAGGTCAGTTTCTTTCCCAATGTCGATGTGCTCGATCCGCTGTGGATCGTCTTCCATCATAACATCAAGCCCCACTTGGTTTTTTGAAAGAACTTGCAAGGTTAAAGGGGTGATGAATTTTCTGGCTGAAGGGGTCATGAGGACTTTCACTTCAAAGCCCAATTTGGTTAGTTGGCTGGTAATATCAGCAGCCTTATAGGCGGAAATACTACCGGTAACCGCTAAAGTAATTTGTGTCATAAGTTCCTTTTTATTTGATATAACTTAGGATAGCCTCTGCGATTTCTGTTTTCGTAGAAGCTTCTAGGACCTGATCGTCTGTCACTAGATAGGCTTGATGCTGACCGTTTTGAATCTTGGTCAGATCGTTAGCAACGATCATGCTGGCATGATTTTTAACCAGGCTTTCACGCGCTACCTGGATCAACTCTTCAGAAGAAACGTCGACTAATAGCTTAAAGCCGATCAGTTGAATAGCAGGGTTCCATTCTTTGACGAGCGAAATAATCTTGGGATTTTTCTTTAGAAAGAGCACTTGGTATTCTTCTTTAGAAGAGATTTTGGTTTCCTGATTTTCGCGATGTAGAAAGCTATGGAGGTCCTGAGCTTTCTCAACTTCCTCAAGGCCTGTCATGTAAACAGGTGTATAGTCTGAAATAGCCATAGCGTGAATCAAAACCTGATGATGAGGGACTTCTTTCTCCATTTGTGTGAGTAGTTCTTCGACATTCTTGATCAATAAAAGACGAAGCTGTGGGTGAGGATCGGGTTTAAGCGCGGTAGGCGTTGTGATCAAGGTTACCTGATGTCCCTTTGCAAGAGCCATTTCTGCAAGGATTTTCCCTAGGCTCCCGGTGGAATGATTGGTGATCGCACGAACCCTATCAATGGCTTCGCTCGTCCCGCCTGATGTAATTAAAATATGCATATGCTTATTTTACAAAAAAAAGATACGTAAGTAAAGTTCTGAAGCTATTAGGATTAGCTATGTGTAGCCATAAAATTTAGATAAAAAACGAACGTTCGATTCAAAAGGTGGAAAAACAATGTTATTTTCGCGAATTTTAGGTATAATAGATCTATCAAATATAAAGGAGTCCCTTATGAAAACAGATATCGAAATTGCTCAAAGCATTGAACTCCAACCGATTGTGGACGTTGTTAAGAAGATTGGTTTGGTAGACGATGATCTTGAATTGTATGGAAAATACAAGGCGAAATTGAGCTTTGATAAGATTCGTGAAGTTGAGAAAAATCCAGTAGGAAAACTTATCTTAGTCACTGCGATCAACCCAACTCCAGCTGGAGAAGGGAAATCAACCATCACCATTGGTCTAGCAGATGCTTTGAATAAAATCGGTAAAAAAACCATGATTGCCATTCGCGAACCTTCTTTAGGTCCAGTTATGGGGATTAAAGGTGGTGCTGCTGGTGGTGGTTATGCCCAAGTTCTACCGATGGAAGACATCAACCTTCATTTCACAGGGGATATGCATGCGATCACAACGGCTAATAACGCTCTCTCAGCATTGATTGATAATCATTTGCATCAAGGAAATGAGCTAGGAATTGACCAACGTCGGATTATCTGGAAACGGGTAGTGGACTTGAATGACCGCGCTCTTCGTCATGTTTCTGTTGGCCTTGGCGGTCCTTTAAATGGGATTCCGCGTGAAGACGGTTTTGATATTACGGTTGCTTCTGAGATCATGGCCATCCTTTGCTTGGCGACAGATATTGAAGATTTGAAACGTCGTTTGGCCAACATCGTTATTGGTTACCGTTATGACCGTAGTCCAGTCTATGTCCGTGATTTGGAAGTGGAAGGGGCTCTTGCCTTGATCCTTAAAGATGCGATTAAGCCAAACTTGGTTCAAACCATCTATGGAACGCCTGCCTTTGTTCACGGTGGTCCATTTGCCAATATCGCCCATGGATGTAACTCTGTATTAGCAACGACGACAGCTCTTCATTTAGCAGATTATACGATTACAGAAGCAGGTTTTGGTGCTGACCTCGGGGCTGAAAAATTCCTCGATATTAAAACGCCGAACTTGCCTACTTCACCAGATGC
>NZ_KQ969690.1:504048-507162 GCF_001578955.1 Streptococcus parasanguinis
CTCTCCGTGCTCTTAAGATGAACGGTGGAGTGACCAAGGATGCTTTGACTGAAGAAAATGTAGAGGCTGTTCGTGCTGGTTTTGCCAACTTGAAACGTCACGTTGAAAATATCCGTAAGTTTGGCATTCCTGCAGTGGTTGCCATCAATGAATTTATCACCGATACAGAAGCAGAAATTGCTGCTTTGAAAGAATTGTGTGCTGAAATTGATGTACCAGTTGAGCTTGCGAGCGTATGGGCGAATGGTGCTGACGGTGGAGTTGAACTTGCTGAAACGCTGGTCAAGACTATTGAAACAAGTCCAGCTAACTACACACGCTTGTATGATAACAACCTTTCTGTTGAAGAAAAAATTGAAAAGATTGTTACAGAGATTTACCGCGGTACGAAGGTGAATTTTGAGAAGAAAGCTAAGACACAAATTGCTCAAATCGTGAAAAATGGTTGGGATAAGTTGCCAATCTGTATGGCCAAAACACAATATAGCTTCTCTGATAATCCAAATGCCTTGGGAGCTCCTGAAAACTTTGAAATCACTATCCGTGAAGTGGTTCCAAAATTGGGAGCAGGCTTTATTGTCGCTTTGACTGGGGATGTGATGACCATGCCTGGTTTACCAAAACGTCCAGCTGCTTTAAATATGGATGTGGCTGCTGATGGAACAGCTATTGGCTTGTTCTAATAGACGTCTGATGACAAAAAACAACTTCTGTTCAAATGAGCAGAAGTTGTTTTATTATGTACTCGTCGAATGCTATGGTGCAAGAAGCTGATGACTGGCTTTGTGGTAGGTAAACCAAAGTTGGAGGGTCATTGGGACCCAAATGAGAGGCTCGCAAAGAATGACTCCTATATAGCCTGTATGAGGGATAATGAAAAGTACAAAGAGAATTTTTCCTGTTAACTCGATAAAGCTAGAAATCAAAGGGGTCAATTTTCTACCAATACCTTGGAGGGAATTCCCTAAAATCAAGAGGCATCCTAAGACCGGATAGAAGCAGGAGCTGATTTGCAGATAGAGACTGGCATTTGCGATCAAGTTAGGATCGCTAGATCCAGATATGAGGTTTGTTAAGAACGGGCTTGTAAAGAAGAGGAGGATGGCAACAATGATCGACCAAACGAAGGAGAGAAGACAAGCTTGTTTGACCCCTTTTTGAATCCGTCGAAAGCGTTTAGCACCAAAGTTTTGCGAGGTAAAGGTCGTCATACTAGTGGAAATAGCAGCCATTGGCAGGAGGGCAAAGGACATGATCCGACGAGCTGAGATTTGAGCACTTATGATGGTCATTCCAAGCTTATTGATAGCTGATTGTAAGATAACTGTTCCGATAGAGACAATGGAAGACATGAGCCCCATGGTCAATCCCTGACTGATTAAGTCTTGATAGAGTCTTTGATCCCAAACAAAATCGTTGCGATTTGGCAGGAGGAAAGGCACTTTTTTGCGAATATAAAAGAAACAAAGAAGTGCAGAAAAACTTTGCGCAATAATAGTCGCAATCCCAGCGGATTGGACTCCGAGATGGAGTTGGGTAATAAAATAAAGATCAAGAAGAATATTGAGAACGGCAGCGATAATCAAGAAGTAGAGTGCCGCTAAGCTATCGCCAACCGCTCTCAGAAGTCCGGCACAAAGATTATAGGCAAAGGTCACAGCTACACCATTGACAATAGTGGAGATATAGAGATAGGACTGAGCTATAATAGCTGGTGGGGTCCCTAAAAACTGGAGAAGGGGATAAAGACCCACAACACCAATAGATATCACGAAGAGACTGAGGATGCCGCCAATAACAGCAGTTGCTGCGACAGATTTTCGTAATTGGTCATCGTTTTTAGCTCCATAATTTCTCGCGATAATGATGCCCATCCCATTTCCAACACCGACAGCAAATCCAACAATCAAATCAAAAATAGCAGAGGTCGCCCCAACGGCTGCCAATGATTTTTGACCTAAAAATCGTCCTACAATCATGACATCCGAAGTATTGTAGAGTTGTTGGAAGATATTGGATAAAAGAATAGGAAAGGCAAAACTTAAAAGAGTAGGTAAAATAGGACCATCTATGAGGTCCACACGTTGAATTCTTTTCATAGTGCCATTATACCAACTTCAGTAACTAGCGACAAGCATCGGTAGTTGAATCCCCTTACATTTTTTGATATAATCGTGTCAGAAAAGGAGGCCTTATGAGCTTAACGAGCCAATTAATCACTGAAACGTTTCCAGATCTGGATAAGGTCGAAAGGCTGAATATCGAAGCATTTCCAGAAGAAGAGCGTGTTCCTTTGTCAGAATTTTTACGTTATACGGACAATGACGATGCCAATTTCTTTGCTTTTTATAACGAGGAAGAATTTGTCGGATTTGCTTTTTCAATCTATAATCAGAAAGCTTTTTATGTCAGTTTTTTTGCCATTATGCCACATTTAAGAAGCCACGGATATGGTCAAGAAATCATTGAAAAATTGGTGGAATTTTACCAAAGGACCATGATTCTTGAAGTGGAACGTTTAGATGAAGAATGCGACAATATAGAGCAGCGTCAGTCTCGGATGGATTTCTATAAGCGAAATGGATTTAAAACTGCTAATGCTTTTTTAGAATACGATGATCTGAGTTTTGAGATTCTTTATCGAGGCGATCAATTTGATGAAGAGGCTTATCGGGACATCTTCCATAAACTGCAAGCAGAGAATTACTTTGATTTCCGTATTGAATACCGACGCTTCAGTGATCATTAGACATGATATAAAAAAGTTCTCAGCTAATTTGCAGAGAACTTTTTTGGTTAGTAAATAAAGAAATAGTTCACGATACTCATGATTTGTGAAAAGAACCAAGGCAGAAATAGAAAAGCTAAGAAAGCAGCATGCCATTTCCAATAGAGAGAAACTAGCCCAACCGTCTCTCGGATCCAAGCCGATGGGAGATAATAAAAAGCTGTTTTTGAACAGACACTGCGTCCAGGGATTTTTAATCGTCTCATAATGACACCAGCCCGAAGAGCGTGAAAGGAATTGGTCACCACAAGGACACTCTTTCCTAGTCCCTGATCTTCAAGAATAGCCTTGCTAAAGGTCAGATTCTCAAAAGTCGTTCGAGAACG
>NZ_KQ969690.1:507182-509601 GCF_001578955.1 Streptococcus parasanguinis
CATCAGCACCTTGTCCACCAGAAACAATTAGTTTTGATCGTCCCTCGAACTGCTCATAGATAGTCTTTGCTTTAGTTAGACGCTGGGCCAAAAGTGGTGGTACTTTATCCCCGATTAGACCGGAGCCAAGGACGATGATAGCATCAGGCTCTTTACGAACGGGCAAGTAATTGCAAAAAGTCCCATATAAAACATAAGAAAGATAAAGAAAAGTCGAGTAAAATAGGGCAAAGTCTGTTGGATAAATCAAGAGGTCTTTTCCTGGGAAATAAGGAAGGAAATGAAGCGACAAGGTGCCGATAATAAAGATCCCATATAGGAGTGAGAGGAGGTTTGCCAATCTTTTGCCTTCAAAAGATATCATTTGCCGGCCGTTAAAAAGAAGAAAAACAGTTGAGAAAATAATACTGAGTAAAACAAGGACAGCAAGTACTGAAAAGATAATGATGGCAACCTTTTGGTTAAACCAGAGCTCCGTACGAACAACTAGTAGAAGGGCGGAAATTAGGAGGAAAAGGCCGAAACTTATTGAAAAGAGGTAAGCATTGATCAGTCGTCTGCGGTCGTTCATAAAGAAAAATAAAAAGATAGTAGCTGGAACCAACCAGAATAGATAGAGAAACATGATGACTCCTAAATGTAGTAGTAGTTCAATTGTAACACAATTGACTAAAAGGTGCTTATGAACTCCACAATCGTTCAATGTTGTTAAAAGCTTTAACTGCCAATTGAGAAAATCAATAGATTCAGAAAAAAAGAATTGCCGTGGTGGATAAAAGCTGTTATACTAGAAAAGATTTACAAATGTAAAGGAGAACACATGTTACGAAAAGGTTCCTTAACAGGTTTGCTGTTATTTGGTATTTTCTTCGGTGCAGGGAATTTGATCTTTCCACCTGCGCTAGGTGCCCAGTCGGGTAGCCATTTTTGGCCGGCTATTGCTGGATTTGTCTTATCAGGAGTAGGGATTGCGATTATCACCTTGATTATTGGGACACTCAATCCTAAAGGGTATATCCATGAGATTTCACGAAAAATTGCTCCTTGGTTTGCCATCGTTTATCTGGTAGCCTTGTATTTGTCTATTGGTCCCTTCTTTGCGATTCCAAGAACGGCTACTGTTTCTTACGAAGTTGGAATCGCCCCCTTGTTAGGAAAAGCCAATGGAGGACTTGGTCTCTTCATTTTTACCTTGATCTATTTCTGTTTGGCCTATTTGATTGCCTTGTATCCTTCTAAAATCCTAGATAGTATTGGTCGGATTTTAACACCTGTCTTTGCTATCTTGATTGTTGTACTCGTTGTTCTTGGTGCTCTCAAGTACAGCGGACACGCGCCTCAAGCGGCAACAGAAGCCTACCGAGTATCTGCCTTTGGTCAAGGTTTCCTTGAAGGGTATAACACCTTGGATGCCCTGGCTTCAGTAGCCTTTAGCGTCATCGCAGTGACTACTCTTAATCAACTTGGTTTCACCAGCAAAAAAGAATACATTAAAACGATCTGGATTGTCGGCATTGTTGTAGCCATTGGCTTTAGTATTTTGTATATTGGATTGGGTTATCTTGGAAATCACTTCCCAATTCCAGCAGAAGTGATGGCTTCCGATGCCAATAAGGGTGTTTATGTCCTCTCAGAAGCAACCAAGGCTATTTTTGGTCCGACTGCTCAGATTTTCCTAGCAGGAATGGTGACGGTGACTTGCTTTACCACAACAGCAGGTTTAATCGTCTCTACTAGTGAATTCTTCCATAGCACCTTCCCTAAGGTTTCTTACAAGGTCTATGCAAGTGTCTTCACTCTGATTGGTTTTGCGATTGCAAATCTGGGCTTGAGTGCCATTATTGCCTATTCATTGCCGGTCTTGATGATTCTTTACCCAATCACCATTACCATTGTATTGATTGTGATAGTGAATAAATTTGTGGCCCTTTCAAAACCAGGGATGCAATTGACTATTTTCTTGGCTAGCTTGGTCTCTGTTGCAAGTGTTCTGGCAAGTACCTTTAAAATTTCACTAGTAGAAAAGGGGATTGCTTTGCTTCCATTTGCGGCTCAATCTCTTCCATGGTTGGTGCCAGTAGTCATCGGGATTCTTTTATCGCTCGTATTACCAAATAAACAAACGGCAGAAGAATAAGTAATATTAGAAACTCTAAAGTTTTGTGCTTTAGAGTTTTTTTGAAACTAGTATCCAATTCCAAATTTTAGTAAAAAAACGTAGCGGAAATTTTTATTATAGGTCAATCAATGTTATACTGAATGTAGCATATCAATATACGGAGTTAACTATGAATCCAATCGTTTTTTCACTGACAGTTTTTCTTGCAGGTATTCTGTCTTTCTTTTCTCCCTGTGTCTTTCCTTTGCTACCAGTATATATTGGAATCTTGCTAGGAAGTGATCAGGAAAAGGCTATCCG
>NZ_KQ969690.1:509927-512594 GCF_001578955.1 Streptococcus parasanguinis
ATCAGATGGAAGTTTTTCAATTTCATTTCCTTGAGAAGCAAAAAACAATGGATTTTGGAGCCAACAAACAGAAGAATGAATTGTTCTCAGCTTTTCTCCTTGGTCTTGGCTTTAGTTTTGGTTGGACGCCTTGTATTGGTCCGGTATTGGGATCAGTTCTTGCTTTAGCAGCATCAGATGGACAAGATGCTCTTATGGGAGCTGTTTATCTCCTAGTTTACACCTTGGGAATGGCCCTTCCGTTTTTACTGTTGGCCTTAGCATCTAGTCTGGTCCTACCTTACTTTAATCGTCTCAAACCCCATTTGTTGTTGCTGAAAAAAATCGGCGGAGCCATCATTATTCTGATGGGAATTCTCTTACTCTTGGGACAATTGAACAGTTTGTCATCTATCTTTTCATAAAAATATCGGAGGTTTAACGCATGATGAAAGGTATTAAATACGCTTGTTTCTCAGTACTTTCTCTAGCTTTGCTGTCAGCTTGTTCCATGGATCAAACCAGTGAGAGTAGTATGGGCAATCAGCCAACAATGAATACAACAACGAATAAGAATCCTTTGGTGGGAAAAGACGCCAGTGAGTTTGAGCTAAAGGATATGAAGGGTAAGACTGTCAAGCTCTCAGACTACAAAGGGAAGAAGGTTTATTTGAAATTTTGGGCAACCTGGTGTGGCCCTTGCCGGCAAAGTATGCCTGAATTAGATAAATTGGTCAAGGATTCGGATAGAGACTTTGAAATTCTAACCATTATGGCACCAGGACTCCAAGGTGAAAAAACAGAAGAAGAATTTGTTAAATGGTTTGACCAACAAGATTACAAGTCCGTACCGGTCTTGTACAATCCAGACGGTTCTGCATTCGCAGATTATCAGGTTCGCTCTATTCCTACAGAAGTCTTTATAGACAGTCATGGGAAAATTGGACATGTCCAATTAGGGGCTATTTCAAACGAAGATGCTAAGAAGATCATCAAAGACTTACAATAAAAAAATGAAGCAAGAAGCTTCATTTTTTCTAGTTTCTTAGTTGCTTGCACCAGAAGTGGCATCAGCATCTCCGTGCCCTCCATCACCATGTCCTCCAGCATCAGAAGCACCAGAAGTTGCATCTGCACTACCGTGTCCACCAGCAGGAGCAAATGGACCGCTTCCGCCAACTAGACGTTGTCCTGTTGTTTGCAGGTACCAGTCTAACCATGGTTTGAAGTTGAAGACAATCTCATTGATACCAGCATAAGAACCATCATCATAGTACATGGCTTGGTAGTTGTGGGTATTGATCACACCTTCAGGTGATCCTGGGACAATGGTCCGAACATATTCTTGGTTTCCATTGCGAAGGGTACCAATTACCCATTCTACGTTTTTCATACGTGCCGGTGGAAGGGATCCGTGAACTGTTGACATCCGGCTACCAGATTGAGATGGTACACGTTTGGCAAACATGGTATCTGGATCTTGATGGGCATTGTTGTAATAGAGGAATTGGTTGTTATCATCGGCATAGGTCAACTCAAATGGCATGGCCTTCAAGAACATATTAATTTGGTCAACGGTTAGGATACCGTGGTCTAGTTTCACATAAGTATCGCCAGAAACGGCCCCTGTGATTTCAGCTACTTTTTCTACCCAATCTGGATCGTCAGGATCGACTTCAGTAACAGTTGTAGCGATTGGATGATTACAATCCAAGTCTTCTGGTTCAATTGGTTTTGGTTTTTTCAATTTAGATACAACCTCAACGTATTTCATAAAATTATCCAAGCAGGTTTCAAGGAATTTGACGGTTCCCTCGTTGATGATATTGCCGTCTTCGTCAAAAGCTTCTTTCGCTTTTCCAAGAAGGAATTCATTTCCTGGAAGAGTATAAGCATTGACACCTGGGGCATCGAGGATCTTACGGAGGTGAACTTGCGCACGTGAAGTCCCTTGATCGTAGTAAGAAGCACCAACGATCATAACTGGTTTGTTTTCAAATGGATGCACCTCGAAAGAAAGCCATTCAAGAACAGACTTGAGGGAAGCAGAGATCGTATGGTTGTGCTCTGGAGTAGCAATGATGACACCATCTGCTCGAGTGATTTTGTTATATAAGAGACGTAATTGGAAACTTTCGTCCCATTTTTCATCTTGGTTGAACATTGGAACTTCATCGATTTCAAGAACTTCCAATTCAAATTTAATCTTAAATTGGCGGCGAATGAATTCCAAGAGTTTACGGTTATATGATTGATCGTAGTTTGATCCTACAAGTCCAACAAATTTCATTCTTTTCTGTCTCCTATCTTACAAGTTTTCCCAGTCAAATTCTTCAGCATCTTTGCGAAGCAATTCTTGGGCATTGCGCAATTTGTCTGTAATTTTCACAAACACACGGAAATCATTGAAGATGGCATCTAATTTTTGAATAACATCCAAATCCACCAAGTCTCCATTTTGATCAAAGGCTTGCAATGAATGAGAAAGCAAGAATTCATCTGGCAAGACATTCGCTTTGATTTCTGGAGCATTTAAGATTTGGCGAAGTTGGAGTTGGGCGCGTGAAGATCCCAACGTACCGTATGAAGCCCCAGTAATCATGACTGGTTTATTCAACAATGGGAAGACTCCGTATGAGAGCCAAGCGAGTGCACTCATCAAGACTGCTGGAATAGAGTGGTCGTATT
>NZ_KQ969690.1:513105-516128 GCF_001578955.1 Streptococcus parasanguinis
CCAAGTCTGTCTCAACGGGATAGCCTGTCGCACTATCAAAGATATGGTGAAACGACTGGCCGTCGACTTCTAAATGACGCTCGTAGATGCCAGAGGTGACAATAGACTTATTCTTGACGGAGAGGACTAATAGGTGTTGCCCTCTTTTTTTGACTGGATTTTGAATGCCAATCCGCCAAGGCTGTTGCTTGATGGGATGTTGACCAATCGTGAGAATATTTCCACCCAGATCAATCAAGGCATCTGTAATTCCTTGATCTTTTAGAAATGCACCAATAAGATCAGCGCTATAACCTTTTGCCAAAGCCCCAAGATCAATCTTCATCCCGGAACGTTTCAGAAAAACCGTATGGTTTTCAGGGTCAAGTTGGATTTGCTGGGGATCAATCTTAGTCAGCGCTTGGTCTATTTCCTCTTGCCGAGGGCGTCTAGCATCTGAAAAACCTATCCGCCAAGTCTGAACAAGAGGACCAATGGCGATGTTTAAATGGCTGTTTTGAGCTTGACTATGCAAGGTACCTAATGCAATCAGTTCAAAAAGATCTGGATGCACCCGAACTGGCGCAATACCGGCTTGACGATTGACCTCCATGAGTTCAGAACTTGCATCATTAGCACTAAAGCGATGTTCGTAAGAGCGAAGAATCTCAAAGCATTGAGCTAAGATTTCATCCGCTAGAGTGTGAAAGATCGAAACGGTGATGGTGGTCCCCATCAGACGTTCGGATCGACTGCTTAGTTCCACTAAAAATCTATCCTTTCCAATTTTCACTTACTTACAGTATATCAGAAAGAGACCGTTTTCACAATCCTTTCAAGCAAATTATTTGACAATCCTATATGTATGTGAAATTTTGTTTTCTGTAAATTTGAAAAAAAGTTCACAAAACCTGAGCAAAATAATTGTAACCGATATCATTTTTATGATATACTCATGGGGTAAATTAAATTAAAGGTAGGATTTATTCTATGAGTAAAATCGTTGTTGTAGGGGCTAACCATGCCGGAACAGCTTGTATCAACACTATGTTAGATAATTTCGGAAATGAAAATGAAATTGTGGTTTTTGACCAAAACTCAAACATTTCATTCCTTGGATGTGGGATGGCGCTTTGGATCGGAAAACAAATCGACGGTCCTGAGGGTCTTTTCTACTCTGACAAAGAAAAATTGGAAGCAAAAGGTGCAAAAGTCTACATGAACTCTCCTGTTCTTTCAATTGACTATGACAACAAAGTGGTAACGGCAGAAGTTGATGGAAAAGAACATAAAGAATCTTACGAAAAATTAATCTTTGCGACTGGATCAACACCAATCATTCCTCCAATTAAAGGAGTTGAAATCGTTCCTGGTAACCGCGAATTCAAAGCAACTCTTGAAAATCTTCAATTCGTTAAATTGTACCAAAACGCTGAAGAAGTGATCGAAAAATTGAAAGATAACAGCAAACACTTGAACCGTATCGCCGTAGTTGGTGGTGGTTACATTGGTGTTGAACTTGCGGAAGCTTTCGAACGTCTTGGTAAAGACGTTGTCTTGGTGGATATCGTGGACACTGTCTTGAATGGCTACTATGACAAAGACTTCACAGACATCATGGCGAAAAACTTGGAAGACCACAACATCCGTTTGGCACTTGGACAAACTGTTCAAGCGGTTGAAGGAGATGGTAAGGTAGAACGCCTTGTAACCGATAAAGAAACCTTCGATGTTGATATGGTTATCTTGGCTGTTGGATTCCGTCCAAATACAGCTCTTGCTGATGGGAAGATTGAACTCTTCCGCAACGGCGCCTTCCTTGTCGATAAGAAACAAGAAACGTCACTTCCAGGTGTATACGCAGTTGGTGACTGTGCGACTATTTTCGATAACGCTCGTAACGAAATGAGCTATATCGCTCTTGCGTCTAATGCGGTTCGTTCAGGTATTGTTGGTGCCTACAATGCGACTGGTCATGAATTGGAAGGAATCGGTGTTCAAGGTTCTAACGGTATCTCAATCTACGGCCTTCACATGGTTTCAACTGGTTTGACTCTTGAAAAAGCGAAAGCTGCAGGCTTCAATGCCACTGAAACTGGCTTTAACGACCTTCAAAAACCTGAATTTATCAAACACGATAACTATGAAGTTGGTATCAAGATCGTCTACGATAAAGACACTCGTCAAATTCTTGGAGCTCAAATGGTATCCCGTGATAGCGCCATCTCAATGGCTATCCACATGTTCTCACTTGCGATTCAAGAACACGTGACGATTGATAAGTTGGCCTTGACGGACTTATTCTTCTTGCCACACTTCAACAAACCATACAACTACATTACAATGGCAGCTTTAACTGCTGAATAATAGCTAAAGTTCTATTAAAAACTTTCCTTAGGTGAGTACGGACGTCAGCGAACTTCGTAGAAGTTCCATGACTAATTATTGAGCCTAAGGTCTCAATAATTCCGAGTGCCTGAAACTGTATTGTTTCAGGCACTTTTCTCATAGCGGAAAGTTTTGACTTTTCTTTATTCGTTCCATAATAAATAGAACATATTTATATTTCTTTGTAGAATTTCTTAACTTATTTTACTTGATAAAATGGTTTATCTACATTCTAAACAAAACTTACAAGGGTGGTTTTGTTTTTTTCTGTCTTTCCATGTATTCAGAGGCAGTGAAATAAGGTATAATGAATAGGATAAGAGTTTGAAGGAGTTAGGGAATGTCTGCTAAAGAAGAAGCCTTTAAAAATGAATTTCAATTTGCCTCTAGTTCGATTGTGGCCCATATTGTCAGAGGTGTTCTGGTTGGGATCGTTGTGGGCTGTATCGTCTCGAGTTTTCGTTTTTTGATCGAACATATTTTTCATTTTGTTCAAGGCGTTTACAAGGAGATGTCTGGTCAACCACTTTATTTGCTGGCGATGCTGTTGGGGTATGGGGTGATCGTACTGATTGCTGGTCGCCTTATTCGCACCAATCGGGATATCAAAGGATCGGGAATTCCGCAAGTCGAAGCGGAACTCAAGGGCCTCTTGG
>NZ_KQ969690.1:516148-519219 GCF_001578955.1 Streptococcus parasanguinis
GATACCTTGTGGAAGAAGTATATTCTAGGTGTCTTGGCCATCGGAAGTGGTTTGATGCTTGGTCGTGAAGGTCCTAGTATTCAATTAGGAGCAATGGGTGGAAAAGGAGTGGCCCATCATTTGAAGGTCAGTCCGGTTGAGGAGCGGTCTTTGATTGCAAGTGGGGCCGCCGCTGGTCTTGCTGCAGCCTTTAATGCACCTATAGCGGGGCTCTTATTTGTGGTTGAAGAGGTCTACCATCATTTTTCACGCTTCTTTTGGATTTCAACCTTGGCTGCTAGTTTGACGGCTAATTTTATTTCACTTAATGTCTTTGGTCAAACACCTGTGCTTCATATGCCACAAAATATTCCGCCACTCCATCTGTCTCAGTACTGGATTTATCTTTTTCTTGGGGTCTTTTTAGGGGCAGCGGGTTATGTCTACGAAATAGTGGTCCTCAATATCGGTCGACTGTATCGTTTGCTAGAGAAGATTTTCCATGTTCCTTCTCATTATTCTTCTTTATTTGCCTTTGTCTTGATTCTTCCAATCGGCTATTTTCTGCCTCAAATTCTTGGTGGTGGAAACCAATTGGTCTTGGATTTAGCTCGAGTACCGTATCCAGTGCTGACCATCCTTCTTTATTTTGCGATCCGTTTCATCTGGAGTATGTTGAGCTATGGTAGTGGCTTACCAGGTGGCATCTTCCTGCCCATACTAGCATTAGGATCACTTTTAGGGGCCATCGTTGGAACCTTCCTCCAAAACATTGGCTTTATCTCTCAAAATCAGCTGCCTTTTTTCATCATTTTAGGAATGAGTGGGTATTTTGGAGCTATTTCAAAAGCGCCATTAACAGCTATGATTTTGGTAACAGAGATGGTCGGTGATATTCGTAGTTTAATGCCACTGGGTATGGTCACCTTGCTGGCTTACATGATCATGGATCTCTTCCATGGAGCACCAGTCTATGAAGCCATGCTGGAGCAACTCTTACCTGATAAGGCGCAAGAAGAAGGAGAGTTGACCTTGATTGAGATTCCTGTATCCGAAAAGATTGCAGGGAAACAAGTTCATGAACTCGAACTCCCTCAAGATATTTTGATTACTACGCAAATGCGAAGTGGCAAGAGCTATACGGTCAATGGTGCGACCCGCTTGTATCTAGGTGATAGCATTTTTGTGGTGGTGAAAGAATCTGAAATTGGACGAGTCAAGGATATTCTTTTGTAAAAGACAGTTTCTTAGAAAAGTCTTTCTATTATTAAATTTTCAGACAATTGTTGAAAAATGAGAAAACTTCTGGTAAAATAAGTCCAAGAACAAAAGAGGAGAAGTCTTTCATGAAAAAATATAGTCTACTCTTATTGAGTGTTGCTCTTTTAGCAGGGTGTGCGAATTCTACTAGCAAACAGTCGAGTCAAAAGACGCAAACCAGCTCAACGGTGCAGTTGTCAAAGGCTGACCAGAAGACCTTGGACAATGCGACAGCTGAATACAAAGACTTTGTTGAAATGCAAATTGACCAATTGCTCAAGGATACAGAAGGTTTCCGAGATACCCTAAAAGCTGGGAATTTGGAAGAAGCTAAAAAACAATATCCCTTGATCCGCATGGCCTATGAACGCTCAGAACCGATTGCTGAAACCTTTGGGGAGTCTGATGTGAAGATTGACTATCGTTTGGTGGACTATGTGGATGAAAATAAATCAGAAGAAGGCTGGTCTGGCTTCCACCGGATTGAACGCATCCTTTGGGAAAACAATACCACAGATGGCACTGACAAATATGCAGACCAACTGGTGAACGATATCAAGGAGTTGAAAGCTAAGATCGCAACCGTTGATGTGACTCCTGATGTGATGCTAACTGGGGCTGTTGATCTGCTCAATGAAGTGGCAACGCAAAAGATCACGGGTGAAGAAGAAGTCTTCTCTCATACAGATCTGTACGACTTCCGTGCCAATATTGAAGGAGCTGAAAAGATTTTCTCACTCTTTAAACCTTTGATTGAGAAAAAAGATGCCAAGTTGGTTAAAACCTTGGAAGCAGAATTCAAAAATGTCAATGATTTATTGGACAAACACATGACTGATGAAACAAATTACAAGTCTTACACAGATTTGACCAAGGAAGATACCAAAGAATTGGCCGAAGCGGTGACCAAACTTGGTGAACCGTTGTCTCAAATGGGTGTGATTTTAGATGGGAAATAAGAAAAATGGCTGACGAAAAATTTTTAGATAAAAAAATGGACCGTCGTGAATTTCTTAAAAAAGCAGGTATTGGAGGGGCTGGTCTAGCACTGGGCCTCTCTGGTGCATCTGCTTTTTTCGCTAATCAAGACAGTTCTAGTAAAAAAGCTTATGATGGGGATGAAGACATCTCCTTTTATGGCAAGCATCAAGCCGGGATTACGACGGCCATGCAGAAGGCTTGCTACTTGGTGGTGCTGGATCTTCACACGACGGACAAAAAAGAAGTCATCCAGCTCTTTAAAGACTGGACCGACTATAGTAGTAAATTAGTCGAAGGAGAATTGGTCAAAAAAGATGGTTCCAATGCCCTCTTGCCACCAACGGATACAGGTGAAACAGTGGGACTCAACCCCTATCGCTTGAGCCTGACGTTTGGGGTTTCAGCTTCCTTTCTAAAGAAACTGGGCTTAGAGTCCAAACGTCCCAAGCTCTTTCGTGATTTGCCTCCATTTCCAAAGGAGCAGTTGCAGGACAAATACACTGGTGGAGATATCGTCATTCAGGCCTGTGCCGACGATGAGCAAGTAGCCTTTCATGCGGTCCGAAATCTCATCCGCAAAGGTCGCAATACCATCACCATGAAGTGGAGCAAGTCCGGTTTTGCGGCGATTGGTGACAGAAAAGAAACGCCGCGTAACCTCTTTGGCTTTAAAGATGGAACAGCAAATGTTACGACGGAGAAGGACTTTGATAAGGTCGTCTGGACTGACAGTAAGGACTGGATGAAGGGTGGTTCCTATATGGCTCTTCGCCTAGTCCAAATGCACTTGGAAACTTGGGACCGGACCAATTTGCAGGAGCAAGAAAACACCTTTGGTCGCTACAAGGAGT
>NZ_KQ969690.1:519362-521461 GCF_001578955.1 Streptococcus parasanguinis
CCATTTGGGAAAACCAACGAATTTGATGAAGTAGATTTATCTAAACTACCAGTAGATTCACATGTCCGTTTGGCCAAAGAAGTGGATCGTCCGATTTTACGGCGGTCCTATTCCTATTCGGATGGCATCAATGAACAGACTGGGCAATTTGATGCTGGTTTGATTTTTATCGCCTTTCAAAAAGATCCAAACAGTTTTGTTAAAATCCAAACCAATCTAGGTGCAGTGGATAAAATGAACGAGTACATCACCCATATTGGAAGTGGACTCTTTGCTTGCTTTGCAGGCGTAGAGAAAGGAGGCTACCTTGGTCAAGCACTCTTTGAATAAACTCTTGATCTTGTTAGGCATTCTTGCCTTGTTCTGGACTTATCCAGTAGCTGCGGAATCTTATAGCGATCTCTTTATCAAGATCACAGATGCAACAACCGCTGTAGAAAATAAGAACCAGGATAAGGCCAAGGAATTGATCGCTGAGATTCAGGCTGATTTTAAATCCAAGGACCACCATGATTCCAAGGCAGGAAAAAAAGTTAGCCAAGCTTTAGCTATAAAAGGGGAGATAACCAAAGAGGATATCACCAAGATCTCATCAGCCTTGCTAGCTTTTGAAAAAGAGCAAAATCCAGTCGATTTAGAGGCGGAAAAAGACAAACTCGTGAGTCGCCTCGCTCCTTATTTTAAGAACCTACAAGATGCCATTACAGCTAAGGATCTGGATAAAACCCGTCAAACCTATGCAGATCTTAATAATACCTGGACGCGAAACGAAGCGGTGGTAAGAGATCACAGCACAGCTTACTATGGCAAAATCGAGACGGCCATTTCGCTCTTACGTAGTAGCATTGAAACAGAGCCTACTGACTTCACCAGCATCCAGTCCTCCTATGATGACCTCAAAAATGGGATTGATGCCTTTGTAAAAGGAGAAGCGATTAGCAGTGCTAGTACGGATTTGACACTGAAAGATGGGATCAAGCTTTTGGAGAAGGCGCAAAGCCAATTCCAATCCGGCGACGATAAATCTGCTGCAGCAACTATGAAGCAGTTCATCACCATCTGGCCAACCATTGAGGGGGATGTCAGCACGACCAATCCGAGCCTCTACACGCGCGTAGAGAGTGAATCCCCGGTCATTATGGTTAAGGGGAAAGAAAAGACCTATCAAGAGAAATTACAAGCCTTGATCAGGGACCTGTCTGCGATCGATACGACAGCTTCTTACAACGCTTTTGATGCCATGTTGATTCTTCTGCGTGAAGGAGTAGAAGCCCTTCTGATCGTCATGGCGCTTGTAACGACCCTTAAGGCTGCTAAGATGAGGAAAGGCCTCAAATGGGTCTACGGTGGAGCTGCTGCGGGGGTTCTTGCCAGCGCAGCGATCGCTCTTGTTTTGCAAGTAGCTTTTCCTGCTGTTATTTCGGGGTCTAACCGGGAAATCATTGAAGGGGGCGTTGGGATTTTCGCTGTGGTCATGATGATCCTCATTGGAATTTGGCTACACAGCAAGTCCTCTGTCAAACAGTGGAATGCCTTTATGGACCGTCAGATGAAGACGGTAACGGCTACAGGAAGTTTTGTTTCTATGTTTGCCCTCAGTTTCTTAGCAGTCTTTCGTGAAGGGGCTGAGACCATTCTCTTCTACGTTGGGATCATTCCACGGATTACAACCGCTCATTTCATACTAGGAATCGGGCTTGCCGTAGCCGTTCTCATTATCATTGCAGTGGCGATGACCAAGGCCAGTCAAGCTATCCAACCTCATCGGATCTTTTTCATTCTGACGTGGTTGATTTACGCCTTGGCCTTCAAGATGCTCGGTGTCAGCATCCACGCCCTTCAGTTGACCAATATCCTACCGAGTCATTTGGTCAATGGACTTCCAACCATCGATTGGGCGGGGATCTATCCAAGCTGGGAAGTTCTTCTTCCTCAACTACTCTTTGTGGCCCTGATCGCCCTTATCACGGTGAGACAACATGGCAAAGAGTAGAGCAGATAAAATGACCATTGTCGAGCACTTGGTCGAATTTCGAAAACGATTGATCGCTGTGGTCTTGTGTTATATTATCGTCTTCATCGTAGCCTTTGTATTTGGG
>NZ_KQ969690.1:522399-524785 GCF_001578955.1 Streptococcus parasanguinis
ATTGGAGCACCAGGTTTAATCATCATCATCCTGGGTGCCCTCTTGATTTTTGGACCAAAACGCCTGCCTGAGTTGGGCCAGTCCATCGGCAAAATGTTTGCTGAATTTAAGACAGCTGTCAATAAAGGCAGTGAAGAAGCTGATCAAGACGCAAAAGAAGATAAGAAAGAAAAAGAATAATCTGACAATTTTCAAAATTCTATTGAGTTCGATTGCATAAAAAGGTATAATAAGACAAGGACTTGTAATCGACGAAGGAGGAAACCATGATTATTACGATTTTGTCACTCATTTTCTATTTTAGCTATATCGGATTCTTATGCTGGTTGGTCGTAAAAATTGTCGAAAAATTGTTCAATTTCTTATTGAACCGTTAATAAAGAAACAATCCATTTCACCACAGGTGAGTGGATTTTTTTGTGTCCAATTCAGTTAGAAAGATTCAAACAAAGAGGTTTTAACGGTCTCAGATTGAAGATAAAGTCATATAAAAAACTTTCCTTAAGTGAGTACGGACGTCAGCGAACTTATTAGAAGTTCCATGACTAAATCAAAATACAAAGGGCGTCTGCGGATAAAGTCAAAAGAGGAAATTAGAAAGCAAGTGAAACAACACAACAAAACCATCGTTTTACTGACTGTTTTGTTTATTGCTATGCTTTCCATTTAAATGTTTTTATATCTTTCAACTTCTAGTATTTCTTGTTACTAGTGATGGACTATATCGTTTGTTTTTCTTATTTATTTTATAAGAATGTTAAGCTTAATAGAAATACAGTAATTACAAGATTGTAATATATTCTGTTATAGCTTTATGTGGCATGGGTATAAATTGATATGACTTTTATTATCTATGGTATAATGAGATAAATTTGGAGTTGTAGAGGCGAGCATTTGGAAGAACATAGACCTGATTTTAGAGATATAAAATCATTTGAAGAATTTAACAGATACTACTGGTATCGAGAAGAGCTTTCACAAATTTGTAAGTACCTTGGATTAGAATACAGATGTACAAAAAAAGAATTAAATCATATTATAGAACAATATTTTAGGGGAAATAGAGTAGAAAAAGTTTTGAGGAAAAGAAACAAAAATCAAACCGAAATAATAACCCTAAATACATCATTACTTGAATGTGGGTTTTCCTTTAATCAGAAATTTCGTGATTATTTTTCAGCTGTAACAGGTGTTAATCCGTTTAAGTTTAATGCTGATATGGCAACAGCTTGGCGAAAAGTAAAACGGGACAACAACATAAATTTTACAATCCAAGATATGATTAAAATATACTATGGAGAGTCAGACTACGCCAAGTATGATAATTCAGCTTGCCAATGGAATCAATTTCTAAAAGACTTTTGTGCAGATGAATTTAGCAATCATTACTCCAACAAGTTAAAAGTTGCGGCTATCCTTTGGAAAGAAGTTAGAGATTCAAAAATAAAAAAATTTATTCGCGGGAACTTCTAAAAGAATATAGCTACAAAATAGAGGAGTACTGTAAATAAACAACTTCAAGTTTGTCGAACGGAATATAAAGTATTAAAGACGATAGCACTCTGTTTTTGCAGAGTGCTTTTTTGTTTTATAGAATATAAGAGAATGTGGGATACTTGCTTTCTCTGCTAGATGATCGAGCAGAGAAAGATTTATTAGATATGACATCAGTCAGCTAAACCCTTTTAGCTGGCTTTTTTGTTAGCGACTCGGTCATTAACTTGCTTGTCAAAATATAATTCGGTATCATAGATATATAATGTTTGGTAAGTAAGTCCTATTGTCAGTTCGGAACAAGTAGATAGGAGAAGGGGAGAAAAAACTAGTGAATAAAGACCAATTGATAGAGAAACCAGAAATAAATATTGTTGGGGTTATTGCAAATCATCAGTTTAACTGGTATATTTGTTCAAACGAAATGTGGACAATGGATATCGATAAATATATTCAGGCATACCAGGAAGCAGGTCTGGATGTTGATTTCTCCTATTTACCTGAAATTCAGCAGAATCTTCATGTGATTACAAAAAGCAATCTTGAGAGCTACTTAGAAATGTATAAAGATGATTGGCTGAAGGTGACGGTTGAAGAATTGATCTCAATGATCAAACGTTCAATGGAAGAGGAGAACTTGAATTCAGAGATTATTCTGGAAGGAAAAGCCTTGCTTCCGGATCTTTTCATCGATTTTGATAAAGAAGAATTTTATTCAAACCATCTGGGGATGAAAAACTACGAAAGATATGTGCCAAACGGATGGAAGTTTTTTTCAGGACGTTTTGATCATTTGATCCCCAAAGAGGAGCAATATTGGATTGAAGAGACCAAGAAAACTGAAGGAACTAGTCTTCTATTCATATAAAAATAATACAGTTTAAAAGTATTT
>NZ_KQ969690.1:524835-527993 GCF_001578955.1 Streptococcus parasanguinis
TTTCGCCACATTTCAAATCTTTATATTCCGTTTCGTTAGGAATAGCGATGGAAAGCCAACCAAATATGCTATACTGAAGTAGATAGAAGGAGGAGCGACTGATGAGCAGAAAGTGGGTAAAGATCATTGCTATTTTAATTTTCATCCTATCCGGTAGTTACTTTGTCTACAATAAACTAACGAAGCCGAATCTTGGACCGAAAACAACAAAGCTCTATAAGCATGGTTTTCTTTTGCTAGAAGAACAAATCGGAACCTACATCAAAGAACACTATACTGGGATTGAGAAGATTGAGTTCTCCCCAATCTACGTTACTGAAGAAGGGTCAACATTCTCAAATGCCTATGTGCGTCCGACGATCTATGACAAGTATGGAAATAAAGCTACTCTGGGAGATAAAATAAAGAAATTTATTCCATTAAGTTATGGATTGATTTCAGACATTGTTCTTGATTTTGATGGAGGTGGCAATGAAGTCATTGAGTTACTGGACTCAAATGGCAAACCTGTAGACGTTTCAAATGAGGAGCATTTGCCTAAGAGAGCTATACTCACAGAGGCAAGTAGTACAGATGAAAATATTGAATTATTAGTAGAAGATGGTCAGTTAATAGGAGTCGTAAAGGATGATAAAGGAAGCCCTGGTGCAGAAATTGTTTATAATACGGAACTCCATAAAGGAGACGCGAGAGAGTAGCGCTAACCAATGAAATAGAATGAAAAAGAAAGGACAAAACACATGCAGTATTATTTTATCGGTGGCCTAGGTGGTAATAGCTACCATCTGGCTCCACTAATGGATGAGCTAGGCTTTCCTGTGACTTTTCTAGATCCCTACAGGGAAATGATTCAGACAGAAAACGATCTTTGTGCTTGGTTTCAAGGTCAGATTGGCCAGGCGGAAGAGATCTGTTTATTGGGGCATTCCTTGGGTGGAGATTTGGCTCGTTATCTGGCTGCCGATTTTCCTCAGATTCGAGCTCTGATTCTCCTGGATGGGGGTTATCTGGATATGGAAAAGATCCTGCCTCTTGAAGAAGAACTAGAAGGAACGGCGTCTTTCATGAAGCAGCAAGTCTTTGCAACTTTAGAAGAAGCTGTGTTATCCGAACTTGGTGATGGAGCAGATCCTACTCCTATAGCGCGAAAAGCGGTAGAGGCTAGCTATCGTTGGAATCTAGCGAGTGAACAATATGAATTAAATCTGGATCTCGAAAAGGTCATGGCTTTATTGCGTCTACGGCGTCAGATCAAGACTTACCAGATTCCACTGGCAGACCTGCCTGTCCTCTTTATCGGGCCTCGATACCAAGAAGAACCTGAATGGAGAAAAGATGCTCTGAAGCAACTAGATCCCCAGATCAAGCAAGTCTTGCTAGAAGGTTTGGGGCACGAACTGTATACAGAGGCGCCTGAAATTGTAGCTAGAGAAGTGAACAATTGGCTCCAAAATGTTCATAAATAAAACCTGTTTCTCTTTTTGAAACGGGTTTTTGTCTTGTAATTTCCGAACGTTATTTCCTATAAAATCATTCCCATTGCATTAGGTCCGTATCTTTGGTATAATCTATCAAGGAAACGTCAAGAGACGTAGCGATGCGCTTGCGCATAGGTAGGTCAGTTTTTAGAAAAGAGATTTTTCAATCTATGTTAAATGAATTTCCTATTTTCGACTATGAAGATATTCAGTTGATTCCCAACAAATGTATCATCAATAGCCGGTCAGAAGCAGATACAACCGTCCAATTTGGAAAGCATACCTTCAAGCTTCCAGTCGTTCCTGCCAATATGCAGACAATCTTGGATGAGAATGTAGCAGAGCAGTTGGCGCGTGGTGGTTACTTCTACATCATGCACCGTTTTGATGAAGCGGGACGGATTCCTTTTGTCAAACGCATGCATGAGCAAGGTTTGATCGCTTCCATTTCAGTCGGTGTTAAGGAATACGAATACGACTTTGTGAGTCAATTAAAGGCAGATGCGCCTGAGTACATCACTATTGATATCGCACACGGTCATGCGGATAGTGTCATTCGAATGATTCAACACATCAAGAAAGAATTGCCAGATACATTTGTTATTGCTGGAAATGTTGGAACACCTGAAGCTGTTCGTGAATTAGAAAATGCGGGAGCGGATGCGACTAAGGTCGGAATCGGCCCTGGTAAGGTTTGTATCACCAAAGTTAAGACTGGATTTGGTACAGGTGGTTGGCAATTGGCTGCTCTTCGCTGGTGTTCAAAAGCAGCGCGTAAGCCAATCATTGCGGACGGTGGAATTCGGACCCATGGTGATATTGCCAAATCGATTCGTTTCGGTGCGTCTATGGTCATGATCGGTTCTCTCTTTGCAGGCCATATCGAAAGTCCTGGTAAAACAGTGGAGATTGATGGGGAGTCTTTCAAAGAATACTATGGATCTGCTTCAGAGTACCAAAAAGGTGCTTATAAAAACGTCGAAGGTAAGAAGATTTTATTGCCTGCCAAGGGTCATTTGCAAGATACCTTGACAGAAATGGAACAAGATTTGCAAAGTTCGATCTCGTATGCTGGAGGCCGAAAATTAGCAGATTTGAAACACGTTGACTATGTGATCGTTAAGAATTCCATCTGGAATGGCGATGCACACTAATTGAATTACTTATTTATTTCACGAATGGGCGTGATGTTTCTACAAGGTGCCGGAACACCTAACAATAAGTAAGTCGAGATAAATCCTTTTGTTAGAGGATGTTCAAGGCTTGCTTTGCAGGCCTTTTTGTGTTTTGTGGATAAGTAACGGATTTTATAGAAAGTAGGAGGAAGTATGAAATTACTTGAAGAACGCATCTTAAAAGATGGTAACGTTTTAGGTGAGAATATCCTCAAGGTGGACTCCTTTTTGACCCACCAAGTGGATTTCAAACTCATGAAAGAAATTGGCCAGACCTTTGCGGACCGGTTCAAAGATGCGGGTATTACCAAAGTCGTCACCATTGAAGCGTCTGGGATCGCGCCAGCCCTTTATGTAGCGGAAGCACTAGATGTCCCTATGATTTTTGCGAAGAAAGCGAAAAACATTACCATGAATGAGGGCATCTTGACGGCTGAGGTTTATTCCTTTACCAAGCAAGTCACTAGTACGGTTTCAATTGCTGGTAAATTCTTAGATCCAGCGG
>NZ_KQ969690.1:528013-532543 GCF_001578955.1 Streptococcus parasanguinis
TAGCAAATGGTCAAGCGGCTAAGGGCTTGATTCAGATCATCGAACAAGCTGGTGCTCAAGTGGAAGCCGTTGGAATCGTCATTGAAAAATCCTTCCAAGATGGACGGGGATTACTAGAAGAGTTGGGATATCCAGTTGTATCCCTCGCGCGTTTGGACCGTTTTGAAAATGGTCAGGTTGTATTTAAGGAGGCAGACATCTAATGCAAAAACAAGAAAGCCATTCACAGGCATCCGTTCTAGGCTTGCAACACCTTTTGGCTATGTATTCGGGATCTATTTTGGTGCCGATCATGATCGCAAGAGCTTTGGGCTATAACGATCATCAACTAACCTACCTCATCTCTACAGATATCTTCATGTGTGGGGTAGCAACTTTCCTTCAAGTGCAACTCAATAAATACTTTGGGATCGGACTTCCAGTAGTCCTTGGAGTTGCCTTTCAGTCTGTAGCGCCTCTCAGTATGATCGGGGCTAGCCATGGTAGTGGGGCCATGTTTGGTGCCTTGATTGTCTCAGGGATTTACGTGGTTCTGGTCTCAGGATTCTTCTCAAAAATCGCCAACCTCTTCCCATCCATTGTGACGGGATCTGTCATTACGACCATTGGTTTGACCTTGATTCCGGTAGCGATTGGGAACATGGGGAATAACGCAGCCAAACCAACGGTGCAAAGTCTGATTTTAGCCGTGATCACCATTCTCATCATTCTGGTGGTCAACATCTATACGACTGGCTTTATCAAGTCTATCTCTATCTTGATTGGATTGATTGCAGGAACTGCTATTGCAGCTTCTATGGGCTTGGTGGATTTCACACCTGTATCGCAAGCACCAGTCGTTCACGTTCCAACACCTTTCTTCTTTGGAGCACCTAAGTTTGAAATCACTTCAATCTTAATGATGTGTATCATCGCGACGGTTTCTATGGTGGAATCAACAGGTGTTTATCTTGCACTTTCAGATATTACCAAAGATCCGATTGATAGCACGCGCCTCCGTAATGGCTATCGTGCTGAAGGGTTGGCCGTTCTTCTCGGTGGTATCTTCAATACCTTCCCTTACACTGGATTCTCACAAAACGTTGGTTTAGTGAAATTGTCTGGTATCAAGACCCGTCTTCCAATCTATTATGCGGCTGGTTTCCTTGTTCTACTCGGTCTCCTTCCTAAGTTTGGAGCTTTAGCACAAATCATCCCAAGCCCAGTTCTTGGTGGAGCGATGTTAGTCATGTTTGGTTTTGTATCTATTCAAGGGATGCAGATCCTTGCGCGTGTTGATTTTGAACACAATGAGCACAATTTCCTCATCGCAGCTGTATCAATTGCTGCAGGGGTTGGCTTGAATAACAGTACCCTCTTTAATGGCCTTCCAACAGGATTCCAAATGTTCTTTGCAAACGGAATTGTCGTCGCAAGTGTCTTAGCGATCGTTCTCAATGCGATTTTGAACCGCAATAAATAAATATCTCAAATTTACCGGAGGTCCTTGGATCTTCGGTTTTTTTGACTTTTAAGGAAACATATAGTAGAGTGGAAGAGAAGAAAATCTTATTTGATGAGAAGAGAGTTAGAATCATGTATTTAACCTATCGCTTTAAAGAACGCTTGCGCTTGTTTTTGAGTCTGTTTTTGCCGATTTTGATCTACCAATTGGCCAATTATTCAGCCAGCTTTGTCGATACAGCCATGACCGGTCAGTACCGGACCCTTGATTTGGCTGGGGTTTCTACAGCTACCAGTCTGTGGAACCCATTTTTTACTTTCCTGACCGGGATTGTCTCTGCTCTGACACCGATTGTCGGGCATCACTTAGGTAAGGGAAATAAAGAACGGATTGCTGGCGATTTTTACCAATTCATCTATATGTCGTTTGCTATGGCCATTCTCTTAATAGGCTTTGTCTGGGGGATTGCGCCCATGATTCTCAAGCAGATCGGCTTAGAAAATGTTGTTGCTCAAATAGCCATTCGCTACTTATATTTCCTTTCTCTAGGGATCTTACCCTTGTTGCTCTTTAGTATCGTGCGAACCTTCCTCGATACGTTGGGAATGACGCGACTATCGATGTACTTGATGCTCTTGCTCTTGCCTTTGAATGCTTGTTTTAACTATATCTTGATCTATGGGGCTTTTGGCTTTCCTGAGATGGGAGGAGCAGGAGCAGGTCTTGGAACCTCTCTGGCCTACTGGGTCTTGCTGGCTATTGCAGTTTTGATCTTGTGCAAGCACCCTAAGGTAGCAGCTTTCCAATTGTGGAAGCCGCAACCTTATGATTTTAAAGGGATGAAAGAAGTATTGCGCCTTGGGCTTCCAATCGGTGGAATTGTTTTTGCAGAAGTCATCATCTTCTCGCTGGTTGGTCTGTTAATGGCAAAATTCCCATCACTCACCATCGCTAGTCACCAATCGGCCATGAATTTTTCTACCCTGATGTATGCTTTCCCTGTTAGTATCTCGAGCACCATGGCTATTATCGTATCTTACGAATTGGGAGCAGGAAGACCAGAAGTGGTCAAACAATATTGCCGTTTGGGACGGCTGACAGCCTTTGGTTTTGCGATTGTCACCCTCGTCTTTCTTTATACATTCCGCTTTCAATTGGCGGGGCTATACGGCAAGGATCCAGTCTTTGTGCAGCAAACTGCTATTTTTATGACCTATAGTCTCTTTTTCCAAGTAGCTGATACCTTTGCAGCACCTCTTCAAGGGATTTTGCGGGGTTATAAGGATACAACCGTTCCATTCTTATTAGGAGTTTTTAGTTATTGGTGTATTTCTATACCTTTAGGGATTTTCCTTGACCATGTGACCACCCTTGGTCCCTATGCCTATTGGATCGGTCTTATTTCTAGCCTTGTCGTGAGTGGAATTTGTTACCAACTTCGGCTCTGGCAGATCGAAAAAAAACAAACAAACTAAAATAAAGTCTGGGAAACCAGGCTTTTTATGTACCGTGAATATTATAAATTTTCTGAAAGTTCTTGACAATTGATGTCAAAGTGGTAAGATTAGGAGGTAGAAATGAAGAACTAGAAGGAGAACAAGATGAGAAGTGATATGATCAAAATGGGGATCGACCGAGCACCAGCGCGTGGTCTCCTCTATGCAACAGGGCAAGTAAAATCAGCAAAGGATATGCAAAAGCCCTTTATTGCCATTTGTAACTCCTATATTGATATCGTTCCAGGCCATGTTCACTTGCGTGAATTAGCAGATGTTGCCAAGGAAGCTATTCGCGAGGCTGGTGGGATTCCTTTTGAATTTAACACAATCGGTGTCGATGATGGGATTGCGATGGGTCATATCGGGATGCGTTATAGTTTGCCGTCTCGTGAGTTGATCGCAGATGCTGCTGAAACAGTCATCAATGCCCACTGGTTTGATGGTGTTTTCTATATTCCCAACTGTGATAAGATTACACCAGGAATGATTTTGGCAGCCATGCGGACCAATGTGCCAGCCGTATTTTGTTCTGGTGGACCCATGAAGGGTGGTGTTGACATGACAGGGCATCAGGCGACACTCTCAAGTTTGTTTGAAGCTGTCGGTACTTATCAAGCTGGTGATATGAGCATGGATGAGCTGGATTTCTTGGAAAAAAATGCCTGTCCAACTTGTGGCTCTTGCTCTGGTATGTTTACTGCCAATTCCATGAACTGTTTGATGGAAGTATTAGGCCTTGCTCTTCCTGGAAATGGTACCATCCTAGCTGTCTCAGATGAACGCCGGGAATTGGTTCGCCAAGCGGCCAAACAATTGGTAGAGAATATTAAAAAAGGTATCCGCCCACGGGATATTGTGACTAAAGAAGCCATCGACGATGCTTTTGCGCTCGATATGGCCATGGGTGGTTCAACCAATACTGTGCTTCATACGCTCGCAATTGCGCGTGAAGCTGGGATTGACTATGATCTCAAAGATATCAACGAGATTGCCAAGAAGACACCTTATCTTTCTAAAATTGCCCCTTCAAGTGTCTACACTATGCATGATGTGCATGAAGCTGGTGGTGTTCCAGCCATTATCAATCAGTTGATCAAAAAAGGTGCCATTAAGGGTGATCGTATCACAGTTACTGGTAAAACCTTGAAAGAAAACGTAGCTGGTGCTGAAATCAAAAATGAAGAAATTATCCACCCAATCGAACATCCGATTTCACCTGTAGGTGGTTTGTCGATCCTCTACGGAAATATCGCTCAGGATGGAGCTGTTATCAAGGTCGGTGGGGTCGATCCGTCTGTGACTACTTTCCGTGGTAAAGCTATTTGTTGCGACTCACAAGATCAAGCCCTTGAGTTAATTGACAATGGAACAGTTAAGAAGGGCCATGTCGTTGTCATTCGTTACGAGGGTCCTCAAGGTGGACCTGGTATGCCAGAAATGTTGGCACCAACCTCTAAGATTGTCGGACGCGGTCTTGGTAAGGATGTGGCTCTGATTACGGATGGTCGTTTCTCAGGAGCTACTCGTGGAATTGCTATTGGTCACGTTTCTCCAGAAGCAGCAGAAGGTGGGAATATCGCCTTAATT
>NZ_KQ969690.1:532651-533436 GCF_001578955.1 Streptococcus parasanguinis
AGCAGAAGGTGGGAATATCGCCTTAATTGAAGATGGGGATGAAATCGTGATTGACCTACCAAATCGTACCCTTGATCTACTTGTCGATGATGCAACTCTTGCTGAACGTCGCAAACATTTGAGACCTTTCAAATCAAAAATCTCCAGCGGTTGGTTGCGTCGCTATACAGCCTTTGCCAAATCAGCCAATGTCGGCGGAACCTTGATGAGTGACGAAGAATTCGAAGAACGGAAAGCAGAACGTCAAGCCCAAGAAAAATAAGAAAAAACCTTTCCTGCTATGTGATATCACAAGCAAGAAAGGTTTTTTAGTGGAACGATTATTTGGTGCGCATTTCACCTTGAGGGAAGTAAGTTCCTTCAGGCATATCGTTAATGATGACGTGAACAGCTGACTGAGGAGCACCAGTATTGCGAACAACAGCTTCGGTTACTTCCTTGGCCAAGGCTTTCTTTTGTTCCAAGGTGCGTCCTTCAAATAGGTCAATTCGTACAAATGGCATATGGCCACCTCCTAAATTTTATATAGGACTATTTTATCACATTTTGGGATACAAAGCTTAGCAAAATTATGGTAAAATGATAATGAAACACATTTTAGAGAGAACAGAAGGAAAATGGCACAATTATATTATAAATATGGGACCATGAACTCGGGGAAAACCATTGAGATTTTGAAGGTGGCCCATAATTATGAAGAGCAAGGCAAGAGCGTCGTCATCATGACCTCGGCAATCGATACACGAGATGGAGTAGGAGTGGTTTCTAGTCGGATCGGTATGAAA
>NZ_KQ969690.1:533624-535684 GCF_001578955.1 Streptococcus parasanguinis
ACTTGGCAAGAGTCGTGGATGAATTGGATGTGCCGGTCATGGCTTTTGGCCTCAAAAATGATTTTCGAAATGAACTCTTTGAAGGTTCCAAACACCTCCTCTTGTTAGCCGACAAGATCGAGGAGATCAAAACCATCTGCCAATACTGTTCCCGCAAGGCGACCATGGTCTTGCGTACCCAAGCGGGTAAACCTGTCTATGATGGAGAGCAGATCCAGATCGGTGGACACGAGACCTATATCTCCGTTTGCCGCAAGCATTATTTTAATCCAGACATACCAACTGAAAGCGTCTAGAACGTTTTAGAGAGGATAATAATGTCTATTTGTTTAAAAGATATTACAATAGAGAATTATTTTGACGTTTTAAATCTAGAAGTTCATCCAAACCAATGGAATTTTATTGCATCCAATTCCATTAGCTTAGCTGAAGCCTATGTATATGATAAAAATGGTGATTTTATAGCTCCCTTAGCAGTTTATGATAAGGAAGTATTAGTTGGTTTTGTTATGATTGCCTATGACCAGAAAATTGGGATCAGCAAGGGGAACTACTTGTTATTTCGTTTTATGATCGATAAACGATTTCAAGGTTTAGGCTATTTTAAGCCGACTATGGATGCAGTTATTGACTTTGTTCGAACAGAGCCAGCTGGAAAAGCAACAAGTCTTTGGTTATCTTATGAACCGGAAAATAATCAAGCGAGATCTTGCTATCTCCATTATGGATTTAAAGAAACTGGCGAAGTCATAGAAGACGAAATTGTAGCAATCTATGATCTAACAATCAAGAATTAAGGAGCAAACATGAATATCTATGATCAACTACAAGCTGTAGAAGACCGATACGAAGAGTTAGGAGAATTACTGAGTGACCCAGATGTGGTCTCTGATACCAAACGCTTTATGGAGCTTTCAAAAGAAGAAGCTTCCACACGTGATACGGTGACAGCCTACCGTGAGTACAAGCAAGTCCTTCAAAACATTGTTGACGCTGAGGAAATGATTAAGGAAGCAGGCGGCGATGCGGATTTGGAAGAAATGGCCAAGCAAGAGCTAAAAGATGCTAAGGCTGAAAAAGAAGAGTACGAAGAAAAATTGAAGATCTTACTTCTTCCTAAAGATCCAAACGATGACAAGAACATTATCTTGGAAATCCGTGGGGCAGCTGGAGGAGACGAAGCCCAATTGTTTGCTGGTGACCTCTTGCAGATGTACCAAAAATATGCAGAAAGCCAAGGCTGGCGCTTTGAAGTCATGGAAGCTTCCTACAATGGCGTTGGTGGGATCAAAGAAGTCGTAGCCATGGTTTCTGGTCAATCAGTCTACTCGAAACTCAAGTATGAATCTGGTGCCCACCGGGTGCAACGGGTTCCAGTGACAGAAAGCCAAGGTCGTGTCCATACTTCAACTGCCACAGTTCTGGTCATGCCAGAAATCGAAGAAGTCGAGTATGACATTGATCCAAAAGACCTTCGGATTGACATCTACCACGCATCTGGTGCGGGTGGACAGAACGTCAACAAGGTCGCTACAGCCGTTCGTATCGTCCACTTGCCAACCAATATCAAGGTAGAGATGCAGGAAGAACGGACACAACAGAAGAACCGCGAAAAAGCCATGAAGATCATCCGTGCGCGTGTGGCTGACCACTTTGCTCAGATTGCCCAAGATGAGCAAGACGCTGAGAGAAAGTCTACTATCGGGACTGGTGACCGTTCAGAGCGGATCCGGACTTACAACTTCCCTCAAAACCGTGTGACCGATCACCGGATTGGCTTGACCCTTCAAAAACTGGATACCATCTTATCTGGTAAATTAGATGAAGTGGTCGATGCTTTGGTCTTGTATGACCAAACACAAAAACTAGAAGAGTTGAATAAATAATGTTGTTGGGACCATTATTAGCCCAGTATGAAGATGAATTAATAGCCGTTGGAGAGGAAGCAGAAAGCCTCTCCTTCGCGTATCGAGCTTTAAAAAACTGGACCTTTACAGACTTTGTCCTTGCCTTGCAAAAAGAAGTGGAAGAAGAGGATCAAGCCTTGCTTGGTTCCATCT
>NZ_KQ969690.1:536313-538339 GCF_001578955.1 Streptococcus parasanguinis
CAGCTGAAACATCACGCTCCTGCCCAATATATTATTGGGAGTGCAGAATTCTGTGGGCATGTTTTTACAGTTGATGAGCGCGTGCTGATTCCACGACCAGAGACAGAGGAGTTGGTGGCTCTCATTCTCGAAGAAAACGATGAGAAAGCCTTACGAGTTCTGGATATTGGTACAGGAAGTGGGGCCATTGCGATTAGCTTAGCCCTTGCTAGACCTACCTGGCAGGTTCAAGCTAGTGATGTCTCAGAAGAGGCTTTAGCCCTAGCTCAAGAAAATGCCAAGCAATTAGAAGCTGTCCTTGAATTCAAGTCGTCAGATGTACTGGACGAACTAGAAGGTCCTTATGACCTGATAGTGTCCAACCCTCCCTATATCTCCCGGGATGATGTAGAAGAGGTTGGAGCCAATGTTTTAGCCTCTGAACCCCACTTAGCTCTCTTTGCAGACTGTGATGGATATGCCATCTACGAAAAGATTGCCCAGCAAGCACCAAGTGTTTTAACACCAGACGGAAAGATCTATCTAGAAATTGGCTATAAGCAAGGAGCCAAAGTAAAAGAGCTCTTTCGAGAAGCGTTTCCTGACAAACGAGTTCGAGTTCTGAAAGACCAATTTGGACAAGAAAGAATGGTAGTAGTAGACAATGGATAACATTGAGAAAGAATTAGAAGCAGGCCGTGCGGTTATTCTGCCAACTGAAACAGTCTATGGTATTTTCGCTAAAGCTCTGGACCAAGAGGCAGTTGATTATATTTACGAATTAAAACGTAGACCGAGAGACAAGGCTCTGAATTTAAATGTAGCCGACGAAAAAACGATTCGAATTTATTCGAAAAATCAACCCAGCTATTTAACAAAACTGATTCATTCATTTTTGCCAGGGCCTCTGACTATTATTCTTCAAGCGAATGAAAAGGTACCTAACTGGATTCATTCAGGATTGGATACAGTTGGTTTCCGTATACCGGCTCACCCAAAAACATTGGATTTAATTCGTAAATACAGCCCTTTGGTTGGTCCCTCTGCCAATCTTTCAGGTCATGCAAGTGGAACAAAGTATAGGGCTATTGTAAGCGAATTTGATCAAGTGGTTCCTGGTATAGAGGATGATGACTTTCTGACAGGCCAAGATTCAACTATTTTGGATATCTCTAGTTCCAAAGCCAGGATTTTGCGGCAAGGTTCTATTACAAAAGCTGATTTGCTTGCACAAGTGCCGGAGCTTTCTTTTGAGGAAGATGAACTTCCTCAGTGATAATGTACATAAATATTTTTTTATAAAGGAGTAGACCGATGATTTTTGATAAAGAAGATTACAAAGCTTATGATGCAGACCTATGGAATGCGATCGCTAAAGAGGAAGAGCGTCAACAAAACAATATTGAGTTGATTGCTTCTGAAAATGTTGTCTCTAAGGCAGTGATGGCTGCTCAAGGGTCTATTCTGACAAATAAATATGCCGAAGGCTATCCTGGTCGTCGTTACTATGGCGGGACAGATGTGGTTGATGTGGTCGAAAGTCTCGCGATCGAACGGGCTAAAGAAATCTTTGGGGCTAAATTTGCTAACGTTCAACCGCATTCAGGAAGTCAGGCAAACTGTGCTGCCTATATGGCCTTGATTGAGCCTGGTGATACCGTCATGGGGATGGATCTAGCTGCCGGTGGGCATTTGACGCACGGAGCTTCTGTGAGCTTCTCTGGTCAAACCTATAACTTTGTGTCCTATAGTGTAGATCCTGAAACAGAGCTCTTGGATTTTGATGCCATCCTAAAACAAGCCCAAGAAGTGAAGCCAAAACTCATCGTTGCTGGTGCCTCAGCCTACTCTCATATCATTGATTTCTCAAAATTCCGTGAGATTGCAGATGCAGTAGGAGCCAAACTCATGGTTGACATGGCCCATATTGCTGGTCTCGTGGCAGCAGGTCTTCATCCAAGTCCGGTTCCTTATGCCCATATCACGACTACGACCACTCACAAGACCCTTCGTGGACCTCGTGGAGGTCTGATCTTGACCAATGATG
>NZ_KQ969690.1:538741-539626 GCF_001578955.1 Streptococcus parasanguinis
ACCTCGTGGAGGTCTGATCTTGACCAATGATGAGGAATTAGCTAAGAAAATAAACTCTGCTATTTTCCCTGGTATTCAAGGAGGACCGTTGGAGCATGTCATTGCAGCCAAAGCTGTCGCATTCAAAGAAGCACTGGATCCTGCCTTTAAAGAGTATGCAGCTAACGTGATTAAGAACAGTCAGGCCATGGCTGATGTCTTCTTGCAAGATCCAGATTTCCGCGTTATTTCAGGCGGAACAGAGAACCACCTTTTCCTTGTCGACGTCACCAAAGTCGTTGAAAATGGGAAAGTGGCGCAAAACTTGTTGGATGAAGTTAATATCACTCTCAACAAGAACTCTATTCCTTATGAAACCTTGTCTCCATTTAAGACAAGTGGGATTCGGATTGGTGCAGCAGCTATCACCGCTCGTGGTTTTGGTGAAAAAGAAAGTCGCACCGTTGCTGAACTCATGATCAAAGCGCTGAAGAATGCGGATAATCAAGAAGTATTAGATGAAGTGCGTAGCCAAGTCAAAGCCTTGACAGACGCCTTTCCACTTTACGAGGACTAAACCATCTTATGGATATTTACGTAAAAAAAGCCATCATTCATCAATTTAGCCCAGACGATACCGATCTCTATCTGGCAGATAAATTTCTCAATATCACACCTAAAATCGAGGAATACTTGCGTAAGAAGATTGAACGGGTCTACTCGGATGAAGCCAAGACTGGTATTTTCGAAGAGGACAATCCTTTTCTTGAGATGATCTCAGATGACCTATTAGAAACTTCGGTCGTAGTAGCGAATCGCTGGAAGGAAGAATTTGTCGTCTCTGAGAATCAAAAAACCAACGATTTGGTTTTTGTTGAGTTTTCAAAAGAAGGGGTGGACCATTTT
>NZ_KQ969690.1:539936-543572 GCF_001578955.1 Streptococcus parasanguinis
CAAAAGAAGGGGTGGACCATTTTGCCTTTCTTCGGATTGCCTTACGGGAAACCCTGACGCATCTTGGTGGTGAAGTGGACAATCCGATTAAGTTGACGCAAAATAATCTACCTGGTTTTGGGACTGGTGCAGATGAAGCTTTGGTCATCAATCTTCAAAGCCGCAAATACCACTTGATTGAAAAACGAATCAAGTACAATGGGACTTTCTTGAACTATTTTTCTGAGAATCTGTTGCAGGCGCAACCCAAGATCTCTCCTAAAAAATCGATCAAGGCACTAGAAAAAACAGCACAGAAGATTGCGGAAAGCTTTAACACAGATGATTTTCAATTTCAATCAAAGGTTAAATCAGCTATTTTTAATCATATTGAGGAAGAAAATAAACTCTCTCCTGAGAAATTAGCGGATGATCTCTTCGACGACAATCTGACAGCTCGCCTTAGTTTTATTGACCAAGTTAAAGAAGCTGTACCAGAGCCTGTCACCTTTGAAGAGATTGATGCAAGTCGCCAGTTGAAGAAGTTCGAAAATCAGAAATTGTCATTGTCAAATGGAATTGAACTGATCGTTCCGAATAATGTCTATGAAGATGCAGAATCTGTTGAATTTATTCTAAACGAGAACGGGACCTATTCTATTCTGATCAAAAATATTGAGGATATACAGAGTAAATAATGATTAAACGTATAGTGAAGATCTTCTTATTCATCTTACTAATATTTGGAATCTACAAGGGAATTCAGATCCATCATGACGTCAAACAAGTCATGCAGTACCGCTCCCTGGTTAGAGAAGTCCTTGCTGAGGAGGACACCACGGCCAATGAAAACCTCATTCTTGCTATGATCTATACTGAGACCAAAGGCAGAGAAGACGATGTCATGCAGGCGAGTGAGAGTGCAAGTGGTGAGACCAATACTATTAGTGATAATAAGGCCAGTATTCGCCAAGGAATTCAAACTCTTTCAGATGAGTTAAAAGAAGCCAAGAAAAAAGGCGTTGATAGCTGGACTGCGGTTCAAGCCTATAATTTTGGGAAAGACTACATCGATTACGTCGCAAAACACGGTGGAACAAATTCCTTAGAGTTGGCCCGCGCTTATTCGCGGGATGTGGTAGCGCCAAGTCTTGGCAATGTAACTGGTGAAACTTATCTTTACCTCCACCCTATCTCTCTTTTAAACGGGATGGAACTCTACATTAATGGTGGCAATATTTATTATTCCCGTTTGGTAGAAACCAATATGACGATTATGAAGTTATTTTCATGGTTTTAATCATTTTTCAGAGAGCCGATTGGCTCTTTTTTTTAGCTGATCAGTTCTGCCTCTGATTTTGAGGGATAATAAAAATGTCATGCATTCTTAAAAGAACTGTAAGCTAGTTTTAAGAAATCAACTGTATAATGAAAATCGAAGTGGGTAAACTCTTTATTTACTTCTTTTTTCATCTCTAGTGAGGTGAGAAAGGTTATAAGAGATGCCCAGAGTTGATTTGAGTTAGAAAGAAGAAAAAGATGAAATTAAAGAAGATTGCATTGTTTGTAACGACGACTTTGGCCTTGTTTACCGCTATCCCGCGAGTTTCCGCAGATAGCAATGTGCAGAAAGTCATTGATGAAACCTATGTCAAGCCAGACTATGTTTTGGGCTATTCGCTGGACCAAAGTCAAATCGAACAAACATTGAGTCTCTTGAACTACGATAGTTCAAAAGATAAAGAAGAGTGGAAAACGATGACACCAGAGGTTTATTCTTCGATTATGAACGTTGCCAACGATGATAGTTTGGAACTTTATTCCTCTGTTAAAATTCAAAAATTAGGTAAAAATAAGCCACTAGAAGTGAATATCGTGACGCCTCAAAACATCACCAAGGTCACTGCAGATATGTATCGTAATGCAGCCGTTACACTTGGATTGGAGCATGCTCAAATTACAGTAGCTTCCCCTATCCAAGTGACCGGAGAAAGTGCCTTAGCTGGGATCTATTACTCGCTTGAGAAAAATGGTGCCAAGGTTTCTCAAGAAAGCAAGGATCTAGCCCAAGAAGAGTTAAAGACTCTATCAGGTATCAATGAAGAGAACGCGGGAAAGAAAAACTTCGATGCGGATAAATTGAACGTGGCATTGACCGACATTAAAACGGCAGTAGCCAATGCCAAACAGAACAATCAGGATTTAAGCAAGGATGATATTCGAAAGATCGTCGAAGAAACCCTTAAAAATTATAAGCTGGATACAACTGTAACAGGTGATCAGATTAATTTGATCGTGAATTTCGCAGTCAACCTCTCAAAGAGCAGCGTCATTAGCAGCAAAAGCTTTACTAAAACCTTGTCGGATCTGAAAGATAGTATCGTAGATAAGGCAGGCGATACCTTTAACAATATCAATCTGAATTTTGATACCAATGCTATTTTAAAAGATAGTGGTAACTTCTTTACAAATGCGTGGAATGCCATTGCAGGCTTCTTCGGAGCCATCTGGAATGCCATTGTCAAATTCTTTAGTGGTTTAGTTGGCTAAAAATAGCAGGAAAGCACTCCTGACAAGAAGTCAGAGTGCTTTTTGTGTGTTTAATGATTCTTATATTTTATAAGACATTTTTAGGGTTGCTAAATTCTAATTTTAAGCTCGTGAAAAAAAGTCCAGTGGACCTTAAAACTCGCTTTGCTAATTTTTGGCTCGTGAAAAAAGGTCCCCCGGACCTTAAAACTCGCTTTGCTAATTTTTGGCTCGTGAAAAAAAGGTCCCCCGGACCTTTTTTTTATTCCCACTCTACAGTTGCAGGTGGTTTGCTTGTGATATCGTAGACGATGCGGTTGACGTGGTCAACTTCGTTTACGATACGGACTGAGATTTTTTGGAGGACTTCCCATGGAATCTTCGCAAAGTCTGCTGTCATTCCATCGATAGAAGTGATAGCGCGGATAGCGATAGTGTAGTCGTAGGTACGGCCGTCACCCATAACACCTACTGAACGAACGCCTGTGTTGACTGTGAAGTATTGCCAGATATCACGGTCAAGACCAGCTTTGGCGATTTCTTCACGAAGAATAGCATCTGATTCACGAACGGTTTCAAGTTTTTCTTCAGTGATTTCTCCCATAACACGGATGGCAAGTCCTGGGCCTGGGAATGGTTGGCGCCATACGATGTGGTCTGGCATACCAAGCTCTGTACCAAGAGCACGAACCTCATCCTTGTAAAGAGTGTTGAGTGGTTCGATCAGTTCAAACTGCATATCTTCTGGAAGTCCCCCCACATTGTGGTGAGACTTGATGGTTTGAGCAGTATCCGTACCAGACTCGATCACGTCAGTGTAGAGTGTTCCTTGTGCCAAGAATTTTACATCTTTGAGTTTACTTGCTTCGTCATCAAAGACATAAACAAACTCGTTACCAATGATCTTCCGTTTTTTCTCAGGATCAGATACTCCAGCTAACTTATCAAGGAAACGTTTTGCAGCATCTGCTTTGACAATGTTCAAACCAAACTTGCCACCAAGCATATCCATCACTTGGTCAGCTTCACCTTTACGAAGAAGACCGTGGTCTACAAAGATACAGATCAATTGATCGCCGATGGCTTTTTGAAGGAGAACCCCAACAACAGAAGAGTCAACACCACCTG
>NZ_KQ969690.1:543867-544663 GCF_001578955.1 Streptococcus parasanguinis
TTTCACGGATTTTTTTGATCTGCATGTCAATGAAGTTGTCCATGGTCCAGTCACCTTTAGCCCCACAGATGTTCAAGGCAAAGTTACGCAAGATGTCATAACCGTGAACAGAGTGACGAACCTCAGGGTGGAATTGGATACCGTAGATTTTCTTATCTGGATTTTCAATGGATGCAAATGGACAGTCGGCAGAAGTACCTGTGCGGATAAAGTCAGCAGGGATTTCTGTAACAGCATCTCCGTGACTCATCAAGACCAATTGTTTATCTGGTGTGCCGGCAAAAAGAGCAGAAGATTCTGTCAAAGTCAGTTCAGATTGACCATATTCGCGGTTACCAGCATCACCTGCAGGAACGACCTTCCCGCCCAATTTATGGGTCAACAATTGCATTCCGTAACAGATTCCTAGGATTGGAATACCGAGTTCAAAAATTTCAGGATCGATATCAAAAGAACCTTCCTCGTATACAGAGTTTGGTCCGCCTGAAAGAACGATCCCAACTGGATTGATTGCACGAACTTCATCAGCAGAAATCTTATGGCTCTTCAATTCTGAGAAGACTCCAATTTCACGAATCCGACGTGAAATAAGCTGATTGTATTGGCTACCGTAGTCAAGCACGATGATTTTTTCAACATCATGCAAATCAGTTGATAGGTTTGTCATCTTATCCCCTTCTTAAAGAAATTTACTTTTCTCTATTCTAACACAAATGCCTTGTCTTTACCAATCTCTGATTGAAGAATTAGGAATTTTACGCTACAATAGAGATAACACAGAGAAAGAGCAAGGTTA
>NZ_KQ969690.1:544759-547083 GCF_001578955.1 Streptococcus parasanguinis
TATGATTCCAGCTTACATTCAAATTCATGATCAGATTAAGTCTGAGATTGATCAAAAAATATGGAAAATCGGGGAGCGTCTTCCCAGCGAACGCGATATGGCTGAGAAATTTCAGGTGAGTCGGATGACGCTTAGGCAGGCCATTACCCTTCTGGTTGAAGAAGGAGTGCTTGAAAGACGGGTAGGAAGTGGTACCTTTATCACCAGCACGCGCGTCCAAGAAAAGATGCGGGGCACAACCAGTTTTACAGAAATTATGAAATCGCAAGGTAAGGAACCTTCTAGCCAAGTGATTTCTTACCGTAAAACCATTCCTAGCCTCCAAGAAGTGGACAAATTGGGCATCGATAAGACAGAGACCATCATTCGGATGGAACGGGTCCGGTATGCTGATGGGATCCCTGTTGTTTATGAAGTGGCCTCTATTCCAGAGAAATTTATTAAGAATTTCAATCGCGAAGAGGTTACCAGCCACTTCTTCCAAACTTTGGAGCGTCATGGTTATAAGATTGGAAAGTCGCACCAGACCATCTATGCGCGATTGGCCAAAGATAAGATTGCGGACTATTTACAGATTTCAAAAGGACAGGCTATTTTAGGTCTGACACAGGTTTCCTATTTTGAAGATGGGACGGCCTTTGAGTATGTAAAAAGTCAGTATGTCGGCGAGCGGTTCGAATTTTATTTGGAAAACAACTAAGCTCGCAATTCACAGTAATAAAAAAACTCTTCAAATGTTTGGGAGACTTTCTCTCTTTGGCATTTGGGAGCTTTTTTAGGTTGAAGACATTCTTTCTAAATAGTGATAGTAAAGGCAAAATGGAAATATTTTAAAAAATTTAAAAAAATTTTTATTTTTTCTTCAATTTTTGATTTTTTTTACGAATTAATAGATAGAAGCAGGTTTTAAAGCTTAATAAGAGATATAAGGCAGGAAAAAATGAAAAAAATTAAAATAGATGTGGTAGCTGTTCCCTTGAGCGGGCATCTGTACCCAACTTTAAATCTCGTTAAACCCTTGTTAGATGATCCTTCGATGGAGATCCGGGTTTTCACAGGACCTCAGAAAAAGGCCGTTGCAGAAAGTCTTGGCTTCACTGTCGTTCCAATTCTAGAGGACAAAGTAGAAGAATTTGAACGCGCGGCGAATAACGATAAGAAACTCAATCTTTTTTCAGCTTATCGGCAATTATCCAAGAGTCTGGATTTGATTAATCATGTATCGGATCAATTGTTAGAGGAGTGGCGCGTCAATCGTCCAGATATTGTGATTGCTGACTTTATCACTCTATCAGCAGGGTTTGTGGCAGAAGAGTTGGAAATTCCTTGGATTACCACCATGGCGACACAATTTGCGATCGAAACTCCTTATGGTCCTCCTTGCTTCTTCGGAGGGATGGGAGTCGCGCGCACGAAGAAGGAAGAGAAGATACAAGCACTATGCCGTAAACTCACGCGCATTGGAAAATACTGTGGGGCTTTCCTCTTACGCAAACGCTTAAAACGTTACAATTTCAAGCTGTACAATCAAAATGGAGTGGAGACCATCTACTCTCCTTATGCCATCTTTGGAATTGGTATGATGGAGCTAGAGTTGAAGACACACTTCCCTCATCAATATGCGTGGCTTGGCCCTTTGGGAACTTCTCTTGAAAAAGCAGAAGATTATCCTTTAGATCTCAGTCCTTACGAGGACAAGACGAAGGTACTCGTGACATGTGGAACCCAGTTGCCTTGGGCGAAGGAGAACTTGCTAGAACAAACCAAGCAGTTGGCTAAAGAGCATCCAGAATGTCACTTTTTCGTCACCTTAGGTGATGGGGCAAAAGACTTTTCTGAAGAAGAAGTAGCGCCAAATGTGACGGTCGTCTCTTATCTGCCCTACAAAGAATATATTCCGCAGATGGACTATGTTATTCACCATGGAGGAGCTGGAATCTTTTATCAGTGTATCGAATTTAAAAAACCAGCCTTGATCTTGCCACATGATTATGACCAATTTGACTACGCGATTCGTGGAGTAGAAGCAGGAATTGCTTTTCAAGCTCATCGCAATCGCACCGAAGAGATTCAAGCAGGTTTCAATGCCTTATTAGAAAAAGAATCTTGGGAAAAGTTAGAGAGACTAAACAAACTTTCAAAAACCTACAAGCCGTTGGATACCTTGGAGTTTGAGATTCAACGATTATTAAGACGTGGAACGGATGGGAAACTATGAAAATTCTTGTAACAGGTGCGACTGGCTTCCTTGGAAAATATGTGATCGATGAATTGTTGGCTCACGATTATTCCATTGTAGCCTTTGGCCGAAACGAAAAATTGGG
>NZ_KQ969690.1:547328-548813 GCF_001578955.1 Streptococcus parasanguinis
AGGCTCTGGAAGGTGAGCGCGTTCAATTTATTAAAGGGGATTTGAGCGCTATTGAGGAATTAAGACAAGCCTTTCAGTCTGTTGATGCTGTGGTTCATGCAGGAGCTTTATCCACTGCCTGGGGACCTTGGAAGGCCTTCTATCAGGCTAATGTAGTTGGCACTAAAAATGTCCTTGAATTGTGCCGTGAATATGCGGTAAAACGCTTGGTTTACGTTTCTTCTCCTAGTATTTACGCAGCTGGAAAAGACCAATTAAACATCATGGAAAGTGATGCTCCAAAAGAAAATCACCTCAACAATTATATCCGAAGCAAATTGGCGTCTGAAAAACTTTTTTATGATTATCCAGATGTGCCAAGTATCATCTTGCGTCCTAGAGGATTATTTGGTGTGGGGGATACCAGTATTTTGCCTCGTGTCTTACGCCTCAGTCGAAAAATTGGAATTCCTTTGATTCGAGGAGGAGAGCAGCTCATGGATATGACCTGTGTGGAAAATGTCGCCCTAGCCATTCGCTTGGCTCTGGAAGCAAAAGAAGCTCACGGACAAGTTTATAATATTACAAATGGGGAACCAAAGACCTTTAAGTATTTGATCGAAACCACACTAAAGGGATTGGGAGAGCCGATTCGCTATCGGAAACTTCCAGCAGGTCTAGTAGCAGGTGTGGCTTATAGCCTTGAAGGGGTGTATCGATTCTTTCATTTGAAAGCCGAACCCCCATTGACTCGCTATACCTATTATCTCCTTCGATATAGCCAAACCCTCGATATTCAAAAGGCTCAAACTGAACTTGGCTACTATCCAAAAATGACCATTGAAGAAGGGATTGACAACTATGTCCAACATGATCAAGCACATTGATTATTTTCCAGCAGGCTATTGCAGCAGTCATTCTGGTCTCTTATTTAAAGGGATTTCGAATGAAAAAATGCAATTTCCAGCAGGTGTCTTTTTGATTCATCATCGTGAAAAAGGCTATATTTTGTACGATACCGGCTATCACTACGAGATTAAGAAAAAAGCTCGGTATTTCTGGTACCGTCTAGCCACCCCAATGCAGATGAAAAAAGAAGACCAGATCAATTATTTATTGCAAGAGCGTGGGATTGATCCGGCATCCATTTCCTATGTGATTCTTTCGCATTTGCACCCTGATCATCTCGGCGGAGCAGCCCTTTTCCCAAATGCTCATTTCTTTGTCACCCAGGAAGTCTATGAGGTGTACCAAAAACCGAAGTTTAAAGATCTGATTTTTAAAGAGTTTCTTCCAGCTGATTTCAAAGATCGGGTGACTTGTCTCAAAGCAGATCAAAGGCTTCCTGCTTTCCCCTATCGCCCGACTGCGGATCTTTTTGGAGATGGGAGCATCCTTGTTTCGTCCATCGATGGGCATGCGAGAGGGCAAGGTTGTCTTTATCTGGATGAGCTCAAACTCTTCTTCGGAGCAGATCTTTCTTGGGGAGTAGACCTTTTGCCTTTC
>NZ_KQ969690.1:549204-557342 GCF_001578955.1 Streptococcus parasanguinis
CGATATCAAGATAAGCAATTGGCACGCTACCATACTTTTATCACTTCTCAGTCTCCCTATTTCCAGACTCATTCTCCTGAATCCTTTGGGACCATGGATAAGCATTTCATGATGACGCATTTCAATGAACTCAATACTCTGGGAGTGGATCGAGATCAGGCTTTAGAGATGGCGATTCGCGGAGAACAAACGCGAGATTTTACCGAGATGAATGGAGAAGTAGCAGTAGGCTTGTCTTCTGGGTCTTCCGGCCACCGAGGAGTTTTTGTCACCACAGAAAAAGAAAGAAGTATGTGGGCTGCAGCAATCTTAGCCAAGATGTTGCCAAAAGGAAACCTGTTTGGTCATCGCATTGCCTTTTTCTTACGAGCAGATAATGAACTCTATCAAACCATTAATTCAGACCTTATTCGCTTGGAATATTTTGATATTTTCAAGGATAGCAAGGAGCATTTAGAGCGTCTCATGGACTATCAACCAACCATTGTGGTCGCACCAGCTTCTACCTTGATTGAGTTAGCCAACTATGTCAGCAATCAGCAACTTGCGATCCAACCCGTCAAGGTTGTTTCTGTCGCAGAGATTCTAGAAGATCGAGATGCTCAGACCATTGCCAAAACCTTTCAACTAGACAAGGTTGATCAGGTCTACCAAGCGACAGAGGGATTTTTAGCTTGTACCTGTTCAGAAGGCAATCTACATCTTAACGAAGATATTTTGTATGTCGAAAAAGAGTATCTTGATGATAGCCGCTTTTATCCGATTATTACGGATTTCAAACGGACCAGTCAACCCATCTATCGCTACCGACTCAATGATATTTTGGTGGAAGAAAAGTCTCCTTGCCCTTGTGGTTCCGTCTTTACTCGAATCGCAAAGATCGAAGGACGATCAGATGATATCTTTTATTTCAAAAAAGAAGATGGCAGTAGCCAGATGATCTATCCGGATTTTATTCGACGGTGCATTCTCTTTGTCGAAAATATTCAGGACTATCAAGTAACTCAGTTGGCAGATGGATCCATTACCATTGCCTTGAGTCACCGGACAGAGTCTATGGAGCAAGCGATCTTTGCTCAATTTGAACTCTTAGCTCAGCAAAAACAATTCATTCTCCCAAGTATTCAATTTATCGATTACCAATGGGACCCAACACGTAAATTAAAACGTGTTCAACGACTTCAATAAAAGGAGAATCCTATGACTACTGTAAAAAGACATTTGCAAATTAAAGGCTATGGAACTGCGCTTCCAGCTCATACCGTAACTTTCAAAGACCAGACTCGTTACCGCGTGAAAGAAGGAGAAGAAACACAGATTGATCTTGCAGCGCGTGCGATTGAATCGGCTTTAAACCATGCGGGGCTTGAAATGGCAGACATCGACTGTCTGGTTTCGGCTAGTGCTGTTGGCGTTCAGCCCATTCCTTGTACAGCTGCTTTGATCCATGAGCGCGTGGCCAAGGGACTAACGATTCCTGCTATGGATATCAATACCACCTGTACCAGTTTTGTATCTGCTTTAAGCACTGTTTCTTATCTGATTGAAGGTGGAGAATACCGTCGGGTTCTGATTGTATCTAGTGAAGTAGGTAGCCTAGGGCTGAATCCCAAACAAAAAGAAAGCTTTGAACTGTTTAGCGATGGCGCCGCAGCTTTTATCTTTGAAGCAACAAAGGAAGACAAAGGAATCATTGCCAGTATGCAACGTACCTGGTCTGAGGGAGCCCATGACACCGAAATTCGTGGTGGTTTGACAGCTTATCATCCGAAATTGTACTCTGAAGCAACCAAGACGGATTTCATGTTTGACATGAAAGGGAAGAAAATCCTTTTGCTTTCTGCCCGTGTTATTCCAGAAATGTTCCAAGAATTCCAAGAGAAATCAGGCATTTCTAAAGATGTTGTAGACTATATTATTCCTCACCAAGCAAGCCGTGCCTTGCCACTCGTCATGGACAAATTAGGAGTTGGAAAAGACAAGTACCTTAATATTGTCAGTGATTATGGAAATATGGTTTCGGTAGCCGTGCCTTTCGGCCTAGCCTATGCATTGGATCATGGCTATGTGAAGGAAGGAGATACCATCTTTTTGATGGGAACTGCAGCAGGGATGACGGTCAATATGTTGGCACTGAAACTCTAATGATAGATCCTCTTATTTCAAGCTCAAAAAGCATCAAGTCCCGCTAGTCTTTAGCGGGCTTTTTTGATATAATGAAAGGTATGGAAATTGAGAAAACCAACCGAATGAATGCGCTCTTTGAGTTTTATGCAGCGCTCTTGACGGACAAGCAGATGAACTACATCGAGCTCTATTACGCAGATGACTACAGCTTGGCTGAGATCGCGGAAGAGTTTGGAGTGAGCCGTCAGGCGGTCTATGACAATATTAAACGTACAGAAAAGATTTTGGAAGACTACGAAATGAAACTCCATATGTATTCCGATTACATTGTTCGTAGTCAAATTTTGGATCAGATTTCTGAAAAATACCCTGAAGATCCTTTTTTACAGGAACAAATTTCTGTGCTTTCCAGTATCGATAATCGAGACTAAATAAATATAAGACTTAACTAGGAGAAAGAGTATGGCATTTGAAAGTTTAACCGAACGTTTACAAAACGTCTTTAAAAATCTTCGTAAGAAAGGGAAAATCTCTGAAGCGGATGTCCAAGAGGCGACCAAAGAGATTCGTCTAGCCCTCTTAGAGGCCGACGTTGCCCTTCCTGTTGTAAAAGACTTCATCAAACGCGTCCGCGAGCGGGCTGTAGGTCATGAAGTCATCGAAACCTTGAACCCTGCCCAACAAATCGTGAAGATTGTCGATGAAGAATTGACAGCGATTTTGGGTTCAGAAACAGCAGAAATTATCAAATCTCCAAAGATTCCAACCATTATCATGATGGTCGGTCTTCAAGGGGCTGGTAAAACAACTTTTGCTGGGAAATTAGCTAACAAATTAGTCAAGGAAGAAAAAGCGCGTCCTTTGATGATTGCGGCCGATATTTATCGTCCAGCGGCCATCGACCAGTTGAAGACCCTTGGTCAACAGATCAATGTCCCTGTCTTCTCACTTGGTACAGAAGTCCCTGCAGTAGAGATCGTTCGCCAAGGTTTGGAGCAGGCAAGAGCCAATCACAATGACTATGTCTTGATCGATACGGCTGGTCGTCTGCAAATCGACGAAAAACTCATGGGCGAGTTGCGCGACGTCAAAGCCCTTGCTGAGCCAAATGAAATCCTCTTGGTTGTCGATGCCATGATTGGTCAAGAAGCGGCCAATGTGGCGCGTGAGTTTAACGAACAACTCGAAGTGACCGGGGTGATCTTGACCAAGATCGATGGGGATACCCGTGGTGGTGCGGCTCTTTCTGTCCGTCAGATTACTGGGAAGCCAATCAAGTTCACTGGTACTGGTGAAAAAATCACTGATATCGAAACCTTCCACCCAGACCGTATGTCTGGTCGAATCCTCGGTATGGGGGATATGCTGACGCTGATCGAGAAGGCTTCTCAAGAATACGATGAGAAACGCTCTCTTGAACTCGCTGAAAAAATGCGGGAAAATACCTTCGATTTCAATGACTTCATCGATCAATTAGACCAAGTTCAAAACATGGGACCAATGGAAGATCTGCTCAAGATGCTTCCAGGTATGGCCAACAATCCAGCCATGAAGAACCTCAAGGTAGATGAACGAGAAATTGCTCGCAAACGTGCGATCGTATCATCCATGACCCCAGCTGAACGGGAAAATCCAGATCTATTGAATCCAAGCCGTCGTCGTCGGATTGCTGCTGGATCAGGAAATACCTTTGTCGAAGTCAACAAATTCATCAAGGACTTTAACCAAGCCAAACAGATGATGCAAGGCGTCCTCTCTGGCGATATAAACAAGATGATGAAACAAATGGGGCTCAATCCAAATAATATGCCGAAGAATATGCCTGGTGGAATGCCTGATATGTCTGCCCTCGAAGGCATGATGGGACAAGGTGGCATGCCTGACTTGTCAGCTCTTGGTGGAGGCGCTGGAATGCCTGATATGAGCCAAATGTTCGGTGGTGGTCTCAAAGGAAAAGCCGGTGAATTCATGATGAAACGGGCGATGAACAAGATGGCCAAACAAATGCGCAAAAATAAGAAAAAACGGAAATAATCGTTTCTAATAAGGGCCTGGAACACACTGTTCTGGGTTCTTTTAGAAACTACTACTAGAGGAAACATGTTAAAAAAACTATTTCAACAAGTCATTCGTTTCTTTGCAAGATTGTTTTCTTCGCACAGCAAGCCCTTTGAATTCCCAAAAGGATCGAAGAAACCTCCGATCAGACCGATCATCTTTGTACCTGGGAGTTCAGCTAGTATCCAGCGATTCAATGGAACCATTCGCATGCTCCATCGCTTTTCTAGAAAAAAGCAAAGTCTTTTAAAAATAAAAGTCAACAAAGATGATTCTATAGAGATGGAGGGAAGACTGAATACGAAAGAGCCGAATCCAATAATTGTGATTGGCTTCGAGAACAATCGAGACGGCTACAGCAATATCAAGCAGCAAATCGAATCCCTTAAGATAGCTCTAACCTACCTTCTTGATCACTATCATTTTACAGAGTTCAAGGCAGTCGGGCATTCTAATGGTGGACTGGTTTTGACTGGTTTACTGGAAAGTGGCTTTTTAGAAAAGAAAAAACTGACCGTAAGGAAGCTCGCTATTATTGGTAGTCCGTACCAATTCAACCAAGAGATGTATGATGATTTTCAAAAATGGAAGCATCGCCTGGGAAAAGAAGTAGAGGTACTTAACTTTGTCGGTAGCTTTGCTGGGAAATCAGATGGCATCGTCCCTCTCTCTAGTGCCCAAGCAGCACAATCTATTTTTGACAATCAAACCTATACAGAAGTGAATTTAAACGGTCGCAAGGCTCATCATTCAGCTTTACCCACTAATCCAGATCTAGTGAAACAATTAAGTCTATTTTTGAATCTATAGTGAAATTACATAATTTCGGTTATGTAATTTTTGTTTGTCTCTTGCAATCCTTAGGTAAATATGGTACATTTTTGGTAGCGATTACACATACCTAAGGAGGATTTTATGAAAGATCCTAAATTACTAGAGACAATGAAAGTTTACAAGGGACAGGATGATGTTCCCGCAGATTTTGATGCTTTTTGGGATCAAGCCCTAGCAAAGATGACTGAACTACCTGAATACAAGCTTGAAGAACAAGATTTCAACATTCCAAATGTGATTTGTTATAAATTAACCTTTAAAGGAACCAGAAATGGCCTTGTCTATTCAAGAATGATCCTTCCAAAAACGGATCAAAAGATCACAGTGATTTTCCATTTTCACGGCTATATGGGGCGTTGTTGGGATTGGTCCGACATGCTGGCTTATACAGTAGCTGGCTATGGAGTGGTCTCTATGGACGTAAGAGGTCAATCAGGCTATTCAACGGACGGAGATCGATCACCACTTGGAAATACGGTAAAAGGACAGATTATACGTGGGGCCGTGGAAGGTCCAGACCAGCTCTTTTATAAGGATGTCTACTTAGATCTTTACCGGTTAATTGAAATTGTAGCCAGCCTTCCTCAAGTAGACAACAGCAAACTTGCTAGCTACGGAGCTTCTCAAGGTGGTGCCCTAGCTCTGGTTGCTGCTGGATTGAATAAACGGATTCAACGAACAGTCGCCATTTACCCATTCTTATCGGATTTCAGACGGGTATTAGAGATTGGGAACACCAGCGAGGCCTATGACGAGCTTTTCCGTTATTTCAAGTTCCACGATCCATTTCATGAAACAGAAGATCGTTTGATGAAGACTTTGGCCTATATTGATGTGAAAAATTTTGCCCATCGCATCAAAGGAGAAGTTCACATGATTACCGGGCTAGATGATGATGTCTGTTATCCTGAAACGCAGTTTGCTATTTATAATCGCTTAGAATGTCCAAAAGAGCATTTAATCATGCCAGAATATGCTCATGAAGCTATGAACGTTCAAGTCAATGATCGAGTCTATAATTGGCTCTGTGGTAGCAAGATTCCATTTCAGTATGTAGAAAAATAAGTTAGAGAAGAAAAACAACCAGTAAATCCATGAGATTTGCTGATTTTATTGTGTTTGAAAAGAATCTAGTATAGAAAGGGATACAAAACAGTCCTATTAACCCTTATAACATCTTTCCGAAAAACTATAATTTTCTTGAAAAATATATCTGGCTATGCTATACTACTAGTATAGAAAGATTTGGAGTAAAACATGAAACGCGAGATCTTATTAGAACGGATTGATAAACTCAAACAAGTCATGCCCTGGTATGTATTGGAATATTATCAATCGAAACTGGCCGTTCCCTACAGTTTTACAACCTTGTACGAATACTTAAAGGAATACGATCGATTTTTTACCTGGGTTTTGGAATCTGGTATATCGGATGCTGACACCATGGCCGAGATCCCCTTAGACGTTCTGGAGCACATGACCAAGAAAGACATGGAATCCTTTATTCTTTACCTACGTGAACGTCCTCTACTCAATGCCAATACGACGAAAAACGGTGTTTCCCAAACAACCATTAACCGTACTTTATCTGCACTTTCTAGTCTCTATAAATACTTGACTGAGGAGGTTGAGAATGAGCAAGGGGAACCTTATTTCTACCGTAACGTCATGAAGAAGGTTGCTACCAAGAAAAAGAAAGAAACCTTGGCTGCGCGAGCCGAAAATATCAAACAAAAACTCTTTTTAGGAGATGAAACAGAAGGTTTTCTTAACTATATCGACCAGGAGTACCCTCAAACACTCTCAAATCGCGCCTTATCCTCCTTTAATAAGAATAAAGAGCGAGATTTAGCCATTATAGCACTCCTTCTTGCTTCTGGTGTCCGTCTCTCTGAAGCGGTCAATTTGGACCTTCGTGACCTTAATCTTAAGATGATGGTCATTGACGTCACTCGAAAAGGTGGAAAACGAGACTCAGTCAATGTTGCTGCCTTTGCGAAGCCTTATCTGGAGCAATATCTCGCTATTCGAGACAAACGGTACAAGACTGAAAAGACTGATACAGCTCTCTTTCTAACCATGTATCGAGGTGTTCCAAACCGAATTGATGCTTCTAGCGTGGAAAAGATGGTCGCCAAGTATTCAGAAGACTTCAAAGTCCGTGTGACACCCCATAAGCTTCGCCATACATTAGCAACCCGTCTCTATGATGCAACCAAATCACAGGTTTTGGTCAGCCATCAGCTGGGACATGCTAGCACACAGGTAACGGACTTGTATACGCATATCGTTAATGACGAACAGAAAAATGCCTTGGATAGTTTATAAGATACATAATATAAATTATGTAATATATTTCATATAAAAAAAGAAGCTGGTTTTATATCCAGCTTCTTTTTTTACTTTATTCCACCACTGCTTCAGCAATTTCCTCTGCAGTGATACCTGCAAAATAACGGCCTAGATTAATGGTTTGAAGGGCATTGAGGACGTCTTCACGTTCGTATTTAACACCACGAAGGACATCTTCTACTGCTGCTACGTCTTCGATACCGAAGAAGTCACCGTAGATCTTGATGTCTTGGATTTTGGATTCAATAACATTCGCAAAGATTTCAACCTTACCGCTAGGGAATTTAGTGCCACGACGGACATTGTATTCAGGGGACTTCCCATAGTTCCAATCCCAGGTACCGAACTTGGTTTCCTTAATACGGTTAATCTCCGCCAATTCTTCATCTGAGAAGACATATTCTGTCATCTCAGGATATTCTTTCTTCATGTAGTCCAAAAGTAGGTCACGGAACTCTTCAACAGTGATCTTTTCTGGCAACTCATCGATAATATTAGTTACTCGAGCACGGACTGATTTAACCCCTTTTGATTCAAACTTATCTTTAGACACTTTAAGTGCGTTAGCTAGGACTGACAAATCCACGTCAAAGAGAAGACAACCATGGTGCATGATCCGTCCATTGATATAGGCTTGGGCATTGCCACAGAATTTCTTACCGTCGATTTCCAAGTCGTTACGGCCTGTAAATTCAGCTTTAACACCAAGTTCAGCTAAAGTATTGATAACTGGAGTAGAGAAGCTCTTGAAGTCAAAGGCCTTGTTT
>NZ_KQ969690.1:557480-559515 GCF_001578955.1 Streptococcus parasanguinis
AGCCCCACCACCACTGATCCGACGAACCACTTCAATCCCATGCTCCCGAACGTAGTTACGGTTGATTTCTTCAATGGTATTTTGGTGACGGCCCACAATGATCGATGGTTTGTTAATCCAGAGAAGGAAGATTTGATCCTCGTCCAAAAGGTGTTTAAAGGCATACTCTTCCAAAGCAATATTAAAAGCAGTATCGTTTGAATAATTAATAATGTATTTCATAGTAATTCCAAAAATTCGTTTTATAAATCCTACTCATAGCAAGATGAGTATTAGACAGAAATAGTTGAATTTCACTTAAATTTTCTGAAGTAGTAAAAAGAAATGTAACGATAACTCGTTACATTTCTCGGAAAAATTGAGACAAGTGGCTCAATTTTTAGGCATGGAACTCTAAGAGAGGTCGCTGCCGCCCGTACTACTTTAAGAAAATTTAGTTGAAAGAATAATATTATTTCTTCTTAGGTGAGTGAACTGCCAAGCCAAGTACATCCGCAAATGCTTCATACATCACTTCTGAGAAGGTTGGGTGCCCATGGATGGTCTTGAGCATTTCTTCTACAGTGATTTCCATCTCAATGATGGTAGAAGCTTCGTTGATCAATTCAGCAGCAGCTGGACCAATGATGTGAACCCCAAGAACTTCGCCGTATTTTTTGTCTGCAATGACTTTAACAAATCCTTGAGCCGCATCTGATGCAATGGCACGTCCGTTTGCAGCAAAATTGAATTTACCGATTTGGACATCGTATTTCTCACGAGCTTGTTCTTCTGTCAAACCAACTGCTGCTACTTCTGGAAGTGTGTAGATGGCTGCAGGTGTCAAGTTCAATTTGGCAACAGCGTGGTTTCCTTTAAGGGCATTTTCTGCTGCTACTTCACCCATACGGAAGGCAGCGTGGGCCAACATCTTCGTACCGTTGATATCACCTGGTGCATAGATACCTGGAACAGATGTTTCCATGTATTCATTGACCTTGATACGACCACGGTCTAATTCAAACTCTACTTCACCGATTCCTTCAAGATCTGGAACACGACCGATTGAAAGAAGAGCTTTGTTTGCGATGATATCGTCTTTGCCTTCAACCTTGATACGGAGTTTGCCATCTTCTTCAATGATTTCTTGCAGTTTCGTATCGGTCAAGATAGTCATACCTTTGCGTTCAAGGATCAAACGAAGGTTCTTAGATACTTCCGCATCCATAGCTGGCACGATGCGGTCCATCATTTCGATGACCGTAACCTTAGAACCAAAAGTCATGAAGGCTTGACCAAGTTCGATACCGACAACCCCACCACCAATGATCACAAGGCTTTCTGGGACTTCATTCATATCCAAGATGTCATCACTCGTCATTACAAGGGATGATTCCATGCCAGGAACGTTAATCTTGCTGACTTTTGAACCACCAGCAAGGATGATTTTCTTAGTTTCAAGTAATTCAGAACCATTGACCAAAACATTCTTATCTTTCGTAATGGTACCGATACCCTTATGAACATCAACTCCGTAGCTACGAAGAAGTCCTGCAACACCACCAACCAAAGTATTTACGACCTTGTTCTTAGTTTCAAGAACCTTGTCCATATCCACTGTGAAGCTAGGATTGTCAATGATGATCCCACGGTTTGCCGCATGACCGATATTTTCAATGATTTCAGCGTTGTGTAGGTAAGTCTTAGTTGGGATACATCCACGGTTCAAACAAGTTCCACCAAGTTCAGATTTCTCAACAAGAGCAACCTTACCACCTAATTGAGCTGCTTTAATGGCAGAAACATAACCAGCAGGTCCACCACCGATCACTACGATATCATAAGCATCATCGTTCTTATTGTCATCATTTGAAGCACTTGCTGCTGCTGGCGCTGGACTCGCTTCTGGTGCTGCTGCTCCAGCTGTTGGGATATTTTCCCCTTCTTCACCAAGATAACCGATAACTTCAGTAACAGGAACAGTCTCGCCGTCCCCTTTCAGGATAGCAATCAAGTAACCGTCTTCTTCCGCTTCCAATTCCATGCTGACTTTGTC
>NZ_KQ969690.1:559535-560206 GCF_001578955.1 Streptococcus parasanguinis
ATTTCAAGGAGAACTTCTCCTTCTTTTACAAATTCGCCGACTTTTTTATTCCACTGAACGATTTGTCCTTCGGTCATATCTACGCCGGCTTTTGGCATAATTACTTCTAAGGCCATTTTATTTCCCTCTTTTTCTTGTTTCTATTCTCTCTCGTTGATTAGACCAACATTGAAATCGGGTCTTCAATCAAGGCTTTCAAGTCTTTCATGAATTTGGCACCAGCCATACCATCGACAACGCGGTGGTCAATGGTCAAGCCCAAGCTCATGATTGGACGAATGACAATTTCACCATTAACTACAACTGGTTTTTCAACAGTTGCGCTAACCCCAAGAATGGCAGAGTTTGGCTGGTTGATAATCGGTCCAAAAGATTGAACACCAAACATCCCCAAGTTACTGATAGTAAAGGTTGAATTTTGCAATTCGCTTGGTGCTAATTTACCGTCCAAGGTCCGTCCGATAACGTCCTTGAAGGCTACCACCAACTCTGATAAAGTCATCTTTTCTGCGTTATAGACAACCGGTGTCATCAGCCCATTGTCCATCCCAACCGCCATAGCTAAGTTGACATAGTTGTGAGTGATGATGGTTTTGCCATCTTCTGTCAATGACGCATTAATGTATGGGTGTTTCATCAAGGTCTTAACAACTGCTAGAGAAAGCAAATCT
>NZ_KQ969690.1:560883-561806 GCF_001578955.1 Streptococcus parasanguinis
ATCAAGGTCTTAACAACTGCTAGAGAAAGCAAATCTGTTACAGTGACTTTCTTGCCAGTGGCTTCCATGATTGGATCCAATACTTTCTTACGAAGGGCCAACATTTGAGACATATCGACGTCATAGTTCAAAGTAAAGGTTGGTGCTGTCAAGTAAGATTCTACCATCCGTTGAGCGATCACCTTACGCATTGGTGTCATCGGAATTCGCTCGATTTCACCATAAGGTGTCACATTATCTGGAGCTTCCTCCACCTTCTCGATTTGAGCAGGTGACTTAATGGTATCCTTCTCAATATTTTCAGGAAGGAAAGCAAGGACATCCTTCTTCATGATCTTGCCACGATGACCAGTTCCTTGAATTTCTTGCCAAGCAATATTGTGTTCTAAAGCAATTCGTTTTGCAAGTGGTGAAATGCGAACCACATTTGTGTCTTTATATGTTTCCACGTCTTCTTTGTGGACACGACCGTTTGCGCCTGAACCAGAAACATCATAGAGGTTGATCCCTAGATCATCCGCTAATTTTCTAGCCGCAGGAGTCGCTCTTAGCTTATCATCAGCCATGACCTCTCCTATTCTATTTATGATGCAAAGGGCGTTTAAAAGCGACCGAAAAATAGGAAATCGACGCAGACTTCGATGAAGTCAAGGAGATTTATCTTTTTTCCGAGCTTTTAGCCCGTGCTCTAATCTAAGATATCAAGGACGTAGAGAACTTTGTACCTAAAAAGATACAAAGTTTTCTCGTCTAATTCAAATGATATTACATAATTTATGTTATGTATTATTCTTTGTTGTACGTTTTACGAATGGCATCTTTGATGCTTTCAACTGTTGGGATCATTGCATTCTCTAGATTTTGTGCGTAAGGCATTGGCACATCTTCCCCCGCACAACGGCGGATTGGTGCATCCAAGTAAT
>NZ_KQ969690.1:562185-565067 GCF_001578955.1 Streptococcus parasanguinis
CCATCAACAATACATTTTCGTCGCGACGCATTTCCTCAGACATAGCAAGGATAATGGTATCGCGGAAAGACATTAATTTAGTTTCCATAATTCTCTACTCCCCCTTAGTCTGCGTAAATATCTTCGAAAGCTGATTCGAGTGGTGGGAATGGGCTTTCTTCCGCAAATTTCACTGAAGCTTCAACTGCTTCTTTCACTTCTTCTTGGATCTGATCCAATTCTTCTGCGCTTGCAATTTCATTTTTAAGGAGGTACTTGCGAAGGTTTTCGATCGGATCTTTCTTCTTCCATTCTTCGACTTCTTCACGTGTCCGGTATTTACCAGGGTCAGATGAAGAGTGACCGAGCCAACGATAAGTGACACTTTCAATCAAGACAGGTCCTTTTCCAGAGCGGACGTGTTCAACAGCTTTTTGGAAGCCTTCATAGACATCAATAACGTTGTTCCCGTCAGGAATAAACATTCCAGGAATGCCGTATGCAGCACTACGCTCATGAATGTGCTGAATATTGGTCATTTTCTTGATATCAGCAGAGATTCCGTAACCGTTATTGATACAGTAGAAAATTACTGGCAGATTCCAGATCGAAGCCATATTGACCGCTTCGTGGAAGACACCTTCGTTGGTTGCGCCATCGCCAAAGAAGCAGACGACAATCTTACCAGTCTTATGCATTTGTTGAGTAAGGGCAGCACCTACTGCAATTCCCATACCACCACCAACGATCCCGTTAGCGCCAAGGTTTCCGGCATCTAGGTCAGCAATATGCATGGAACCACCTTTCCCTTTACAAGTACCAGTATATTTCCCTAGGATTTCTGCCATCATGCCATTCAAATCGATTCCTTTAGCAATGGCTTGTCCGTGTCCACGGTGGTTTGATGTCAGCAAATCATCATCGTTCAAAGCCAACATCGCTCCGACGTTAGCCGCTTCTTCCCCAACAGAAAAGTGCGTCATTCCTGGCACTTTCCCTTTTTTTACTAACTGTGCAATTTTTAAGTCCATGCGACGGATTTCTTCCATTTTACGGAACATTTCCAATAAGAGACTTTTGTCTAATGTTGCCATCATTTCGCCTTTCTTAGCATTTATTCATTCACTTTCATTCTAGCCAAAAATGAAAGCTCAGTCAAAAATAATGCTCAGAAAAATTCACAATCCTAAACACTATAATCATGGAAACTATAAGCTTTCAAAAGGAAATATTCAGTTTTTTCACAAACTTCTAGATTTTTCCATCTCATTCAATAGTCACATAAAAAACCGATAGGATCCTATCCTACCGGTCGTCATCTTATGATTGGCGTTGGCCAAAGTCATGAATCATTTGTTCCAATTCTTCACGACTAGGTGTTGTAAGCATATAGAGGTAATCTCCCTGAAGTTCCGCAAAGGCCGCTGGCATGTCTTTCTTCACACGGAATTGATCACGGTATTTGGCCAGAACTTCTTCCTCTGAAAGAGCATAAGCTGCATTGGCACGACGAGAAGTTGCCAAGCAATAAAGGGGCTCAAACTCAGAAGCTGGGAAGGGTTCCCCTGCTACGATGGCAGCATAACCACGGTACAAATCAATCGAGTGAGCATAGTTGTAGACGTCGATGGTAAAGCCACCTGCAGGACGATTATTGTACTCGATCGCAATATAGTCATCCCCATCGCGGAAGAACTCAATGTGGAAGAAACGTTCTTTCATGCCAAAGGCTTTAACTATCGCTTCCCCGTATTGACGCAATTTTGGATCCATTTCTTTAAGGACATAATAAGAGTTGTCCATCTTGTAGAGCATCAAATCGAGTGGCGTATGTGCATAGTCAAAGGTAGTTGAAAAGACAATGTTGCCGTCACGATCCACTAGACCATCAAAGGTACAAATCTCGCTAGAAGTGACAAATTTCTCAAAGAAGTACTCTGTATGGCCATCCCACTCAGCCTTGAAATGGTCCACATCTTCTGGCGTTTCGATCTTGAAGGTCGCTGCTGCTCCTACCCCATTGTCAGGCTTAGCAATCAATGGCAACCCAATCTTCTTCACAGCCTTATCAATGTCTTTTTCTTTTTTAATAACAGCGCCTGGAACGACAGGAACACCTGCTTTCTTGAAGAGTTTCTTCATTTCTGATTTGAACTTGGTTTTCTTCAAATCTTTTGGCTTAGCGCCGAAGACATTGAATTGCTCACGAAGCGCCGCATCCAATTCCAACCAGTATTCATTATGAGATTCAATGCGATCGATTGGGCCATGCTTGTAAAAGAGAAAGGCAACCGCACGCTTCACTTCATCCAGATTTTCCAAATTTTCAACACGGAAATATTCTGTTAAACTGTTGCGCAAAGGCTCATCTAACTGTTCATATGGCTCTTGACCAATTCCCAAGACAGTGATCCCTTTATTAGCTAGTTCGATTGTAAATTGTTGGAAGTTTTGTGGGTAATATGGTGAAATAACGATATAATTCATTGAGGTCTCCTCCCTTTTTACTTATAGATACATTTGGCCTAGGAAATATGGCATTTGTTTGCGCCACCATTCCCAATCGTGGGCGACATCATGTCCCCATTCAGCGAACCATGCAGGAATATTTTTGTGATCAAAGGCTTCTTTCAGTTTGTAGAAAGATGGAAGTCCATCTTGTTCCCAAGCTCCTAAACCAGTACAAACAACGATTTCCGCCTGACGATAACGATCGATAAACCAGCCATCATTTTGGTTCCAAATATAATCAGATGGAGAGTTTTGGTAAATGGCTTCATCGCCTCCAAAGTCACCAACAAAGAAACGAGCGTCATAGACACCACTCAAAGCAATCACTTTGTTAAAGACATCTGGATGTTGCAAGAAGAAATTGAGCGCGTGGTAGGCCCCCATAGAGCAAC
>NZ_KQ969690.1:565200-576408 GCF_001578955.1 Streptococcus parasanguinis
CTTTCTCTCTATTGATTTGTTTTGAGTCCATTAATCCCAATTTTCAGCCAAAAAGCGAAGGCATTCTGGTAGGTGCTCTGCCCACGCTTCTTCGTGGTGAATAGCACCAGATTGAATCCGAATGGCAATATGATTGAGTTCAACCCCTTGCTGGATGACGTCGTGATAATAACGAAGGGATGAATCGATATAGGCTTGCTTGATGTTTCCTGCCATCAAAGTTTTATCTGTATCATCCGCCTCTTCCGTCCCCACATAGATGTAGATCCGTTGGTCTGCATATAATTTTTTACGTTCGATATAATGATTGAAGGCATCTTGGTGTAGCCAGTTGGCGGATGAAAAGACCCCTAAACAACCGATTTGATCTTGGTACTCTAATCCCAAGAATTGGGTAATATTTCCCCCCAAGGAAGATCCAATCATGGCCGTATGTTCTCGATCAGCAAGAGTCCGGTATTCTTGGTCGATAAAAGGTTTCACCACCTCCATGACAAATTCGCCGTACTCAACCCCTTTGCCACCAAATTGCATGCCAGGAATATTAGATTCCTTGTACTTCCAGGCGGAGTATTCATTCATGCGTTGGAAACCATCATTATCGATCGCAACGACAATCATGCGACTAATATCGGGATTCCGCTTAATGGCTGGAATCACCTTCCAGGAATGACCCGCATAAGCTTCCTTGCTGTACAAAACGTTTTGCCCATCGTGGAAATAAACCACAGGGTAACGTCTATCTGTATCCGTTTCATAATTCTTAGGTAATAAGACTCGCACACGACGGAGTTTTCCGGTATAAGGCACTTTCAACTCGTGTGTCTTCATATCTAAATAAAAATAGGATTTGTTCATTGTCAGAAAACTCTCTATATTCTAAATTTTATTCATTATACCATTTTTAGAAGAAAAAGTCTGGATTTTCTCCAAACTTTTTCCTTTCTTGGGTTATTTTTCCATAAACTGAGCCAAATCTTGTAAAGAACGTTCGGCAATTTTCTCATAACGTTCCTTTTTATCCCGAATGCGTGGTCCTTCTAGCTCTTTGATGATCCCGAAGTTGACATTCATGGGTTGGAAATGCTTGCTGTCGGCATGGGTAATATAGTGAGCCAAACTTCCGATAGCTGTCGTTTCAGGGAAAATCGCTGCTTCTTCTCCTTTGAAAAGGCGAGCTGCATTGATTCCAGCTACCAAACCTGAGGCCGCTGACTCAACATAGCCTTCTACACCTGTCATTTGACCTGCAAAGAAGAGGTTCGGTTGTTTCTTAGAACGGTAGGTTTGTTCTAGTAAATTTGGAGAGTCCATGTAAGAATTGCGGTGCATGACTCCGTATCTCACAAACTCCGCATTTTCCAAACCTGGGATCATTTGGAAGACCCGTTTTTGCTCTCCCCATTTAAGGTGAGTTTGGAAGCCAACGATATTGTAAAGGCTAGCAGCCGCATTGTCTTGGCGCAACTGAACGACTGCGTAAGGTGTCTTAAACTCCCCATCACGTGGCCCTTTGTAATCATCTGGATACTCGAGCCCAACTGGCTTCATAGGGCCATAGAGCATAGTTTTGATGCCTCGTTTGGCCATGACTTCAATTGGCATACAACCTTCGAAATACTTTTCTTTTTCAAAAGAGTTGAGCGGGGCTTCTTCTGCATTAACCAAGGCCTCGTGGAAATCCATAAATTCTTGTTTGGTCATGGGGCAGTTGAGATAAGCTGCTTCTCCCTTGTCATAGCGTGACTTGAGATAGACCTTGTCCATATCGACAGTATTGACATCGATGATTGGAGCTGCTGCATCATAGAAATAGAAACCGTCGCCACCATTGAGGGCATGGATCTTTTCTGCCAAGGCATCGCTAGTTAGAGGCCCCGTTGCGACCACTGTAATGGCATCTGTCGGCAATTCCGTAATTTCATCACGAATGACTTCGATGAGCGGGTGTTGGGATACCTTCTCCGTCACTCGACTAGCAAAACCTTCTCGGTCCACAGCCAGTGCTCCACCGGCCGGTACCCGGGTCGCTTCCGCTGCTTCAAGGATGACAGAACCCAGACGGCGCATTTCTTCTTTGAGGAGCCCGACAGCATTGGTGAGAGAATCCCCACGAAGAGAGTTGGAACAAACTAGCTCAGCAAAGTTGTCTGTTTTGTGTTGCGGAGTTGATTTCACTCCCCGCATTTCATAAAGCTTGACCGGAATACCCTGTTGGGCAATCTGGTAAGCTGCTTCCGAGCCAGCAAGGCCCGCACCGATAACATTGATATAAGATTGAGACATGACACTAATACCTCTTTGGGTATCAAAACACCTCACTGGACTGTTAGACACCCACAAATCTTTCTAATTTTCTACTTGGTCCATTATACCAAAAAGCCAAATAAAAAGACAGGGAGCTTTTTCTTCCTGTCTAGACTTTACTATTTATTTTCTTATAGACACAACCAAGCTGCTAAGAGGGCAGATAGGATACTGAACAAGGACCCGATCAAGTAATACTCCGCAAAGGCTGGATTTTCCGAAATTTTATTGTAGCGGGCGATGGATTTAGCTGTAAATACTAGGCCGATAGAAGCAAATTGCCCATAGACGAGACAGGCACCAATCACCAAACGCTCTAAAAAACCAATCATAGAACCAGCCCCAGTGATCGTATCCATTTTCTTCTTGCTGGTGGGTTGATACTTGGCAAACAGAATTTTAAAGGCAATATTGCTCGGTTTCCCAACTAGGAGGACATAAAAGATTAGATTTAAAGTGTCCAGAGGCAGATAGGTCGAACCATTCTTCGCTCCCATAAGGACCAGACAAGTCAAGATGCTAATATGCAAGATTTGATCCAAGGCAAAAGTCCAGGCGGTTGGTAATTTCAGTTGCTTCTGCACGATCGGTTTTAAGAAATCTATTCCAGCATGAGTTAGTAAAATGACCAAGCAAATCCACCACAAGTCCAGATGACAGAGAGAAACCACGATCAGAGGCAGAGCTACATATAGAATGTGAAGTCCGAGCACCTTCTTATCCTGATCCTTGCGATCCGCCATCTTCTGACTTTGAAAATAATAATCCGATAACAAATGACAAATCAACAAGAGGATCAAATATGGATTCGTTACGATACTAGACAATCCGCTCATGGGCCTCTCCTTTCTCTAAGCTATGAATACAAGCTAGTGCTGCTGCTCGTCCCCGTAAATAAACGCGAATACTGCTACTCTTTAAGCGCTTGGACAGGGCACTCGGGTTAAGCCCTAGCGATTGGGCCAAATCCTGTTGGCTAAAGTTTTCACTATAGACAGATCTCTTTAGCAGATTAAGTAGGATCTCTTCCTGACTCTCTCGCCAACCCGAACGTATGGCTTCTCCGGAAGCGATGAGCGCATTCACCAATGAGTCCTGGCTGTCATTACCGCTCAAAAAATAGATCTGGGTGTTGCCATAATCATTTTTCTGATGGACCAGATTAATAGCTGCACGAGCATTCCAATAGACTGGCCCATCTGCACCGATACTTTGCAGGGGATCGATATCCGTTACAATTTCTCCAAGCCCGATACCAAATCGAAGTTGAGTCGGCTTTAGTTCTGAACGCAGGGTATCAATGATTTGAAAAATCGGAGCATCCACTTTTAAAAGCGCCTGAAACTCATCGCCCAAAGTTAGGGTAAAAGCCGATGCTAGGCAGCCTTTAAAAAGCTCATTGATCTTTTGAAGCGTTTTTTCTAACTGTTTTTGCAGGTCAAAACGTTCTTGTACGATTTTGGAATCAATCACATCTGCAATCAAAGCAAGATACATAAGCCCACCTCCTTATGTCTATTATAACGAAAATACCAAAAAATGTCTATTATAACAGACATTTATAAAAATTGCCGTTATAATAGACATTGAATCATTTAAAAGCTTATTTCACTTTTTCTTCTTCGTAGTCGCCATTGCTACATACGACTTGTTTGCCACCACCACGAACTTTTTTCTCAACTAAGTAGTGGCCACATTTTGGACAATCCCGACCAATCGGCTTATCCCAAGAGGTAAATTCACACTCTGGATAGCGATTGCATCCATAGAAGATGCGGTTGCGCTTGGTTTTACGTTCGATGATTTGACCTTGATGACAGTCAGGACACTCCACGCCGATTTCTTTGACAATGGCCTGGGTATGACGACAATCTGGGAAATTACTACAAGCATAGAACTTACCAAAACGTCCTAATTTAATCACCATCGGGCTACCACAGACTTCACAATCAAAACCAGCCGGTTCGTCTTTGATTTGGATTTTTTCCATCTCTTCTTCAGCCTTTGCGACTTCTTTAGAGAATGGTTTGTAGAAGGCATCAATGACCTTTTGCCACTCTTCCTTTCCAAGTTCGACATCATCGAGTTTCCCTTCCATCTCTGCTGTGAAGGTTACATTGACAATATCTGGGAAGAATTCAACGATCAGTTTATTAACGATTTCCCCTAACTCTGTTGGTTCAAAGCGTTTGGCTACCAGCTTCACATAATAACGTTTTTGAATGGTCTCAATCGTCGGAGCATAGGTTGAAGGACGACCAACCCCATTTTCTTCTAAGGTCTTAATCAAGGTCGCTTCAGAATATCGAGCAGGTGGTTGGGTAAAGTGTTGCTCAGGCTTGCTATTGACTTGCTTAACGATATCACCTTCTACCATATCCGGCAACATCTTGTTCTTATCTGAGTCGTTATAAATAGCCAAATAACCATCAAACTTCACCTGGCTCCCATTTGCCGTATACTGAACCCCATTTTGACCTAAACGGACATTCATGGTATCAAAGACAGCTGCTGTCATTTGACTAGCTACAAAGCGGTTCCAAATTAAGGTGTAGAGCTTGAGCTGGTCCTTGTCGAGGTACTTGGCAATGCTCTCAGGAGTATTGAAGACGCTAGACGGACGAATTGCTTCGTGGGCATCTTGGGCACCAGAAGCATTCTTCACACGGCTTCCATGCTTGGAATATTTCTCCCCGAAGCGATCCACGATAAAGTTCGCTGCCTCATTTTGCGCAACCGGACTAATCCGTGTAGAATCGGTACGCATATAGGTAATCAAACCTTGAACACCAGAGCCAATATTGATTCCTTCATACAACTGCTGGGCGACCATCATGGTCTTACGTGTACGGAAGTTGATCTTATTGGCAGCATCCATCTGCATAGAAGAGGTGGTGTATGGAAGTGGCGCATTCCGACGACGTTCTTTCTTTTCCACCTTTTCAACGGTAAAATCTTTGCCATCTAAGCGTTCAAGAACAGCTTTCACCTCTTCATTGGTGTTGAGCTTCATCTTCTTGCCATCAATCCCATAGAAGCTGGCTTGGAATTGCTTGGTCCCTTTTTTAAAGACACCATCAATGGTCCAGTATTCTTCCGGCTTGAAATCATTAATCTCATTTTCACGATCAATGATTAATTTGAGGGCAACTGATTGCACGCGCCCTGCAGAAAGTCCTTTTTTAACCTTTTTCCAAAGAATAGGTGAAATCGAATACCCTACAATCCGGTCCAAGACCCGACGTGCTTGTTGGGCATCAACCAAATCCATATCGATTTGACGCGGTTCTTTAAAGGCATTTTTAACTGCATCCTTAGTGATTTCATTAAAGACCACACGGTTCTTTTCCTTAGCATCCAAGTTCAAAATATGAGCCAAATGCCAAGAAATAGCTTCTCCTTCTCGGTCCGGGTCACTTGCGAGAAAGACTTGTTTGGCTTTTTTAGCTTCTTTTTTCAAATCATTAATCAAGGGACCTTTTCCGCGAATATTGATATATTCCGGTTCATAGTTATTGTCGAAGTCAATTGACATGGTTGATTTTTTCAGGTCCCGAATATGACCAACACTGGCCATGACTTTATAGTTACGACCAAGGTATTTCTCGATTGTTTTCGCCTTAGCAGGAGACTCCACAATCACCAAATTTTTCTTGGTTGTACTGCTTTTCTTTTTTGTTACCACGTTTTATCCCTCTGTATTGTATAAATCTCATTGAGTTTAATACATTTTAAGAAAGATGTCAACTAGGAACTTCTCCTATAGGAAAATCACAATTCGTATTTCAATTCATCAAGAATGTCCTGGCCTGATGTGACAAGCTTTGCACCTTCTTGAATCAAGTGATGGCAGCCTGCAGATTTTCCATCTAAAATGTTTCCTGGAATAGCAAAAACATCTCGTCCTTCCTCCATGGCACGCTCACAAGTAATTAAACTCCCTGAACGAAGTCGTGCCTCTGCCACAATCACAGCCTGACAGAGTCCTGCAATGATGCGGTTTCTCTCAGGAAAATGAAACTTCAAAGGGGCCTGTCCTGGACCATACTCGCTCAAGATCAGATGGTGCTCTCCCATGTAGGTCTGTAATCTCTGATTACTTTTCGGATAAAAAACATCCAGTCCCGTTCCTATCACTCCGATGGTCTTGCCACCATTTCGTATACTGGCATAATGAGCTGTCGCATCAATTCCCTTAGCAAGTCCACTAACGATGACCAGTTCATTTCCAAGTTCTTTAATAATCTTCTCTACAGATCGCACCCCTTCTCGCGTCGTTTCCCGAGCTCCTACGACTGCAATCTTCGGTTTGGTTAACAGCTCCAAATCTCCTTGGTAAAAAAGGAGTACAGGAGGATTGTAGATCTGTAGCAATTCCTCCGGGTATTCAGGATCAAAAATGGATAGAGATGGGAACCGTTCAAACTCCTTGTGTAAATGCTCTTCATCCAGCTGCCGGTATTTGTCTACAAAATGAATAATACTGCGACAGCGAGCGATCCTTGCTATCTCTTCTAAGCTTGGTAAGGCTTGGTCTTTCCTACAGTAGTCCAAAACTCTCAAGACTTGCTCATTTGATAAACCAGCTTCTTTTAATTTAAAGATTTCAAATTTCTCCATGGTCACCTTCTACTTCCTCTCACTTATTTATTCGAAAAAGAATGGAAAAAAAGCTCTATTTCTAGAACTTTTTTTGATATGTAGAAGAATAAAAGTAAGATGCGGCACCAATCAAGTTGCTTTCATTATGGAAGCGAGCCGCTTGGATCGGCAAGGCCTCAAATTGTTTATGCCCTTTTTGAGAGAGTAGGTTATGGTATTGTCGACTGATCTCATCGATCAGTAGCGGTTGGCTACTAATGCCCCCTCCAATTGTCACCTTCTCAAGCAGGAGCAATGATTGAAGATTAAAAATCAGAATAGCAATATCATGACAATACTCCCGAAACAAGGATTTCAGCTCCTCATGGCCTCCTTGATCAAGAGCCTTGAAAACGGCTATACCATCTGCCTTTTCTAGGTTTAAGATGTGACTAGCCTTCTCAACAAATTGAACAGCTGAACCGGTGTTTTCCAAAAGATTGGAAATACCTTGCAAAAAGAGTCCGCGATGAAAGCGGCGATTTTCTGGTGTTCTTTCTGCCTTATCAATAGTCCGAATGTATTCTGTCAGTTGCCATCCTCTCAATAGATCACCGTTAGAAAGAAGAGCAAGGCCGACTCCTGTCCCTAAGACCAAGGTCGCACCGCAAGAACATTCTTTTAGATTGCCAAGCCTTGCTTCCGCTAGACCAGCAGCTTCTCCATCATTAAGAACGGTGACGGGTACTTGAAATGTTTGTTGCAATCTACTAGCTAGAGGAATGCCTCGCAAATATGGAATGAGACCACCTCGAAAGACAAAGCCAAGGCTCTTTTGGATCTCACCAGGGCATGAAATGGCGATTCCCTCGATTTCTTCCCGTACAGGAGCAACGATTCCTTCTAATCCTTGCCAAAAGTCCTCAATCGTAGATGGTGTTGGGATCTTGTCTGTACGGATCAATTGATAGTCTGCATCCATCAGACCGTACTTTATAAAGGTCCCTCCGATATCGATGGTAAATAGCATAGCCTAATCCTCACACATTGATTTGACGGGTTCAAATGAACGCCGATGGATAGGGGTCACTCCCAGCTTGTCGAGGCCAGCCAGATGGTTAGCCGTCCCATAGCCAGCGTTCTGCGTAAAATCATAACCCGGATATTCGCAATCAAACTCTTCCATCATCTGATCCCGAGTCACCTTGGCTACGATGGATGCTGCAGCAATGGATAAGGAGTTGGCATCCCCTTTGATGATACTAGTTTGGGGAATAGGAAGATCCAACTTCATGGCATCAATCAAAAGATGCTGGGGTTGAGGCTCTAACTGACCAATGGCCTCCATCATGGCTAGCTTCGTAGCTTCATAGATATTAACCTGATCAATCACTTGATTGTCCTTGATGCCGATTCCGATCGCAATGGCGTTTTGGAGCACAGCCTCATAGATTTCTTTGTGTTTGGATTTTGGAATCTTTTTACTATCGTTGAGTCCCAGAATTTTACAAGCTTTCGGCAAGATCACGGCAGCTGCAACAACTGGACCCGCTAATGGGCCGCGTCCCACTTCATCCACACCTGCAATAAGATCAATCCCTTGAGCATAAAGTTCTTTCTCATAGGCTAGCATTTTTTCCAAACGCAAGTCTTCATCCACTTGTTTTTGGAGTTCGCGTTTTCGTTTGCTGATAGCCGCTTGAACCCCCGCTCGACCATCAAGGATCAATTCTTCAAATAAGGGATGATCTAGATCGTCAATCGTTGCCAAACGCTCTTTGATTTCTTTAATCGTTGGCATCTATTTCACCTACACGATCAAGGGAATAGCGTCCCAAACGACCATCACGTACATCCTTGACAAACAAACTGTAAAAACGGTCGTAATCCTCTCGAAATCCTAATTTCTGGGTCATTTCCATAATGATTTCAGGAGCTTCTTGTTCCAGATCCATTTGTTTAAAACGTTCCTGCAAAACAGCTGGATAGTGCTTTTTGAAATAGTTAAGACCAAAGATGGTCACTTCATCCATTGGAAGCAACTGGTCTTTGATGGCACCTGTTAAAGCGAGCTTTAAGGCCACTTCTTCATCTTCAAACTTGGGCCAGAGAATCCCAGGAGTATCCAAGATTTCAAGGTCTTTGTTGGTTTTCAACCACTGTTGCCCCTTGGTCACCCCTGGTTTATTCCCAACAACAGCAATCTTTTTCCCTGCTAAGCGGTTCATCAAAGTTGATTTCCCGGCATTAGGAATTCCGATGATCATGGTCCGAAGGGTTTCAATCTGAATTCCCCGTTCCTTTTGACGGGCAATTTTATCGGCCATCAAGCTCTTAGCAGCATCTGTGACCTTCTTAACCGTAGATTGCTCTTTGGAGTTGATAGCCAAGGTTTTGATGCCTTGAGACTCAAAATAGTCCTGCCATTCTTTTGTTGCCACAGGATCTGCCAAGTCTACCTTGTTCAAAATCATTAATTTAGGCTTATCACCAACAATTTTCGTTAACATAGGATTTTGGCTTGATAGGGGTAAACGAGCATCTACCAGAACCGTCACAAAATCCACAAATTTTAAATTTTCTTGTACTTGTCTTCTAGCTTTGGACATGTGTCCAGGAAACCATTGTATAGTTGCCATGTTCTCCATTCCTTTCCAGTTCAATCTCTTCTATTATACCATGTTTTCTGAAATCACTGTGATTAAGAAAAATACTAAAAAAGAAGCTACCTAAGTAACTTCTATTTTATATTCTAGCGAATTTGCTCAAAATGCAAATGCACGGCGATATGATCACCATAGCCGCTCCGTTCCAAATCACGTTGCAAGCGATAAGAAATATAGTGTTCAGCAATGGTAATATAACCAGCACCAAGTAAACGGTGCTCAACCATTGACTGGATCATGCTGATCGTCGCACGTTCCACTTTAGCTTCTTCCAAATCCATCACAACTTTCTTGGTCACTTGCGCCAAGTTTTGGCGAAGATCATCCGTCAAGACATAAACTGTTTGTGCTGCCTTCAAAACAGCTTGATAGATTTTATCTGGGTCAAATTCTACAACTTCACCACTACGTTTAATGACTTCCATCTTATTCTCCTTGATCATCAATATACTTCTATTATCTTAATAAATAGGGGATTTGTCAAGAATCTAAGACATCAATAATCCGGACGAAGAACTCCCGTAATGATTTCTTTGGTCGCGTGGTAATCCCCATCCACTACAACCTTGATAATGCGCTTCGCTTCCTCAGCAGGAGCTGGCACTAATGGTAAACGAGTTGGCCCCGCTTCAAAGCCCATATAGTTTAAAACAGCTTTGACAGGAGCTGGACTCGGATAAGAAAAGAGAGCATTGACTTTAGGGATAAATTGACGTTGGATGGCTGCAGCTTTTTTTATATCGTTGTGCTCAATGGCTTGGAACATCTCATACATCTCATCTCCATTTGTATGAGAGGCTACTGAGATCACCCCATCAGCTCCAAGGTTCATAGCATGGAAAGCATCTCCATCTTCCCCTGTATAGACGAGAAATTCTTCGGGCTTGTGTTCAATCAAGTAGGCCATATTAGCCAGGGTTGTACACTCTTTTACCCCAATGATATTTGGGTGTTCTGCCAAACGAAGCATGGTTTCTGGTGTCATTTCGACAACCACTCGCCCTGGAATATTGTAGATAATAATCGGAAGATTAGATGCATCCGCAATCGCTTTAAAGTGTTGATACATTCCTTCTTGGGATGGTTTGTTGTAGTAAGGGACGATAGCCAATCCTGCTGCAAAGCCACCAAAAGCATCCACTTCTTTAACGAACTCAATCGAGTCGCGGGTTTCATTGGTTCCGACACCAGCGATCAAAGGAACTCGACCATTGACAATCTTTTGAACAGCCGCAAAGAGTTGCAATTCCTCATCGTGGGTCAGAGTTGGACTTTCCGCAGTCGTTCCAGCTAAGAGAATCCCGTCTGTATGATGAGCCAAGAGGTGCTCGATCAAGTCAGGAAGAGCATCAAAATTAATGCTCCCATCTTCATGGAAGGGGGTGATAAATGCAGTGATGATTTTACAATCTTTTAAATCATTATAAGACATAGAAAAACCTTTCTCTATATAAGAAAGAGGCTGGGGTCTGCTTGCCTTTGCCTCATGATCTGTTCATAAAAACAAGTTGATTCGTTAGAAAGCTGAGGAAGAAATCAAACTCTTCGAGTTGCTGATTTCTGTTTCGCTCCCTACTTCAACTCAAATTTCAACTCAGCTGTTGGACGTACAAGTCCACGTTCGTGAAGAGTTTCTGCGATTTGGACTGAGTTC
>NZ_KQ969690.1:577015-578855 GCF_001578955.1 Streptococcus parasanguinis
TTTTGACGGACTGGTTCAAGCGCTACCATCATTTGGATGGTTGAACAGTTTGGACAAGAGATAATTCCGTTATGAGCATCAAGAGCATGTGCATTCACTTCAGGAACTACCAATGGGACATCCGGATTTTGACGGAAATATGAAGTGTTATCAACCACTACTGCGCCTGCTTTCACCGCATAAGGTGCATATTTGGCAGATGTTGAACCACCAGCTGAGAACAGAGCAATATCAACGCCTTCAAATGCGTCTTCAGTCGTTTCTTCGATGGTCACGTCTTGACCTTTAAATTGCAAGACTTTCCCTGCAGAACGTGCAGACGCAAGGTAGCGAATTTTATCGATTGGAAGAGTAGATTCTTCCAACATTTTGATCATTTGAGCACCAACGGCACCTGTAGCACCGACAACAGCAACTGTGTATCCCATAGTAAATCCTCTTTCAAAATTTTCTAAAAATTGAGTATTTGTACCATTATACAATTTTTTGGCATAAATGAAAAGTACCAACAGTAGGAAAAAATCCTGATTCTAGGATCAGGATTGTTGATGGTTATTTATCATAAATAGCTCTTTAGTTCAGGTCATAGTTCAAGTCACTTAAATCTTTCTTACCTTGTGTTTCTTCAGCAAGAAATGGAACTTGATGGATCCCCTTTACACCTGCTACGATAGACGCCGGAAATGAAACAATTTCTTGATTGATGTGGCTGACATTACTGTTGACAATTCGCTTCGCTGCAGCAAGATCTTCATTTTCGTCAGCAATTTCCTTTTGTAGGGCCAAAAATTGGTTAGAAGACAAGAGCTCTGGATAGTTTTCACCCACTGCACGAATTTGTGCCAGGACATCATTTTGATTGGTAATGACTTGGTTGGATTCTTGAATAGTTGCTCCTTGGCGTAAAGCAACTAAATCAGTGAAAATCTGTTGCTCATGTTTGGCATAAGCTTTGGCTACTTTTAGCATTTCCGAAATGGTATCATAGCGTTTTACGAGAACGATATCGACCGTTCTCTTTGATTCTTCAATGGTCACTAGATAGCGATTGAGACGATTTCCTACACTAATAAACCAAATAGCCAATAGGGCAACAAATATGATTAAGCCGATAATGAGATTCATGATGCTTCTCCTTCAAAAATTGCTGTTATTTCTTTAATTAAAGCTAGTTCTCTGCATAATTTATGATATTCAGATACCAAAGATAGTTGATCAATATCTTCTGGTTTTTGGGGCGTCGGAAAGATATAGCGATCGGTATACAAAGAAATAAATAGTTTCTTGTCTTTCAAAAATACACACATGGCATTTTGAGAAATTTGTCGATCAAACCATTCCAACATCTTAGGGGTGAGAAATTTACGGGCAGACAGTTCATCCGTGCAGTAGATATTGTAATTTTCGTTATTGCGAATATCCTCGGTTTCAATCTGAACTTCAACTCCTCTGGCTCCAGGATAAACCCCATTCACCTCCCTTTTAAAAAGAAAGGATTTCTTGGTCGGAACCACCCGAAGATGACCGGAGAAATTGATCGGTAGACATAAAGAGAACACTTGTCCAAGGAAATCTGTAACTTCCACATGTTCCGTCCTCGTATGTCCATTAGATGTCCGGTAACGAGTCTCCGTATGATGGGCATAGAGATTTGACACCGTTAGCTCTTTGTCATCATGAAACGATAGTTCTTTGAAACATAGAAAATCAGTCGACCGAGGACATAAGTGCGAAAGAGCTTCAGAAGGGATGGAACCGTCCTCTTTGATCGAAGCCTTAGGAAAAACTTCCTTTAATACAGGCGTCAGGATATCATCAAGATAGATCTCATCGTTCGATC
>NZ_KQ969690.1:579437-580519 GCF_001578955.1 Streptococcus parasanguinis
ACTCATCGCATGAAACTATTATAGCATACTAATCGCTAGAGTCAAGTTCTTAATTTCTATAAATACTTACTTGCCTCACGAATGCTAAGAGATGCCATTTGACTAGCATGTTGATCAATAAAAGCTCGAACCCAATCCGGATTAACCTTTGAGTAATTGCGCAAACTCCAACCGATAGCCTTATTAATGAAAAACTCTGTCTGTCCAAAGTTGTTACAGATAACCTCTGCTAGTAGATCAGTATCTGTCAAATCTTTACACATAAGCTGGTGGTCAATGGCAATACGTCTCAACCAAAAATCCTCATCAAGACTCCATTGGCGCATAATATTCTTGGTTTCTGGATAGGTGAAAGGAATCTCTCCGATGATGCGGTCCAACTGATCAATACTATCCCACTATGATTTGGTTTGAGCCAATTTCTTTAGCTTTGGAAAATCTTCAGGTCTAAGCTCTTTCTTCTTTTTATCCAGATAATCCATAGCAATATATTGGAACTCACGGTAAGGTTGCTGCCAACACTCTTCCACAAAAGTCCAATCAATTGGATCCTTTATGAAAGGTTTAAAAAACTCTCTTTCAATCTTTTTGAGAATTGGTTTTTGAACGCCAAGAAAGCTGAATTTATTTTTCATATAAGCTTCCATTGCTGGGACTTTCGCTGGATCAGCTTGGTCTTCTAACAATTTCAAAAGAATTTTTGTATCCATATGATTCCTCCTTTTTTACATCAAAGGTCCAATCAGAGAAAAAAGATAACCACCTAGACGATGTGCTACAGGCATTTTTGACAAACTTTCCAGAGTAACTTCCTCTGAGAGCGCCTGGGTTTTCTCAAAATCTTCTTCAATCTTAAGCACTTCCAGATTTTTGTAGAGATAAACCCCATCTTCGAAATTTTGATAAAGACTTCGGTAGTCTGTATTAATGGTTCCTACCACAGCTTGTTGGCTATCAGAAACATAAACTTTAGCATGGACAAAGCCTGGGGTATAGCGGAAAATACGGACGCCAGCATCCAAGAGCACTTTAAAATAGGTCGTCGCAATATCAAAAGCATATTGTTTATCCGGAATCCCTGG
>NZ_KQ969690.1:580769-585386 GCF_001578955.1 Streptococcus parasanguinis
CGGTCGATGTATTCAGTAAATGAAGATAAACATCCTCAGCCACTTTGTGATAGGTCAATGGTGAATTGCCATAAGGAAGAACCAAGCCTTGACTCTTCCTTTGTTGAGGTTTTTCTTGTAGATAGTGCTCCATATCCGTTTTATCCTCTATTCCAGTTACTGACCACATAGTTAAAAAGAGAGCTTTGAGCGTTTGAACTGCTGAACCATCTAATCGAAGGGCCGTGTCCTTCCAATGACCAAAGCGTTCTCGTTTATTGACATACTCATCAGCGATATTAACGCCACCAGTATAAGCAACTTGACCATCAATCACTGTAATTTTTCGATGGTCTCGGTAATTGTAATAGGTTGATAGAATGGGCTTGACTGGTGAGAAGGCCTGAGCTTTAATCCCAACCTTGTGCAATCGCTCGATATAATCGTAAGACAAGGTAGTCATCTCATTCATCCCATCAAACATGACACGAACATCCAGACCTGCCTTGGCCTTCTCCTCCAAAATAGCTAAAATCTCACCCCACATGATCCCTTCGTCAATGATGAAATATTCCATGAAGATATAACGCTCGGCCTTTTTCAAATCCTCCAACAAGGCTGGAAGCATGTCATCTCCAAGTGGAAAATAGGTAACCTCTGTGTCTCTGTAGATAGGAAACTGTGCTGGACTATGCTCCAAAAAATAAGCTAATTTCTGTAATTGGCGATCACTTTGGGATAAATAATCAGCAACTTCTGGATCGGTGCTTAAATGGTCGGATGCCTGCACTGTAGCATCCTCAAGCCGCTTCTTCAAGCGTCTCACACCCAAATCAGCTAACGAAAAGTAAAGCAGAGCCGTCCCAAAAATTGGAAAGAGGGCAATGATAATTATCCAGGACAGTTTGGAACGAGAATCCATGGAACGATTGAGCAAGTAAAAGAAGGTAAAGACACTCAACAAGTGTTCCCATAAGATAATGGATGGGAAATGCTCTTGTAGGCTGAGATATGAAATGACAAGAAAGGCCAATTCCAGTAAGAAGAACAGGAGAATGGGAACCTTTCGGTTAAGTAGAATTTTGGTCCATCTGGAGGGCTTTTGAGGTAACAGTCTAGCACTTTGTTCTTGAGTCATAAAAACCTCTTTCGTATAAAAACATCTTCTATGCTGAATAATTTATGGATTGTTTCAAGTGATATGGAGTTTTCATTTCATTTAGCTACTACTCCTTAACCGCTCTTACTTGATTTTTCTCACCGGCCCTTCGATCGTCTTTTGCATCCAGACGATATCATGCCATTTGTTAAACTTATAGCCAATCTTTGGGAAATGAGCCACTTGGACATAGCCCCGCTTTTCATGCATGGAAATGCTCGCTTCGTTTGGGACTGCGATACAGGCCAGAAAGCGTAAGTAGCCTCGTGCTTGTAGCTCTTCTTCTAAGGCCGTATAAAGGGCCGATCCAATCCCTTGTCCACGCGCTTCTTTTGCTACATAAATAGATAATTCAGTGGTCCAATCATAGGCAGCGCGTGCATAATAGGTCGAGGCATAGGCATACCCCACAACTTTTCCATCCACTTCTGCGACCAAATAAGGAAATTGAGTCAGCGTTTTTGTGATGCGACTTTCAAATTCCTGGACAGTCGGCACATCAACCTCAAAGGTAATGGCTGTCTCTGTCACATAAGGTTGGTAAATCGCTCGGATAGCTGTTGCATCGCTGAGCTGAACGGGTCGAATCATCATGGTGGCCTCCTAATTAGATTATACCTAGTATACCGATATGCCTTATCACTGTCAATGAAGAGAGGGAAAGATCTAATAGTTTCATTTTTTTGTAAAAGGATTTATATAGAAAAGAGGTTGAGAAATCCAGTCTCAACCTCCTTAGTTTATTCCGCTTTTTTATTTGAAAATTGGCTATTGTAGAGCTCATAGTAGAATCCTTTATCTGCTAACAAGGATTGGTGATTTCCTTGCTCGATGATTTGGCCATCTTTGAGGACAAGGATTTTATCTGCTTCTTGAATGGTAGACAAGCGGTGAGCAATGACAAAGCTAGTCCGCCCTTTCATCAAATTCTTCATCGCTTTTTGAATCAAGAGTTCTAAACGCGTATCGACAGAAGACGTCGCTTCATCCAAAATCAAGATTTTAGGATCCGCTAGGAGCGCACGCGCAATGGTTAGGAGTTGCTTTTGCCCTAGAGAAATATTGCTAGACTCCTGGTTCATTTCCATATTGTAACCACCAGGAAGCGTCCGGATAAAGTGATCGACATTGGCTGCCTTTGCAGCTTCCACAATTTCTTCATCCGTTGCTTCGAGATTACCAAAGCGAAGGTTTTCTTTGATGGTTCCTTCATATAACCAAGCATCCTGAAGCACCATTCCGAATTGTTTGCGGTAATCTTGGCGAGATAGATGACGAATATCATGACCATCGACTGTAATCGATCCTGCAGTCACATCGTAAAAGCGCATCAGCAAATTAATCAGGGTTGTTTTCCCTGCTCCAGTCGGTCCGACAATGGCCACCATTTCACCTGGTTTCACTTCAAGGTTGAAATCACGAATCAATGGTTTGTCTGCTACATATTGGAAATCAACGTTTTTAAAGCTGACTTGCCCTGTCAAATCTCCAGAGAGGGTTTCTGTTACATCTGCTACTTCATCTGGCTCATCCATGACTTGGAAAATCCGGTCTAGAGACGACTTAGCACTTTGTAGCTGTCCTGCCAATTGGGTCAAGTTTTGAATCGGTTGGTTGATCTGCCAAACATATTGAACGAAGGCTTGCATATTTCCGACAGTCAAACGACCTGCTAACACTTGCAAGCCACCCATCAAAGCGATAATGAGATAAGTCAAATCTGAAATCCCATTTAAAATCGGCATCATTAAGCCAGAAATGAAATTAGCCTTGAACCCTACTTTTTGAAGGTGATGGGTAATATCGTGAAACTCTTCTTGGGAAGATTTTTCCCGGACGTAGAGCTTAAGGACATTAAAGCCTGTTAAATTTTCTTGCACAAAGCCGTTCATTGCCCCCAAAACATCAGCCTGCTCTTTAAAGTAAGGCTGAGATTTTTTCATGATAAATCGAGCACTGAAATAAGTGATCGGAATGGATAAGATGACCACTAGCCCCAGCTGGATGTTTAAGTACAAGACCATGCTGATGACAAAAAGCAAGGTAAAGATGGCATTAACGATTTGTAAGAAGGATTGTTGCAAGGCATTCGAGACGGTTTCGACATCGCTAGTAAAACGTCCTAACAAATCACCAAACTGATGCCGGTCAAAATAGGAAACCGGAATGTGATTGATTTTATGAGACAAATCATTTCGCATGTCCTGAACGGTCTTTTGAACAGCATTGGTCATGAAATAGTTGGAATAATAAGATCCCAACTCATAGAGGACCCCACGGAATAGATAGAGTGTCATAATGATCGCGATATAGGAGGTATTAAGACCAGCCCCTGCAAGCCCTTTTGCCATATCCATGAGATTTTTTGTCAACTCCGTAATGGCAAGTCCCAAAACAAAGGGTTCGACAACACTCATGACGACACTCAGGATTTTTAAGAAAATGGACAAGCAAACTTCCAAGCGATAGGCTCTCAAGTAAGTCCATAGTCTACTAAAACTGTTTTGTTCTTGTTTCATCTGCTTCTCCTTTCTATTCTTCTGTCAATGATGGACTATCGAGCTGCGAATTAGCGATCTCACGATAGATCTCATTACTTTCCATCAATTCATCGTGGGTTCCTCTACCAACGATCTCTCCATGGTCCAAGACAATAATTTGATCCGCATCCATAATGGTTCCCACACGTTGCGCTACAATCAAGACAGTCGCATCTCCTGTGACTTCTTTGAGACGCTTCCGTAAAGTGGCATCCGTCTTGTAGTCCAAGGCAGAGAAGGAATCATCAAAAATAAAGACATCTGGATCTTTGACAACAGCACGAGCGATGGATAAGCGTTGTTTTTGACCACCTGAAAGGTTGCTACCACCTTCTGCCAAATGCGTATCAAAGCCTTCCTCGCGACTGTCAATAAATTCCTTTGCTTGGGAAATATCTGCTGCTTGTTCTAGCTCTTGTACAGATGCGTCTTCTTTCCCATAACGAAGGTTTTCAGCAATGGTTCCTGTAAAGAGCAAGGCCTTTTGCGGAATAAAACCAATCTTTTGGCGAAGGGCTTTCAGATTGTAGTCGCGGACATCCACACCGTCGACCAAAATCTTACCAAGTGTGACATCATAGAATCGAGGAATCAACTGCACAAGCGAGGATTTTCCTGAACCGGTCGAACCGATAAAGGCAATGGTTTCACCTGGTTTGGCCTGAAAGGAAATGTTGTGAAGAACTGGACTCTCCGTCTCACCTGGATAAGCAAAGGTGACATTGTCAAATTCCAAATAGCCACGAGATGCTGTCTCTGTTACACCATTCTCATTCGGATCAATCGAAATGGGCATGTCCATGATTTCCTTGAGACGACGGCTAGAAACCGCAGTCCGAGGATACATAGTAAAGAGATTGGCTAAAAAGAGGAAAGATAAGAGCGCGTGGAAGCTATACTCAATAAAGGCAACCAGATCCCCAATTTTCAAACTACCGT
>NZ_KQ969690.1:585449-590357 GCF_001578955.1 Streptococcus parasanguinis
AATCGCCACAATCATAGCAATGATGATCTGCACAAATAGGGGTTCTGTCAAACCAGTTAGTTTGAACAATTTATTAGAGTTTTCCGCATAGACCTCATTTTCAGCCGCAAATTTCTCTTCCTGGAATTCTTCACGAGCAAAGGCACGAATCACACGAAGTCCTGTCAAATTTTCACGCGCAAATTGGTTGAGATGGTCGAGAGTCTTTTGTTGCTTCTCAGAAAGTGGACGTGTCTTGACTGCTACATACCAGACGACGACAGCAAGGAATGGTACAGATACCGCTACAATCCATGCTAGAGAAGGACTGGTTGTCAGAATCAAAAGAACGCTGGAAACCATCATCAAAGGTGTGATGACGCCCATCTTCAACATAGAATCCGCAAACTGCATCAAAACAAAGGCATCCGAAGTCAAGCGAGTAACCAATGACGATACCCCAATTTGCTCATACTCGCGGTGTGAGTACTCCTGTAACTTGGCATAGAGGTCATTGCGCATATCACGGACCATGGTGGTCGTTAGCTGACCAACCGCGTAAGATAAGATAATCCGTCCCACAATTCCAAGCAAAATGATCGCAAACATAACCCAGCCCCAGAAATACAGCCGATCCACATCACGCGGGTTAATCCCCTCATCAATCATGCGAGCTAGAATCGTTGGCAAGCCTAAATTGACAATAACAAAAAGGACCGCCGAAAATAGATTCAGGGCTAGCCACTTGGGATACTTTTTCAAGTAAGACCAAATATAAAGCATAGATGATTCTCCTTTTCCATAAATAATAACCTTGATCACACAGAAAAGAGGGAGCGAGACGAAATCATTTTCAAAGAAAATCATTCCTGCCCCAGTCCCATCTGTATTCTTATTTATTATATCAAACCAGTCATAAAAGTAAAGCAAAGAGAGTGGGACAGAAATCGGTCATTCGTTAGAATTCGATTTCATCGTCCCACCTCCGCACAGTTGAGTAGGGCTGTAAAAGCTGATGAAATCAGCGTAGTAGAGCTCACTCAACCACTGCGTCTTATTCGACAATCCAAAAATAATTGAGAGGCTAGGACTTTTGTCCCAGCCTCTCAGTCGCTTTATTTCGTGCGTTTGAATTTAGCATTTTTAAGAATCATAAGATCCCCTTGGTTGCTATTACTTAACTTAGAAAGATCAAATGTCAAATAGTCACCATCGACCTTGTATGTAATCTTTTCTCCACTACCATCTTTTGACGCGATTGTTTTCTCTTTTTGATCGATTTTGACTTCATAAGATCGCTCATTCTTTTGACCAGCGACTTCACCCGCGATGCTGAGGGTTCCTTTTGAATCTTTGATCTTAATGGAAACTTCAAAATTAATAACATCTCCAATAGACTCTAATTGACTACCTGATAAGCCTTGCTCCTCAAGAATTTTCTTGAGTTCAGTTTTTGATGGTTTGTAGACATAAGTCCCGTTATCACTTTTGGCACCACATGCCACCAAGAGGACTGCTGCAAAAACTGCAACGAAAGCTAAAAGAATACGTTTAATATTTTTCATAATTCATCTCCTAATGTACTTTATAATCAGATTTTACCATTATTTTAATACCGATTCAAGATATTATAAAGAAGAAAAAGAGCAGATACTCTCTGCCCTTCTCTTGTATTATTTTGTGCGCTTGAATTTAGCGTTTTTGAACATTTCCAAAGCTGCTGCGTGATCTGAACTTTCCTCTCCAGATAAATCAAAAGTGAATACATCGCCAGAAACTTTGTATTTAACCTTTTCACCTTCACCTGTTTTTGATTGAAGAGTTTTCTTTTGTTGGTCAACTTTCATATCAAATGATTGGTCTGTTTTTTGTCCCATCATTTCACCTTTAATTTTAAGGCTACCTTTTTTGTCTTTAATGGTTACTGAAACTTCCAATTTAACATTGTCGATCAATGCATCTACGCTTGAACTTGGAGCACCTTGTTCTTCAAGGATCTCCTTCACTTCAGATTTTGTAGGTTTGTAGACATAAGTCCCATTATCACTTTTGGCACCACATCCCACCAAAAGAACTACTGCAAAAACAGCTACTACAGCCAAAAGAATACGTTTAAAGTTTTTCATAACTTCTCCTTTTTAGTTAGATTAAACCTATTATAACAACAATTTCAATGCACTGCAATGAAAGATTATAAATGTCATATTCTTGTAATATTTCTTTCATAAACAAAGAAAAATAAAAAGGCAGGATGTAAATCCCGCCCTGATGGATTATTTAACTTTTTTGAACTTAGCAATTTTCATGTAGTTATTAAACATGTCTGTGTCACCCATTAAAGAATTCTTCACATCCTTAATCGTTAACACATTTCCTGAAACTTGATAAGTAATTTCCGCTTTCCCATACTCATTTTTTGAGACAAGAGTTTTAGCTTTTTGGTCTACTTCCAAATCAATCACTTGATTTACATTTTGACCACCTGCATTGGTGTCTACTTTCATCTCACCTTTCTTATCATTGATTGTAATCGAAATAGTGAATGAGTAATTATCACCTATCAAAGATTGAAATTCACTTGGCATAATATCTTTGATCTCATCCTTAGTAGGCTCAAACACGTAAGTCCCATTATCGCTTTTAGCGCCACAAGCTACCAAAAGGACGGCTGCAAAGACAGCTACAACAGCTAACAAAAGACGTTTAAAATTTTTCATCATCTTCTCCTTTATGATATGATTTATAGCCATTATAGCAACAAATTAGCAACATCTCAAGGGAATATAGCAAATGTAAAATCATTGTAACATCATTAAAACTGCACTATTTAGTAGGTTTAGAGAAAATAAAGAGAGCTACACATGTTAGCTTTATAAAAGCCCTCTATTCACATTCTATCATCATTATTTTCAACGACAAAAAAACCGAGGTCTAAACCTCGGTTTTCATTTTGATTGGAAACTCTATTATTTAAGAGTAACTGAAGCGTCGTTGCTTTAGTTGTTCTCATACAGCTAATTTTCACTCGGTTTCTTTACTTGGCGGGATTGTGGCGGGATTTGCAGTTAGTCCCAGCTCTCCTAACACCTCTGTTATTTCAGCACCGCCAGTTACAATCTGTCTATCATAGAAATGAGAATAGGTGTTTAGAGTTGTAGCTTTGTCCGTTCTTCCTGAACGAGCCGAGACATACAAAACATCTTTTTTTAGAACGTTTATCATAAATGAATCATGACTATGACGTAGACCTTTCCCAGTAATAACCGGAACCTTAGCCGCTAGTGCATGCCTTTTTAACATTCGACTTAAGGTAGATTTGTTCATTGGAGAGTTAAACCGTGCTAATACGAAATTATCTTCTCTATTATACACTTGTACAGTTCTCCAATTTTGCAACACTTTAACAGTTTCGTCATCTATTTCTAAGAAACGCATGCCTGCCCTAGTTTTTGTCTGCTCTTTTCGAACGTATTTCCCATTCCCTTGATATTCAATGGTAGACTGAATATGAATAACCTTATTTTTAAGATCTATGTCTGACCACTTTAAACTAAGACCCTCAGAGACTCGCATCCCCGTCATAAAATAAAGCCAGATAGCCGTATAAAACTGCCTTTCTTCATAAACTGTCAGATCAATAGTTTTTAATACCTTATCAAGTTCCTCCACAGTCCAAAATTCAGTTTTCGGTTTTTCTCCTTTAGGATTGTCTAATTTTCTACAAGGATTATTCTCGATGTATTCCAAGCGTTCTGCATAATTTAAGCACTTCTTCAGTTTACACCAAAGTCCTTTTGCGTAGTTTGGAGAGTAGTCTTCCATTAAAGATAATCTAAAATCTTCGCATTCCCGAACATTGATTTCAGACAATTTCTTGTCAGCAAAAACTTCAATAAAAGTCTTATACTGAGGATAAGCAGTTTGATAGGTTACGGGCTGAACAGTTTTCTTATAATAAGGCAAATAAACATCTTCCATAAATTTTGAAAATGGAATATCTAATTGTGGCCTATTTGCACTGGCACTAGATATTTTAGCATTGTATTCAGTTCTTATCCTACAGACTTCGTCAAAGGCTTGCTTTTCTGTTTTAAAATCAATTCCAAATTGATCTTTATAAGATTTAACCCTAAACCTCTTTCGGTCACCCGTAGACGGATCTACACTGAATTCAACCTCATAGTAAATTTTTCCTTTCTTATTTCGACTTACGCATTTATATTTTTTACTCATTTTGTTCCTTTCTTTCAGAAAGCAACTTAAAGCCGAGTAATTCTTCTACAATATACGTAGGAGCTAAATTAAGACGAGAATTATCAAATGGTGATTTACTTAATTCTACCACATTATTCGATAAAGCTCTAGATTCTTCAAATTGTCGAACAGCAATTAACTTTGCTTGTTTTATAATATCCCGTGCCGTATGTTCAGGAAAACCTAATTTCATTAATTCTGTATGATTTATTGTTTGCATTATCTCTTCCTTCTAATTCTTAATTACAGAGATTTCCATCTTTTGATAAGGCTTAGAATAGTTCAACAAATTAGATCATTAACCAAAAGCCTTAAACTACTTTTCTTTAAAATAATTGTACATCGCATAATAGTCAAATTCCATCTTAATGCTAGTTCTTCCATTACGATTTTTTAAAACCACTAACTCAATCTCTCGTGGATTTCTCGATTTAGCTTCATTAACATCAAAATTTCCTTGACCAGTCCCCTTTAGTTGAAGTCCAATCAAAACATCGCTAGAATACTCGATTGCTCCGCTCTCCTTGAAAGACTGCATACTTACAACAGATTTGTAGTTTTCTCTATTAAAAGAAGAAATAGCAATTACTGGTGTTTTAAAGTCTCGGCTAATCCTTTTCAATTCTATTACCGATCTATCTGTGTTTTGTTTTTCAGTTAATCGTTCATTCACCG
>NZ_KQ969690.1:590377-595183 GCF_001578955.1 Streptococcus parasanguinis
TTTTCAGTTAATCGTTCATTCACCGGGTATAGAATCTGTAAGTAATCAATAATAACGACAGGTGCTTTTCCAGTATATTTGAGATGATTTTCAACAGTTTTCCGAATTAGCTCCACACCAATAGGTCCAGTACCTTCGACAATGTAAATATTTTTGCAGTACTGCGAGTAATTTGCTACAGCTTTTTTAATCAAATCCTTCTCTGGGTTGCTGTAACCTGAATATCTACTCCCCTCAGTAATTCCTCGTGCTGTTTTTGCATTTCTGATATCACTATTAGAGGCAATAGATTCGATAACAGTGTGACGACTAATACTTTTACTAATTATTTCCCACCTAGACATTTCAATACTAAAAATCAAAACATCTGTTCCCTGTGCTGCAATTTGATCAGCAATCTGAGTTACAAATGTTGTCTTTCCAAGGGAGGAAATTGCACCAACACAATACAAGCCTTCGTAAAGACCACCTTCTAACAGATCATCTAAGCCTTCAAAATTTGTTTTAATACATGAAGTATTTGAACCATTCGTAATATCATTAAAAAACTTCGAAAGATGATTAGCTGTTGAATATTCAAGATACCGCTCTTTTTCACTTTTTGTTTGATTGATTGCATTTTCTACCATTTTGTTAAATACTCCTTTATTTTTCACTAACATATCGTTAGGATCTTTTACATCATCAATAGTTAATTTGCAAGAAATAAATTTAATTTTCTTACTTCTAAATTGCTCTGCTAATTTTAGTTCAGCCTCTCTCCCCTTTTCGTCTTGGTCCAATGAAAGAATGAATGTACGATCAATTTTTAGATCAGAAATAAGATTAATTAATTTATTTATATTTCCAATACTGCCAAGTGCTACTGCATTTCCACCAACTTCAACGATGCTCATGGCATCTATTTCGCCTTCTACAATAAAAATGGGATCCGTAGATTTTTTGAAGAGTTCGCTTTTATTAAAAATATCGCTCCCTCCCACCTTCTGTTTCATATAGCTCAATTGAGTTCCGGGTACAATTTCCCTTGTATCACGAGCAAAATAACAACTTTCACTTAAAGGAATAATTAACCGAGGTGTTTCAGGAACATTAGGATTAGTCACTTTGGGATGCTTCCATTTTTTTACGTAACCAACTTTAAACCGTTGGACTGTTGAAAAACTCAACCCTCGTTTAAGAAAATAGTCAGTTTCACAGAGATGCTTTGTGGCCTCATTATAAAAGCTTAAATAATTATCTTTTTTCTCTTCTTCCTTTAAAGGAAAAACAGCATTGGAATTCAAATATTCAGTCCTCTGGTTCTTTAATTCATCACATTCAGTTGATAGATTAAACAATTCTCTGACACGCTTCAATTGATCCTTAAATTTATCAATTCCTTCTACATAGCCGATAAGATCAAAGATATCTCCACCTCTATCGCAAGAGAAACATTTCCACTGGATTTCATCGTAAATGTGAAAAGCACCAGTTCTGTTTCTTCCTTCACCACTGTGGCAGAGGGGGCAAATATATGCTCCCTTACCACCTTTACGACTTGGTTCAGAGATTTGTTCAATGTATGCTTTCAAATAAGATTTTTCTTCTTCAAACATTTTTTTCTCCTTTTGTAGTTTCCAGTAAAAAAATAAATCCGGACTTTTTTTCTTACAGGCAAAATTATAGCATTGCCTTCAATATGAAAATTGAAGGCATATGCTGCTTATTAATATTATTAGTATTGAAAATCAGAAATACTAATAATATCAGTGATACCAAGGATCAAAATTTTTTTAGCAAATTCAACATACCCCAATTTCTAATTCAACATACCCCAATTTCTAATTCAACATACCCCATAAATCCTGATTTAATCGAAGCAAATCGATAAATCAGTGAATTTAAATCCCTGAAACTTTAAAATAAATTCTAAATTTCTGAAATTCAAAAAATGAGTTCATTCCTAACTGTTCATCTGATAAAGGTTCACAATTTGGATTACAGTATTCCCAACTAACTAGGATTTTATAATCGATTAGTTTATCAAGTGAATTAGCAAAGCTCTCTTCAATTCTTGAACGCCAACCACCTTTTTTTAATCTTACTTCTTCTATAGGAGGAATTTGGGGACATACATTTAATAAAGCTTCAACGGAAATAATTTCATTAGTCTTTTTTCTTCGATTATTTTTGTTACTTTGATGATAGACTAATTTCTTTGCAAGAGAATAAACATTTTTACTACGTTCATCAATTTTAAAAAGTTCGAGAGGAAAATTTGTCACATAAGATGTGATTAAATATCTAACGAATTTTTCAGTCAATTGAACTGTAAAAATTCCATTTTCGCATTTGAATTCCTCAATAAATTTTATATCATTGAATACAACATGATGTGCACCTCTCTTTTCTTTAGTACTGATAGAAAGATCCTTGAGCAAGCATAATGCTTCATCAATGATACAACGTACATTCTTTTTCGTTGAGATACTTGCTGGTTTAGATTTCCCTAGCAGTTCTGAATACTGTTTAATTGAAAATTCAACCAAGCAGTTAACAGCATCTTCTTCACTTAGTCTATATTTATTCTTCTTACCAATAAGAAAAATCAATAAATCCAACATCTTCAATACTCGAAGCTTGAAATAATCTTTGTTATCGTCATAGTTTTCAATATGAATCGTACCAGTATCTAAATGAATCGATGTTCGATTAGTGATCGGATCCCTTACTTTGTTAACTGTTTTCAAATTAACAGAAGTTAGCGAATTTATAGTCGGTGCATTTAAAATCTTCTCGATTTTCTCTTTTTTATCTACAGGCATTATATAACCTCTTTTTTATTTATTTGAAAAGACTTTTGAGAGCAAAAAAAAAGAGTTGTAGCTGATGCTACAACTCTCTTGCACTCAATAAATTTTCTTTTCATACTTATAGTCTGCCATTTTTTGATGAAAGTAAAAAAAAGAAAAATCAAAAAAAAGTCGCTTTTTCTACCAAAAATTGCTCAATTTTCTACTAAAATTTAAAAAGGACACTTTACAAAGTACCCTTTAAAATAGCGGAAATAGCGATATTTTAAGGATTTTAATACACATTATAAGATCTTCCATATAGGATTAAAATTTTTTTGAAAAAATTTTTAATGACCAAATTAAAATAATTTTTTAATTTCATACCTAGGATTATAGTTTCAACTGAAGAACACTAAATCCTTCCTATACGGAGAGACAATTTGTATAGTTATTTATGATTTATTTCAATCCAAAGCTTATTTCTCTTCTAATTCCGAGATTTGATTTGACCTAAAAAAGAAAGCTGATAAATTAACATTCTATTTATGTTCACTGTGAAAAAATCAAACATTTTGTCTGTTTAGCAACCAAAATGATACCAATAAATGTCTATTTTATTGTATGATTGTTCGTAATATATCTTATCATCGAGGTCCTGATAAATAAATAATTTTGTCAATAATAATATCTATACTTTTTATTTTCTACTACTTTTCTGTGATATAATAGTTAGTGATAACTAATTACTTTATAACATAGGGGGATTTAATGGGTTTAACTAAAAGTCAAGTAGCAAATTTTATAAATGATAAGATTCTCTTTAGATTCTCTATTTCTAACGATTTTATAATTAATTTCAGCGAAAGGGAAGACATTTTTACATTTGACGAGCTTGAAGGAATTATAAACAGTAACTTTACCTATTGGAGTTCGATTAATGATAAAGCTCCCAACAGTTTTTTGTCAAATTGGCAAAATTTGAAAGATAAGTTTAATGAGGTATAAGATTATATTTTCAATCTTGAAGAATTAAATATAGACAATATAAATTTATACATTTACAACAATCTATCAAGCAATTCTGAATATGGAGAACAAGGTGAGAAGGTATACATATTATCGATAGCTTCTCCTATTGATAGAGATTCTGAAATTCATAAAATAAAAAGTTTTGTTTCTTTCTATACTCAACAGTCTCAAAACAATCTTGTTGAAGCTATAAAAAGTTATATATATCTTTCTAAGAATCCAAGTTACATTGGTAGTTATTTTTCAAACTCTTATGAGTATAAATTTTATCCAGCCCTATTTCTACTTAGAAAAAGCTTTTCGAACATTAAAGAGAATCGCTCTGATTTTGAAACAAATATAGTAGCTCCTATAACAGACAAGTTAAGAGATATTTCAGTTCAATCCGATAAACAGTATAGAGAGATTACGTCGTTCACAGAAGATAAACATAATGAAATTCAGAAACAATTTGATAAAAAAGTTTCTGAATTTGCTGAATTTCAAAAATCTCTTAACAAATGGCAAGAAGAAAAGCAAAACAATCTGAACGACTTGGAGGAAACCTATAAAAACAAGCTTTCTTTAGAAGCTCCAGAGAAACTTTGGAATGAACGTGCAGTAGAACATCAAAAACAAGCTACAATATGGACATACTTCCTTATTGGTGCAGTCTTGGCTTTAATATTTACTTTAGTATTATTGGTTATCGTTATCCATGATTATTCTTTAAATATTATCAAAAAAGATCTTCCATTTATATCCGAGTCGTTTATACTTATTTCAGTTATTTCATTTTTTATCTATATTATTAGAGTATTGATAAAAATCGTTATGTCAAATCATCATATAGCCACCGAATATAAACAAAAAGCTGCTTTGACAAGATTTTATCAAGCTCTTACCTATGCTGGAACTGATATTGACAAAGAAGAGCGACTAATAATAATTAACTCGTTATTCAGTAGAGTTGAAACAGGATTAGTAAAAACAGATACATCAAATGATAGTGATACAATTT
>NZ_KQ969691.1:0-4498 GCF_001578955.1 Streptococcus parasanguinis
AGTTACTACAACTTCAGTTGTAGTGCCCTGCACATTGGTTCGTCTTGTTCAGTTTTCAAAGGTCTTTGTCGCTCTCTCGCGACAACTATATTAGTATATCATGACCTCTTCTTACTGTCAACACTTTTTTTAAAAAAAATTTACTTTTTTAAAAAAATTTTTTAAAAAAGTCGAAAAAAGCCCATAATACAGGCTTTTCATGCTTTAGAAAGATTACTTCTTTACAGTTTTATTCTTTTATTAGATATAGTAAAAAACTCTGGCTCAATAATTCCTATAGCGGGGAAAACTATTCTATAGATTTTAGAACTTTTTACTTATAAACAAATACTCCTATAATAACTATAATGAAAAGCGACGAAACTACCATTAGGAAGAACCTATGGGACTCATTAAGGATACCTCAGAATTATTCGGAGTTAAAGGTCCTAATATCATTATTTCATTCGTTTTGAAACTGATAATCATATTGAGATTCAAGTAAAATTCGATTATCCTGTACCATTATTCCCCATTGCCAAGGAAAGATTATTAAATAAGACTTTCAAAAACTTTCTAAACTTCCTCTTCTTGAACAAGCTGGAACTTCAACACTACTACGTCTAAAGAAACATTGTTTCCAGTGTAACAGCTGTTGGAGTGTCATGATTGCCGAGACATCATTTATTAAGAATATATGTTATATCTCAACCCTTGTCCGAAAAAAAGTTACACACCCCCTAACTCAGAAGGTACTTCTAATGGATATTGCTTGAAAACTTCATGTGTCAACTTATACAGTCTATCGTAAGCATTACCAATTTACTTTCAAGAATCATTATGTCAAACTCTCAAAGATTATGTCCTGGAAGGAGTTTGGTTTTAAGAAAGGTGACTTAGTTTTTGTGACTCAAAACTATGAGTCCAGCGAACTCATTATCCTCTTCGATAAAGGTCTCCAAATTACTATACAAAACTACTTTTTTTGTATTCATTGAAAGCTCGGCAAAAGGTCCAATTTATCACGATGGATATATCAGAACCTATATCCCATTAGCTCGAAAACGCTTTTTAAACGCTAAAATCGTTCTGGATCGTTTTCATATTACCCATCACCTTGGACGCGTGTTTTTAAAGACAAGATTTCGATTATGGACCAATTTGATAAAAAGTCACTATCCTATCGTGCCTTAAATAATCACTGGCGAATCTTTCAAAAAGAAATCCGTAAGTTATCTCTCAACTCTTTTCATTCAATGACTTTCCGTCAAACCTTGATTACAGATGAAGTCGTTGAGAAGACACTAGACTTTTCAGCAGAAGAGAGCAGATGCATTCTTTGAGCTGATAGAGGAACGGTCCATCACCATTTAGGACTTTCCTCAGACACATCATAAATACGCTAGAAACAGACGATTCAAACGCGAAACTCAAAACGACTAATAAGTTGATCAAAGACATCAAACCTATAGGATTTGGTTTTAGAAACTCTATCAACTTTAGGAAGCGTGTTTTCATCACTCTAAACATGTAAAAAAAGGAAGACCTATCCGGTCCTCTCTAGATGTTAGCTTTTCATCAACCCACTACAGTTGACAAAGAGCCACAAAAAGCCCTAAAGAAAATAGAGAGGAAAGCCTCTCTATTTATATTCTTGTCTGTATTTGTTTTCTTCAGCTTTGTTAGCCCATACATAATGACCTGGTTTAATTTCAACCATTTGTGGTTTATCTTCAGAATAATCATGTTGTTCCGGATCATAAATTTTTAGAACTTTTTTACGTTCTAGAATTGGATCTGGAATTGGGACCGCTGAAAGTAGGGATTGAGTATATGGATGGATTGGGTGGTTAAATAGCTCTTCAGTTTCTGCTACTTCTACAATAACCCCTTTATAGATAACTGCAATACGGTCAGAAATGAAGCGCACAACTGACAAGTCATGGGCGATAAAGAGGTAGGTCAAGCCTAATTCTCTTTGGAATTTTTTCAAAAGGTTCAAGACCTGCGCACGTACTGAAACGTCAAGGGCTGAGATTGGTTCATCCGCAATGACAAATTCTGGTTCCATAACAAGTGCACGGGCAATACCGATCCGTTGACGTTGTCCACCTGAGAATTCGTGAGGGTAACGTGTCAAATGTTCTGCAAGAAGCCCAACTTCATGCATAATATTTTTTACTTTTTCCTGACGTTCTTCTTCACTGTTAAACAAATGGTGGTTGATCAAACCTTCGGAGATAATATAATCAACTGTAGCACGTTCATTCAAACTTGCTGCTGGGTCTTGGAAGATCATTTGAATTTTACGGATCAACTCTGATTTTTCACTATGAGAGTTTTTTCCGTTGATCTTGCGACCGTCATAAATAATTTCTCCAGCACTTGTATCATTCAAACCGATGATAGCACGTCCAATTGTCGTCTTCCCACTTCCTGATTCACCAACAAGAGAGAAAGTTTCTCCCTTATTAATGAAGAAGTTGGCGTTTTTAACAGCAACGAATTTTTTACTTCCTTCACCGAAGGAAATTTCTAAATCTTTAATTTCAACTAATTTTTCAGTCATTTCCTTCCTCCTATTCTGTAATGTGAGTGAAGCCCATTTTTGAGCCAATCTTTTCGTGAAGGTTTTCGATTACTTCTGGTTTATGAACTGTTGGTGCATCTGGATGGAGCAACCATGTCTTAGCCCAGTGAGTATCGGTCACTTTGAAAGCCGGTGCCTCTTCTTCAAAATCAATCTGCATCGCATAATCTGAACGAAGTGCGAAGGCATCTCCTTTGATTGGAGCATACAATGATGGCGGAGTCCCTGGAATAGAGTATAGATCACCATCTGAGGTTGATAATTGAGGCAAACTTGAAAGCAAGCTCCATGTGTATGGATGTTTTGGATCGTAGAAAATTTCTTCTACTTTACCAAACTCAACAATTTCTCCAGCATACATAACAGCTACTTTATCTGCAATACTTGCAACCACACCTAAGTCGTGGGTGATAAAGATAACTGTAAATTGGTATTCTTTTTGAAGGGATTTCAACAAATCAATGATTTGCGCTTGAATGGTCACGTCAAGGGCTGTTGTTGGTTCGTCACAGATTAAGATATCTGGACGGCAGGCCAAGGCGATGGCAATAACGATCCGTTGACGCATCCCACCTGAATATTGGAATGGATACTCATCAAAACGACGTTCAGCATCTGGAATTCCAACTTTCTCCATATAGTCCAATGCCATTTCTCTGGCTTCTTTAGCTGTTTTTCCTTGGTGTTTGATAATGACTTCTGTAATTTGTGATCCAATTGTATTAATTGGGTCCAAACTTGTCATTGGGTCTTGGAAAATTGTAGCGATCTTAGATCCACGAATATTTTCCCAATCTTTATTGGTCTTCAAATCAGTTAATTCTTGACCACGGTATTTAATCGAACCTTGGGCAATACGACCGTTATCTTCTAACATTCCGGTGAACGTTTTTGTCAAAACTGATTTCCCTGAACCTGACTCACCAACCAAGGCAAGAACTTCACCTTCTACTAGCTCAAGCGATACGCCACGAATAGCTGTCAGTACGCGATCGCGCACGTCAAATTCCACTACGATATCTTGAGCAGATAAAATAATATTGTTATTTGATGTCATATCTACTCCTCCTATCTATGTGTACGTGGGTCGCTGGCATCGGCCAAGTTTTGTCCGACGATAAAGAATGACAAGGATACTAAAATCAAAACAGTAAGCGGAATCCAGAATAGGTAGGCATTTGTAGTTACGTTTTGAGAATAGTCAGAAATCAACCGTCCCAAACTTGGAACTGTAATTGGAAGACCGAGTCCGAAGAATGAAAGGAAGGCTTCATAAGAAATAAAACTTGGTAACATTTGTGATGTTTGCGTCACGATAACAGATACCAATTGAGGCAAAATGTTTTTCGTAACAATTTTCAAAGTTGGCGTTCCTAATGTTCGACTGGCAAGGTTGTACTCCAAATCACGGTAACGCATGATTTGAACACGAATCATGTAGGCAATTCCGATCCATCCGGTTAAAGACATGGCAAGAATCAAATTCCAGAAACCAGATCCCATTGAGTAAGTCAAGACGATAACGATTAGCAAGAATGGAATATTTGAAATGACATTGTATACTTCCATCATGATACGATCGATGGATTTTGAGATTCCCCAAATTCCACCAACGATGACTCCGACCACCACGTTAATAACAGTGGCAATGAAGGAAATGATAATTGAATTTCGAGCACCAAACCAAACTCCATCAAAGAGGGATTTACCGTTATTATCTGTACCAAAGAAAGCTTTGGCACTTGGTGGATTCAAACGAGCAGTAAAGTCATTGACCTTACTAACATCATTGTAATCGAAATTTGAAAACATCGGGTAGACAAAACTCATCAAGAGAATCCCAATCAAAACAGCAAGCATAATGATAGTGGTTCTTTTCTTAAAGAATTGTCTGAATACAGATTTCCAGTATGAGTATGCCGGAGCATC
>NZ_KQ969691.1:4936-23969 GCF_001578955.1 Streptococcus parasanguinis
ATTTTTGAAGATGTGTTTTCTTGAGATCTCACGTTCTGACAATCCTTTTGAACGAGCAAAACGGACGAAATCTTGCGAGTGGATATCGATCATATAACGACGAATCCAAACCGCAGTATATGGCGCGCTCAATAAACCAAGAATCAGAGACGGCAATACATATGAACGCCAATCCTGTGCTCCAAGAACTGGGAATGAGTCTGGAAGCCCAAAGAAAGAACCTGCTAAACGGACAATGTAGACCGAAGCAATGGTTGGAAGAGACATCATAAATGTCAAAACAGCTGTTGAAATGCTGTCAAACCATGAGTTCTTGAACAGAGCCATGTAAGATCCTAATGGGATCGCAATCAGGTAAGAAATCGCAATACCAATCAAACCAATGATAGAAGAACTTACAATCATGGATGGATTTTCATAGTTGCTCAACGTTGCTGTATAAGCATCTCCTTTACCAAATCGACTGATGTCTTGTGAGTCTGCCTTACTTGGTGATTTGTAAGTACGTGAGTAGATATCGATTGAAGATGTCTTTTTACCTGTTGGGAAGTTCACTTCACTCTTCTTAGTCGTTCCTTGTCCTTGGGTAATAACTTGAAGAACAGGGGTATTTGAATAAGTTGGATATGAATTTCCAAGGTTTAAGGTTACAAAGTTTTGGTGTACATATGGGAATTGACCATTGAAGTACAAGAGGTATTTGTGTTTCGTACCTGAACCTACCACTGACCAACCAATAGATGGATCATTTTCAACACGGATATAGCGTTTCAGATTTGGATTGGAGGCATCTTTCACCCAACCTGGATGATCAAATTGAATTAAATTCGCATAGAAGCTGATGACACGTTCAAAAACCGGGATTTCACGCACTGCATAGAAGGACTTACTTTCTGGGAAACGTTGCAACTTCCAGCCATGACCTAGCTTATTAATGTATTTTGTATAGATCTTTTCATTGGCCACGGTCGCATCAACTGTAACTGATGAATCTTCTTCACTTGCTTTTTGTTGCAGGCTTTTTGAATCCATGTATTCCAAATAACCCATACGATCATAGACAGTATTTTCGTAGTTGATCTTCGAATCTTTTGTCTTCGCTACTTTATTATAGTTAGGGTCATTCTTAAAGATGAGATTTCTCGGTGTTAGCGTATAGATAATCATGTAGGTTAATGTCGTGACAAGAAAGATCGACACTAACGAACGCAAAATACGCATAAAAACATATTTTTTCATATTTCATTCCTTTAATGTTCAAAAGAACTTTCTCCCCTAGAAGAGAAAGTTCTAATGAAAAGCAATAATTTAATTATTTAACGTGTTTTTCAAGATCTTGTTGAGCTTTTTTGTTTGACTCAGCTTTTTCTTTTTGCCATTTTTCACGTGCTTGTTCGTATTGTTTCTTAGTAACTGGTTCATCTTGAACTTCTACATATTTGAAGTATGAAGATCCTTTGTTACCTGTTTGAGATGATGGGCCAGAGAATGGAACCACTTTAGAAACAACAGTTGCTGCACCTGTACTTGACATTGTTGGGATTACCAAGGCACTATCACTCAACCAAGCTTGAGCAACTGCGTATTTTTCATAACGTTTAGCTACATCAAGTGATTCGCTATTAGCGTCTGCAAGAAGTTTCGCATACTCATCCAAGCCAACTGCTTTCGCTGAAGCATTATCTACACCACCTGCAAAACCAAGGTAGACTTTTGTTTGGTCTTCTGATGAAGGTTGAAGAGTATCGAGGTAAGTTGATGGATCATCGTAGTCTGGGTTCCATCCAACCAATCCTTGAAGATCCCAATCTGCATCTGCAGCTGATGGTACATTCAAAGTAATGTTCAATACTTCATCTTGGTCCATCATTTGAAGATCAAGAACAACATTGTCTTTACCAAGAGTGTCTTCCACTGTTTGTTTCAAAGATTGCATACGAGCAACAAATCCTTTTGAGCTTTGTGCTACTGGTACATCAATATGAATCGGGAATTGAACGCCATCTTTTTGAAGTTCAGCTTTCGCTTTTTCAAGTTGGGCTTTGGCTTTGTCTTTATTGTAAAGACCGTCTTGACCATCTGCAAGGTTGATACCCTTCCATTGGTCTCCATAAGTAGTCAACTTATCTGCAACTACATCTCCAAAATCTTTTCCATTTACTTGCACAAAGGCTGGAGCTGTGTAGGTATTACGGATAGCTGGTTTAGCAAATTCTTTACTATTTAGCTGTGCAGAATAGCTTTCACGGTCTAACGCAAAGGTAATTGCTTGACGGAAATCTTTGTTCAAGATTGCTTTCTTAGTCGCAGCCTTTTCAGCATCTGATTTTTTAGCAGTGTGTTTGTATGATTGACGGTCGATGTTGAAACCAAGGACCGCTACACCTGAACCAGCTGGTGTGTTGTAGATATTGTCTTTGTATTTTTTCGAAATAGTTGCAAAGTTTGAACTTGCAGGGAACAAACGAGCAACTGTATAAGCCCCATCAGAGAAGCCACGTGCCAATGAATCTTGGTCTGATCCATCGTAGTAAGTAAGTTTCACTTCTTTAAGGTGAACGTTTTTCTTATCCCAGTAATTGTCGTTCTTTTCAAATACAACAGATGATTTTGAAGTAATAGATTTAAGAAGGAATGGTCCATTTGCAAGGATTGATTTCACATCGTTTGGTTGACCAAAATCATCACCCTTACTCTTTAAGAACTCTGTGCTAATTGGGAACAAAATTCCGTTTGTAGTTTTAGAATTCCAGAAAGTTTCTGGTTTATTCAATGTATACTCAAGTGTGTAATCATCAACAGCTTTGACACCAACTTGGCTAAAGTCTGTGATTTTCCCTTGAACATAATCATCCAAGCCTTTGATAGATCCTTGAACTAGTGGAAGAGTTTCAGATTTTTTATCAGCAGCGTGTTTCAAGCCTGTCACGAAGTCCTTGGCTGTAACTTCACCGTGTTCTTCACCGTCTGCATCGTACCATTTAACCCCTTTACGAATCTTGTAGGTATAAGTCAAACCGTCTTTTGAAACAGACCAATCTTCCGCAAGTGATGGTACGAGATTACCATACTTGTCATTTGCCATCAAACCATCTACAACATTTGTAGTGATATCATGTGTAGCAGCTTTAGAAGATACTGTGTAGTCCAAAGTTTGAGGATCATCTGAGTAAACATAACCATAGTTTTTGTCTTCACCTGAGCTTGCTTTGCTAGTGTTTGAACCAGAACATGCAGCCAACAATCCAGCCGCAAGGAGTGTTACTCCAGCAACCGCGAATACTTTACCTTTTTTCATAGGAATTCTCCAATAGTTTTTTTAGATTTGTTTAAGATTATATCACAACTAGAAAAAAAAGTAAACTAAATTTTCTGAATATTTGCGTTGTCACCATTCAAAAACCTTGATACGACTGACTTTTTAGCTTGATGATGATTTTCCAATTTTCTATTCAGATTTTGTATGATACAATAGAGAAGACTAAATAATGAGGAAATTACCGTGAAAAAATTCTTTCTTTCTTTTTTAACCTTCATCCTACTTTTATGCAGTCTACCACCTCAAAAGATTTTTGCGAACGAGCCGGATCTTCCTGTTCAAAGTGCCATCGCTGTCGAAGCAGACACTGGTAAGATCTTGTATGAAAAAGATTCGGATAAAAAGCGAGAAGTTGGAGGATTGTCTACACTGCTGACCACTTATCTAATTTTCGAAGCCATTCATGACAAAAAACTTTCGTTAAAAGACCCAATCAAATTATCCGAGGAGGCATTGGCCTTAAATGATATTAAAGGTGCTGGAACTCTTCCCATTGAGGCAAACCAATATACGGTTGATCAGTTATTGACTGCTCTTTTAGTTGGAAATTCTAGCACTGCCGCCTTCGCCTTAGCTGAGAAAGTGGGTGGCTCCGAAAAAAGCTTCGTTGAAAAAATGAAGCAAAAACTTGCTGAATGGGGCATTCAATCTCCTCATTTAATTAATGCTACCGGATTAAATACTCAAACCATCAGCGGAGATCCTGACGGGAAAGAAGACGAAAATCAATTGAGTGCTTATGATATTGCTGTTATTGCCAAGCACTTACTCCAGGATTTTCCTGAAGTGACCAAATATACTTCAAAACCCACTGCTCTTTTTTCAAACACGCAGATTGAAAACCCCAACCTAATGCTAGAAGGGATGCCGAATTACCGTTCTGGAGTCGACGGCCTTCGAGTCAGCAACTCCACCAAAGGAGGAATTACCTTTGCTGTATCAACGACGCAAAATGGTATCCACATGATCACAGTTGTCTTAGGAGTTGAAGCAGTTGACGGTGATCCTTATGCACGCTTTGTAGCAACTTCATCACTGATGAATTACGTGGTACGAACCTTTGTTTCTTCCATTGTCGTAAAGAAAGGAGATACCTATGGAAAAAGTAAGGTCGCCATTACGGATGGGAAGTTTGAGTCCGTTTCGGCTGTTGCCAAAAAAGACTTCTATGTCGTGGTAAAACAAGGCAATCAAACTGAACCTAAGATCCAATTCAAAAGTAGTCAAAACCAATTCAAAGCCCCTGTAAAATCTGGAGATGATGTTGGAATTCTCCAATACTCAGATCCAAATAAAATCGGGCGAGGCTACTTAGAAGATCAAGAGCCGACAGTCGATATGGTAGCAGGAAAAACCGTTGAGAAAAGCTTTTTCTTAAAGGTTTGGTGGAATCAATTCGTCCGTTATGTCAACGAAAAATTATAAGCAAAAAATCACAATGGAGTCAAATCCATTGTGATTTTTGATTGATGAAAATGAATTATCCTACAGATCCTTCCATTTCGTAACTAATAAGTCGGTTTAACTCAACGGCATATTCCATTGGAAGTTCTTTTGTAAAGGGCTCTACAAATCCCATGACAATCATTTCTGTCGCTTCTGACTCAGACAGTCCACGACTCATCAAATAATAAAGCTGTTCTTCTGAAATTTTTGAAACCTTTGCTTCGTGCTCCAAAGCAACTTGTGAATTGTGAATTTCATTAAAAGGAATCGTATCTGATGCTGACAAATCATCCATAATAATGGTATCGCACTCAATATGAGAAACAGATTTTTTAGAATCCTTGTTAAATGTAACTTGTCCACGGTAGTCTACCTTTCCGCCACCTTTCGCAATAGATTTTGATACGATAGACGAGCTGGTATGAGGGGCATTGTGGATCATCTTAGCACCTGTATCTTGGTGTTGACCTGCATTAGCAAAGGCAATGGACAACATGGTCCCGCGCGCTCCTTCTCCATCTAGATAAACAGATGGGTACTTCATGGTTGTCTTGGCTCCTAAGTTCCCGTCGATCCACTCAACTGTGGCATCTTTTTGAGCTTTGGCCCGCTTGGTGACCAAGTTGTAGACATTGTCAGACCAGTTTTGGATGGTCGTGTAACGCATATAAGCACCATCCAAGGCAAAGATCTCAACAATCGCTGCATGGAGGCTATTGCTTGAGTAGGTCGGCGCAGTACAGCCTTCTACATAGTGGACACTTGCTCCCTCATCCACAATAATCAACGTGCGCTCAAACTGACCTGTATTTTCATTGTTGATACGGAAGTAAGTTTGAAGTGGGACGTCTACTTTTACACCTTTTGGTACATAAATGAAGGTTCCACCAGACCAGACTGCTGAGTTGAGGGCAGCCAATTTGTTGTCCGTTGGTGGTACTAACTTCGCAAAATACTGTTTGAAAAGGTCTGGATATTCTTTTAGGGCAGAATCCGTATCGGTAAAGATAATCCCCAACTTTTCAAACTCTTCTTTCATATTGTGGTAAACCACTTCCGATTCATACTGAGCAGAAGCTCCCGCTAGGTAGGCACGTTCAGCTTCTGGGATCCCAATGCGCTCAAAGGTTTCCTTGATTTTCTCTGGAACTTCGTCCCATGAACGGGCAGGTTTATCCGAAGGTTTTTGATAATAGATCAAATCATCAAAGTCAATCTCTGATAGATCGGCTCCCCAGGTTTGCATGGGCATCTTTTTGAAGGTTTCAAAAGATTTCAAACGGAATTCTAGCATCCATTCTGGTTCATTTTTTGCTGCAGATAATTCACGAATTACCGCTTCATTCAATCCCTTCCCGGTAGAGAGAATGGGTTGAACGTCATCGTGAAATCCAAATTTATATTCACCGAGATCAATTGGTTTCGGTTCGACTCTTTCTTCAGCCATAATTTCCTTTCTTTCTCTGTTTCTTCTTTTAACTAATTACTACGTTCGATCGCTTTTTTAAGAGCATTCCAGGAGAGGGTCGCACATTTAATCCGCTGTGGGAATTTTGAGACTCCAGATAAGAAGGCTGCATCTCCCAACTCCTCTTGCCGAGGATCTGATTGGCCTTGGACCATTTCTGAAAAGACCTGTGCCAATTCTTCAACTTCCTCTTTTGTTTTTCCCATTACAGCATCCGTCATCATACTAGCTGAAGCGGTTGAGATCGTACAGCCTGAATTCACAAAGGCAATATCTTCAACCCTGTCATTCTCATCAAATTTCACACTTAACTGGATCACATCTCCACAAGTTGGATTGTTGAGTTGGATCTGATCAACATCTTCAATCTGTCCTTGGTGGTGGGGGTGTTTTGAATGGTCAGCTACGACCGCCATGTACAGCGAATCTAATTTAGAAAGTGCCATTGAAAAACTCCTTTGCTTTGATCAATGCCTCAATTAATTTATCACAGTCCGCTTTGGTGTTGTAGATATAAAAACTTGCTCTCGTTGTCGCTGGGACTTGTAGGTATTGAAGGAGCGGTTGTGCACAGTGGTGACCTGCACGAACGGCAATTCCTTCATAATCTAATGCTGTTGCTAAGTCATGCGGATGGAGATCTCCTAGATTGAAGGAAATGACGCCAGAACGTTGGGCTAAGTCTTGGGAGCCATAGATGGTCAAGCCTTCGATAGCCTGTAATTTTGGAAACACATAGGCAATCAATTCTTGCTCATGCGCTTCTACCTGGTCCATACCCAGCTCTTCTAAGTAATCGATTGCTGCACCAAGACCAATTGCGCCCGCCATATTAGGTGTTCCAGCTTCAAATTTCCAAGGTAATTCCTTCCAAGAGGCAGATTGTTCGTAAACAAAGTCAATCATCTCGCCCCCAAACTCGATTGGAGACATTTGCTCTAAGATTTCTTCCTTCCCATAGAGGACACCAATCCCTGTTGGTGCAGCCATCTTGTGGCCAGAAAAAGCAAAGAAATCCGCATCTAAGTCTTGTACATCAATGGCCATATGAGGGGTTGATTGAGCACCGTCTACGACCATGATCGCTCCAACTTCATGAGCTAATCGAGTAATTTCCTTGATCGGATTGACCACCCCTAAGACATTCGAAGCATGGGTGATGGAGACAAATTTTGTCCTCTCACTAAGCTTGCTCTTTAAGTCCTGCATATCCAGTAAGCCATCTTTTAGATAGACATAAACCAGTTTTGCTCCTGTCTTCTTGCAGGCTTGCTGCCAAGGAATGATGTTGGAGTGATGTTCCATGATGGAAATCAGGACTTCATCCCCTTCCTTTAGGACTTCTTCTGCATAGCGGGCCACCCAGTTGAGTCCAGTCGTTGTCCCTCTTGTAAAGAGCACCTCCTTGGTTGATGAAGCGTTGATAAATTTTCTAACTTTCTCACGCGCCACCTCATAGGCTGCTGTCGCTCGTTCAGCCAAAGTATGGACTCCACGATGGACATTGGCGTTATCTTGCAAATAATAGTGATTAACTGCTTCAAGAACACGTTTAGGTTTTTGCGTCGTCGCTGCATTATCTAGATAAACCAAAGGCTCATCGTGAACTAGTTGATCGAGAATGGGAAAATCTTGAGCAATCGTATTTTTATCTAGCATTGTTTCTCCTTAGCGTTGAGATAACTTTTCTTCGATGGTGGCAATCATTTCATCACGTACTTCTTTAACTGGGATTTCAACAATAACAGATCCCAAGAAACCACGCACCACTAAACGTTCTGCTGTGTGTTGATCCAGACCACGACTCATAAGGTAATACATATCTTCTGGGTCCACTTGACCGATCGATGCAGCATGGCCTGCCGTGACGTCATTTTCATCAATCAAGAGGATTGGATTGGCATCTGAACGCGCTTGATCCGATAACATCAAGACACGGCTTTCTTGCTGAGCATCTGCTCCTTTGGCCCCTTTAATAATATGACCAATCCCGTTGAAGGTCAAGGTTCCTTTTTCAAGAATAACCCCGTGTTGTAAGATATTTCCGATCGAGTTGCAACCAAAGTTGGTCACACGGGTGTCAATTCCTTGCACCTGACGACCGCTTGATAAGGCAACGACTTTCAAATCTGCATGACTTCCGTTTCCAACCAAGTCACTGTCAAAGTCTGCAACCACGTTGCCTTCATTCATGACACCGATGGCCCAATCAATGCTGGCATCCTGACCTAGTTTTCCACGTCGACTGATGTAGGCTGTGACATTTTCACCCAGACGGTCAATCGCCGCAAATTTCACTTGAGCACCGGAGCGGGCAATCACCTCAACCGTCACATTAGCAGTTGCTTTTGCTGAGCCATCACCTTTTGATTCCAAGCGTTCCAAATAGCTGAACTTGCTGTTTTTACCTGCGATAATCAAAATGTGCTTATTAAAAGGTACATCACTGTCGCTATCCTGGTAGAAAATACCTTCGATTGGTTCTGAAATTTCGACGTTATCTGGAATATAGAGAACAGCCCCACTATTAAAATAAGCTGTGTGGTATGCTGCTAGTTTGTCATCATCGTATTTAACTGAAGACATGAAGTAGTCTTCCATCACCTGCGGAATTTCTTCTAGGGCAGTATGGAAATCTGTAAAAAGAACTCCTTGGTCTGCCAAGGCTTGTGGCACCTGTTCAAATACAGTCTGAGTTCCAACTTGGACCAATTTTAAGTTCGAATCGAGGGCTGTAAAATCAGGAACATTGGCAGAAGCCTCGCTTTCTGTGATCGTTCCATCGCCAAGATTCCAGCGATGGAATTTTACGCGTTCAATCGCTGGTAATTCCAACTGATCAATCTTGTTAAAAGCTTTTTTTCGTAAATCCTGCAGCCAGCTTGGCTCAGCATGCAGTTCCGAAAAGAGGGTAATATTTTCAATACTCATTTTTTTCTCCTAATAAAGATACTATCTGTTTAATTTTATGACAACATTAGATCACTTGTCATCAGGTTATAGTTCTTCTTTATAGTCGTAACCGAGTTCTTCTGCGAGTTGGGCATAGCCTTCACGTTCCAAGCGGGCAGCCAATTCTGGCCCACCTGAAAGCACGACACGGCCTTCCATCATCACATGAACGACGTCAGGAGTAATATAGTTCAACAAACGTTGGTAGTGGGTGATGATCATCGCTCCAAAACCTTCACCCCGCATTGCATTAACCCCTTTAGATACGACCTTAAGAGCATCGATATCCAAACCAGAGTCAATTTCATCCAAAAGAGCAAATGTTGGTTCCAACATCAATAATTGAAGAATTTCATTGCGTTTTTTTTCACCACCTGAGAACCCTTCGTTCAAATAGCGTTCTGCCATTTCTTCTTTCATGTTGAGCAATTCCATCTTTTCATCCAATTTTTTGATGAAATCACGAATGGAGATCTTCTCGTCCTCTTCTTTACCAGCATTCATGGCTGCACGTAAAAATTCTGCATTGGTAATCCCTGGGATTTCTGAAGGGTATTGCATAGCAAGGAACAAGCCCATCCGTGCACGTTCGTCTACTTCCAATTCCAAGATGTTGACACCATCAAACAGAATCTCCCCTTTAGTCACTTCATAATTTGGGTTACCCATAATGGCAGCTGACAGAGTAGATTTACCCGTTCCGTTTGGTCCCATGATGGCTGCGATCTCACCAGTTTTTAGGGTTAGGTTTACACCTTTTAAAATTTCTTTGCCTTCAATTTCAACGTGAAGGTCTTTAATTTCTAATGTCGACATTGCATTCCCTTTCTTTTTACTTTGAAGTCTAGAAGCTTCTCAAAGCATCGATTCCTTCATCACAAAGTATTTTTTTACCTTTCAAGTATATCAAAAAAAAGCCTAAATGGCTTTTCTTTTGATTAGAACTATTCTTATTTAGTTTTTCCTTTTCGTTTTTGACGAACTTCCTCCCGATAGGAAGAATTCCCTATATAGCGCAGAACATTTAACAAAGGACTATGATGTGGCCCCAGAACCCCGATCAATTCTGCTAACAACTCCACTCCAAACAAAAGTCCTATCACGAGCAAAATGCCCCCAATTCGACTTGAAATATTGAGCAGTAGAGAAATCAAGGAAAAGATCATCGAGATCCCATAGATCACAAGTACTGTCCCTCGGTGCGTCAAGCCTAAAGAAAGCAGACGGTGATGTAGGTGATTGCGATCCGGTTTGTAAAATTTTTGACCAGACAAAGTCCGACGGATAATGGCTAAAAAGGTATCTGTAATCGGAACTCCGAGGATAATCATTGGCGTGACTACCGCAACAGCTGTCGCATTTTTCAAGCCTTGCAAAGACAAGACAGAAATCATAAATCCGATAAACAGAGCACCGGTGTCTCCCAGATAAAGAATGGCTGGATGGTAGTTAAAGGGGAAAAATCCAGCGATTGCTGCAACTAAAACAAAAATGGTCATGGTCAAGAAGAGATTTGGAACTGGCAGAAAGAAATAGGAAACAATCCCCATTGTCACTAGAGAAATAATGGATACACCACTCACCAAACCATCTAATCCATCAATCAAATTGACCGCATTGGTAATAGAAATGATCCAAATCACTGTTAAAAGATATGATAACCACGGATCAAAATGAAGCAAAGGACCACCAAAGGGAATCTTGAAATCATTCAGCCTGAAATCGGTCAAAAACCAGACTATACTCGCTGCAAGAAGAATGCCAATCATCTTCTTTTTGGCTGACAATTCTTTCACATCATCGATCAAGCCTGTAAGAGCAATGATCCATCCTGCACCTACAACCGGCAAGGTATAAGAGAGATAACTTTTGATTGGTGCAGCATTAGATGTCAGCATAGGAATGAATACTAAGGTTGCGATCGAAAAGGCGATTACAATAGATAATCCACCAGCACTTGGCATGGGCTTGGTATTGATTCGTCGAGCATTAGGGTAATCAACTGCACCGATTTTAAATGATAATAAACGAACCAAAGGCGTCAACACAAGCGCAATCAAAAAGGTCCCGATCAATATCAGAATAAATTGCAGAGAAAAGGACATCATAAACTAGCAACTTTCTTTAAATTCTCTATCGCACCTGATACCATCAATAAATACCCATGCTCCTGTAAAACTGCCCGTGTCACTTCTGAATCATCCGCATACTCTCGAATAGTTGCGAGTAACCAAGTAGGATATTGGATAGGCTGATTCTCTGTATCAATTAGCACTGTCAAATAATATTCCGACCCCATCTTGTACAATTCAGAGGTATCTACTGGGTAAGTCACCGTTTTGGAAAAGGCAACTGCTTGCTGGATATTCGAAAAACGCAAAATGTAATAAATATACTGAGTCACTGGGGATTCAGGTGTCGGATCTTGTTCTTGATTGTCCCGCAACTCTTCTTGTTCCAAATGGTGAATGGCTTCTGCATCCCCTTTTGTCTTATCAGAGATTGTTTTTTCCAAGGTTTTGATAAATTCATCTGGCGTCATGCGCGACAACTCTTCCATATCAGGAAGATCTGACAAATCCTCAAAATCCAATTGTTGGTCAATTTTTGATTTGGTAACAAAAACATCCAATTTATCTGGTTTTGGCGTCACACGAAAACTCAGCATCCCGCTATCCAGGAAGCTTTCTGGCATTTCGAGTTCATCCAAAATGGCGTAGAAAAATTCTTCTGTTTTTTCTTGTGGGACAAGAAAATCAGCAATTTCCATCCCACGTTCTTCTAAGTCTTCTAGTTGGATCGTGATCTTAATTGTTGAATCACTAATTTGCTTCATCTTCATAGCATAACCTCATACTTCTAGTCTTACTATTATACTAAAAAATTGGATAGAATTCAAAAAAAGGATGCATAGAAAAGAGGTCGGGACAAAAGTCTCCAACCTCGAAAATAATTTGATCGAGTTCAACCGTTCTCTTAGAAAATAACACGGAAGAGGCCATACAATAACAAGATGGAACCAAGAACGATTCGGTATTTCCCAAAGACGGTGAAATCATGATTTTTCACATAATCTGTCAAGAAGCGGATGGCGTACATGCTGACCACAAAGGCCACTCCCATCGCTACCAGTAGAATAAAGAGTTGCCCCAGTGCTAGTGAATGTCCGCCAAGAGCGAATTTTCCAACCTTTAAGAGGCTAGCACCAAACATAGCTGGGATCCCCAAATAAAAGGTAAATTCTGTCACTACTGGACGGCTAACACCATTGATCAAGCCACCTACAATCGTAGCACCTGAACGGCTTGTTCCTGGAAATAGCGATAAAACTTGGAAGAGTCCGATATAAAGAGCTGTTCGATAAGGTAGCTTATGCAATTCCGTTACTGCTGGCTCAACTTGTTCTCGTCTTTCCAGATAGATAAAGGCAATCCCGTAGGTGATCAACATAATCGCAACAGAAATAGAATTGTGAAAATGAGCCTCAAACCAATCATCTAATTTAAAAACAAAGACAAGCGGAAGCGTTGCAACCGCAACTTTTGCCCATAATTGCCAAGTCCGACGTACTTCTAGTGGAGATTTACCAGGTTTGAAGGGATACAATTTATCGAAATAAATCACCACAACCGCTAGGATCGCACCCAATTGGATCACGACATTGAACATCTCCATAAAGGCTGGATCTTGATTTTTAAACTGCACAAAATCCTGTAACAGAATCAAGTGACCTGTACTTGAGATCGGCAACCATTCTGTAATCCCCTCGACAATCCCAAAAAGAACCGCCTTGATTAATTCGATCAGAAACATCTTTTTCTCCTAAACTTACATTTGCTCTATTATATCATAATTCTATTCACCAGGCTAGATCGCTCCAGCCAGTATGGCCGGAGTGACTATGACTGATCTTTTGGCTTATTAGAAAGCACCAAAGCCTCCGCCGCCACCACCGCCAGAGAAGCCTCCTCCACTACCAGAGGAAACTGTGAAATGACTAGCCGTCGATGCTGTCGATCCATAAGTAGACATGGCATGACTTGAGTGGGTCACATCATGATAGAATGGGGTGTAAACGAAGGCGTTTAAGGCTTGATTTTCTAAATGAATATTCCGAAGTTTCATGACCTTTGTGACCTGATCGGCTACACCATACAAGGCCGCATAGACCAATAACCGATTCCATAGGACCAGAGACTGCAACTCTGCATCGTTGAGGTGAGCAATCTCTTTCAACATCCGACCAAAACTATCCCAGTAATAGCGTTGCTCACCACCCGCAAGATTGACAACCCCATCTCGTAGACAAGCTTTAAAGACACCATTGAAGCGCACTGGCATAAACCAAAGTATGAGGATCCCTATCAAACAAGGAACAGAGAACCAACCCATCCCAAAGATGGCAAAGATTTCTGCTCCAAGAGCGATAAACCAAGCAGCCCAACCAAAGAAGAGACTTCGTCTAGCTTGCGCTTCTTCTTTTGCCTCTAAAGGGCGATAGTAGCTTGGCAAATGGAGATCTTCCACCTTGCGATGAACATCTCGGGCCACTTGGTTCACAGCCGTATCAAAACGAGCCTGAGCCTTACTTCCTAGTGAACGAATCGCATCTTGATCTGCTTTTTTGGCATGTTTGTATACATCATCACTAAATTCATAATTCTCAAAGAGACGGTTTACAGGACAGGAAACCTGATCCCCAAAAGCCATATTCATAAAGGAGCGTTCAAAATCATCCACATGTCCATGAGACTTTCTGGTCAAAACGACTTCATTTCCTTGCTGCTCGTAGACAATCACTCCACGATCCATCAAATCCAGCAATGTAGCTTGAAGCATTTTTTCAAATGTAAACACCGGAGGAGTTGCCTTCTCTTTATTGGTAGGGGAGGCCTCGTCTAGTTCGGCTGAATAAACAACCGAACTCATAATTAGAGGTGCAATGTCCTGTGGAATCTCATAAAGACGAGTATCGGTCGGATAGGTCACACCAGGCCAAATCATTTTTTTGAACCGATTGCGACCCACAAGAGAAAGAAGCCAGAGTGCAATAATGAAGGCTGGCAAGATCCAGTTCCAAAACATGCGTGTCCAGTATTTTTCCTGTTCAATTTTAGCTTGGTTCTTGTGAAATTCATCCAATTTGGTCAATCCTGTATTTCGACCAGAACCATACAAGGTAGTTAGGTCTGACTTCAACCAGTAACCATACAACTCCACAGCCTTTCCTTTGCCTAAGTTATAGAAAGTGGCAGAATAGATTCCATCTTCTTTCTTTACAGTCACATCCGGTCCCATAAAGGCTGTATGGATATACAGTTCCGACTGGGCATTGGCTGGTGCAAACTTAGGAATGACACGAAATTGAACTTCGTCCACCTTCTGATCGCCATCCGTAATTGGTTTCCAGTTCAACTGCAAGATATCCTTGTGTGAATAAAGAAGATTTTTTAATTTCCATGTGACTTTTATTTTGACTGTATCTTGCGCTACACCACTGTTATAAATTTTCACTCGGTAGCCATCACCTAGATTCGTAATCTCGGGTTCTCTTTGAAGATCACGACCTTCCACCTCAACCTTTGGCGGTATCTCAATTGCAAAGCCTTGTGGCATGTTCCCCGCAGTTCCTAGGCTAACATACTGCCCTCTATAAGAATCTTTGAAATAATAAACCAGTTCTTCCTCATAGGTGGCGTCGTCCCAGGTGTCCAAGGTCAAGGTTCCACCATAGTAAAGTACATCATAAGATGGGCTAGATGCATGGACGTTCTGACTAACAAAAAGGCAGGCCAGAAAGGCGAAAATAACATACAAATACTTTTTCATTTGATCACGCTCCTTTGTATTATTATAGCATTTTTTAAATAAAAAGAGGACCATGTTTGAAATGCAGGCTATTTTACTGTACAATAGGAAGAGTTAAAATAAGGAAGAGGAGAAAAAATGAAAAAAACATTATTCGCGCTCTTAACAGGGCTTTTCATTTGCCTGGGGATCACACAGGTTGCTCATGCAGATGACTATTTACGAATCGGAATGGAAGCAGCCTACGCTCCTTTCAACTGGACCCAAGAAGATGATGCAAATGGAGCTGTTAAAATTGACGGTACCAATCAATATGCCAATGGGTACGATGTCCAAATCGCCAAAAAAGTTGCTGAGGAGTTAGGTAAAAAACCTCTGATCGTAAAAACATCTTGGAACGGTTTAATTCCAGCCCTCACTTCTGGTAAAATCGATATGATTATCGCTGGGATGAGTCCAACCGCTGAACGTAAAAAAGAGGTCGCCTTCTCCAAGAGCTACTATACCAGTGAACCGGTCATGCTCGTTCGTAAAGATGGAAACTATGCAAATGCTACTACCTTAGATGACTTTAAGGATGCAAAGGTCACCTCTCAACAAGGGGTCTACCTCTATTCTCTCATTTCCCAACTCAAGGGTGTGAAACAAGAAACTGCAATGGGTGATTTTGCCCAGATGCGTCAAGCTTTAGAATCGGGTGTTATTGATGCCTATGTTTCTGAACGTCCCGAAGCCCTAACCGCCGAGTCCGCTAATTCTAAATTTAAGATGATTCAATTCAAAAAAGGATTTGAAGTTGGGGAAGAAGATGCGACTATCGCTATCGGGATGAAGAAGGGTGACACTAGAATTGACCAAGTCAATGCCGCACTAGCTAAGATTTCGTCTGAAGACCAAGTCAAACTCATGGATGATATGATTAAGAAGCAACCAGCTTCCAGTGATGCTAGTGATGATAAGCAGACTTTCTTTAGCCAAATGATGAAGATTTTAAAGGATAATGGCCCACAGTTCTTACGGGGAACTGGAATGACCCTCTTAATCTCTATGACTGGAACTATCGCTGGGTTGATTATCGGTTTGTTAATCGGTGTCTTCCGGACAGCTCCGAAGGCTAAAAATAAATTCCTTGCTGGATGCCAAACTGCCTTTGGTTGGTTCCTCAATGTCTACATTGAAATCTTCCGTGGAACTCCGATGATTGTTCAATCCATGGTCATTTTCTACGGTTCCGCCCAAGCCTTCAACATTTCCTTGGATCGTACCTGGGCCGCCATCTTTATCGTATCAATCAATACCGGAGCTTATATGAGTGAGATTGTTCGTGGTGGGATCTTAGCAGTGGATCCAGGTCAGTTTGAAGCAGCGACTGCTCTAGGAATGACCCATGGACAAACCATGCGCAAGGTCGTCCTTCCACAGGTTGTTCGCAATATCTTGCCAGCAACAGGGAATGAATTTGTTATTAACATCAAGGATACATCTGTTTTGAATGTTATCTCTGTAGTTGAACTGTACTTTACAGGAAATACGGTCGCAACTCAAAACTACCAATACTTCCCAACCTTTACGATCATCGCTGTGATTTACTTCGTTCTCACCTTTACTATCACACGAATCCTTCGCTACATCGAACGTCGCTTAGATTCTGATACTTATACTACAGGTGCAAATCAAATGCAAGTCAAGGAGGTGAAATAATGTCAGAAAAAATTCTTGAAATTCAACATTTAAAAAAATCTTATGGTCAAAATGAGGTTTTGAAAGATATTTCGCTCACCGTTGAAAAAGGAGAGGTGATCTCCATCATCGGGAGCTCTGGTAGCGGAAAATCAACCTTCCTTCGCTCCATCAATCTTCTAGAGACTCCTACTGCTGGAGAGATTCTCTATCGTGGGCAAAATGTTCTTGATCCTGAGTATGATCTTACCCACTACCGCGAGAAATTGGGGATGGTTTTCCAAAGCTTTAATCTCTTCGAAAATTTAAACGTCTTAGAAAATACGATCGTTGCACAAACGACCGTCCTCAAGCGCGATCGTGAAACTGCTGAGAAAGTTGCTAAAGAAAACCTTGAAAAAGTCGGTATGGGATCTCAATATTGGGCTGCCCGTCCGAAACAACTTTCAGGTGGTCAAAAGCAACGGGTCGCCATCGCACGTGCTCTCTCGATGGATCCTGATGCCATTCTCTTCGATGAACCAACTTCTGCCCTAGACCCAGAAATGGTTGGGGAAGTCTTGAAAATCATGCAGGACCTTGCAAAAGAAGGCCTGACCATGATTGTCGTAACCCACGAAATGGAATTTGCCCGCGATGTCTCTAGCCGGGTCATCTTCATGGACAAGGGTGTCATCGCTGAGCAAGGAGATCCAAAAGAAATCTTTAGCAATCCAAAAGAAGAACGGACCAAAGAATTCCTTCAACGCTTCTTACATTAGTCTCTTGATACAGTTTGCTTCCTAGTATGGAAGCAAGCTGTTTTTTTGTACCGCTTCTTCTTTTGAGGCATGGAAAAAACCAGAGAGGAGTCTCTCTGGTTTTCAATTGGAACAACAAATTAATCTTCGAATTTTTGATGATTTTTATCATAAAAATCAATCAATCCAAGTGCCGTTTCGAACGAAATGTTCTTCACTTTTGCACGTCCTTGAGCCAAGGCAATGATAGACATTTCACGGGCATTTGTTTCCTTACTGATACGATACCCTGTGATTTTCTTATCACGTACCCATCCAACAACTGATTCTACTTTTTCAAAGTTCGATTTAGCCATTATCTTTCTCCTATATTATTATTTCCAATACTAATATAAATTTTTTTGCACATTTTGTCAACTAAAATCGCTGAAAATACGAACCTTTTTTAAAAAATGAGAAAAAGTTTACTTTGCTTTCAAGGCTGATAATATTTGTGTACGAATGTTTTCGACGCCATCTGGGTTTGCTGGTAGGAAAATCGTATTATTCCCTTCTTTATCTGCAAAATTATTTAAGGTATCCAAGTATTGGTTGGTTAAGAGAATAGACATGATTTGTTCTTCGGTCAAATCTACATTCGCACCTTTTAACTCTTTAATAGAGTCTGCCAATCCATCGACAATGGCCTTCCGTTGCTCGGCAATACCAACCCCGTGCAAACGGTCTTTTTCCGCCTCTGCTTCGGCAGCAGTAACAATCTTGATCTTGTCTGCTTCTGCCAATTCCTGAGCTGCCACGCGTTTTCTTTGCGCCGCATTGATCTCATTCATGGATTGTTTCACTTCAGCATCTGGCTCAACTTTGGTGATCAAGGTTTTAACAATAATATATCCATAAGTTGACATTTCTTCTGCCACTTGTTTTTGAACTTCAAGGGCGATTTCATCTTTTTTCTCAAACAGTTCATCCAAGGTCAACTTAGGCACAGAAGAACGAAGAGCATCCTCGATGTATGATTTAATTTGTGATTCTGGACGCATGAGTTTGTAGTAGGCATCCTTTACATTGCTTTCGTTCACTCGGTATTGGGTTGCCACATTCATGGTAACGAATACGTTATCCTGAGTTTTTGTTTCAACCACAATCTCACTCTGCAAGACGCGCAATTGAACTCGTGCTGCAATTTTATCGATGCCAAAAGGCGCTCGCATATGAATGCCACTATCGCTAATTTTTTGATAGCGACCAAAACGTTCGATGATGGCAACGGATTGTTGCTTGACCACATAAAGTGAGCTAATAACAATTCCACCTATGACCAACAGTAAGAACAATAGAAATAAAAAGAATACAGACATAAAAGTATCCCTCCTTGTAATTTATGCATATCATATCACAAGTCGTAACAAAAAAGCAATATATTCCATAAAAATATATTGCTTAATTTGATAAAAACCATCCACTGTATAGAAATACGATGTTGCTATACTATTCTCAGACCAGCATATTATAGAGAGTTTCATTTCCGTTCAAGTTAATGAAAGACGGATCAAAACGCTCAATACGATTGACCAAACCTGCATAGTCATGCTTATTGGCCAAAGTAACCCCAATCAAGAC
>NZ_KQ969691.1:23989-26339 GCF_001578955.1 Streptococcus parasanguinis
TCAAGACAGGGCCAGTCCCCTTACTAGCACGCTTGATGTATTCAAAACGTGTGATATCATCATTTGGTCCTAAGATATCATTTACAAATTCTCGAAGGGCCCCTGGACGTTGTGGGAAGTTGACGATAAAGTAGTGTTTTACTCCATCGTAGATCAAAGCCCTCTCTTCCATTTCAGGCATGCGGTTAATGTCATTATTCCCACCTGAGATAATACAACAAATGGTTTTCCCCTTGATGTATTCGCGCAAGATTTCAAGGGATGCCACACTGGCAGCTCCCGCTGGTTCAGCTACGATCCCTTGTTTAGAATAAAGATCAATCAAGGTCTCTGAAATCAAGCCTTCATCGACTCCAACAAGAGTTTCCACATGCTGGCGGGTTACTTCATAAGTCAATTGGCCCACCTTTTGCACGGCAATCCCGTCTGCAAACTTATCAATTTCTGGTAATTTGACGGGACCACCTGCTTCAAAAGCAGCCTTCATGGAACGCGCTCCTTCAGCCTCTACCCCAATGACCTCAATCCGAGGCTCTGTTTCTTTGATGTAGGTAGAAACACCTGAAATGAGGCCTCCTCCACCAACAGGAACGAGGACAGCATCAAAGGCAATCGATTCTTTTCGAGCTTCCTCAAGAATTTCATAGGCCACTGTTCCTTGTCCAGCCTGTACATGTGGATCGTCAAACGGGTCAATAAAGGTCCGCTTTTCTGCGAGAGTAAATTCTTGGGCCGCCTTAGCTGACGCATCAAAGGTATCCCCCACCAACTTGATTGTTACATAATCCCCACCAAAGAATCGGACTTGGCCGATCTTTTGTTGAGGTGTTGTAATCGGCATGAAGATAGTCGCTGGAATCTTCATTTCATTACAAGTATAAGCAACCCCTTGCGCATGGTTTCCCGCAGAAGCACACACTACCCCACGCTCACGCTCTTCTTTTGAGAGTTGAGAAATTGCAAAATACGCTCCACGAATCTTGAACGAACGAACACGTTGGGCGTTTTCTTTTTTCAAATAAATCTTTGCCCCATATTTTTCAGATAAATAGTGGTCGTATTCAAGGGGCGTATTGACAACGACTCCACTTAATATTTTATGGGCCTTGGCCACATCTTTTGCTGTTATCATTTCATACCTCTGTTGCTGTTGTATTGATCAAAAAAGCAAGCTAGGGTGTCCCAACTTGCTTAGTCTTCTACAGACAATTAGTTGTAGATTTTGAAGGCGTCATCGTCGTTTTGACCAACGAATGGCATTGCTTTACGCAATTCAGCACCAACTTTTTCAATTTCAAGTTCTTCAGCTTGTTTGCGGAAGGCTTTCAAACGTGGGAAACCAGCATCGTGGTCTTCAACGAATTCACGTGCAAATTTACCTGATTGGATATCAGCAAGGGCAGCTTTCATGTTTTCTTTTACTTCTGGACCGATAACACGAGGACCAGTTACAAAATCACCAAATTCTGCAGTATTTGAACATGATTGACGCATTTTCTTGAAGCCACCTTCGTAGATCAAGTCAACGATCAATTTCATTTCATGAAGTACTTCGAAGTAAGCCAATTCAGGTGCGTAACCAGCTTCTGTCAAAACTTCAAATCCAGCTTCGATCAAGCTTGTCAAACCACCCATAAGAACGGCTTGTTCACCAAACAAATCTTCTTCTGTTTCTTCTTTGAAGGTTGTTGAAAGAAGACCAACACGTGCTGAACCAACACCTTTTGCCCAGTCCATTGCGATGTCTTTAGCGTTACCAGTAGCATCTTGGTAGACAGCGTAAAGTGCTGGTACACCAAATCCTTCAGTGTAAGTACGACGTACCAAGTGACCTGGTCCTTTTGGTGCAACCATGAAGACATCTACGTCTTCAGGAGCTTTGATGTAACCAAAGTGGATATTGAAACCATGGGCAAAACCAAGAGCTTTACCAGCGCTCAAGTTTGGAGCAATTTCATCTTTGTAGATATCTTTTTGGATTTCGTCTGGTGCCAAGATCATGATGATATCAGCCAATTTAGTTGCTTCTGCAACTGGGTAAGCTTCAAATCCATCTTCTTTTGCTTTATCGAATGATTTACCAGGACGCACACCGATGATGACATCATGACCTGAATCACGCAAGTTTTGTGCGTGAGCATGACCTTGTGAACCATAACCGATAACGGCGATTTTTTTACCATCAAGTGCTGGTACTTTAACGTCTTTTTCGTATTCCATTTGAACTGCCATAAGTAAAATCTCTTTTCTATTTTATTATTTGCCTTTTTAAGGCGGAGTTAACAATGTTAAGGCGAGAATTAATCTCGAGTAAATCCAGTTGCACCGGTGCGAGCGATGTTTTTAATCC
>NZ_KQ969691.1:26391-33323 GCF_001578955.1 Streptococcus parasanguinis
TGCGAGCGATGTTTTTAATCCCATACGGACGAATAACCCGAATAAGGGCTTCGCTCTTTTCTGCATTTCCCGTCATTTGAACGGTGATAGAGCTTGGAGCCACATCGACCACGGTCGCACGGAAAGGTTGAATAATGGCCAAGATTTCTGCTCGCTTCTCAGCAGGTGCAGAAACTTTTACCAGGATCACTTCGCGCTCCAAGTGTGGTTTATCTGTGATATCACGAATGCGAATCACATCAATCTGGCGGTTGAGTTGTTTGATGATTTGCTCTACTTCATCATGCGAAGCAACATCAATGATAATGGTAATCCGCGATACATTAGGGTTTTCTGTTGCGCCAACAGAGATACTTTCGATATTGACCTGACGTCTCGACAAGACTCCTGTAAAGCGGTTCAGAACACCTGAGCGGTTTTGAAGTTTGGCTGTTAACATTCTACGCATTAAACTTCACCCCCAACATCTCATGATTACTCTTACCAGCTGGTACCATCGGTAAGACATGCTCTTTCCGAGAAATGTCTACTTCGATGAACATTGGTACATCTTCTGTGATGACTTCCAAATCCTTCTCTAGGGTTTCAGGATTATCAAATTTATAATTCTTGATCCCGTAAGCTTGCGCCATCAATTGGAAATCTGGAAGGCTATCAAAGACTGACTCTGATGTCCGACCATCATAGAAGGCTTCTTGCCATTGGCGGACCATCCCAAGCGAGTGGTTGTTGAGCATAACAACCTTGATCGGAACCTTATAAATATTTAAGATCGCCAATTCTTGGTTGGTCATTTGGAAACCACCATCTCCGACAAAGAGAACAACTTCTTTATCTGGATTGGCAATTTTCGCTCCGATAGCTGCAGGAACACCGAATCCCATCGTTCCTAGTCCACCAGATGTTACCAATTGGCGCTCATTTTGGTAAGGATAGTATTGAGCTGCCCACATTTGGTGTTGTCCAACGTCTGTGACGACAATAGCGTCCCCCTTGGTCAACTCTCCAATGCGTTCAATCACAGCTTGTGGTTGCACAACCCGTTCCTTCTTATCGTAAGAACGAACCCGGTTCTTATCTTGGGTCACCTTTTCGATCCACTTTTCAGTGTTGTTATGAACCGTTGGCTCTGCTAGCAACTGTTGCAAGGCTTTCTTTGCATCGCCAACCACAGGAATGTCGATAGCAATGATCTTCCCAATCTCTGCAGGATCAATGTCGATATGGGCAACCTTAGCATTTTTAGCGAAAGTCTTTGGATTCCCTGTCAAACGGTCGTCAAATCGACAACCAACACTGATCATGAAATCCGTCTCTGTCATAGCGATATTGGCCGCGAAGGATCCATGCATTCCTCCCATCCCTAGGAAAAGAGGATGACTGGTTGCAATCGTTCCTTGACCTAACAGACTGGTCACTACTGGAATCTGATAGCGCTCTGCTAGAGCAATCAACTCTTTTGCAGCTCCAGCGTAACTCACTCCACCACCAGCAAGAAGAACTGGTTTTTTAGCCTTACTCAATTGCTTCAAAATCTTTTTGATCTGCAATTCATTAGGTTCAATGGTTGGCTGGTAGCTTGGAAGCTTCACACTTGGTTCATAGATGAAATCTGTCTCTAAAGCAGACACATCCTTTGGAAGGTCAATTACCACCGGACCAGGACGGCCGGTCGTCGCAATATGGACAGCTTCGGTGATAATTCGCGGAATATCTGCCGTCTCACGTACTTGATAGTTGTACTTGGTGATGGGCATGGTAATTCCCACAATATCCGCTTCTTGGAAAGCGTCTTTCCCGATCCCCGCACGATTGACTTGACCAGTGAAGACTAGTAGGGGAACACTATCGCTCATGGCATCTGCAATCCCTGTAATGGCATTGGTCGCCCCCGGTCCACTAGTGACGACTGCGACACCCAGCTTTCCAGTTGATTTAGCGTAGCCTTCAGCCTCATGCAAGCATCCTTGTTCATGACGACCCAAGATATGCTGGATACCCTCAAAGCTATAGATGGCATCGTATAAAGGCAAAACCGCTCCACCAGGATAACCAAAAATCGTGTCAATGCCCAAATCACGCAGGGTTTCAAGAACGAGCTCTGAACCGGTTTTTGCAGTTTCTAAGGTAATTTTCTCCATGTCTCTCCTTTCCAGTACTTTGTATATCAAATTAGCATGCTACTATCATACCATTTTTAGAAAATATTTCAAGGAAAAATAGTAAATTTTCTGAATTTTCTATTCAAATCCGAATAATGAGAGTTTTTCTAAAAATGCTACGTCTATCAGAAAAAAAAGTCTCTAGGAAATCCTAGAAACTTTTCTTCCTTATAACCAACCCTTTTCTTGGGCGATCTTTGCCGCCTCGGTCCGGTTTTCCGCATCCAACTTGGTCAGAATGGCTGACATATAATTGCGGATGGTTCCGTTTGAGAGGAATAAGCGATCAGCAATTTCTTGGTTAGAAGCCCCTTTCGCGACTTCTTTTAAAACTGCCTTTTCTTGAGGGCTTAGAGGATTGGGATGGGTTAAAATCCCTTCCATTAATTCAGGAGAATATTCTTTTTGCCCTGCTAATACTGCATGAAGAGTCGCCATCAAATCCGTAATGCGGCGTTCTTTTAAGACATAGGCATCGACTCCAGCCTTGAGGGCCCGCTCGAAATAGCCCGGTCGCTTAAAGGTGGTAACGATGACGACCTTGAGCTGGGGTTGTTGACGTTTAGCCCATTCCAACACTTCTAACCCAGTTTTAATGGGCATTTCGATATCTAAAATCGCAATATCGACTGGATGTGTTTCGAGTAAGCGAATGGCCTCTTGCCCATCGCCTGCCTGCAAGACATCTTCCACATCCTCTTGCAGGAGCAAGAGCTGGCAGAGAGCATCGCGCAACATACTTTGGTCTTCAGCAACTAATAAGCGCATCTTATTTCCTTTCTTGATAGGGGATCCGTATTTCTATCCGGGTCGGCTTGTGTTGATGACTGATCTCCAGCTCTCCTCCCAACAAGGCAATCCTTTCGCGAATCGAGTGCAGATCTTCGTCAGAGACTTTGTCAAAGCCGATGCCATTATCCTCTGCGACCATTTCCACACCTGTCTCGGTGGAGCGATAAGAGAGAAGAGCTTGCGTCGCTTTAGCGTGTTTGATCATATTGGTAGCTAATTCCAGAGACACCATGGCCAGAGCAGACTCTAAAATTGGCGAGATACTAGCTGTATCAAGCTCGTTTTGAATCTCCACTTTGATTTGAGCCACTTCGAGCATTTGCTTGACGGTTTCTAGCTCTCTTGCCAGGGTTCGCTGCTTCAAGTTCTCGACAATCTCTCGGACTTGGTGCATGGACTCTTGACTGATGGCTTGAATCTCTTGCACCTGTTCCTGGGCCTTCTCAACCTGACCCAATGCCAAGAATTGATCAGCTAGGTCTGCCTTGACACTCAGCATGGCAAAGGTGTGTCCCAGGCTGTCATGCAGATCACGGCCAATCCGATGGCGCTCGTTTTCTGCCAGCAAAAGATTGATTTGGGCATTTTGCTTGGCATGCTCAGCTTTCAATTCTTCCATCATCTCAGCCCGGGCCATACTATAGGTCATAATCGCGATGAACAAACAAATAATCAGTACAAAAAGCCAATCATTTTCTCTCATCTCCCTATTAAATAACAGGGCTCCAAAAAGGATCAGTAGTGATCCAACAGCCGTCCAAAGAAAGGGCGAGCGAAAATCGCGAATCCCTAAACGATAGAGCAAAATATTGCTCAGATAATAGTAAAACCAACAAAAGCTAGTTCCAACAAAAAAGGTATTTCCTGCAATATAAAGTAGAAGATAAATCCAAAAAAGCCAGGTCAGTTTCTTATTTTCAGTAATGAGGATTCCTAGATAGCTTATCATAAAGAAGATGGCTAAAAAGAAATGCCACCAGGGAATCTGCCCTAAGAAAATAGAAGCAAAGGGAAAGGCCATAAAAATTAAGCCTACGTAAAACACATGGTGAATATGTTTGAGTTTTTCAATCATGAACGAACCTCAGAATGACGACGATAGATGATAACAAGGGCAAACAAGACCAGGATAAACAAGGTTAAATAGACACTCGCAAAGACATTAACCTGTCCCTTATTTAAAAAGGTCTTGATCAGTTCCATCAATTGATAGGTTGGTAGGCATTTGCCAATGGCTTGCATCCATTCTGGAAAGAGACTAATGGGCATCCATAGTCCACCCATGACAGCCAGTCCCATGTAAAGGAGATTGCCCGCGACCGACATCAATTGACTAGAAGGAAGCAAGGTCAAGACCAGACCAATCGCTACAAAAGCTAGACTTCCTAAGATGAGAAGGAAGGCTCCTAAGACCCAATCCTGCAGGGGCATATTCACATGCCGCACCACATGTCCCACGGTAAAGACAACTACAATCGATAGGAGAAAATCGACAAAGAGACCCACAACCTTTATTAGATAATATTCTACCATAGATACGGGGGTATGGCGCAAGACTTTTTGCCAATTATTGAGTCGATCGGTCTCAAGAACCGTTGGAAAAGAAAATAGAGCCGTAGACATCATGGAAAAAGCCGTCATGGACAAAAGATAATCCCTCATGAAATCCCCTGGTGTATCCTGGTACATACCTGAAAAGAAGAGATAAAAGGCCGTGGGCATCCCAATTGATAACAAGTAATAAATGGCTTGGCGACTGGTCAAATGCCACTCAACCACGCCGAGAGCTTTCATGCGTTTCATCTTCTCTACCTACTTCCTTTGTATTTTCAAAAATAGAATCCAATAAACTTCGATTGGTTACTTCGATTTCTTGGATCGAACATCCTTCTTCTTGCAATCGCCTCCACAAACGATTGGCATCGCGTGTCACAACCTGAAGGGCATCGGGTTTAACAACCACTTCACCAACGCCTTCCATCTCTGCCACTAGAGCTTGATAGCGCAAAGGCAATGTGAAATGTTTTTCTACCTCTTCGCTTCTCATAGCTAGTGGCGTCGTATCCCGAAGCAAATGTCCCTGATGCAAGACCAAAATTCGATCGGCCGTGTGCTCTACTTCCTCGATGTAATGCGAAGAATAGACAATGGTTACACCTTCTTCCTTTAAATGCCCAACAATCTCCCAGAAGCGTTGGCGAGTGGACGTATCCATTCCCGCAGTTGGCTCATCTAAGAAAAGTAAGTTAGGACGACCAATCAAGGTTAGAACAAAGGATAAGAGGCGCTTTTGACCACCAGACAACTTACTAGCCAATTGCTTCTTTTGTTCCAAGCTAAAACGTAATAAATCATCGATTTCTTCCCCTGTTAAGGGTTTAGGATAAATAGAGCGAAAGAAGTTGATCAGTTCCTGTACAGTTAACTTTTGAACGATGGCATTCTCTTGAGGGAGATAGGATACACTAGCCTTTAACTGAGGATGACCAGGTGCCTTCCCCTCTACTTCAACGATCCCAGAAGTCACCTTCATATCTCCTAGAAGGCAGTTCATCAAGGTTGTTTTCCCAGCTCCGTTTGGGCCAATCAAGGCCAGACAATCCCCCCGTTCAACCACAAAAGAAAGATCTTCTAAAATTACTTTTCCTTTGATACTTTTTTTCAAGTTCTCTACTCTAATGACACTCATGATACTCTCCTTTCAAGCAGGCTTGGCTAGCAGGAATGATGACAAAAACAACCAAGGTCACTCCCAAAACCGTTTGGAAACACCAGCTAGCAAAATGGGCAGAAAACCAGCCCGTCATCATCTCTGTTATCCACAAAACCAGGCACAAAGCAAAAACCAATCCAATTTCTAGTTTTTTCATTGCTCCATTTCCTTTTTTACCGCCTTGACCATTTTCAAAACTTCCTGTACCACCCAGCTCATCATGCCAAGCCCAGCAAATAATTCCCAAGGAAAATGGTAATAGAGGCTATCATCCTTTGAAAAGACCAAATAGACGACCATTCCAACCACTGTTAACGTAAATACTTTATAGATCCATTGTTTCATTTTCAACCCTCTTACTTTCTAACTTTATTATATGAAAAGGAAGAAGAGGCAACTAGATGATTTTGTCACTCGCTTACATGACAAAAGTCACTAAAAAAAGCCAAGTGACTTCACTCGACTTTTTCTATTCTTCTTACTGACCTTCTTCGATTTTCATACCGTGTAATTTCAAAGCTTTGATCAAAGCATCAGCCTTCATATTTTTCAAATCATTGAGACCAGCATCTTTGAAGTAAGAAATTTCTTCTAGAGACTTGGCATCAATTTGGTTGAGGTCAATCACACTGGTTGAGAGCAATTTCTTTTCTGGGGTGACTGTGTATTCCAAACTAAAACCGGGAACAGTTTTTAGCTTCTTATAGTCTTCATTTTGCTCCAGCAAAGCTTGAATAGCTGCTGTGAGCTCTTCAGGTGATTTTTCTGCAGAAATTGTACTAAGTTGTTGGGGCAAATCAGCTGTCACTTCGATACGAAGACTTTCAACCTTATCCCCTTTAGATTGGATAACATCCCGATGTTTAGCACCATTGATATTCCCAACTAATACTGTTGTTTTTTCTTCAGTTTTTGTTTCTTTTTTAACAGAGGAACTGCTAGATGAGCTAGCGGTTGTAGTTTTCTTCGTTTGGGATTGCGAACAACCAGTCAATACCAAAATGGCTAGCCCAAGGGTTACAAAAAATTTCTTCATTTTTATAACTCTCCTTTCACATACTGATACCAGTATAACATATCGCGTCTTTCTTGTCTAAAAACTCCACCACTCAAACCATTTCCCAGCCATTTCAAGCTCTTTATTTGGAAATAAAACCTTCGTTGAGACTATTTGATACTCCCTATTCTTGTCCTAGTAAATACTCGCTTCGCTTTCAAAGTACAAAATCTAATAAGCTTCTTGGAAATACTATCTAGTTTTTCTT
>NZ_KQ969691.1:33565-37631 GCF_001578955.1 Streptococcus parasanguinis
CCTCTCTGTTCAATTATTCTACACTAAACAAGTAAGGGTAGACGGGTTGGCCACCTTGGTGGATTTCCACTTCTACATCCTCATACTTCTCAGCAAGGGCTTGGGCCAATTCATCTGCCAACTCCTCACTGCCGTCTTCACCGACATAGATGGTCACAATTTCACTGTCTTCATCCAACATATGAGCGAATGTTTCTTCCAAGGTTTCCATCATATCTGGATTTGAAACAACGATTTTGCCATCGACCATTCCAAGATTATCATTTTCATGGATTTCAAGCCCATCAATAGTGGTATCGCGAACCGCTGTTGTCACACTACCAGACACAACATCGCCCAATGAAGCGCTCATGCGTTCGTAGTTTTCTTCGATCGACTTGCTTTCATCAAAGGCAAGAAGACTAGTCAATCCTTGAGGGATGGTCTTGGTCTCAACAACTGCTGCAGGCTGATCAATCACTTCTGCTGCAGATTGAGCAGCCATCAAGATATTTTTGTTGTTTGGCAAGATAATAATGTTGCGCGCATTCAACTCTTCAACTGCTTTGACAAAGTCTTCAGTTGATGGGTTCATGGTTTGACCACCAGAGATGATGTAATCAACTCCTTGCGCTTTAAAGATATCAGCCAATCCGTCACCAGCAACTACTGCGATGATGGCATATTCTTTTTCTTCAACCGGTTTAGCTTGGCGCTCTTCTTTTTCAACTTGCGCTTCGTGTTGGTTACGCATGTTGTCGACTTTGACCTTCACCAAGCTTCCGTACTTAAGACCTTCTTGCATGACAAGACCTGGATCTTCTGTATGGACGTGAACTTTGACAATCTCATCGTCATTCACCACCAACAGGGAATCCCCAAGGTTGTTCAAATAGTTACGGAATTCATCGTAATCGAAGTCTTTGACATAGGTTGGACCTTGTTTCAATGCGACCATGATTTCTGTACAGTAACCAAACTTGATATCTTCAGTTGCGACATGGCCAGCGACGGACTTGTGGTGTTCTGCATTGATCATTTCTGACATAGTTGCAGGTGTTGCTTGGAACTCTTCAGAAGCAATGAATTCACCTGTCAAGGCTGACAAGAATCCTTCATAGATGAAGACCAACCCTTGACCACCAGAGTCTACCACGCCAACTTCTTTCAAGACCGGCAACATATCTGGAGTCTTAGCAAGAGCTGTTTTAGCTCCTTCAAGAGCTGCACGCATGACTTCTACTGCATCATTGGTAGATTCTGCTTTTTTCTTGGCCCCGATGGCTGCCCCACGAGAAACCGTCAAAATGGTTCCTTCAACTGGCTTCATAACAGCTTTATAAGCAACTTCTACACCAGACTGAAAGGCTGCTGCAAGCGCTGCTCCATCCAATTCTTCTTTGTCTTTGACACTTTGAGAAAAACCACGGAATAATTGAGAAGTGATGACTCCTGAGTTCCCACGCGCACCCATCAATAGTCCTTTGGCAAAAATCCCTGCTGCTTCTCCAACAGTTGAAGCAGTACGGTCAGATACTTCTTTGGCTCCATTTTCAATGGTCATTCCCATATTAGTCCCTGTATCCCCATCTGGTACAGGAAAGACGTTCAAAGAGTTTACATATTCCGCTTGTTTATTTAAGCGCGTAGCCCCCGCTTGGACCATTTCTTGAAATAAACTTGTAGTAATATTAGACACGATTATTCTCCCACAATTTTGATATTTTGAATATAGACATTCACAGTATCCGTAGTGATTCCAAGTTGATTTTCCAAACTAAATTTCACACGTTCTTGAATATTTTTTGAGACTTCGCTAATTTTTGTTCCATAGCTCAAAACAGTGTAAACATCAACTGCGATAGTTCCTGCTTCCGTTGTTTTGACAACAACACCTTTAGAGAAGTTTTCTTTCCCTAGGAGGGCTTGGAAATTATCTTTGATCGCATTTTTGCTGGCCATTCCAACCACACCGAAGATCTCAGTAGCAGCACCGCCTACAACAGTTGCGATAACCTCATCAGTCAATTCAATTTGACCGTCCTTTGTATTGATTTTTACTGTCATAATTTCTACCTCAAAAGTATTTTATATTCTATTTTACCATAAAAGAGGTCAACTGTAAAAGGGTAGGGACTATTCTTCACCCGCTGTGACAGCTGTCTCTGAAGAAAAAGGAGTGGGAAAGAACTCCGTAAAATAAAAAAGTTGAAAAGGTTCCCCAGATCTTTTCAATTTTCCCACCCCGCATAGCTTCAAAGCCTGGGAGGTTGCTGATGAAGGAAATATTGTTTCCCTCATTAGGTTATCTTTTGAGATTCAAAGCAGTGTTTTGAGCAATCAACCACTGCCTCATGCAACTATCCTATCAAAAAAGTGAAGGCTGGACATTTTTGTCCAGCCTTCTTTCTTTATTAAACGCGTTCTACTTTACCAGATTTCAATGCACGAGCTGAAGCCCAAACTTTTTTAGGTTTACCATCGATAAGGACAGTTACTTTTTGAAGGTTTGGTTTTACGGCACGTTTTGTTTGGTTCATAGCGTGTGAACGGTTGTTACCTGATACAGTCTTACGACCTGTGAAATAACATACTTTAGCCATTTCTGTGTTTCCTCCTATTAGATCTAATATAACGGATGTGCTAGCACCACATACCGTACTATATTACCAAAAAAAATCTCTCTTGGCAAGCTTTTGGCTAAAGTTTTTCATTTCCGACTTAAGAAAACGAATTCGCTCCTACATAGATAATTTCTAGATTTCCCAAGGAAACATCGCCCGTAATGTAGAAATCCTTACTTGTCAGAGCACTTGGATTTTCCTGGTGCTGGATCGCTGAGAGGGAATTATCCACATTTACATGGACACGCCAATCGCTTGGTACATAGAGGCTCAGACTCCCAAGAGAAACATCAACAACAAACTGAGCAGAAGGACCCTCAATCCGGCAATTGTCAAAATAAACCGAAGCTTCTCCCATACTTACATCTGCACTTCCGTGGGTAAAGTGTTGGTCATTGAGATATTTTGTCACCGTTGAAAAAGTGACATCGATGTCATTGCCATCAGACTTACTCATGGACCCAGCAGAATAGGAAGCTAGGCGGGCTTTTGTTTTCTTAGAGGGTTTAAACAAAATGTTGAGCCCAATCACAGCGAGAATTGAGGAGAGGATGACAACTGAATTGGACACCGGAAGGAAATGGTATTGCCCATTGAGACAAAAGAGAGCTAAAAGTCCATAGATGAAGCCCCAACCAAAATGGCGTTTTAAGAAACTAGAGAGGGACAGGACTGCAAGCAAGGTAACCCAAGCCAAGGTCCAGATGCTGATGTCCCATTTTACAAAATAGCCTTGTAAGAGGATTAAGGCTGCTAAAAGGATTAAGAATACTCCAATTAATTTTTTTCTCATGATATTACCTCATTTCATTTAGTCGTTCTTTTAAGAGTTGATAATAGCGTCTAGATACGTGGACCTGCTTATGGGTCTGGTAGAAATTGACCGTGCTGGTCCCTGAAAAAGACTTTTCTAGAGAATAGATCTGCTTTGCGTTGACAATGGTGGATTTGGAAATCCGACAAAAGGCGATGGGAAGCAGCTCCTCCAATTCATAGAGTTTCTGCTTGACCTCATAGGCCTCATCCTTGGTGTGTCCAAAAATCTTCTCCCCGTCCGTCTCAAAAAAGAGGATCGATGCTACATCCAGAAAATACTCACTTCGGTCCTTGTAGAAGGCTAAAGGAGCAACCTTTTGTTCCAGGATTCTCTCTTGCAGCTGGGTCAACTCCGGGGTCAAGCGCGGAGCTCGAATCAAGATCTCAGGCTCGTCCATAGATGGATCCAATTCGATTTTAACTTTCATAAAACTCCTTTCCCAACGTTTTGATAGTACCATTATAACAGCTATTGAAAACAAAACAAGGGCTTTTCAGTAAGTGGCACCTTTTCCCTACTAAGAGGTCGTATCTAAGAAGTAAAAGAGCTAATTAAGTGAGCAACCGAGAACTTGGACAAACCTTTTTAGCTAAATTAATTAAATGATTTTACAAAGAAATAAAAATGTAGAAACAGAGCTAAGACC
>NZ_KQ969691.1:38633-59310 GCF_001578955.1 Streptococcus parasanguinis
TAAATATTTAAGAGTTTGGCGCATTGGGCCACCAAGTAAAAGATTTCTATATTCTTTATTACATAGTCATCAGAAATAGAAAATCAACGTAAGAAAACTACTGTTAGAGTTTCATTGGTACAAAAAGTGATTCAACATCAAAAAAAGCCCGTCACAACAGGATTTTTAATGTATCATCTGATGCCGATTGCAGGGATCGAACCTGTGACCTACGCGTTACGAGTGCGTTGCTCTACCAACTGAGCTAAATCGGCGATTACTTTCTTAGTATAGCACTCTGAGAGCGGATGTCAAGCACTTTTAGTTGATCTTTTTAATCAGAATCTGACATGGATTCTGTGGATCCCATAAAGATGGAAAAATCTCTAATTTTTTAAAACCAAGACTGCGATAAAAGACATTGGTTCGATCATAATCTTTATTTGAACCTTCTGCCACTGTTTTGACCTGTAGGTAGTCCACTTGTTTGACTGCTTCTCTTTCTATAGTCGTAATTAATTCCCTTCCAATTCCTTGCCCTTGAAATGTTTTTTTCACTCCGAGACAGTCAATTTCAGCACAATCTTCACTCGAATATGATAAACTTATAAACCCTACTACATCACTTTCTTGATAAGCAGCCCAAACTCGTAAATCCTTAGCTCCTTCAATGTAGGCTTGCGTGCTTTCTGGTATTCCAAACCATTCTGGCAAATCCCTTAAGATCTCAGCGACAACTGCCATTTTTTGATCTTCACCCTTGACTTCTTTAATTACAAACATCATAAGTTCCTTTCTTGATTTTAGTCTTACTTTACCTCTTACGAACCAGCACTTTCGTACGCATCCACCCCCCTGTCCCAAAGTTTGAGGGAAATAACAAAGAAAACAAGGGAAATCAGAATCAAACCACCAATATTCCAGAGTCCATCCTTGTCCTGCAAGAAATAGCTGGCAGGATAGTAGGCCGTAAAGGCGAAAGGTACAATAAAGCTAATTAACCAACGAAGGAGCGAATTGTAAATAGAAATAGGATACTTGGCAAAATCATTAAACATATAGAAAATGTAAATCATGGCACCTGACTGCTTGGTCCAAAAAGCGATGCTGGCTGTAGCAATTTTCAAGGAAGTATAAATCAAGGTCGCAAAAGGAATACAAACTAGGAAAAGCAGGAATTTTGGAAGAGTCCAAGCGATGCTAGTCACTGTTGTACCTAATAGAATGCCACCGACCAAGAGTTCACCCAAGGCATCAATCTGAAAGGTCTCAACGAGGATGTGAAAGAGAGGATTGATAGGACGAGTCAGATACTTGTCAAACTCCCCTTTTCGAACTAGTCGTCGACCTAAATCCCAGAGATTGTCAAAAAAGAGATGATCCAAACCCTTGGGAATCAAAGAAAAACCATAAATAAAGGCAATTTCTTGAAAGGTCCAACCTTCTAAGGAGGGAATGTGTTGAAAGATGACATTGAGAAACAAGAGGTTCAGGCCTTGAGTCAGAAAGACTCCCAACACACCAACCACAAAATCTACCTTGTATTCCATGATTTGCTTGATGTACTGTCTGATAAAAATCAGATGCATGCGTTGATATTTTTTCATACTAACCTCCCTGAATGGTGATAAATGACTGGACTCGTTTCCAAATCAACTGAGACAAGCCCACCATCACTATAAGCCAGAAAAGCTGAAGCAAAAGTGCTTGAAGAATCTGACTAGCATCGTATTTCCCAACAATAATCATGACCGGAGTGTAAATTAAGGATGAGAAAGGTAAGAAGGACAGAATATCTGAAATGACCTTTGGAAAGAAAGCCAAGGGAATCAAACTCCCAGACATAAAGGCCACTATGGAAGTCTTAAGTAGGTTGGAACCCCAAAGATTTTTAAATACAAAGGCTGAAAATCCAAAGCAGATATTAAAGAAAAAGTTAATCAGATAGGCCAGCGTTAAGCTAAAAAGATAAAGGGTAGTTAGTCCCAGCACTTCTACAATCCCTTGCCCAGATAAGATTTTCATCAAAACAATGACACTTAAAAATGGCAGTCCAACAGAGATAAAAATCAACCACTTGGAACCAAGCTCCGTAAAGAGGTAAGAAGCCGCAAAATGCACTGGTCGCAACAAGCGCATGATAATGGAACCATCCTTGACCTCATCACCAATCATAAAGGAAGAATCCGACCTAGTCAGAAGATTAGTCACAAAGCTCATGATGATGTAGAGGGTGATATCCGCCATACTGAAGCCCTGAATCAAAGGCTCCTGGGAGGAATCAAAGACAGCCTTCCATAGATAAAAAGCCACAAAAGCACCCATGACATCGCCAATCCGATAAAGAATAAAGTTGACTCGATAGCTAATCAACTCCTGAATCCCTGCATTGATAAAGGGTTTATAACGTCTCCACAATTTGACCATCTTAGAGCTCCTTTCGATAGAAGCGACGGATAATATCTTCAATATCCGTATCTACCATCTTCAAATCACGGACCTCAAAATCAGATAAGGTTTGCTTGATAATATCGGCCGACTGGTAGCGGGAACTATCGAATTCAATATTGAGAGTATTTCCTTGTCTATCAATGGACATATCAGGCAAACCCTCATAATGAGAGACTAGATGATTTTGACCTGGCGTCAGGTCAAAGGAGAGAGTCTTCATCTTTCCAAAGGTCTCCTTGAGCTGGCTAACCGTTCCATCAAAAATCTCTTGCCCCTTATCAATCATAAAAATCCGATCACAGAGTTGCTCAATATCACTCAAATCATGAGTAGTCAAGAGAATAGTTGTCTCTTCCTCCTGATTAATCTGGGTAATGGCCCGACGAATGTTGTCCTTGACCGACACATCCAAACCAATAGTCGGTTCATCTAAAAAGAGAACTTTGGGATTGTGAAGCAAGGAAGCCGCAATATCCGCCCGCATCCGTTGACCTAGTGAAAGAGTCCGCACAGGATCCTTGATAAATTCCTTCAAATCCAAAACTTCATTCAAAAAGTCCATGCGCTTATGGAAAAGCGAGTTCGGAACATCATAGATCTCTTTCAAAACCGTGTAGGTCTCTTGCAGAGCCAAATCCCACCATAGCTGGGTGCGTTGTCCGAAAACGACTCCAATATCCTTGACATAATCTTGGCGATTATCCTGGGGAATCTTGCCGTTAATCCGACAAAAGCCAGATGTGGGCTTCAAAATTCCTGTCAGCATTTTGATGGTGGTTGACTTCCCAGCACCATTTGCCCCGATAAATCCTAAAATCTGCCCTTTTGGAACTTCAAAAGTTAAATCCTTGACCGCTTCAAAGGTCTGCTTTTCAGGATGAATAAAGGAGCGCAAGGCTCCCTTTAACCCCGGCTCCTTAACTGTCTTCACAAAATTTTTCCGAAGATGTTGCACTTCAATCATTGCCATATCTATCTCCTAAAATCTGCCTTTTTTTCAACATAAGGAAAGAAAGCCCTAATAACACCCTATTATAGTGCAAATGTCTAAGGAAAACAAGTGTTAATTTATATCGAAAATTTTTATCCCTAAGAAAAGATAAAAAGGTGATGCTGCATCACCTACCTCTACCAAGTTAAGTCTTCAATCATGCTTCTTACTTGTGAATCAAGAGTCTTATCCTTCTTCAGTTCTCCAACCAAAGTCTGAATCTGCCGGACTAGATTTGGATCATTGTCATTATAGCATCGATGAAGCATCCAGATGTTATGCACAGTTGGACTTTTTAGAACTGACTCCAACAATAAATCCTCATAGCCTTGATGATAAAACTTCTCCACAAAGTGTACCAATTCACCTGGAGAACCAAAATCAACTTCTGGGTGGTTAGCAATGAGTTCTAATATGGGAGCAACCAAATCAAAGGGTTGAGGGGAAGCCTCCATGGCATCTACAATCTCGTCTGCCAACTCAAATTCTTGGTCTTCAGTAATTGCATCATGCAAAGCAACTAACATATCATCTTTAGTAAGCATCTGATTCTCCTTTTCAACTGTTCCATATCATTATTCGTTTTCGAACTTCTTCTTCACTCATCAAACCTTGTTCGTAAGTAGTTTTCAAACTCCTTTTGGGATAAATCACTAGGAAGTTCAAACACATACTCATATCCTTCATCACAAAAGGAAGCTTTCTCTTCAGGTGGAAACCATTTCCGAAGCCAGATGATATAGCAAGCATAATCCTGAACCCTATTATGTGAATCAAAGTAATTTATCACAAAAACATTTTTCTTGCTGCTCAAAGAACTTTCCAAGGTAAACTGAGGACCTTGATAATCCCAAGAAAGCGAGTAAGCTTTTTCAGGATTAATCCTTTCTCTGATCAAAACACCTGGGAATTTTTCTCTCAAAGCAGTACAAAAGGCTTGTAAATCTAGGAATATGGGGCCTTTACTCTCAATAAAGACAAAATCAGCAGTACTCATCAGTCTCTCTCCTTCTTTTTAAAACTGAAAACAGACCTTAACCATCAATGGCAAAATTCTCCAGACTCTCAAATGCCTGCCCCTGATAGTCAAAAGAAAAGATATGAATATCATCAAAAGTTTGATCGCAGAAAGTAACGGTTTGTCTTTCTGGCTCGATGATGGGTTTACCCAATTTTTCAGTAGCTTCTTCATCTGTGAAATACCCATAAAATTCTTGTAAATGAGGCAGTATAAATGCAAGAATACGGTAAAGATTTTTATGGTAATTGGCTGCAAGCAACTGAGCTTCCATCTCAAAGTTTCCACTTGGTTTTTCTTCCCAAGCTACAAGAACATCATCTACTTCATGTAGGTAGGCTTGCAAGGACTGATCGAATATCATGGCTATTTTTCCTTCAATTCTATTTGTAATAACAGAAAATAAAATCACATAGATTGAACTAAATGATTACCTAGATGTAACTTTCATAATTCTTTTCACACTCTTATCTTTGTCAACTAGAAAGCAATCTGGAAAAGTCATCTGTCCCCATTTTTTATAATCAAAACTTGAATCAAAATGATTGATTAGGATTCCTAGCAAATTTCCATGAGAACTCAGTATCTTCAATAAATCTTGAGGATAATTTTCGCTCTCGTAACCGATTATCAAGAACTATTTTATCAAATTGTACAAGAGCACTATTTACTGTTTCAAATGCTCGTTTATAAGGACTAGAAAAATAATAACCAATATTAAAAGAATTCAAAAACTCTAACTAGTCAAGAGATGAAAATCCTTTTTCTGACAAAGTTCTATTAAGATCATCACTTGAAAATCTTGAATGAGCATGTCTAAGTAAAATATAAGAATTTTTCATAAGTCATTACCTTTCAATTATTATCATCAGTCTCAATGGATTTTTAAGCCCTCAATTATTCTCTAAAAATTCTTTAATGCGAGAAACAATAGCATCGCTTTGATAATGATAGAGGTCGTGAGGCGCATCCATATAGACGACTTGAACATTAGACTGGTCGCTTGCAAATCTCTCTGCATAACGTTGCCACTCAGATTGGCTAAAGCTAGTACCATCACCATTAGAAACCATTAGTAAGGCTGGAATTTTCGGATTAATGTTTGAGGGAACTTTCTTGGCATTTTCCTTTACCGTTTGCGATTCATGAAACATAGCTTGTGACATCAACTGCTTATAAGCTAGAAGTTTATATTGTTTTCGTTCACTTTCGATCAGAGTTTGATTTTTTATATATAAGGACTCAGGAAAGTAGCGTAATAAGCCAATCTTACTGCTCCAATAAGCCACAGTAAGCAAGGCCTGATTATCCTTTAAATCCTCATAACTCTCCGGCAGAGCCCAATCCAGGCCAATCAAAGCCTTCACTTCATTTGGATATTTCTCTTGCCAAGCAAGACTCTCTAAACTAGCCATTGAATGCGAAACAATCACATAAGGTCCTGAAACATGAGCTTGCGCCAAAGCTTGACGCGTCTCAGAAAGGACCTCCATCACATCTCTTGAACGATCACTATCTTGGCTAAAACCATATCCTGCTCGCTCCACGACAACAACCTTGTATTTTTTGGATAGGGGATCTGATAGATTCTTAAAGTCTAGGATAGGAGAGGCGATACCTGCACCAGAAAGAAAAACGATTGTTTGAGGCCCTTCTCCTTTAACAGAGATATTCATTCGATGTCCATTGACTGTAACTTGTTTACCAATGGGTGTGAGAAGCTTACTTTCATTTCGTAAATTGAATTGATGAAAAACAAATGTAGCACCTAAAAAGAGCAGGAGAAAGCCACAAACGATCCAGCTCCACAGTTTGAATTTTTTCATAGGCATATTGTACAAAAATTAACCCCTGGAAGCAACCTTTCCCATACAAAAAAACAAGATCCACACGGGACCTTGCTTTCCTGTTTTTAATTAAGCTTTGCCTTCTGAACATAGTTGATTTATTCACCATACTTCCCATTACACCGTAAAACGCTATATTTAAGATTTTAAACAACCATATTAATAGAAAGAGAACTTCATTATTCCTCTTAATTCTATAAAAAGTGTGGCTAATTGGAGGCAAAATATTAAATTGAATTTGCCACAAATCGTAAAACCTGGTTTGACAAGACTTTGTTTCAAGTGATTTTAGAGGGTCTTAATAAAAGAAAAAAGGAGGTAAATTATGAAAAAAGAGGCTGTACTATCTAAAGATAGAAATATCGATACTTACTTTCCCGTACCTGGGGTGATACTAAACCTACAGTTTTGTTTATTGGAGTAAATCCTTTTACAGCTGGTGAAAAAGAGGACGCTCCACTATTAATAAGTGTGTCAATTACGCTAAAAGTTGGTGATATGGAAAAGTGTTGATGGCAAATCTTTTTGCTTTTAGAAGTACTGATCCTAACATCAAGTATTCTCCAATTATTTCAATATCTTTATATTGACAAGTCTATGAAAAAACTCCACCAAACCATTCCTATAATTTTACCTCGTTTAGCGTATTTTTGTTATTATGTTACCCCCTCTGAGTTATAAGGATCTTAAATCATAAATAAAACATCCAAGAAATATCTCGGCTCTATAATTTCTGTAGTGGGTAAAACCACTGTAGAGATTATAGAGCTTTTTGAGTGTACACAAAAAGTCCCATAAGAACTATAATGAAAAGCAACCAAACCATCATTAGGAAGAACTCATGAGACTTATTAAGAATACCACAGAATTAATCGGAATTAAAGACCAAAATATCAATATTTCACTTGTTTTTGAAACTGATACTCATATCGAGATTCAAGCAAAACTCGATTCCCCTGCACCATCATGTCCTCATTGCCATGGAAAGATGATCAAGTACGACTTTCAAAAGCCTTCTAAAATCCCTCTTCTTGAGCAAGCTGGAACTCCAACACTACTACGTCTGAAAAAACGTCGTTTCCAGTGTAAAAGTTGTAGACGAGTCACGGTAGCTAAGACATCTATCGTTGAGAAAAACTGCCAAATCTTCAATCTAGTCCGACAAAAGGTTACACAACTCCTAACTGAGAAGATGTCACTAACTGATATTGCCAGAAGACTTCGCGTGTCAACGTCCACTGTCTATCGTAAACTCGACCAGTTTACTTTCAAGGAACACTATGACAAACTCCCAGCTATTATGTCCTGGGATGAGTTTGGGTTCAAGAAAGGGAAATTGGCTTTTGTTGCGCAGAACTATGAGACAAACAAACTCATAACTATCCTTGATAATCGTTGCCAAACTACTATACGAAACTACTTTTTGAAGTATCCATTGAAAGTCCGACAACAGGTACAGTTTATCACGATGGATATGTCTGGGACCTATATGCCACTAGCCAAAAAACTTTTTCCAAACGCCAAAATCGTTCTTGATCGTTTCCACATCATCCAGCACCTTGGTCGAGCCTTTTTAAAGACAAGAATTGCCATTATGAACCAGTTTGATAAGAAATCACTCCCCTACCGATCCTTGAAAAATCACTGGCGACTCTTCCAAAAGGACAGCCGTAAGTTATCTTGTAAATCATTTCACTCGAAGACCTTTGGTCAAACCTTAAGTCCACATGAAGTCGTTAGGAAGACACTAGACTTTTCAGAAGAACTCGCTAATTATTATAACCTCTATCAGCTGTTGCTGTTTCACTTTCAAGAGAAGAGGGTAGATGAGTTTTTTGAGCTCATAGAGGAGAATATAAGCAAGGTCAATCACTACTTTCAAACGGTCTTTAGGACTTTTCTTAGACACAAGCAATACATCAAAAATGCACTAGAAACACAGTACTCAAATGCAAAATTGGAGGGAACCAATAAGCTTATCAAAGACATCAAACGTCTGGGCTTCGGTTTTAGAAACTTTATTAACTTTAGAAAGCGTGTTTTCATCACTCTGAACATACAAAAAGAGAAAACCTATCAGGTTCTCTCTAGATGTTAGCTTTTCGTCACCCACTACAGTTGACAAAAAGTGTTAAAAATAAGACAGTAACCTCAGAATAGCTACTGTCTTATCTCTTTTTTTACTTAAAGCCTTGATAGACTTGACAAATGGTAGAAAAGAGCCAATATCTCTTGAATGTCTAAAAGCGGTAATATAATATTATTGATTAACATTTAGTGATCGGAATTGAGTGAATTTTTCCCTAAATAGCACTGAATTGAGCTAATTATTCTCAATATTTCATACCATTAACGAGAAAAAACAATACATAAATAACTCAATATCACTCTCTACCTTCGTAATTTTAAAAATTATGTCAGATAGTCAAAAATACTACTTGAAAAACATATTATCCTGTATCCCTTATCTACTATCAATACTTATCTTCTCTGTTTAATCATACTGGAGTCCCCCGTTATCATTCAACTCCTTTTAAGGCTTCTACCATATCAATTTTTTTGATTCTTCGACTAATTACTACTGTTGTCAGTAAGGATGTGAGCCAAACAAGTAAGCTCGCCAATAAAAGAACTTGCCAAGTTACATAAGCAGTATATTCAATACGTATAGTTGAGAAAGTTGCAACATATTGTCTTAAGAACAAAATACCCATAGGTATTCCAATCATCCATCCAACACTTGTTGTAATCAGATTCTCAATCATTGTAATATTTTGTAAATTTCTCTTAGAAAATCCTAAAACCTGTAGAGTTGCGTAATCTCTAGTACGTTCAACAAAATTTAAAGAACCTAGATTATATAGCACAACAACGACCAGTAATAACGCAAAACCAATAATCATCAAGAAAACACTCATTAGGCTATTTACGAAGTCATAAGCATTACGTTCTTGGTTATTTTTTTTGATAACAGATTGAATATTACTATCATTAGAAAGTTGTCTTGAAGAGATGTTATCTCCAACTAGCAAAGTAGAAGGATTGAAAGCCCCACCAGCTTTTTCAAAAGTACTTGACATAATATATGCGCCTTGATTAGTCTCACTAGTTACAATACCTTTAACTTTAAATGTGTATTCTTTACCATCGTGGTAAGGAATTACTTTCATTTTATCACCAACTTTAATATTAGCTGCTTCTGCGAAACCATTAGTAACATAAAGACCACCTTCTTTGATTGCCTCTCCTTTACTTGTTGTTGCATTAACAAAATTACCTTGGCTAATTACAATTAATAAGCGATTATAACCATCATCTTTTGAAAAATGAGCTTGACTTATTTGAACCCATTGCCCGTCGTATGTTTTATCTGCCAATTCATAGTCAGAAACAGTTAAACGTTTTGAATAACTAAAATCTTCATTATAAGCCTTATCAACAAGATGATTCATTGAAATTGGCATACCAATACCCGCTATCAGTAACATCATACTTCCTGATACGCCAATTATCCCCATTAAAACCCGAACTCGGTTTATAAAAGCATCTCTCACAGCCCATTTTGTCTCATCAGAAAACTTGTTCCATAGAAAAGAAATTCTTTCAATAGAAACGTGCTTAACCTCTTTACTCTTACCTCTTAAAAAGACTGCTGGCAAACCTTTAATAGCTTTACGTGATGCAAAATACGCTGATAAAGAACATATTAAGATGACTAATATAATAATCAGAAGAGAAGACCATGAATATGCAATGTGCCAATTAGGTAAGGAGAACATCGTCTTTTGAGTTTCTAAAACAAACCAAGACATTGCTGGTGAAACTATTGCACCCAAAACTGCACCAATTGTCCCTACCAACAGTCCAAATGAAATATAATGTCTGGTTACCTGTGAGTTAGAGTAGCCCAAAGCCTTAATTACTGCAATCTCTTTTGTCTGACTCTCAATAAGTCGTCGAATTGTTGTAAACATAGCAAGAATAGCTAACAAAATAAAAATGAACGAGAATAAATAGGAAAGATTTCTAATTTGCCCTACCCTATCTGTAGCTTCTGAAACATCTGTCAATGTCTTTTGATTATAATAAGTAACTAACTTATTTCCTAAGATATCTTCAATTTCATCTCTAATATCAGCATTCGAGGAGTAAATCTCTACTAAATTACTTGGTACTTGAGTACCTAGTAATTTATCCATTGTATTCTTAGATATATAACCGTATGCATAGTTATTGTAATTTGGAGCAATATATTCTAAACTACCTGTAAAATAAATTCTATCTGCTGACTGAACGAAACCTAAAATTTTGACATTAGCTGTCTTACCAGCTAGTGTAATTTTCAAATTATCTCCTACTGATAGGTTATTTGAAGCTGCATATTCTTTATTTATCCAAATACCATTATCGACTGTGGACGAGAATTTAGCTCCCTCAGTGACGTTAGCAATTTGTTGTGAAGAGGTACTAAAAGAATCTAATATTAAGTATTTATCTGAGTTACTTTTAGAATCAATCTCTGTAGTTATTCTTGTTTCTGGAACAACACTCTTTACTCCATCCAAAGATTTTATCTGGTCAACTTCGTAATCCGTTAAGTTTGTCGTCTGAACCCAAATATCTGGCACATTTGATGAAGAAATGAAACTATCTAGACTTTTCTCCAAGCCATGCCAGGCTCCTTGTAAACCAACAAATATCAAAACACTCAATAACGACATTAGAAAAACCGAGAAAAATTGCTGCCAATTCTTCCTTAGGTCACGTCTTAATTTCAAATCAAGATATTTCATTGTTACTCCAATCTTTTAATCTAAATCTTGGTTTTCAATGATCGAGTTAATCTTTCCATCTTTCAGATAAATCACTTTATCAGCAAATTTTTTAAACTCAGCATTGTGTGTCACCATTACAACAGCTACATCTTTATCTTTAGAAGCCTCCTGAAGTAGTTCAATAATCTTTTGACCTGTTTTAGAATCAAGTGCTCCTGTGGGTTCATCACATAATAATAATTTTGGCTTTTTCGCTAAAGCTCTTGCAATAGACACACGTTGCATCTCACCACCCGATAATTGATTAGGAAAATTATTTTTCCTATGGGATAAACCTACTTTATCTAGAAAAATTTCTGACTCTTTGACATTACCTGTTAACTGTGCAGCAATATTAATATTTTCTAAAGCCGTTAAGCTTGGAATAAGATTATAAAATTGAAAAACAAATCCCACTATATCCTGTCTATAAATTGAAAGTTCATTATCGTTTAATGATGTAATCTCCTTGTTATCAAATACAAAGCTTCCTTCTGTTGCTCTATCCATACCCCCAAGTAAATTCAATAACGTACTTTTCCCAGAACCAGATGGACCTAAAATAACTGTAAATTTTCCTTTTTCAATTGAAAAAGAAACGTCATCTAAAGCTTTTACCTCTTGGTCTCCTACTTGGTAGGTCTTACTAATATGGTTAAATGAAATCATTTTCTCTCCTAAAATTCTGATATAAATTTAATTTTTTCTTTTAACGTTGGTTCTTTATATTGTTCAATAATTCGTTTAGAGACAGATTCCCTATTCGTCTTTATTACTTTTTCTGCTTTAGAAATTGCCTCCTCAATTGGAACAACAATTGGCAAATCATATAAACTAATAATCTTTTTTAATCGCTCTACTTGGTTACCCTTCACTAACTCTGGATTTTTTCCAATAGAAATAAAACTTTCCTGAATTTCTTTATCTGATAAAGTTCTATATTGTTCAGACACAGGTCGATGTCCATCAGCAGACATTGGAAATTCAACAGGAAGATGAACGACATTAGTATACCATTGCTGTGAATGGATTTTTGCAACTTGCCCATAGGCACTCATATATTTTTTATAAAAGCTTCTTCCAGGAAGTCCGAGTATTGCCTTAGCAATTCTATGAGGTAAATTTGAACCTGGATTTATTCCTACTTTCATCCGAACCGTACCATATACCCACTCGTTTAATACGGAACCATCCGAAATAAAGCTTGTATTTTCTTTATATAGAATTGCTTCTTCTCTGATTCGTTCCTCAAATCTCTTTAGACCGAGAGCCATCAATTCTGTTGCACTCATATCTTGAAAACGCCTGCCAGGGTACAAATCTGTTAAAATTTCTCTAGCTGATAGAGCATTTATTAAAGGAATACCAGTTGCGATAGATAAAGCAGTCGCTGTAGTCGTTTTACCAGTAGAGTAAGTACCAGAGATAACAAGTCTAATTTCTTTATTGGACATCACTTAATACCTCCACATCAGATTCAGGTAATTGATGAGCAATTTTACTTGAAATCTTAATTCTACTTTGTGTATCTGTTCCCGACATTTCAAAGATTTTCCAGTTTTTTCCCTTCATATCAAGGAGCTTATTCTTAGTAATTTTTCCTAATAGCTCTAATTCACCATTTGGTATTAGTTCCGAAATTTCAGCTGAAACATTTTTCATCCACAAAGTTTCACTGCATTCCCTATTAATATCATCTGCATGATAAGCTAACATCTCTGCCATTTGAGAAAAAATGATTAATAATTCAAGTAAGGAATAATTTTTTGAAAGATTTGATGATATTCCTTTATACTCTTTATTTTTACTGATCACTTTGTTTGTTTTACAAAAAATAGAACATTTATCTGCAGTATCTAAAGTTTCTAAAAAGCTAACATCATAGATGTTATGATGAATATCCTTTAAATGATTCTGTAGATAGTCCTTTTTATCAATATTTTCCTCATTATTATTTCTCGAGAAGACTGCAAACCGTTGAAATTCTATTTCAACTTTCATATCTAATACAAAAATATTAAACTCTACACCGTCTTTGTCTAATTTTACTTTACGTAGAACTACTGGAACCTTATTTAAATTTTCTATGGGCTTCATTCCAGACTTAATTGTAAATTTGGATAAATAAAAATTCTCTGGCAGTTCATTTTTAGATTCTAATTATTTTTCAGCCAGCAAACTTGCTAAAATTAATCCATCTAATGTACTCAAATGTGGTTGGATGACTTTATCAGACTTATTTGACCATAAACCTAATTGTGTAATCTCTCCATAAAACTGATTTTTATCTTCATCAAAAACAATTTCATAATTTGTCCTTTTATGACCATTCCCAAAATATCGTGTTCTGTGGTCTCCAAGAAGTGTGTCTACATCTATCATTTTCTAATCCCCTTTCGATACTTAATATATAGACAACATTATAATAAGAAAACGTTCAAAAAAAGACATCCGTATTTTACGAATATCTTTTTGCCTTTATACTTTATAATAAATAATTATAACAATTTTAATTTAACACCTTCTCTTACCGCACCTACTCGACCATTAACATTTAATTTGGTACAAATATTAGAAACATGACTATCTACAGTTCTTCTACTAATAAATAATTTTTTTGATATTTTTTCATTAGTATATTCCTTTGATATCAATCTTAATATTTCAATTTCAGTCTCGGTTAAAAGACAATCGCTTCTTTCTCCCAAAATAGAATCTGGAATAACTTGATTTCCATTATAAACATTATATACTGTACTAATTAACTCATCATATGAGCATTCTTTGGGGAGAAATGCTTTAACTCCCAACTCTATTGCTCTCTTATGTAATAATTTTTCGTAAAATCCTGATACTAAAACAATCTTCAATGGTTCCTTATAAAAACTTTCTATTTTGGAAATTAAATCGAATCCATGTATATCTTTCAACATTAAATCCATAATGATTATATCAACAGACTTATACTTTAGACAAAGTAATAAATCTTGATAATTCGTAAAGGCTCCGACAACTTCAAAACCATTTTCTTGCTTTAATCTTTCATTCAAGCCATGTAGGACTAACTCATGGTCATCAATAACTACAACTTTAATCATAACTATTTTTTTCCTTTCGCCGATTAGGTATCAACATCTTAACAGTGGTAGGATTTTTTGTTATTATTAATTCGCCACCAAGTAAAAATAACTTCTCAGCAACCACATCTAAACCAAAATGAGATGAACTTACTTCGTTAGCCATTCCAAAATAACCATCATCAATAACTTCAATTGTTACCATATTCCCAGAGCTGTATATTTGAAGTTTTATATTTTTTGCATTACCATGAATAATACTATTATTGATAACTTCTCGAATTGATCTCAAAATAAAATTAGCAACATTGTTTTCAAAATAAAATTTATCAACATTAGCATCCATCGTTATTATAACAGACTCTTTCTTTTGGAACTTGTCTATGATATCTAAGATAGCATTTTGTAGACCTAGTTCTTTAATCATCAATGGATAAATGTTGGAACAAAGCTCTCTTAACTCGAATATAACATCATCCAGCATCTCCTGAGCCTTATTTTGGGCTATAAATTCTAAACCATCAATTTGTCTTTTATAATAAATCATATCTTGTATAATAGTATCGTGTAAATAAATAGAAATCTCCTCTCTTTCAGCTTCAACCACCGAAAAGATTGAGTTATTATCTAATAGTTGGTATTCCTTTTTTGAGTTTATAATTAGTAAGTCCTTTAAAACTGGCAATAAACTATAAATAAATAGAAAAATATAAATTATTATAAACCAGTATGGAAGACAATTGGTCAGAAAAAATAAACAAAGGAAATCAATAGTAACTATTAATGAAATTAAGAGGTATAATATAAAATTGGGTAATTGAAATCTAATATTTACTAGTCTATTAGTAATTAAGCTATTCAAAATAGTCAAAATTGGAAAGATTAATAATGGAATCGTAAAAATTATTGGTACTTCATATGAGAAAGGAAAAATATATCCAATAAAAAGAGGGAGTACGCCTAGTATAACTGAAACAAAAATAGTCAATTTGTCAAAACTTTTTCCTCTTAAACTTCTATAAAACCCAGAGAATAGCAGCAAAATCAAAAATAATAAACTAATATAAAAAATATACCTTGATAAATACCTTGTTACATATATTGGTACGTCAAAATAACAAGAATAAAGAAATAAAACTAGGGTAACCAGGGAATAACTTCCCAATAATTTTGAAGTTGTTGAAAAATGAACTATTCCTTTATCTAAAGTTGATGCCCGACCAAAAATATCAATAAATAGTGGGAAAATTGTGATATATAAAATAAGGATAAACCGAGCAATAATATTTCCCATACTAGAAGGAACTATAGAACTTAAGAATAACGATGTTAAAAAAAGAAAAATAAAATATCTTCGACTTGTTCGACTTATTTCATGACTTCTGAAATATACAAGTAATAAAAGTAATAAACTAAACGATAATATACTAAAGATAAGAAAATCAAATCTCAATCTTTTATTTAATAATATATTATTTACTTTATTTTTATGTAATGTAGTAATCGAGGTGGCTTGTTCAACAATTAACATCTTGTTCAGTAAATAATTTGTTTTGCTATCTTTATTATTTATTTCTAAAATTTGATCCCCAACAGATAAATTTGAAGATGCAGCGACTCCCCCTCTATGGATTTTTTTAATAATCCATGTTTTATCTTTATAGTCTGAACTAATACCAATATAAGAATTTCTGGAGGTAAAGGAGGCAAAATAAACATATAAAAGTATAAATAATACAATCAAGGACTTTAAAAATATATTTTTTGATTTATTACTCGGTTTCATCGTAAATAATTCCTCATAACTCTGTAAATACTCACTCTCTGTTCTTTGTTCAATAAGTACTAACTAATCCTCACAGTCTCATCTAAGAGAACAAAGTCATAGTGTTTCTTCCTTAACTAAAATTAGACTACCTAAAATTGCTGGATCACATATATAAGGTTTTATGTCATCCGATATTATTTTCAAAGACAGTTTTTTACACACTATTTTACTAATTGATACTTTCGTATTAACTACTACACTAGTCTTACTTTCTACTGTTGGGATTTTTTCAGTTATTTTTGTTGATTTTCCTTTAGATTCAATTTGTGAAAAATCCTTTACTGTAGATTCATCAAAATAATTGACTTTTTTAGTGCAACTATATAATGCTCCTTTGTCACCTATCACTCACCCCTTTCAATAGCTCTAGTCTCAACTTCAAAATCTCTTTTTCCACCTTAATCCATTTCCTAAATAAACATTCTTGTAAGACTTCTACTGCTAAAATTTCATCTTCAAATGAAGAAATATATAGTTTGGATGGCATACCAACCAAAATTTGAATGGAATCTGGGAAAGCTTCTGCTTCATATATTTCAACACCTCTTCTTTCACATAATAAACGTAAGAGTTGATCAATACTTACTTTTCTGTACTTATGAAAACACTAAGTCTATAAATTTGAAAATTATTTTAACTTCTTCTACACATAATTTTAATTACTCTTGAATTGTCAAATTAAGTGCATGGTGTTCAACAATTGTACACATATACTGTTGTTTTCCAGTTCCATTTTTGGTAAATACACTGTCTTCACTATAGTGTTCTTGTAACCAATATTTATGATCTGCTAATTTGACTGGTGTATCTAGTACCATATAATCGATATCAACTCTATAATCATCATTATTCCAACTACTTACGTTCTCCATTTTATAAGCTGTTCTAGTAGAATCGTAACAATCACTTTTAGTAACATTTATGGCTTTTATCTCACGGTTACAATGATGGATAATAAAATCCCCTTTCTTTATTTTAGTCTTTATAGAAAAACCAATATTTTGATGTTTACTTTTAATTAGTTTAGGGGACAAAACAAAACCATCTTTAAGTTCTTCTACATAAGCTTTCCTTTGGAATACATAAAAAATGCTCATAGGATAACTCCAAATCTTTAGCTTTTGATATATTATTGTAGCATATTTTAAAAATATGAACTACGATTGCATATGATTGGAATATTATGTTTTTAGTAATATACTATTCACTAAAATCTTACTAAAGATACAGATTCTACCGTACTTTTTATTATCCTTCTTTCTTTAATACATGGTGACTATATTCAAACATCCTTATATTGTTCATCTCTTTTCTTTGCTTTACTTTAAAAACAAAATAATGATTTCTTCCATCTTTAGCATTTTCTTGATTTAATCTGAAATAGTTAGTGTGACATAATGCCATCGTTCAAAGAATATCATCAGTCAAAAATGTTAGTGGAACGCTCATATTAGAGTACCTTTAGAAATCCTCCTCAAAATGTGAGTAGCTTTCAGAAAAGTAATCTATTTGTAAATCACCTGTGTATAGATTTCTTCTATCCATTTCTTCCTTCTTTCAATGGCATAAAATTTCCAACAATGATACCTACTACTCGTGGATCTTCATCGTAAGATATAAAGATATCCTCATATTTTGGATTAATAGAAACTAAACGTAAACCATTTTCTTCATGGTAAACTCGTTTAATATAGGTTTGGTTATTACATACTACAGCATAAACTGCACCATCATAATCAAAACCTGTCTCACGAATAAGTGCTACTGAACCATTTTCATATTTTGGTTCCATTGAGTCTCCAGATACCCATGAAGCAAAATCATGAGCTAGTTCTTCATCAAAATAAACAGTATCATAGTCTCTATCATCGTAAACTAATGCACCAATACCAGCAGACATTTTTTCGTATACATGGTACTCATAGAGATTTTCTGAAACTGATATTGCTTGTTGCGTTTTCTCTTTTTGTACCAAGTCACGAGCATATTTTACTACTTGATTTTTACCTTCATTCGACAATGTATTAACTACTGTCAAGCCTTCTATCTTGTGATTAGAAAAGTGGTGGCTAATCACTTGGATTTGATTCTCTTCAATGCAATATTGAAAAAAATAAGTGAAATTATAACCTAATAATGAAATATCGTCATCCTTCATATACTGATATAACTCCTGTTTTGTTGCACTACTTACTCTTGTATACAATTCGTCCAAAGAATGGTACCTCCTTTAAGTACAACCTACAAATCAACTAAACCTTTTAGGTTGAGTTTAGTATATAAAAAAAGTGGACGCTTGTCCACAATAATTTATATTCACTCTGGACCAAAAATCTCTAAAAAAGTCGGAACATAAATTCTATACTCTTTGGATCTATATAAAAATTGATAAGGTAATATATATTGAATAAAGATATTTTTTATCTCCGAAAACTCAAATACTTTTTTAGGGCAACGACTTAAATCTAAAAATAATTTCCAGGTGTACTTTTTATCTATCATTTGCTGTAGTTCACTGGAAAGATTTTTATCATTACTCTCTTTAATTTCTTTCCTTTTCTTTTCCATAATTTCTTCTATGATATTAAACGGAACATATCCATAACTTTCTACCCCCATAGAGTCTTTCATTCCTATATAAAGCAATTCTGATACATTACTATCATTAATTTTATTAAACTCAACAATATTTTTGACTACTTCTTTTATCTCTGATTCAGTGTACGGAAAGTAAACCAATGTATCAATTGTTTCATTGATAACACTGTTTAAATTCGAATTTCCAATATCAACTGATATTTTTGTTCCATTTTCTATATTATTACGATTGTTTCTTATAATATTTACTAAATTATTTTCATCATTTTCTATATTTACTTTTTTTACTATATTTTCCTTAATCGAGCGCTCAAATAATCCCGAAGTTTTACCGAAATCACAAGGCCATTTATTATCTCTTAAGTAGCAAGAAGTAAGAGAATTTCGTGGTCTCAAGACTAATTTATTAGCTTCTTTGAAAATATCTGACGTTTTAAATTCTTTCATTGCTTCAATTGATTTGAACCGTTCTATTTCTGATTCTAGTACATTAGGTTTAGGATAAATAATCTCTGTATTTATTGTATTACTTGAGTATACCTGTCCATCATGTCTAAATTCAAAGTCTGCTTCTCTATCCTTAAAGTAATAGAATGTAACTATATTTAAAAAATCCCAAAGAAATATCCCTTTTTGATTGTTCATTCTTGATAGTTCAGGAATAGAGAAATCAAAGAAAGGATTATAATCAGCAGTCTTTAATCTTTCAAGATTCTCTTTTTGAAAATTTGTTAAGCTATTAGTTTGTTCAAGCAGTCTGACAGCTTTTTTAACGACAGACTTTATAGATTCTATTTCCTTTGCCGAAATTCTCCATAAATAACCATATTTATATTCTGGATGCATTCCTATTCCATCTGTTGCAAAATAGGCTGCCACCTCAATACTAGTCGTAAAGTCTATGAAGTCTGTTTTGTATCCGTAATGTTGAGCTATAGCAAGACATTTATTCAAGTATTCATCATCATTTTGTAAATTTAAGGTTCTATTTTCTCTAAGTTTCTTCACAAAGAATTCTGTTTTTTCTATTTCTTCGGGATTATTATTAACACGAGAAACTGATGACTGGATGGGCCAACAATGGATTTGACCTCTGTAATAATATTTTTCTCCAAACTTCTTTTCATCCTTTTTTAGTCTTCTTACCAACTCGCTCAATTTACTATATCTTTTAATCATATGCTTTCTAATTTCCTTTATCAAACGCTTTCTTCCGTTCTTCCATAAACTCAATCAACTCTTTCTTGAAGACTTCTTTTTCCTCTTCAGTCAATCCCTTTGAATTCATACGGAAAAGCAATTCAATATTATCTAGTTCATCAGATTTTTCTTCTGAATTGCCTACTAAATAATCGACCGATACATTTAAAATTTGGGCAATCTTCACTAAATTCTCTTGCGTTGGTTTTTTGACCCCACGTTCCCATGAAGCATAGGCTGGTTGCGAAATCCCTAGTTTCTCTGCTACATTGACTTGCGTTAATCCTGCTTGTTTCCTAAGGTCTTTTAAGCGTTCCGAAAATTCCATTTTAAACCTCTAAAAAATTTTTTATTTTTTTCAAATTATCCCTTGACAGATATAACCGTTAGTTATATAATTTAAATATAGCTGATAGTTATATCTATGTTAAAAATAATAACGCCAAACTTTCAGCATTATGATCATTGACAACTAAATAAAAAGTGCGTCTGACAACCAGAGGACTGACCATCAGAACAACACATAAACTTCGTACCTTTATTGTAATTGTTTTGATAAGTAAAGTCAAGTCCGTTTTTGGTTGAAGTGAAGATAAAAACAAGTATTTTGTGGGCTTCCACGCATTTCGGACGATTAGCACTTTTGCCGAATAGTAAAGTGAACTGGTTGCGCAAGATTGCGTAAGAGAATCCCTTGGGTATGACAAGGACTACCTAAAGAGATTGGCCGGGCAAACGATGGTAATTAACGCAAAGCACCTTGCTAAACGTTGCCACCGTGGAAAGAGGAATCTTTCCAACCAAACAACTTTTCTTTACTGCTGTCTATCTTTTGAGATGGACTTACTCTCAAGCTACTAAGTCTTTCTTTTAT
>NZ_KQ969691.1:59330-77205 GCF_001578955.1 Streptococcus parasanguinis
CTACTCGCCTAAACTACAAGCTAAACTCTATACACAAGCTCTTATTGACCTCGATCATTTAGTCCAAGAAGCTCGTAGAAACAGCTATCCTAGTGGTGATATTCAGTTCTATAGTCGACAGTTTAAACGTAAACTATTTACCCACTATTACTCAAGAGTGAAGCAATTAGCTTAACTCTTTTTATTTTGCTCAAAATTAGAAAGGAAAATTCTATGATTCCAGAAACACTTGTTATGAAACCTGACTTTATTGGCCCTGCTTACTATGAAAAACTAGGGAATGCCCCTCGTTTTATCTTTGGAAAAGAGGGTAAATACCAACGCCATATTCTTAATAGTGAAAAACATGGGGCTTTCCACATCATTACCCCTGCTTCTACCACCGTCTTCCCAGAAGATGCTCTAGTGGAAGTGGTCAACCCTATCTTTCTCTCAGACACGGCTCTAAACGGTAACTCAGTTGCCCCAGCCCTAAATGTCTTTGCGGAAAAATTAATCATCAAAAAATAGGAGATAAAAGGAGAAAACACCTATGGCTAAAATTGGATTAAACTATGGAGAAAAACTACAAATTGCGGATAAGACCTATCGTGTCATTACGGATGGTCTAAACGTACCTGAAGTCCTTGGAAAACTATCTTTCCGTGGGATTGAAGGCCCTGATATCATCTTTGAAGAAGATCGCACCCAACGAAATCCTGACGGCTCTTTCGTCCAAGTCAACACAGGAGAAATCCGTGGGATCGTTGTCGCAATTCATTCTTCTGTCCAACATGAAACCCTCTTTTTCACCATTGCTGATATGGCACAGTCTGAAATTGAAGACTTAGGGATTAAATATCGAGAAGAGGTTGAACTTGAAGATATCGTCATTACTCACACTCACGTTAATCGTAATGATATTTACAAGCTCTTTGCTTCTAAAATCAAGAAAAAGAATGGAGGGACGCCTATCAAGGAAAACAAACCTCTAGACAACAAAAAGGATAATTAGGAGGTGATGCAGGATGAAGCTCTTTACCTATCGTGGGATAAGAGTTAGGGCCTTTTATCGTTATATTCGGGGAATCACCTGGTTTATCTGGTGGTTCCCTTCTTTGTTAGCGATTGGAAATTATTGCTATCTTAACCTAGAAGAATTGAAGGACCATCCCTTGCCACAAGTTTACTCTATCGGGGGTGTCCTTGTTGCTTCTTGCCTGGTGGCTTACCTACTGAATCGGATGTGTTACGAGAAAATCGTCTTCTTCCAAAAGATTAATAGCCTACGGATTTTATCTCGCTTCCTGATAGAAAATAACCTCTATTTGATTAAAAATATCAGACGTGAAAACAAAACGATTGAAAAGATTGTCCTTCCTCAGGTCTACTTGAAACAGTCTCGCTACAAGATTGAAGTTCGTTTTATCCTAGAAGGCAATAAATTTCAGGACCGTTTTCTCAATCTTGGCTCGACTCTTGAAGTCATGTTTAACGGGGACTTTCGTAATAAAACCTTTGATAAACGGTTTATCACCTATGACATTGCCATCAACCGCATTGATAGCCGTATCACCATTAATGAGGTCGAGGTCAAGGGCTCTAAACTCCAACTTATGAAAGACGTCACTTGGGATTATATTGAAGAGCCTCACTTGCTCATTGGTGGGGGAACCGGTGGTGGTAAAACCGTTGTCCTTATGACTATTATCTATGCACTGGCTAAGATTGGCTTTGTGGATATCTGTGATCCAAAGAACTCTGATTTGGCTGGTCTCAAAAAGATACCTGTCTTTCATGGTCGTGTCTATACAAATAAAGAAGATATCATCCAGTGTTTTAAAGAGAACGTCGCCTTCATGGAAAAACGCTACGAGCTTATGTCAACGTCACCTAAATTTCAAGCTGGAAAGAACTTTACATACTACGGTATGACACCCAAATTCATCCTCGTCGACGAGTGGGCAGCCCTTATGGCCAAGATTGACCGTGACTATAGTCTCCAATCTGAACTCATGGAATACCTCTCTCAGCTCGTCCTAGAAGGGCGTCAAGCTGGTGTCTTTATCATCTTTGCCATGCAACGACCTGATGGAGAATTCATCAAAACAGCTCTTCGAGATAACTTTATGAAACGTCTCTCAGTTGGCCACTTGGAATCAACAGGTTACGACATGATGTTTGGAGATGCTAATAAAACCAAAGAGTTCAAAAAGCTTGATGAAATCAATGGCGTCAAAGTTAAAGGACGAGGCTATATCGCAAATAATGGGGACTTGGCTGGGGAATTCTTCTCACCTTACGTGCCACTTGACCAAGGCTTCTCTTTCTATGATTCCTACGCAAAGATCCCTATTATGGAATATGATGGCGAAGAATTTGAGGTCTTTGGAGAAGTCCAACCTCAACCAGAAACGATTGAATCAATAGAGGAGGAAGAACCTCTAAATACTAAAACCAATCGGCGTCCTCTCAAGGAATTTGCGGAGGAAGAGGACCTCAAAATGGCAACGCTTCGAAAGATTATCTATCTCTTGCAAGAACAAGGCATTGTTTTCGAACGGACGGACTCTGCCATTCTAGTTGATTCTTTTCAAGAAGAACTCCTTCTTGAAATTCTCATCCTCTTTGAGGAGGGAGGACGCAAATCTTATCCAAAAGCTGTTGAAGCGACGCTTAGTCATCATGGGCTAGGACAAGGGCAAGGGCAAGTCTGACCACAGGTCAGGCGCAGACCGTAGCCCGAAGTTCCTAGGCCATGATGAGACTTCAACCCCCGATTTCTAATAGGGGGGTTACATTTGGCCAAAGTGCCACGTCAACCCCTCCTCATTCCTTGTGGGAGTTGGGTTTTCAGGATTTAGAAAGTGTGTCACTTTGGCCCAAAAAGTGTGTCACTTAGTCAAAAGGAGGTGTTCCCATGAATGACTAAAATGAGTCCCTTTCAGATCAAGAACTTCAGAAAACAAATAGGCCTTAGCCAAAAAGCCTTTGCACAAGCTGTTGATCTTCCAACTAGAACCTACCGCTCTTATGAAACAGGCGAAAGAGGACTGACGATTGATAAGTTTAGGGAACTAAAAGAAAGTCTCGGTTACTATCAAGATTGCGATAAAAATAGTCTTCGGGCTCAAATCGACTATCTACGATTGACCTTTCCTAAATTAAAGGATTTAGATGCTTTCTGTGAAAACTTTCTTCATTGTCACCTAAGCGAATTTACAGACCAAGAAACACGGCTCATGAATTATACCCACTTGTGGCAACGAGGAAACATTTGGATTTTCGATTTCTTTGATAAGTCTACGACCAATAACTACCAAACGTGTCTTCAACTCTCTGGTCAAGGCTGTCGGGAGATGGAACTCCTCTTAGAACACAAGGGGGGTTCTTGGCAAACCTTTCTTCAAACTATTCTCTATGCCTACCAAGATGTCAGGGTAAAACGCCTTGATATCGCCCTAGACGAGCTCTATAAAGGCTATGGGCACGAGGAGGAACATATCCAGATCCCCAAGCTCATTGATAAGCTCTATGCCAAAGAGATTGTACTAGATACTATCAAAAAATGGAATATCACTGGTGGAGGTTCCTTCACCAATAACGAGGACATGGAAGCCAATCACGGTCTTTCCCTTTACTTTGGGAGCCGACAAAGTCAGCTCTACTTCAACTTTTATGAAAAACGATACGAAATCGCCCGTATGGAAAATATCTCCTTGGAAGAATCCTTGGAGATTTTTGGTATCTGGAACCGTTACGAGCTACGCTTTTCAGACCAGAAAGCCCAAGGGGTTGTGGAGGAATACATCAACGGTGTGGACCTCGGAGAAATCGCAAGAGGCATCGTGAATAAAGAAATCCAAGTCTATGATGGTCTCACTCGGTTTGGAGCCTATAAGCCCGATGAAAAATGGCAAAGGCTCTTTGGAGGGGTTGAACCCCTAAAACTCTCAACCAGTCCACAACCTTACAGTATCGAACGGACCATTCGCTGGTTAACCTATCAAGTCGCAAATTCTCTTGCACTCGTTTCTGAGGCAGACAAAATCATGCAAACAGAATACATGAAGATGATTCAAAATAGCGGTGAAATTACTGATCGTGGGGAGGCTATCTTAAGACTCCTCAAAACCAACAAAAACTATGAACACTAGAAAGGAAATCTCTTATGGAATACAAAGTTCAAATCAATTCACTAAACAACTTTAAAGCCTGGTCTGGTGGCCTAAGTACCTTAAACACTGTTCGTGAACGAGGTGGTATAGATACCCTAACTACCATTTGTGAAGACCTCTTCTCTGGCAATACCCCCACCGACACTCAAATCAATGATTGGCTTTGGTTTGATACAGACTTTATTTACCAGGCACTAGGCTACGAGGACCTTCTAGAGGGCTAATTCATGCTCAAGAAAATCTATCAAGCAGACTTCCTTCTTCTTCCTGATCAAGAGTTTTGGAACATATATATCCTCCTTAGAAAAGGTAAGGATTTCTACTATGAATGTGCTGGAAGGTGTACCGAAAAGCAACCAGATGACAGGGGCTTCTACGACTATGAACATGCCTGTTTCACCCTAGACGGTCAAGTTCTGAGTCTCAATAAACGAATGCGCCCCTCTCTTATTGCCTATATTCAACAGACCATCAAAAACAATCACGAAACCTTTAGAAAGGAAATTGATATGGCTACTAAAACGATGTTTGAAACCAAAGTTGGACAAGTTACCAACGAACTCGGAGAATTACTCAAAAAGAAAGACCACAAACAGGCTTGGACTAAGGCGGGAGAACTAAACGCTCTTCTCAAAAAAGAAGAAGCCAAAGACCTAAAACCTGAGTTAGTCGAACAACTCCATAATGAGTTACGAGGCTACTATTACATCAATAGTGAGATTGAAAAAGCCAATAAGCGCCTCTACGCTAAAGGGTCTAAACTCATCGAACTCGCTAGTCTCTAGAAGGAGGTCCTATGATAAAAGCCAAACGTTACTTACTAAAAGCAAGGGAATACCTCTCAAACTTTAAAAAGGTGGAGAAGAAAGGAGGTCCACCAAAGCTAAAAGTCACTACGAAAAAGACCGTCAATCTAGCTGTTATCGGAGGAATTGCTTTCCTCCTTTTTGTTGGTCTTACGGGTGCTATCCGTGCCATCACACTCTCAAATAAAGTGGGAACACTACAAGCTCAAGTGGAAGCAGCTCAAAAACAAAAAGCACAGCCTGTTAACGCTAATCGTAAGTACGACTACAAGCTCCAGTATTATCTCAATGACTATGTTTATGCCTACTTTACCCTCCCACAAGAAGGGGATAAACAACAAGCACAAGTTGAACACCTCAACAGCTTCTATAACTTCGTTCCAGACGTCAAAGCACAAGGTCAAGTGCGTAACCCAAGTACCTTGCTCTACTCACAATTAGTCACGGTAGAGGGTAAGGTAGCCACCTACAAGGTTAAATACAAGGAAATAACCCAACATGACAAAGACACCGAGGAAAAAGAACTGGTAACAGGATTTAATATTCCCTTTGATGAAAAAGAGGGGAAATACTACGTTTCTGGACTCCCTTGGTTCTCTGCCATTGACTCTTCACAAGCTGGACACTTTAGCGAAGACGATCAACTCCAACTAACAGCTAACGACCACGCCTCAGACAGCCAGCACAAGAAGGTTGAAAAGTTCCTCAAGGTCTTCTTCACCAACTATACCACTAACCAAGACAACCTCAACCTTATTGCCAAGAACGTTGCAATTGTAGCCAATACCACCTTTAAAACGATTGACTATACCTATCTTAAGAAAGATGGGGATGATCTCATTGCTTATGTCCAAGCAACCTTTGAGGTGGGGGGAACGACACACTCTGAAAACTTCACCTTCACGCTCTCAGAAAAAGACAAGAGCTACTATGTTACAAAACTAGAACACACCATTCCTCTCAACTACGCAAACGATAAAGATTAGGAGAACTCTATGAATACAGACAATCTACGCACCTTCCTCCAAGGCGATGGGATTTGGATTCTCACCGCTATCGCTGTTTTGTTGGCTATTAAAGCTTGGCGAAACAGTTCTTGGCTTCAACTCTTCTCAGTCGTAGGCTTCTATGCTGTCATTGTCTCAATCGCAAAAGGACAAGACATCCTAAAAGTGGTCGGCTGGTTCCTACGACTCTTTGGTATCGATTCAGGACTTTAAGTATGACTGACGAAAGACTCTATGACTACAGTAAGGGCTTAAACGCCCCCTATTGGATCCAGGAAATCAAGACAAAAAAGGGAACTCGCCTTTGGTACTTTGCGACACCAATGCAATTATCATTTTTCATTGTCTTTACCTTCGTTTTTGTAGCTATGTTGCTCTTTGGAGGATTCATCCTGGTTCCCCTCGCAAAACTCACACACTCTATTTCACTACTGCTCTACTGGTACCTCCCCTATAAACTTGCTAAATTCTACACCGAATACGAGCCACACGGTAAGAAGATGCACGTTTTTATTGGGGACTACCTGATTTACTTCTGGGATTTCAAGCTCAATAAAAAAGCAATCTACCATGAAGACCGAATAGAGCTATTAGAAGAAATTGTCTTTGAAAAAACAAAACTATAGAAAAGGAGGTCTTATGAGTATTACCTTAACCTATCCCATTAAGGAAACCTATGAAAATCTAGCCCTCAAAAAAGATCGAACGGTGGTAGCCTATTACCGTATTCCCAATACTCCCATTACCATTACAGATGAAGAGAAAAAGGACAAACACAAGATTACAGTTGCTCAAATGATAAAAAAGCTCCAGAAAAATAAGTCCTTTGAGATTTCACTCATTCCTAAAGATTATCTCTTAGAAGAGAAAATGAGGGACTTTTCAGAAGCATTGGCAGATGATAGCCGTGATCTGGGAGAAGAACTCCTTCTTTACACGGTTGACCGTCTCACGGATGAAATGGAAATTCCTTATCAGTTTGACTGGGTCGTGGGAGTGACCTTACGCAAACAAAATCACGGGGCAACGGTGAAAGACTTGGCCTATGAGAGTTTTAATGAGTTCTCGGAGAAAATCGCAAAAGGTCTTGGCTACGAATACGCATTGAGTCCCACATGGTATGACGATTACAGAAGTGACGAATTCACTATTTTCCAAGCCTTCTCTGTACTACGTGCCAAACGTCTGACCAATGAAGAACTCTTTTACTACCAGCGGATGCAATACCTCCGCTATATTCCCCACTACAAAAAGGAGGTCCTTGCTAATCGCTCCCAATTTAATATCACAGACACCCTGATTAAAGTCCTAAAAGGAGGCTTCCTCAAGCTCGAAAGTCCTTATGGTTCCTCTTTTGTGACTATTCTTCCTGTTGGAAAGTTTCCCGTGCAATTCAACGGCTTTCACCTAAGCGAATTTGTCCAACGCTTGAACTTTCCCGTAGAACTACGCATCAAGGCAGAATTCATTGATACCAACAAAATTAAGGGGAGAATGGGACGTTCCAATACCCGTTATCGAAACATCATGGAGGAAGCTGAAAATACGGACACCGTCCAACAAGATGAAATCATCATGGGATCTATCTCCCTAAAAGACTTGATGAAGAAAGTTGGAAACAAGGAAGAGATCATTGAATATGGAGCCTATCTAATCGTCTCTGCTTCTAGCGTCAATCAGCTTCGTCAAAGACGACAAGTAGTTCTCAACTATTTTGATGATATGGGTGTTGAAATCAGTGAAGCTTCACAAGATGGTCCTTACCTCTTTCAAGCCCTACTCTACGGGGAAAACCTCCAAAAGAGAACACGTACTTGGACACATATGGTCACAGCCCGTGGGTTTTCAGAACTCATGCCCTTTACCAATACGTCCTCAGGAAACCGTATCGGTTGGTATATAGGACGAGTAGATAACTGGACGGGACGTTGGGACTCTATCGCTAAAGCCATTGATTCCTCTAAAAATATCGTCCTCTACAATGCCACAGTCGGAAACAAAGAAGATATCGCTGGAAAGATTACCAAGAACCCACATATCATTATTACGGGTGCGACAGGACAAGGAAAATCTTTCCTCGCTCAGATTATCTTTTTGAGTGTGGCTTTACAAAATGTCAAAACCCTCTATATTGACCCCAAACGAGAACTTAGAAATCACTATCAAGAGGTAATCAATTCCCCTGAATTTGCACGACGCTACCCTGAACGCAAAAAACAGATTGACAACTTTAACTTTGTGACACTAGACAGCTCACTGCCATCAAACCACGGAGTTCTAGACCCCATTGTTGTCCTTGATAAGGAACAAGCTGTAGAAGTCGCAAAGAACATGCTTGAGTTTCTACTACAAGCCGTAGATGATGTCACAATGGACCAGAAAACAGCCATCACAGAAGCCATCAATGCTATCGTAGAACGTCGAGTAGCTGGTGAAAACGTCGGCTTTAAACATGTCCTAGAAGCCTTAAGACAGGCTTCCTCATCTGAAATTGCCTCAGTGGGTCGCTACCTGACGTCCATTGTGACAAACTCCATCTTGGAACTCGCTTTCTCAGATGGTAGCACACCAGGTCTTAACTATGAGTCCCGAGTCACTATCCTAGAAGTCAATAACCTCAAGCTCCCAAAGGATGATTCCACAAAGATTTCAGACCACGAACGGAACTCTATTGCCCTCATGTTTGCGCTTGGGGCCTTTTGTACCCACTTTGGAGAACGCAATGAAAATGAAGATACCATTGAGTTCTTTGACGAAGCTTGGATTCTCATGAAGTCCGCAGAGGGAAAAGCCGTTATCAAAAATATGAGACGTATTGGACGCTCCAAAAACAATACCTTAGCACTGATTACACAATCTGTCCACGATGCAGAAAATGAAGATGACACGACTGGATTTGGGACTATCTTTGCCTTCTATGAAAAAGCTGAACGTGAAGATATTCTCAGACACGTCAATCTCGAAGTCACTGAAAGTAACCTTGAATGGATTGATAATATGATTTCTGGTCAGTGCCTTTACTACGATGTCTACGGTAATCTTAATATGATTTCCGTCCATAATCTCTTTGAGGATATTGACATGCTTCTAAAACCAATGAAAGCAACAGTCTCTTCAAGTCTCGAAAATAAATACGCTAGTTAGGAGGTGAACTGATGCAAGAAGCTTTTGCCAAGCTCAAGGGAGTGGATATCTTCTCCCTAAAGTCCTACATGGAACCAACCAACTTTGGCTCCTTTAATGGAGCCTGGGTCCTAATTAATGAACTCTTCGTAAACCTCTTCTTTTTCATTCTTAATGCCGTCGTTGGCTTCTTTTCCCTCCTCATTCGCATCTTAGAAAAGATTGATCTCTACGCCACCTATAAAACCTATGTCTTTCATGGAGCAAGCAGTATTTGGCACGGATTTACGGGCTCTAATTCTGGCAACATTACCAACAAATCACTTGTAGGCACCTTGCTTTTGGTTTTAGCTTTCTACCTGTTCTACCAGTATTTCTTTTCAAAAGGCTCTTTTTCAAGAACGCTCCTCCATGTCTGTCTAGTACTCCTATTAGCTCTGGGGTACTTTGGGACAGTCGCTGGAACCTCTGGTGGGCTTTATCTCCTCGATACCGTTAATAACGTCTCTAAAGACGTTACCAAAAAGATTGCAGGTATTAAGGTTGACTATGCCAAAGACAAGTCTATTAAAATTGGAAACTCGATGTCAGATAGCTATATTGCAGAAACGTCCTATAAAGCCTATGTCTTTGTCAATACTGGCCAAGAAAATGGAAAATACAAGAACAGCCAAGACGGGAAAGAAGAAGTCTTTGACGACAGTAAAGTCCTTGGAACTAGTGATAAGAATGGGAACTTCAAGGCAGTCAAAGCCAAAGACCGTTCCAAGTATTTAGACGATTTAGGAGATGGTGCCAACGATGATGGTGAAAAGAACCGTTGGGTCTCAGCCATGCCAGACTTCATCTTCACTCGGATGTTCTATGTGATTTTTAAAATTGTAGAAGCCTTTGTATTAGCCGTCCCCATTATCCTTATCCAGCTCTTAAATGTAGTAGCTCAAATCCTTGTCCTCACCATGATTCTACTTTTCCCAGTAGTCCTTCTCATGTCTTTTGTTCCAAGGATGCAAGAGTTGGTCTTTGGAGTGCTTAAAGTTATGTTCGGGGGCTTGATTTTTCCAGCAATTACAACTCTCTTAACACTCCTTATTTTCTATATTGAAAAAATGATAGAAAACATGGTCACAAATGGGTTTGATGGTGTTCTAAAAACCTTACCATCCCTTCTCTTATTTGGTCTTGTCTTCAAACTCTTAGTATCAGTGGTTTCTAAAGGTGTCATCTATTTCCTCATTTGGAGATTTAAAGGCCAACTCCTCCAATTCGTTCTTGGTTCCAAAGCTCGAATGGTTGCGACAGATATTGGGACTAAAGTTGAACATGGCGTCACAAAAACTAAAGAGGTTGCTTCACAAGTCCCAACACGAAGTCTTGCGACGGCTCAACACCTGGGAAACTTTGCATTGGCCGGAGCTGGTTTTGGGACTGGGGTGATGATGAATGCCAAGAGTCATTTCCAAAATGCAGGCTCCTTCTTTACCCGAAAAGACCCAAGCCAACCAGAGACAGTCATGCCAGCTGGGCCAACAGAAGCTCCAATAACGCCAGAAAGTCCTGAACCAATCATTCCTCCAACACAGGCACCACCTGATAATTTCAAGCCAATTGAAGAAGAGAGCCCAACACCTCCAAGTGAGGCACCAATCATGTCAGAAGGAATACCTCGTTCAGAAGATGAATTCCAAACGCTCAGAGAAGAGTGGATGTCGCCATTCAAACAACACCGTATCAATACCCTAGAACGGAGATTGGATGCTTACAAGGACCCTCAAGCCATGTATAAAGCCCAAGGATCTAATGCCTTCACCCGTGCATATCGAAAGACCATGACACGAGACGATAAGATAAGAGCCAATATTGAGAGACGAGATCGTTTAACACAACGCCTAAATCAATTGAGAGGAGAATAGAATGAATACTAAAATACGCTCAAAAACAGCCTTTCCAAGAATACTTGAAGAGACACTTTTTACGGCCTACCAAGAAGGGAAACGCTCCGTCGATTTCCTTCTTTTATTTCCAGTCTCAGAAAAAGACAAAGATCAGATCATTGCACAAACGAAAGCCCATTCTGTTGTCTTAGATGCCAAATGGCGCTTTGGGACTGTTCTATTTACAGCCTATATCAGACATTAAGGTGAAAGGAGAGCCAATGAAAAAACTAAAATGGTATCTATTATCTAGTCTTATACCTCTCTTTTTTCCTGTTTTTATCATTATCATCATTATGGGAGCCGTCGGAGGAGGTAGCACTGGAGGCTCTTCTCAATCACTAAACGGTGCAACCTACACGGACCACTGGTCAAATGGAGACCCCTATACCCATAATTTACTCGTCCATCGCTATGGTATTAAAGCAGAGCAATTGGACGGTTTTTTAGATACTTTAGGAATCTCCTATGACAAGAAACGCATCAATGGGAAAAAGCTCCTAGACTGGGAAGCTAAGTCTAATCTGGATGTTCGTGCCATTGTAGCGATTGCCTTAAATGAAAGCTCACTAGGAACAGCTGGAGTCGCTACAAATCCAGGCTCTAACATGTTTGGTTTTGGAGCATTTGACTCTAATCCAGAAAATGCCAATAATTTTAACGATGAAGTGGCAGTTGTGGAACTCACCAAACAGACCATCATTGGCAATAAAAATGAAACCTTCAAAGTTCAAGATGACAAAGCTCAAAAATTTGCGACTGGTTCCCTCAATACGTCAACAGACGGTGGGGTCTACTTCACCGATACTTCTGGCTCAGGAAAAAGACGAGCTGAAACTATGCAAAAACTCGATACTTATATCGATGATCATGGAGGCACACCAAAGGCCCCTGAACAAACGACAGGAAAAACCAGAGACGGAGGTGGTGTCACAACAGGGGACGTACCACAAGGCTACAGCCTCACCAAAGAAATCAATACCTCAAGCTATACAGGTCTGTCTTATCCCTGGGGACAATGTACCTGGTTTGTCTATAACCGAGGAAAAGAAGTCGGTGTTAGCTTTGGAGAGTATATGGGAAATGGTGGCCAATGGATGAATGCCTCAGGTTACCAAACAACTCATACCCCTACCGAACACTCCGCACTGTCTTTCAGCCCAGGACAAGCTAGTGCAGATCCAACCTATGGCCACGTCGCCTTTGTGGAACAAGTCAAATCGGATGGTTCCATTCTTATCTCTGAATCAAACGTCAAAGGCCTAGGAGTTGTTAGCTACCGCACTTTTGATGCAGAAACAGCAAAACAATTTACTTATGTTATTGGACACTAACACACTATTGAATTTTTTATGCTATAATTCTTCTATGATGTACATTTGAGGTATTATTATGGTTGAATTAAACGCAAAAGTAAAGATAGATGATGATATGTATCAAAAGTATCTAAATGGAGAAGTAGATGTACGAGGTGTAGTATTAGGAAATGAAAGAATTCAACCCTATCAAGAAATTGAATTCATTGACGAAGACAATTCTGAGAATTTAGATTCCGATCCACTTCCAGTTTCCGATAGCCATAAAAACGAAAACACTGATAATAGCAATGCTACCTTAGCTGTAGTTGCAGCTTTTGTACTTGGGGTAGGGGCAAAAGTTTTATACGATAAAGCAAAGCCTAAAATCGCACATATAATTGAAGAAAGACAGAAACCTAGTGAAAATGCTATAGAAATTCAGCAAAATTTCAACACAGCATTAAAATTTTACGCATCAGAACCAAACAATCCACAGGCTATCTCCGAGCTACAGTATTGGATAACTAAACTCAAGTCAGATAATAAAAAAGATGCCAAGTTCCTAAAAAAGAATTTGACAGAAAAAATCAATACGTTATTATTATTTTTCGAAGAGATAGATAATAAAAGTATGAAGAAATTGCACTTTGAAGATAAATTGGATAAACTAGACTACCACTTTAAGCAGCTTCAGAAAAAAAATGAATTAATTAAAAGATAAAATAAGATCCGAAAAATCGGGTCTTTTTTGCGTTAAAGGAGAATATTTGGAGCAGATCCAACATATGTTCACATCGCCTTTGTGGAACAAGTCAAATCATATGGCTTCATTCTTATCTCTGAATCAAACGTCAAAGGACTAGGAGTCGTTAGCTACCGCACTTTTGATGCAGAAACAGCAAAACAATTTACTTATGTTATTGGAAAATAGAAAGGAGTTATTTATGCTAAAGCTTAAATACGTACCAGTTGAAAACTGCAAAGCCGAATGGGGTGATAAGTTAGCATTAATGAAAAGATTTGAAGGATTAAAATTGAAGACCTTAAACAATCTGCTAACTGAGATGAGAATGAATCCCCAATTCAAAGACTATGTGATTAATTCCGGTCACAGAACTGTTTGGATCAATTTCGAGGGTTTCTTAAATTTCTTACGCTATAGGCAAAATAAACGATTTAAGGAGGTGGGATAATGGAGCAAGTTAAAATAGCTAATATTACTCAAAAAACAACAAGACCTGCTGATAAAACTGGATATATTGAAGTAAAATTTAGAACCTACTTCAATAACCCGTTAACGAATAAACGCAGAGAAATTCTATCTGATTGGTATACTATCGCCAATAAAAAGGATATCACAGGAAAAATAAAACTGTCTCCGCAAATTAAAGCTATTATTCATAAAGAACTTCAAGAGAAGGCCAATAAAGTTTATGAAGAGCTGACTAGAACAATTCTTCTAGAAAAATCAGATATCACGCTTGATGAGGTCTGGAATGAATGGCATAATGAACGAGTTGAAAGACAACTAGTTGCTCCTAAAACATTAGCAGGTGAAGATGGTAGATACCGTAACCATATTACTAAGCAAATCCCTAAGGATTCGATTTTAAAAAATATTCCATCTAGTTTAATTAAAAATATACTTGATAATCTTTATCCTATAGGAAACCATAAAAGACTCGCACAAGGTGTAAAATCCGATTTAACATCAATCTATAAGTTTGCCATTCTTCATGATTACATTTCTCCTGACCAAAATCCAATGCCCTATATAAGTATTGGTAGGAAAGGGCTTTCTGACGAATTAGATCGTTTAAAGAAATCGGATATAGAAGATCAATATCTTGAATCGTGGGAACTCAAAGAAGTATTATCCATTGTTCGTAAGTACAATGAACAGTATGCACGTATTTTTGAATTTCAAGCATTAACCGGAATGCGTATTGGTGAAGTGCTCGGTTTAAAGGAGGAAGCTATTGATTTTAATAAAAATATAGCCTCAGTTATTAGAACTCGTGCTACTCATGGAGGAGCCTCAGAAGATAGCTATGAAGGTAATGTAAAAAACTTACAAAGTTACCGAAATGTCCAATTATCTAAAAGGGCTATCGAAATTCTTAAAGAGGAAATTGAGTTAAATCACCAACATATAAGATTCAATCCTGATTATAAAGATAATGGATGGATTTTCACCTCTAAGAGCATCCATAAACCTGATTACAATGGTACTCCTCTTCATTACAGTGTCTTAAACAACTTCCTCAACTCTTCAGAAAATGGTAAACTAAACCGCAAGGGAAACCCGAGACGGGCAGGAATCGATATTGACAATAAGCTTAGTTTCAAGAAACATATTACAACTCATATCTTCCGACACACGCATATCAGCTTCTTGGCTGAACAAGGAGTACCTTTAGAGGCTATTCAAGATCGTGTTGGACATTCTAGAGGTAGTCGAGTAACAGAAATTTATTTGCATATCACTAAAAAAACAAAGGATCAAATTATACCTATACTTGATACTCTTACACAATAAGTGTGGCAAATCTGTGGCAAAACATAAGAAAAAGGCTTGTCCATATTGGACAAACCCTTTCATTTCAAGCTTATATAGTCTAATTAAGCTTTGTTTGCTGAACCGAATACGTCGATACGTTCTTCAACAGCTGCAGTAATTGCTTCGAAACCTGGTTTCAAGAATTTACGTGGGTCGAAGAGTTTCTTCTTGTCGTATTCTGCTTCGTTTGCATCGTATTCACGTACGAATTGACGAGTAGCATTTGCAAATGCGATTTGGCATTCAGTGTTAACGTTAACTTTTGCAACACCAAGTTTGATAGCTGCTTGGATTTGATCATCAGGGATACCTGATCCACCGTGCAATACGATTGGGAATCCTGGAACAGCTTCAGTCAATTTTTGCAAGTGGTCAAGGTGAAGACCTTTCCAGTTTGCTGGGTAAGGACCGTGGATGTTACCGATACCTGCAGCCAAGAAGTCGATTCCTGTAGCAACCATTGCTTTAGCGTCTTCGATTGGTGCCAATTCACCGTCACCGATGATACCGTCTTCTTCACCACCGATAGTACCAACTTCAGCTTCTACTGAGATACCTTTAGCATGAGCTTTTTCAACGACATCTTTCGCCAATTTAAGATTTTCTTCAACTGGAAGGTGTGAACCGTCAAACATGATTGAAGTGTAACCAGCTTCGATACATTCAAGAGCATCGTCGTAGTGACCATGGTCAAGGTGAATAGCAACTGGTACAGTGATACCCATTGATTCTACAAGGTTTTCAATAAGGGCTTTACATACTTTGTAACCACCCATGTATTTAGCAGCACCCATAGAAGTTTGGATAAGTACTGGAGCTTTCTTAGCTTCTGCTGCACGCAAGATAGCTTGAGTCCACTCAAGGTTGTTTGTGTTAAATCCACCAACTGCATAACCATTGTCACGAGCTGCTTGGACAAATTTTTCTGCTGAAACGATTGCCATTAGTCATAGGCCTCCTATATATTTTTGTGGGGCTAATCCCACTTACATTGTTTATTTTATCACTTTTTAGATGAAATTGCTAGTTTTTCCTGTATCTTTAAGCACTTTCTTAAGATAAATGAGGAGGATTCCCTCTTTTCGGAGATTTCAATACCTCTGTAATATCAAAATAAGGATATGCAAACACTCTTATAGCTCATTTCACTTTCCTTCTATTCTACTAAAATAATTTTAGAAATAAAAAAAGATAGCCGAAGCTATCTTGATCCGATGCGGAGAGAGGGACTTGAACCCTCACGACCTAAAGCGGTCACAGGATCCTTAGTCCTGCGCGTCTGCCAATTCCGCCATCCCCGCGATTGAGTACTCTACTAGTATATCAATCAACGACTTTTTTGTCAAGAATTTTTTCAAACTTTTTTCAAAGTTTGTCATTTTCTCACAAAAGGGAGTGGGAAAGAACTCCAACTAATTAAAAACTTGAAAAGATTCCCTAAACCTTTTCAATCTTCCCAACTCCGCATAGCTTCAACCGTCTGGGAGACTGTTGAAGCTTGCGGATAAAGGAAACTTTGTTTTCCTCATTTGGAAGCTTGCTTCGCAAGTCCTATCTGACACCTCAAAGCAGTGCTTTGAGCAATCAACCACTGCGTCAAGTAGTTACTACCATTATAGTCCAAAGGCTGAGTACTTATTACCCATCCTTGATTCTTATTTGCTATCGTGGTTTTCAACTGCCGCTGTAATAAAGGCTGTGTAAAGTCCTTCTGGGCGGTTTGGACGGCTTGACAATTCTGGGTGGTACTGGCAAGCGACAAAGAATTTGTTTTCTGGGATTTCAACGATTTCGACCAAACGATTGTCTGGTGAAACACCTGAGAAGACAAATCCTGCTTCTTCGAACTGTTCACGGAAAGCATTGTTAAACTCATAACGGTGACGGTGGCGACGTTGCACCACTTCTTGATTGTCATAGGCAGCGGCTGCTTTTGAGCCTCGTTTGAGTTTAGATGGGTAAAGACCGAGACGGAGCGTTCCTCCCATGTCTTCCACATCGATTTGGTCTCGCATGATATCGATAATTGGATACTTGGTTTCTGGATCCAATTCGGATGAATTAGCCCCTTCCAAACCTAAAACGTGACGGGCAAATTCGATACAGGTTAACTGCATACCCAAGCAGACACCCAACATTGGGACATCTTGTTCACGCGCATACCTGATGGCTTGAATTTTTCCTTCTGTTCCCCGTTGACCAAAACCACCTGGGACAATGATCCCATCCGCGTCTCCAAGGAGTTCTGCTACATTTTCAGCTGTCACATCATTGGCATTGACCCAATTAATCTTGACCTCTGCATCGTTGGCATACCCTGAGTGCTTCAAGGCCTCAACGACAGAAATGTAGGCATCTTGCAATTCTACGTATTTTCCAACCAAGGAAATCTTGACCTGCTTCTTGAGGTTCATAACCTTGTCAACCATCGCAGACCATTCTGTCATATCTGCTGCAGGAACATCCAATTTCAAATGGTCACAAACGATTTGGTCCATATTTTGTGCTTGCAAGTTCAATGGGATTTGGTACAAATGTTCCACATCAAGTGATTCGATGACAGCTTCTGGTGCGACATCACAGAATTGAGCCAACTTGTTCTTAATTCCTTGACCAGCTGGTTTTTCTGTACGGATGACCAACATATTTGGTTGAATCCCAAGACCACGCAATTCTTTCACAGAGTGTTGGGTCGGCTTGGTTTTCATTTCTCCCGCAGCCTTCAAGTAAGGAAGAAGGGTAGTATGGATGTACATAACGTTTTCAGCACCAACATCTGCCTTCATTTGACGAAGAGCTTCAAGGAAAGGAAGGGACTCAATGTCTCCAACTGTTCCCCCGACTTCTGTGATGATGACATCCGAATCCGTCGTCGTCGCTGCTCGTTTGATCTTTTCTTTCAAGGCATCTGTAATATGAGGAATCACCTGTACAGTCGCGCCCAAGTATTCTCCACGACGTTCCTTGCGAAGGACTTCGCTATAAATTTT
>NZ_KQ969691.1:77225-78185 GCF_001578955.1 Streptococcus parasanguinis
CTCTGCGCCATCGTCTGTGACAAATACTTCCCCGTGTTGGTAAGGACTCATCGTCCCTGGGTCGATATTGATATAAGGGTCAAATTTTTGGATGGTCACTTTCAATCCACGATTTTTGAGCAAGCGACCAAGACTTGCTGCGACAATCCCTTTCCCGATGGATGATACGACACCACCCGTGACAAAAATATATTTTGTTGACATGTGCTTTCCTCTTCTTCTAATGTTGTAGAGGCCATTCCTCTTTGCAGAAAAAACAAAAATAGCTCCCTAATCCTTAGGGAGCTCCGACCTCAAAATGAGGTGCCCGAACAATATCTTACCGCAAATGGTCTACTTTGTCAAATTGAAAATTTCATGAAAATGATTTTCGCTGTTTACGAGACCTTTTCCACTCCATTTTTTGTGACGAGAAATTTCTCAAATTGAAGCTGAGACATGCAAAGAGCAAGGTCCTTGCGGATTCGCTCCAGTGCTTCTAAACGCATCTCGACTGATGTCTCGGTATTTCCTTGAATGACAAAGAGGGCGTTTTGCGTAGTCTCCTCAAATTTGTAATGGTCACTATCGCGTACATCCAACCAAGCCAGAACTCCTTTTTGATCCCGGTAGACAGGATCTGTCGGTGCGACACGTTTTTCACTAGAAAGGATCGGGAGGAAGAGATCGTCTCTTTGACTCACTGTAAATTCAATCGGTCCCTCAATCTTATCTAGGTCATGTCCTCCGATCGCGAGAAAAGACTTCAGAGATTCGACATTATAGATATCAATGATGCTATTGATCTGAGGAAGAGCTCCTCGATGCTGGATGTTTCGGATAAGAGCTAGGACTGTTGGGGGATTTTTCTTGATGCTACGCCCTACTTTTTGCAAGAGGTCTGTATACCCTTTGATGACAGGAGATGCCACTACTTCTTCTGTCTGACACTGGAGCGCCCATTGTTCAAGCTCTTTCTTC
>NZ_KQ969691.1:78806-81582 GCF_001578955.1 Streptococcus parasanguinis
ACTTTTGTCCCAGCCTCTTCTTATGATTTATTCTTCTTCCTCGTCTTCAGCATCCTCTTCTTCGTCGTCTTCTTCGCTTAATTCAACTTCCTCACCCAAATCATCTGGTACGATTTCATTGATTTCAGCATCGTAAGCTTCGACTTCACTCTTTTCATCATCTGGATTTTCTTCATCATATGAAAGAGCTGGATCTGCTTCGTAAACTTCTTCGTCTTCTGGATCATCATCGTTGTAGTCGATCGCATCTTCGTCTCCATCCATGAAGGCATTGACACGTTTTTTCTTCCGTTTCTTAGGAGTTTCGTCTTCGTCTGTTTCTTCAAGAGCGATGATTTCCTCATCAACTTCATCGATGGCATACCATGAACGAAGGCCCCATTTGTTATCTCCAAGTGGGATAAAGCTTCCATCTACATTCAATTCTGTGTAGAACAATGGAAGAGCTTCACGGATCTCGCTGTTTGATTTTTCAAGGTAATTTTGAATTTCATTTACAAGATCGCTAAAGTACATTTCATGGTCACGTCCGCGTAATTCTAAAATCGCACGCGCCACTTCAATCATAGAAAGTTCACTTTTTTCTTGTCCAGCAAATACTTCTAATTCCAAGGGTAAATCTCCTTATGTTTCATTTCCTAAATGGAGAAGGATCCGGTCTTAAACCTCATCCTATCCTCAATGACAGATTGAAAACTTCTCGTCACTAAATCTATCACGCATTTTATCGTTACACTCTATTGTACGATAAATTTCCCCTTTCGTCAAAGGAAAATTCCAGGATTCTCCATGAAATCAGAAAAAAGAAGAGCCTCAAGGCTCTTCTTTTTTCTCAATTATTTTACTTTTGCTGTGCTTGTGATTACGTTCACTGCTTTCTTCACTGTGATATCATGTTTCAACATTTCTGGTGAAAGAAGGTTGCGAACTTGTTCAACTGGCATGTTGTAATCTGCTGCCAATTGTTCGATTTCAGCGTTGATTTCTTCTTCAGTTGCTTCGAAGCCTTCTGCTTTTGCTACTGCTTCAACCACAAGGTTTGTCTTCGTACGGCTTTCAGCTTCTGCTTCGTATTGTTTGTGAAGATCTTCTTGAGTTGTTCCAGTGATTTGGAAGTACATTTCAGGTGAGATACCTTGACGTTGCATGTTTCCAAGGAATTCGTTGATTGAACGGTGTACTTCTTCGTGGATCATTTCTTCTGGAAGTTCAACGATTTCAGCGTTTTCAACGGCAAGATCGATTGCTGCTGCTTCTACTGCATCGTTGTATGCTTCTTCTTTAGCTTCTGCCAATTCTTTGCGGTATTTTTCTTTCAATTCAGCAAGAGTTTCAACTTCTTCGTCGATGTCTTTTGCCAATTCATCGTCAAGAGCTGGTACTTCTTTTGCTTTTACTTCGTGGATCGTTGTCACGAATTTCGCTTCTTTACCTGCAAGATCAGCTGCTTGGTAGTCTTCTGGGAATGTTACGATCACGTCAACTGTTTCACCAGCAGAGTGTCCAACCAATTGGTCTTCGAAACCTGGGATGAATTGACCTGAACCAAGTCCAAGTGAGAAGTTGTCACCTTTACCACCGTCGAATTCAACACCGTCGATAGAACCTACGAAGTCGATCACAACTGTGTCACCTTCTGCAGCAGCACCTTCTTTAACAACCAATTCAGCCAAGTTGTTGCGTTCGCGTTCGATACGAGCATCCACATCAGCGTCTGTTACTTCTTTAGAAACTTCTACTGACACTTCAAGGTCTTTGTAAGCACCCAATTTTACTTCAGGTTTTGTGACAACAGCTGCTGTCAATGTCCAGTCTTGACCTTTTTCCATAGATACAACATCGAAAGTTGGTTGTGCTACAACTTCGATTCCAGCTTCTTTAACAGCTGCTTCGTATGCTGCTGGAAGAAGATCGTTCAAAGCATCTTGGTAAAGAGCTTCTTCACCAAAACGTTGGTTGAAGATTGGACGTGGAATATGACCTTTACGGAATCCAGGTACGTTCAAGGTTTTCTTAACAGACTCAAACACACGGTCCAAAGCAGGTTTGATTTGCTCTTGGCTGATTGTGAAAGTCAATACACCGTGGTTAGTTTCTTTGTTTTCAAATGATACAGACATTCTGTCTCTCCTTAAAATAATATAGTCATTCCTTATAATTTTACCACAAAACTTTGAAATTGCAAGTTTTAAAACGTTTTTGCCTCTCTTTTCATCCAAAAAAACTAGCCCTTAAAAGCTAGTTCTGATTATGATTTTCGGATGGGATCATCGAGGTAGAGAGCACGGGCGCCACCGATCAATTTTGGCCGACTGGCAAGGGCTGTGACATGGGCTCCACCTAGCTCACGCAAGATAGGGCGAATCGGAACTTGCACGTGTTTGACATGCATCCCTACTGAGGTATCTCCGATGTCTAACCCGGCTTGGGCTGTGATAAATTCCACCTCAACAGGATCCTTAAAATACTTGAAAGCTGCGAGTTGTCCAGCCCCTCCTGCATGGAGACTCGGAAGGACATTGACGATTTCTAGCTCCTTCTTGTCCGCCAATTCTCTCTCGACCACCAAGGCGCGATTGAGATGCTCACATCCTTGTACCGCCAGATAAATCCCTCTTGGATTCAACTCATCTAGCAAGGTCTGGACAATAGCTTCGGCAATGTCGATGTTGGAGGCCTTTCCAATTTGCCCTCCTGCAACCTCACTGGAAGACATCCCGAGGACTAGAATCTGTCCTTGGTGGAGACGGCTTTTTTCCAAGACATCTACCAAGAT
>NZ_KQ969691.1:82396-83650 GCF_001578955.1 Streptococcus parasanguinis
TTTTTTCCAAGACATCTACCAAGATTTCTTTTGTATCCTTCTTCAGTTGCTCCAGATCCATGAATTAGCTTCCTTTCTTTTGAAATGCATAATAGACCACATAGCCTAAAGCCATTCCAACAAAATTCTGAGCGAGGTTATTCGGAATGTCCGAGATAGCAGCACCCCAGCCATTGCTTAAAAAGAGGGCAGAAGCTAGTGCGTAACCGCCTACCATCACAACTGTTGCAAGGAGCAAGCCTAGGTAACGAGCTTTGCCCTTGAAGCCAGCAAAGTAACCTTGTCCCCCGTGAAAGAGGAGACTAAAGAACATCCACTGAGGATAGCCTGAAATCAGATCCAATAAGAAGGCTCCGACACCACCTACAATAGCACCTTCCTTGCGTCCAAAATAGAAGGCTGTGAAATAGGCACCAAGATCTAGTAGGGTGACGATCCCTGTCGGAGTTGGAAGTTTGGTATAGTAGCCAAGTACAACTGTCAAGGCTGTCAAGATAGAGAGGCGGGCAATGAGTTGAGTTCGATTAGATGTCATACTGTACTACTCCATACTGGTCTGAATGTTGAATCGCTTGGAAAACAAAGTCTTTAGAGGCTTTAACAGCTTCAAGTGGTGATTTCCCTTGCACCAACTGGCTGGAAATGCTAGACGCAAAGGTACAACCAGCTCCTGTATTGTTCTTTTCTAAGACTGGCTCTTCAATGACGGTGAAGTCTGTCCCATCATAAAAGACATCAATGGCCTTTTCTTTATTGAGACGATTGCCCCCTTTGACCACGACATTCGCTGCTCCTAATTCGTGGAGCTTACGCGCTGCCTCCTTCATATCGTCGAGCGATTGAATCTTGCTTTGGGTCAAGATCTCAGCTTCTGGTAAGTTTGGTGTAATGATAGTCACATAAGGGAAGAATTTGATCAATTCGTCTCGAAGAGCTGAAACTTCAACATCATGGCTTTCCTTGCAGACCAAGACAGGATCTAGTACCACAGGGATCTCCGCATGGGCTTTGACATAGTCCAAGGCTAAGTCTGCCACTTGGACATTTGGCAAAAGACCGAGTTTAATAGCAGAGAAAGGAACATCTTTAAGGGAGTTGAGCTGTTGAGCAAAGGTCGTCGGATCCACCGGAATCACTTCAAAACCGTGCTCCGTCATAGCGGTCAAACAAGTCACTGCCACAAAACCATGCTGTTTGTTAGTCGTATAAGTTGCAAGGTCTGCGTGAAGACCTCCCCCACTAAAAATATCATTT
>NZ_KQ969691.1:83756-84349 GCF_001578955.1 Streptococcus parasanguinis
CATTTCCTGAAATAGCTAGAATCAATTCATTACTCATAACGGATCTCCTTTAAATATAAGCCATTTGGCGCTGCTGTAGGACCTGCTAGATTGCGGTCCTTCTTTTCTAAAATTAGATCGATCTGCTCGATCGGCATCCGATCATTTCCAATCTTCAACAAAGTTCCCACCATATTGCGGATTTGCTTGTAGAGAAAGCCATTGCCCGAAAAGGTAAAGACAAGGCGATGATGTTCTGCATCCTCGACCAAGCGAGCCTCTGTAATCGTACGAACCTTGTCTTCCACACTGGTTCCTGAAGCTGTGAAACCGGTGAAATCATGGGTTCCCTCCAACTTTTGGATGGCCGCTTGCATCTTTTCCACATCCAAAGGATACGGATAGTGGGTGGCATAGTGGCGCATCATGGGATTCTTGGGACGACCATAATCCACGATGAATTCATAGGTCTTGCTGTGCTTCTTGTAGCGTGAATGAAAGTCAGCCGCTACTTGCTCCACACGGATGAAATCAATATCCTCTGGGGTTTGGGTATCGAGGGCAAAGCGGAGCTTCTCCTCGTCCCGCGCTTGGGGGAGATCAAAATGAATCAC
>NZ_KQ969691.1:84542-87303 GCF_001578955.1 Streptococcus parasanguinis
GTCTCAGTCTCTTTTTTTATTTTTCAAGTCCATTCCTGCTGCTCCTAAGATCGCTCCTAGTAAAGCGAGTCCAAGTGCAGATTCCACTCCTGTTTCTGGAAGTTGCTTGTTAGAAGATACTGTTTCTGAACGAACCTCTTTTTCCACAGCTGCTGGAATTGTCGTTGGGATATTTACTGGTGCTACTGGTTGATCCTTCGCGATCACTTGAGGCGTTGACTGATCTGGAACCACTTTGTTTACAAGCACATCTGACTTCACTGGTGCTTCTACTGAAGGGCTTGTTGGGATCACGACTTCTTTGGTACCGACTTCAACAATTTCTGCAACAGGCTCTGTGGCAACTTCTGTAGCGATCACTTTTCGACTTTGATCAAGTGCCGAAACCTCTACATACTCAAGACCTTGCCCTTTAACCCCAGCCTGGATTACTCTGCGTTCTCCTTTAGCGAGATCTGGATTGGTCCGTTCCACAAGGTCAAAATCAAGTTCTTTTTCTACGATTTCAAGACTTGGTTTGTCTTCCACTAGGGCTTTGACGTCATTTTCAGCCAAGCTACCCACTTGTGTAATTGGCTTGAGCCCTGCAAGGGCTTGGGTCAGAGCAGCCACTTCTTGATCCACCTGATCTTGATGAGCACGACTCACATTCCAATTCAAGCTATCTAAGACTTTCGCAAGGGCTGCGCGAGATTCTGGTGTGTATATGTCTAGATCTGTTGGCACCGTAGCAACTGCTTTTCTAAGAGCAGTGAAGTCCGCCTTGAAATAGTCCTTGTTGTGGTTGGCAAAAGCTTCCATGAGATCAAAGACATTTTTTTCGATGTATTCTTCACTTGGGGTATCACACCAAACAGCTACCATGCTACCGACCATCGGCAAAGATGTTTCTGGATATGTTGTACTTGGGAGTTGTCTAAATGGGGTAGCAGCTGCATTGGCAATCGCTTTTTCAATATAACCACCACCCGTTTCAGGTGTTCTTCCCAAAACATAGTACCAGTCTCCGTTGGTATTGAGGAATTTATACCCCTTATCTGCCAAATACTGTGGAGATGCGAGGTTATAGCCCCACCATCCTTTAGACCAGTAGGAAATCAAGACGTCCTTGTCAAAGGCAACATCATCTTCATCTCCATAATAGAAGCCATCGTTAAAGGCCATTGGCTGCAAGCCTTTTTCACGCGCCATAGCTGCAAGACTATTGGAATACTCCGCAAATTTACCATAGAGGTCATACCACTTGAGGTAGTACCAGCCTTGCGCACTGGTAGCGTCATTGGCATATTCATCTGTTCCGTAGTTAAAGATCTTAGACTTGTCTTTGAAGTAGTCCATATACTTGCCAATCAAGGCTTTGGTAAAGTTGACTGCTGCTTCATTGGTCAAATCCATGGTTGTTTTTGAAACCGTATCAAAGCTGGCTTGTGGATTTTCAATGCCCAATTTTTCCATAGCCACCAACAAAGCATCCATGTGGCCAGGACTATTGACTGCAGCAATCAAGCCGATTCCTTTAGCAGTCGCATAAGCATGGAGTTCATCCATTTCTGCTTGGGTCAAAGCTTGACCATTTGGATCATCGTAATAGGCCTTGGTGCCTTCTAAAATGGCCTTTTTCACATCGTCACTGGCATAGGTTTTGCCATTGGCTTCCACCGTCATATCATCGAGTACGAAGCGCATACCATCGTTTCCGACAAGGAGGTGCAAGTCAGAATAACCCAGCTCACTGGCCTTATCTACGATCCGTTTCAACTGATCCAGTGAGAAGTATTTGCGGCCTGCATCGATCGAGATGACCTTCTTCATGGCGAGTTTTTCCGCTGCTTCTTTTGCTGCAACTTCTTTCGCGTAGCTTTCCGTATACACCAAAGCATCTTGAGCTGCTTTAAGATTGTCGATCAAGGTTTTGGCCTCTGCTCGAGTCGTGTCTGTTCCTGCCCCTTCTAATGCTTTTTTAGCTGCCGCAAAGGCTACTAGAGATTCCGGTGTATAGTGATCCAAATCAGTTGGAGCTTCTGAAAGAGCTTTTTCGACAACTTCAGGATCTGCTACAAAGTAGTCCGCATTATTGTCCGCGAAGGCATGCATGAGCTTAAAGAGAAGGTCTTTTTTGTAGGTTGCGGATGGCGTATCTGCCCAGGCAGCTACCATGCCACCGATAAAGGGCACCTTAGCCCCATCATTTTTTTGAACCACATCAATCGCTGACTTGGAAATTCCTTCGAGACCTTGATCCAGGTTGTACCAACCAGATCCAGCCTTGTCCCGTCCAAGCACATAATACCAGGCATCATTGGTATTAAGAATCTGATGACCTAGTTCAGACAAGAGTTTTGAAGAAGCGACATCATAGCCGTTCCAGCCACCTGTCCAGTAGGACACAATGATATCCTTGTCAAAAGTGCCATAGGAAGTATCGCCATTGTAGTAGATTCCGTCATTAAAGGCCATTGGTTTCATCTTGTGTTTTTTCACAATGGCTGCTAGATCATTGGCGTATTGGATGAATTTTTCATAGCCTTTTTCTGGATAGCCTTCACCTGGCCAATGCTTGCTAGCTTGGAGAACCTGCCAACCATGGGCATCTGTAGCATCATTGGCATATTCGTCCAAGCCGATGTTAAAGATGTCTGTCTTGCCACTGAAATAAGCCGCATACTTGTCTACCAAAGCTTTGGTAAAGTCTAAGGCTTTTTGGTTGTCCAAATCAACTGTCCGAGCTGATTTTTTAGTGCCAAAGTAATTAAAGTGAGGA
>NZ_KQ969691.1:87323-94784 GCF_001578955.1 Streptococcus parasanguinis
TTTTTAGTGCCAAAGTAATTAAAGTGAGGATTTTCGATCCCCAATTGTTCCATGGCTGTCAGAATCGCATCCATGTGACCTGGACTATTAATGGTTGGGATGACACCTACTTTCTTCGATTTGGCGTAGGCCAAAATATCATCCATTTGAGCCTGGGTCAAAGCTGTCCCGTTCGGATCATCGTAATAAGCTTTCGTTCCTTTTTCAACCGCATCCGTCACGGCTTGGCTAGAATAAGAAGTATCTCCCACTTTCAAAGACATATCATCCAACACAAAGCGCAAGCCGTCATTTCCGACTAGAAGATGCAAGTCTGTATAGCCAGTTTTACTTGCTTCATCAATGATTTCCTTGATTTGGTCTGGTGAGAAGTACTTGCGACCGGCATCGATCGATACAATCTTTTTCTTGGCTAATTTTTCTTCTTGGGCAGGATCTTTAGCAGGCGTTTCCGTCGCTGCTGTCGCTGGTTGAGCTGCCATATCCGACTCTGCGACAGAGCTTGCTTCTTCGCGAATCAAACGGTCAAGATCTGATACCCGCAATTCTCGATCAGGCAGTGTCGGTTGACTTTGATCGACGATTGGGGCAGGAGCCGTTGGTTTTTCTACTGTTGGCTGAGAAGCTTCCTCATTGGGGGAGAGCGTCGCCTTGCCTTCGCTTGGCTGAGTTGGAACTGTCGTTGCAGGACTTTCAGTAGTCGTCGGCGTATCGGCTGCTACAACCTGAGCGCCAGCAAAAAATCCTATGAGCACCGAAGCAGCTCCTACTGCATACTTGCGAATCGCATAACGTGGTTGATGTGATTTCATCAGGACCTCCTAAATTGTCTTTGTAATCGTTTTCTTAAATTTACCACGATATCTTAATAAATTCAATGAGGGTCCTCATTATTCTTTAATTAGGAGAGGAAGTTCTTGGATTCGATCCAAAATAAAACGAGCTCCTTACTCAAAAGGAAACTCGTTCATTCTTATAAATCATCTAAAGCATCTTTGACCTTGTCAAAGAACCCTTTTTTCTTTGGGTTGACCTTCAAATCACTTGCTTCCGCAAAGGCTTGAAGGGCTTCTTTTTGCTTGTCATTTAAACCAGTTGGGGTGACGACATTGACAGATACATATTGATCCCCCATAGCACCACCACGTAAGCTTGGAGCCCCTTTTCCACGGAGGCGGAATTTCTTACCGGTTTGGGTTCCTTCAGGAATGACCAAATCGACATCTCCGTGAACAGTTGGTACATGGACCGTATCTCCAAGAGCTGCTTGGACAAAGTTCAAGTCTAACTTGTAGTAGATGGTTGAGCCATCTCGTTCAAAGCGATCGCTCGGCTCAACATTGACAACGACATACAAGTCACCATAAGGTCCACCGTTAAAGCCAGCTTCTCCTTGACCAGCTAAGCGGATTTGTTGACCCGTTTCAACTCCTGCAGGAATCTTGACGTTCACGCTATGAGCTTGTTTTTCATGACCTGTTCCACGACAAGTCGTACATGGATCTTTGATTTCTTGACCACGACCATGACAGACGTCACAGGTCACTTGACGGCGCATCATCCCAAGAGGGGTTTGCGTATCCACATTGATGACTCCAGAACCATGACAGCGTCCACAGGTCACCGGACTAGTCCCTGGCTTAGCCCCAGAACCATGACAGGTATGACAGCTAGCTTCCCGATGGTACTTGACTTCTTTTTCCGCACCAAAAATCGCTTCTTCAAACTTGAGATTGACGCGGTATTGGAGGTCATCCCCTTGACGAGGTGCATTTGGATTACGACTTGCACCACCACCAAAGAAGCTAGAGAAGATGTCTTCAAAGCCACCAAAACCAGCACCATCAAAGCCACCAAAACCACCTGCTCCGCCACCGAAGCCACCATTGGCACCCGCAGCACCATATTGGTCATAAGCAGCCCGTTTTTGCTCGTCACTCAAAGTCTCATAAGCTTCTTGAACTTCCTTGTACTTTTCCTCAGCACCAGGCTCCTTGTTGATATCTGGGTGATATTTTTTAGATAATTTCCGATAGGCTTTCTTGATCTCATCTTGAGATGCATTCTTTGAAACGCCCAAACGGTCATAAAATTCAGTATTGTTCATACAAGATACTAAGAGCGAACAGAAAGCGACTGAAATTTAGGAAACCGACAAGAAATCCTGATTTCTTAGGCGGTTTATCTAATTTCCAAGCTTTCCGCTCGAGTTCAATTCCCCGAACGCTCTTTGTTCCTTTCTATTGATGTTGTGAATCAAACCACGATTTAGATCGGGTTCAGTTCCTTTCTTTTATATTGAATTAGAAACTTTGGAACCCGTGTTCAGTTACGAACACTCTTTGTTCCTTTCTATAATTTTCATGTAAATCTTTAGAGGCTGTTTTCTATACTTCGCTTCACTTGATCAAACTCTTGGTCCGATAGAGTAAATATCAAATTCTCTTCTGAGTAGTCGTTTCGTTCTTTAAAATAGTTGTCCGTATTCTCTGCCAACCCTAAGCTTAGAATTACTTTTCTTGCAAACTCTTGATGGGCAAAACCGATAGCCGTAATGTTTTGTTTATCTTGCACAACCAGTTTGGGTTGGAAATTCTCACGTGGAAGAAATTCAAAATAATCAAAGAAGTTTTGCCAAATTCCACCTGTAAATTTCGTGTCCTTCAACAGACCTGCTTTCGCTAATAAAAGAGGCGCTGAAGAAATGGCTGCAATGAGGATATCTTGCTCACCAAGGTCCCTCAAGAACGAAATCAATTTCTCATCCTGTAGAGCAGGTCCAATGTTAACCATTCCGGGCAAAATCACACAAGAATACTCTTCTATACGGATTTGATCTAGTGTTTTCGTTGGTTGACAAGGCAAGCCATCCTCAGAGACCACTACCGAATGATCTGAAGCGGCATAATCAATCGTAACATCAAAAGACAGAGCTAAAGTACTCGTTAAAGCAGTTATCTCATAAAGAGAAAAATTAGGATAAATGATACAAAGTACTTTTTTCATAGGCAACATCCTCTATTTTACCGAAAAACAGAGGCTGGGTTGCAACCTCTGGATTTCTTTTTATCATTACGACGTTCTAAAACAAAGTCGATTATACTTTGTTTTAGAACTAGTAAGGCTGAATTGAGTTTCGGATTAAAGGAATCCTAGAATCTCGGAACCTTTCTTTATTTCAAGAGGTTCCGCTAAAACAATCCACTGGATTGTTTTACTTTTCCGTAAACTCTCCGTCTACGACGTCATCGCCTGCGTTGCCTGTTGCTTGTGTGCCTTCTGCTCCTGCTTGAGCTTGTTGCGCTGCTGCAGCTTGTTCGTAGAGTTTCACAGCAAGTCCTTGAGCTTTTTCGTTCAAGGCTTCCAATTTTGCTTTCATTTCATCCAAGTTGTTGTCTTCTTGGGCTTTCTTAAGCTCATCAAGGGCAGCTTGGGCAGCATCACGTTCTGCATCGAAGCCTTTACCTTCAGTTTCTTTGATTGTCTTTTCAGTCGCAAAGATAGCTTGGTCTACTTCGTTACGAAGGTCAACTTCTTCTTTACGTTTCTTATCTGCTTCAGCGTTTGCTTCTGCATCTTTCATCATGCGGTCGATTTCTTCGTCTGTCAAACCTGAGTTTGATTGGATAACAATGGTTTGTTCTTTTTGAGTTCCAAGGTCTTTCGCTTTAACAGATACGATACCGTTCTTATCGATGTCAAAAGTAACTTCGATTTGTGGGATACCACGAGGTGCAGCTGGGATATCAGTCAATTGGAAGCGTCCAAGAGTCTTGTTATCTGCTGCCATTGGGCGTTCCCCTTGAAGAACGTGAATATCAACGGCTGGTTGGTTGTCTGCTGCAGTTGAGAAGACTTGTGATTTAGATGTTGGAATTGTTGTGTTACGGTCGATGAGTTTTGTGAAGACTCCACCCATTGTTTCGATACCAAGTGACAATGGAGTTACGTCAAGAAGGACAACGTCTTTGACGTCACCAGTGATCACACCACCTTGGATCGCAGCACCCATAGCCACTACTTCGTCAGGGTTCACTGATTTGTTTGGTTCTTTACCAGTTTCAGCTTTAACAGCTTCTACAACGGCAGGGATACGAGTTGAACCACCGACAAGGATAACTTCGTCAATGTCTGACAAGCTCAAACCTGCATCTGAAAGGGCTTGGCGAACTGGAGTCTTAGTACGTTCTACAAGGTCACGAGTCAAATCATCGAATTTCGCACGAGTCAATGTCATTTCCAAGTGAAGAGGTCCAGCCTCACCAGCAGTGATGAATGGCAAGCTGATTTGTGTTGAAGTAACACCTGAAAGGTCTTTCTTCGCTTTTTCAGCTGCATCTTTCAAACGTTGAAGAGCCATCTTGTCGTTTGACAAGTCGATACCATTTTCTTTCTTGAATTCTGCTACCAAGTAGTCGATGATTTTTTGGTCAAAGTCGTCACCACCGAGTTTGTTATCCCCTGCAGTTGCCAATACATCAAAGACACCATCACCCAATTCAAGGATAGATACGTCGAATGTACCACCACCAAGGTCGAATACCAAGATTTTTTCTTCTTTATCAGTCTTATCCAAACCATAAGCAAGGGCTGCTGCTGTTGGTTCGTTGACGATACGTTCTACTTCAAGACCAGCAATTTTACCAGCGTCTTTTGTTGCTTGACGTTGTGCGTCGTTGAAGTATGCAGGAACAGTAATAACTGTTTTCGTTACTTTTTCACCAAGGTAATCTTCAGCATAACCTTTCAAGTATTGAAGGATCATAGCTGAGATTTCTTGTGGAGTGTATTCTTTTCCGTTAGCAGAAACTTTTTCAGAAGTACCCATCTTAGATTTGATAGAGATCACTGTATCTGGATTTGTCACTGCTTGACGTTTTGCAGCGTCACCAACGATAATTTCACCGTTTTTGAATGAAACTACAGATGGAGTTGTGCGGTTACCTTCTGGGTTTGCGATAATTTTTGATTCAGTTCCTTCAAGAACTGCTACTGCTGAGTTTGTTGTACCTAAGTCAATACCGATAATTTTAGACATATGTTTTTCTCCTCGTTGTTTTTTCTCTTTTTTTCTTTTTGATATTTCCCTTAAGTGGTGGGGATGTGAGCAACTCCCTTCGGGATTTCATCACTTATTTTTGAGCCTACTGTCTCAAAAATCCCCTGTTTCAGTAGCACAAGCTACTGAAACTTTCACCACGGCGGGAAATATCTTCCTTGCAAGCCTCCGGCTTGCGTCTTATCTTTCTTTCATAGTTTAGTGTCGTTTCGGACAAGTTTTTTAAGTTCTCTAGCCTAGTTATATACCACTACCATGGCTGGACGCAGGATGCGGTCATGGAGTTTGTAGCCTTTTTGGAAGACTTGTGCGATGGTGTCTGCTGGATGTTCATCATCTGCAGGCAAGGTTTGGATGGCCATGTGGTAGTTATGGTCAAAGGCTCCGTCCGCTGGAATTTCTTCAATTCCTTCTTCTTTCAGAGCATGTACCAAACTTTCTTGGACCATTTCTAAGCCCTTCTTCACATCATCTGTCAATCCTTCTACGGCAAGGGCACGTTCGAGGTTGTCCAGTGATGGTAAGATCGCTTTTGCCAAATCTTGGCTACGGTATTTTTGTAATTGTTGACGTTCTTCATTAGCACGGCGCTGAATATTTTGCATTTCTGCATGAGCACGAAGGTATTTGTTTTCAAATTCTTCGGCACGCGCTTGTGCTTCTTCTAACTCAGAAGGTTGGTTACTTTCCTCTACAACTTCTTCAGTTGTTTGGGCAACTTCCTCTTCTTTCACGTCTTCTTTTTTGATATCTTCTGTCAAGGCATACACCCCTTTCATTTGGTCTTAATTTACTTCATAATGGTTGCTGTTGAGGTAACGGTAATAATCCGTCAACTTCATGACCAGTACTCGGCCAATGACATTGACCAGGCTAATCACACGCCTGTAGTCCATCTCTACGGGACCAATCACATGCATGAGGGCCATCCCACGATAAGGAACCAGGAACTTGTGACTAATCACCGTCACATTTTTCAAGGCCTTCTCTTGGGATTCCGCAACCAGGATCTGGGTCATTTGGTCCTCTGGCATTCCCCCTCGCAACTCCAAGGCTACATGTTGGGGATTATCTAAGAACTGATAGGTCTGAAGATCGGCGTAGGTTAATGATGAAACCTTTCCTTCTACAAAGACCAGTTCTTGAAACAGTTGCGAGAAGACGTAATCAAAGAGATCCAGCACATTGTCTGTCGTCTTGAAATAGCGCTGTACAATCTGTGGAATCTCTGTCCGCAGGCGGTAGTGGATATCCAAGACTGTATTTTCAATGAAGCGCTCTTGAACCAGCTGATGGAAAATTTCCAAATCACTGGTTAAGAAATTCTTTGGAATGGCAAACTGGACGGTGACAGGCTTTGATTCATCCAAGGTTAGAACCGCTAAGGCATCGTGATTGGATAATGGAACAATCTCAAAACCAGTCAAGCGCTGTCTTGTCGGCTCAACATCCTGAATCACTGCGGTGTAGCCCGTCATTTGGGCTAGTAACTTGGCCGTAGCATCCAAGATATCGTCTAACTTAAAGGCTTCGAAATCAAAGGCTTTCACCACCTGGTAGACATCTTGCTCATCAATCAGCTCTAGATCAAGCGAGTTCTGAACAAAATATTGGAAACCAGCTCGGCTAGGCATCCGTCCACTCGAAGTGTGGGCCTTTTCTAGTAAGCCTTGTTTTTCGAGGGCAGCCATGTCGTTTCGAATGGTCGCACTACTGGATTGAATCACATCTTGTAGCGCTTTTGAACCGACTGGTTCGTGGGTCTTGGTAAAGATATCGACAACAAGATTGAGAATCTCATTTTGACGTTCTGTAACCATGACCTCACCTCTCTTTCATTTTTTAGCACTCTAAACACTCAAGTGCTAAACCATGATTCTATTATACACCCATCCAAAAGAAAGTCAAGAGAAAAAACCAAAAAATTAGCACTCTTTTTTCAAGAGTGCTAAAAATCATTCTTAAGACCTAGAGAAGTAAATCTCCTCTTATTTGCCAGCTTTTTTCAAGAGCAGAATATATTCTTCCAATACTAGCTGATGCTTGGCCATATACTGAGCATTTTCTACGCCAACATAACGGAAATGCCAATTCTCAAAATTCACACCCGTGATGTTGCTCTTCCCATCTGGGTAGCGAAGCACAAAGCCATATTGTGGTGCGATGGCAGCCAGCTGCAAGCCCAACTCATCACTTTGGCCAGCTTCGACACTCATATCAATCGCAAGCCCCGTCTGATGTTCACTCGCACCAGGGACCTGTACCTGGGTCTGCACCTGCTTTTCAGCTTCTTCGTGCGAAAGGCCACTAGCCTCTAGTTGCGCAACACGTTCATTATAGAGCTCTGTTTGCTCGGCCACACTTCGATAGCCTGATATCAAGGTTTCTTCTGGGGCAATTTT
>NZ_KQ969691.1:94885-106549 GCF_001578955.1 Streptococcus parasanguinis
TGATATCAAGGTTTCTTCTGGGGCAATTTTTCGAGCCGCTTCTAAAAATTGACGAGTCGGTTCTACAATCCGACTATCCACTTTGATAGCATCCACATCTGTTAATTGTGGGTTCAGCTCAGGCTTCACATTGTCACGATTAACCAAGATCAACTGCCAGTCTTTGGTCGAAACGGCTGGTAAATCTGATTTTTCTTCCTTTTTCTTAGAAGAAGAGGGAGTCGTTACAGCTGTTTTTTTAGCCTTCCAAAACTGAAGCCCTGAAAACAAGCTCGGTTTTGCTAAATAAGCACCAATTCCTGATCCAAGGACCACAAGAAGAAAGAAACTCAATAGGTAGGGCCACCATTTCTTACGTTTTTTTCTTGCGCGTCTATACTTATTCGCCATGGCTACCCTCTAGAAGTTTTGCTCCAACCTTACGATAAGACATATCCCCAATCTTTTCAATACTGAAAGCACCATCCTCATAGGCCAAAACCGTCACGCTTCCGTTGTCCAAGACCAATTCTTCGACCGCTTTTGGATCGATGAGATAAATCAAGGTCGTAATCGTCATGCCATGGCTAACCACAATAGCATTGCCACCGCCAGCTGCTTCTACTTCTTTTGCGATAGCTTCAAATCCTTCTAGGATCCGGCCACTCAAGGTACCCCAGGATTCAGCCCATCCAGTGGTATCCACTTCGACGATCCCTTCTGCTAGCTCCATCAGGCTCAACTGATGGAAATCATCGACCTTAAAGACACGGGGTAAAACTCCCATGAAGAGATCGCCATCATAAGCACCGTCAAAACTACCAAAACACCACTCACGAATGCGTTTATCATAGCGATAAGGAATCTGACCTGTCAAACCAAGCTCTTGAAGAACAATTCCCATGGTTTGAATGGTGCGTCCAGAATCACTCGAAACAGCCTCTTCAAAAGAAAGCCCAGCTTCCTTGAGACCAAGTCCTAATTCTCGAATCCCACGCTCTCCTGCTTCTGTCAGCGGAGTGTCTGACCAGCCCTGTGCTCGCCCAATGGTATTAAACATGGTTTTTCCATGACGAGCAATATATAATCTGGTTTTTGTCATTGTATTACCTCCGTATGTATCTCTTTCATTATATCATTTTTTGCAAAAAGAAAGTAGGAAAGCTCTTACAAGTTTTGAGAAAAAGAAAAGGCCATGACCAAAGGGTCAGCCTTTCAGGACGGACTAGGATTCTTGCAAGCTTTCACCGACCTCACGGTAACTGCTATCTCCAACCCCCTTAACCGTCAATTTTCCATCTTCATATTCTACAAGGGTAACACTACCGTTTGAAAGAGGCAGATTGAGATTTGGTTTTCCTTCAATCAAGCAGACCAAGGTCTGAATGGTCCAACTATGGCTGACCACCAAAGCATTGCCTCCTCCATTTTCTTCTACTTCTTTGGCAATACCTTCAAAACCTTCTAGGATTCGTTTTTTCAAGACTTCCCAAGGTTCAGCCCAATTCGCTGTGTCCACTTGGCAAATTCCATTGGCCAAGTCTTCCAAGGTCAAGGTCTTATAATCCTCCACATCCAGCACGCGTGGCACGACACCATGAAAGAGCTCCCCACCGTAGGCCCCATCAAAGCTACCAAAACACCACTCGCGGATCCGTTTGTCAAAGCGGTAAGGAATCTGGTCTTTCAAGCCCAATTCATCAAGAATGATCCCCATGGTCTGAATGGCACGACCTGAATCACTGGAGTATGCTCGAGTAAACTCTAAACCAGATTCACGCAAGCCGATTCCTAGAGCCTGAATCCCACGTTCTCCTTCTGCTGTCAAGGGCGTATCGGACCAACCTTGAGCACGTCCAATGGTATTAAACATGGTTCTCCCATGACGAATCACAAATAATCTTGTTTTAGCCATCTTGTCTCCTTTTGCAAGAAAAAAGTCTGGAGTTTCATCATCACAGACTTTTCTATTTTCTACTATTATACTAGATTTCTATTAGTTTTTAAAGCTATGAACTGGAGCTGGAATTTGACCACCACGGGCAATAAAGTCAGCTGATGAAGCTTTGTTGACCTTCATTACCGGAGCAGACCCAAGAAGCCCTCCGAACTCTAACATATCGCCCTCTTCCCCATAAGGAATGATCCGAACCGCTGTTGTCTTTTGGTTGATTACCCCGATAGCTGCTTCATCGGCAATCATGGCCGCAATGGTTGTATCTGGAGTATCAGCTGGGATGGCAATCATATCCAGACCGACGGAGCAGATAGCTGTCATGGCTTCCAATTTTTCCAGGTTGATATGACCTGATTGGACCGCCGCAATCATCCCTTCATCTTCTGAGACCGGAATGAAGGCACCTGACAAACCACCGACTTGGTTACAAGCCATGATACCACCTTTTTTCACCTGGTCATTGAGTAAAGCTAAGGCTGCGGTAGTTCCGTGGGTTCCTACTACTTCAAGCCCCATGGCTTCGAGGACGCGGGCAACCGAATCCCCAACAGCTGGCGTTGGTGCGAGAGACAAGTCTACAATCCCAAACTCAACACCGAGACGTTCACTAGCCATTTGACCGACTAATTGACCGACACGGGTAATCTTGAAAGCTGTCTTCTTGACTGTTTCCGCCAATACATCAAAGCTTGCCCCCGGAACTTTTTCAATCGCCCGTTGGACGACACCAGGTCCGGAAACCCCAACGTTGATGACAACATCCGCTTCACCGACACCATGGAAGGCACCCGCCATAAAAGGATTGTCCTCTACTGCATTGGCAAAGACAACGAGTTTCCCAGGCCCCATTGGATCTGCTTGGGAAGCTTCTTTAATGATACGGCCCATGTCTCGGACAGCGGTCATATTGATCCCCGTCTTGGTCGATCCGATATTGACTGAAGAGCAGACAAAGTCCGTCTCTGCTAGGGCACGAGGAATGGAATTGATGAGGATTTCATCCCCCTTTTGGTAGCCTTTTTGAACCAGTGCTGAGAAGCCACCGATAAAGTTAATTCCGATCTCTTTAGCCGCACGATCCAACGCCTTGGCAAAGGGCACATAATCTGTCGCATTGGTTGCTGCTCCGATAATGGAAATCGGAGTGACCGAAACCCGCTTGTTCACAATCGGGATACCGAGTTCTGCTGCAATCTCATCCCCAACAGCTACTAAGTCCTTGGCCTTTGTCACAATCTTCTGGTAGACCTTTTCTGCCGCCTTATCAATATCTGGATCAATACAATCTAGAAGGGAGATGCCCATGGTGATGGTCCGAACGTCAAAGTTCTGCTCCTCAATCATGGCAATGGTTTCAGTTACCTGTCTAATGTCCATAAATTCTCAACCCCTATCTTACAAATTGTGCATGGCATCAAAAATGGCTGCGCTCTGGATATTGATTTTTACATGAAGAGACTGACCGAATTCTTCTAATTCTGAACGAAGCTGGGTGAAATCTTTTTTCTCATCCGATGATACGACCGCCATCATGGTAAAGTATTCATCCAATACAGTTTGAGAGATATCATCGATATTGAGTCCCAACTCTGCCACCTTAGTCGCAACACCTGCTACGATTCCTTTTTGGTCTTTTCCGACGACTGTAATAATTGCTTTCATTTCACTGCTCCATTCTATCTATTTGCTTCCATTGTAGCACATTCACCTTAAAATCGCTTAAATGTTTTAGAAAAGGTTCGGTTTTACAAACAAAAAGAAGACATCCAAGAAAATCTCTTGAATGTATGTAAGTCTTGATAAATCACCAATGGCTAAAGCGATTTTTCTTAAAGTAGTGGCTGAGGAAACACAGATATTAAACAAGAAAATGCCAGTAGATATAGTTGTAGACGAAAATCCAGATCGGTTTCCAAAAAGTCAGAAAATTGCTAAAAGCATGCAAGAAAATCGGCAGTCGGATTTCTTTAGATTTCTTATAGATAGCTGCGAAGAAGATCCCTGAACAGAAATAAAGAGAAAAGGTTACAGGATCCCGATATTGATAGATCAGATGAAAGGCCGCAAAGAGAAAGCCTGAAAGCAAAATATCTAAATGGAATTTGCTTTCTTTAAAGAAGACATCCATCAGATATCCTCTGAAAATGAATTCTTCTATCATAGGAGATGTAGTGGTTGCCAGGACAAAAAACAGAGTACCCGAAATACCGGGACCATTTAGATAAATAGAGGATGGCAATTTTGTTTGATGAACGACAGGAACTAGAAAAGCTTGAAAAGTTTGCAGCACCCATCTTTCAAAAAAGAACCACAAAAGTACCAAAGCAAAATACCCCAGATAGGACCACTTCCATTTCTGTCTGTTTGAATGGGTGGCTATCTTCTGTCTTTTAAACCAAAATAGAATGGCGATGAGTAGCAAAGAGTAGAGAATCAAATAGATGAAATAAAGAAAACTTACATCACCATTGAAAACTCCAGTTAGGTAGATACCAAGACCTTCAATCCCAAAAACAAATAAATATAACAGGAACAGGATAGCGACTCCATGTTTGGCATATTTCATATCATCTTTTCTCCAATATCATTCTTCCATTCAATTATGTACAAGTATAGCACATAGAAAAACTTGTAAGCAAGGAAGCCCTCAATTGTACCTTTTTGAACAGAAAATGTCATCTTCTTTTGTTATTTACTCCGCTTTGATAGGAGAAAACAACCGTTTAGATTTTCTAGCCTGACGATTCTACAATATATTATCCCTTAATCATCTGGACGATTTTGCTTTGAAGTAGCTGAAAACTGAAGTTTTTTCAATTAGAAAACAAGGCAGTGACTTATTCATCCCTCTTTTTCACGATATCGTAAGGACTCACTCCAACTTTCAGAATACCGTAGCGAATATTTGACTTTCCATTTCAGAAGGTATATACTTATATTAATCTGAACTAAATAGTTTTAATTTTTTAAATGAACTGTCTTCAATTCAGATTAAAAAACTATTTACTTAACGGAGGTGGCGCTATGTCATTAGAAGATAAATTAAACCAAGTTAAAGGTTCTGTTAAGGAAGGTCTCGGTAAAGTAACCGGCGACACAAAAACAGAAGCTGAAGGCGTTGCTGAAAAAGTTGCATCAAAAGCTAAAGAAGTTGCTGAAGATGCAAAAGAGGCTGTTGAAGGAGCTATCAACGGTGTGAAAAACATCTTTCACAAAGACGATAACTAATTTTTAACGTTCTAAAACCACCCTATTTTCTACAGTCCTATTTGACTAGGGAAGATAGGGTGGTTTTTTGTTTATTTCTAATTCAGTTCCGGTATACAAAAAGAACACCCTGAAAGGTGTTCTTTGTAAGTATAGTAATTCTTTCGAAGAACGTTTTGAGTGCAGTGGTTGCCATCCAATCAAACATCGCTTTGCTTGTTTTCTTGGGGCAACTGTGCATAGCATATCTCTACGCGACTAAAGTCGCTAGAGCTATCCTAATTGCGCACCGCTAGTTCTCATAGAAAAAAACACCTTGCAAGATGCAAAGTATTTTCGTTTGTATTCTGCTGTCCAGCAACGAATTAACGTTTAGAGAACTGGCTAGCTTTACGAGCTTTTTTCAATCCTAATTTGAATAGTCTTGCTTTTAGGACAGCTCAAAAGCGCTCAATAGCAGCCATCAGAAGAGTTTCTTCTGATTTCGATTTCAATAAATAGGAATAGGTGTATCTAAAATAGTGCAATTTCTTAACGCAAAACTTTCAATCCTATCCTCTTCCTTCTTATCCTAACAAAGTTTGTAATATTGGAATAACAACGATAAATAGAACCGTACTTAGAGTCACCACATTCGTAGAGAATTCCACATCTCCTTTTCCCTGATTAGCAAGGATCGGGAGAACAGCTAAAGCTGGTGTAGCGGACTGAATCATAAAGGTCTTAAATTCTACTGTCGCCATATTTGGTGCAAAGAACTTCAATACAAGAAGCATGATTAGAGGAGCTAGGATAAAGCGTCCAACTAAAGTGACAATTGTATCTTTATCAAAAGTAATAGTTTTCAAGCCTGCCTTTGCAAGAACGATACCAATATAAATCAGAGATAGGGGAGTGACGATATTTCCAACATAGGTTAAGGTATTCGTTGCGAAATCTGGAATAGAGATTCGGAGAATCAAAAATAGCAGAGCCACAAGAAAACCTACAAGCGGAGCTGGTAGCAATTTCTTCCAGTCAAATTTACTTGTCTCCTTGCTTTGACCTGATTTACTATCGCTCGTCATCAAATACACGCCTAATGTCCAGGTGGAAATCGTGTTGGTGATATAGTAAATTAAGAAATAAGGAAGAGCCTGATCCCCAAAAAGAGCAACGTTTAAAGGTAAACCAATAAAAATAGTATTAGCATTCACAAAGGTATTAATCATGGTTCCTCGTCGTCCTGGACGAACCTTGAAAATCATAACTGCAATATAAGCTACGATATAGCCCAAGATAAAGGCTACAAATGTATAAAGGAGACCTCCAGAAAGACTGATTAGTTTATCTAGCGTTAGGTATTTCATCACCGACACAAAGATTGACGCTGGCAAGGCTACATTCATGATCAAACGAGACAGGTTAGGTCCAAAGGCATCTCCAAACCATCCCTTCACCTGAAGAATATACCCCAAAACAATGATAGTGATAATCGGAATGATACTCGTAATCGAGGTTAAAAAGAGTGACATAGGTATCCTTTCTAAATTACTTAAGTCCACAGCCCATACAAATCTGTCGCTAGTGAAGGATAGATAGCAGCAATGAATTATTTATACTCTGGATACCACTTCAAATCACGAACTGCTTTGGCCATATCTGTTTCCTTAGCACACGCAAGACCTTGCTCTTGTGCTTTTTTAGCGACTGCTTCTGCTACTTTAATAGAAACATCTGCTACATACTTGAATGGTGGCAAGACAGGAGCTCCTGGTTGGCCTGGATTGACAATACCACTCAATGAATGAGCTGCTGCTCCAATCATTTCATCAGTCAAAAGACTTGCTTCAGAAGCCAGCATACCTAGACCAAGACCTGGGTAAATCAAGGCATTATTGGCTTGACCAATCACATAGTCGACAGCTTTATAAGAAACTGTATCAGCAGGAATTCCTGTTGCGACAAAAGCTTTGCCATCTGACCATTCGATCAAATCTTTGGCACTAGCTTCTGCTAGTTTGGTTGGATTTGACAAAGGGAAGATCATCGGACGCTCTGTATTTTCACACATAGCCTCTACTATTTCTTTAGTGAAGGTATTAGGCTGAGTCGAAGTTCCTACAAGAATGGTTGGCTTCACAGTCTTCACTACTTCAAGCAGGTCAGTCAACTTGTCTGCGTTACTAAAGTCAGCACGTTTCTTAGCAAACGGTTTTTGTTCAGGAGTTAGGTCATCCATGTCATCAAAGAGAAGACCTTGTTTATCAACCATAAAGAAACGTTTATAGGCTTCTTCTTCAGAAAGACCTTCACTCACCATTTCACGAAGAACACGAGCGGCAATTCCTGCACCAGCAGTACCACCACCATAGCAGAGATAAACTTGATCTGTTAATTTTTCACCACTAATATCCAGTGAACCAAAGATACCACCTAGGGTAACGATTCCTGTACCTTGAATATCATCATTAAAAGTTGGAATTTGTTTTCGGTATTTTTCAAGAATATTGGCAGCATTCGAGCGGCCGAAGTCTTCCCAGTGAAGGTAGAGTTTAGGAAAGAGACGTTCTGCTGTTTGAACAAATTGGTCAATGAAGTCGTAGTAACGATCTCCGCGAACCCGTTCGTGACGATTTCCTAAGTAATTAGGATTGTTACGAAGTTCTTCACGGTTAGTCCCTGCATCGATAACTAAAGGAAGGACCATAGAAGGATCGATTCCAGCAGCACCCGTGTAGACCATCAATTTCCCAACAGAAATATCGACACCATTTGTTCCCCAGTCACCGATTCCAAGGATTCCTTCTGCATCTGTTACAACAATGAGACGAATCTCGCGATCCCCAGCAGCATTTTTCAAAGTGGCTTCAATATTTTCAGGATGATTGATATCAAGATATCCCGCATATTGGGGATCTACAAAGAGGTCACTATAGCCTTCAATGGTATCTGCAATGGTTGGATCGTATACAATTGGATTGAATTCCTCCAAATGTTGAGAAAAGAGGTAATAGAAAAGAGTCCGGTTGGTATTAAAAATTTCCATTAGGAAAAGACGCTTTTCCAAATCATTGGCTTTTGTTTGCATTTGTGCATAAGTTTGCGCCGCTTGTTCTTCAATCGTTTGAACATACGGTGGCAGTAAACCAATAAGGCCTAGTTCCTTTCGCTCCTCTAAGGTAAAGGCAGTTCCCTTATTAAGGAAAGGATTGTTTAAAATATCATGTGCAGTCATAGTGCAACCTCCTTTTTACTTCTATTATACTACTTAAATGAATTGTTTGGAAAACTTTGTCGTTTAAAAAATACGATTATGTACGTATATGTTATAATGAGTCTACGAGAACAATTTTCTAATAAGCTCTTTTTTACTTAAAACACTATTATTGATGATACTTCAAGTTGTTAAATTTTATAAAGTCCTGAACTCATGAAACTCTCGATGATCACTCTTTCCTAAAAGTTTCAAGTATAGCAAAATAATCATACAAATTGGCAACCCTGATTAAAATTAATATCACATAAGTTCCTTAAACAATACTTTGTGCTTTTTAATGTGTTTTTTTGTCATGCAAAACTTGTATTCTATTTATATGACAACTAAAAACTATTTACAACACTATATTTCCCAAAAAGTGAAATATTTTCGAACACAAAACAAAATGAGCCAGGAAGAACTTTCGGAACAAGCGGGACTTGGGCTTAAGTATATCAACCAACTCGAAAACCAAAATGTGAATCTGACCATTCACAGTCTTGAAAAAGTGATTGATGCCCTAGAGATGACCCCAGAGGAATTTTTCAATTTTGATAGTCTTGAATCAACCTCTGATAAGACTGACAGTCTTTCACTCAAAAGAATCAACATGAAGATTAAACAGCTCCCTATTGATAAACGAGAAAAGATGTTGGTCATTTTTGAAAGTATCTTAGATAATCTTTGAGATTCCTGACTCACTTACATTTTAACCAGCAAATAATCGTATAGTCAAATTGTAGGATACGGATAAAATTTATTTATCTGGTGATTTCCACTTATTTTTTCTCCAATTAATGAAAGTGAGCCCATATGAATTTAAAAGATCTACAATATTTTTATGACCTCTGCCAGCTTCAATCCTATACGGAAGTAGCAAAACTACATAAAGTCAGTCAACCATCTATTTCTTATGCCATCAAGCGCTTAGAGGAATCTTTTAATTGCAAATTGATTCACCATGATCCTTCACATCGTTCCTTCAAACTCACTCCTCAAGGGCAAATCCTTCTAAAGCATACAGAAAAGATCTTATCTGAGGTTATTTCTACTCGCAAAGAAATTAATCGCTCCTTGGCACAATACTCTACTGTAGGATTCCCTCCTATTATCATTCAGTATCTCTTTGCAGCCTTAGACGAAAAAGATAAATTCGATTTTTTAAAAAAGTTACGCCCTATCCGCGGTGGCTCCGTAGAGTTATTAGATCTTCTCCTCAAGGGAGACCTTGATGCAAGCCTACTCGGCTTGATTGAACCACTCAATCATCCTTCAATAGAGACACATGAACTCTTTCATAAAGAACTGTATGTCGTTTTATCTAAGAACCATCCTCTTGCTACTGCTCCTTCCCTCGCTTTTGAAGATTTAGTAGATCAATCCTTTATACTTTTAGACGAACACTTTGTTCACCTGAAAGCTTTTGAACTGCTTAATCAAAAGCATCAAAACAAGGCAGAAATATTCTTTAAGAGTGACGACATTGTCATCATTAAAGAACTTTTAAAGAAAGGGATTGGCGTTAGTTTACTGGCTGATATCGCACTTTCTGATGAAGATGATGATTTAATAAAAATCCCTCTAATACCGGAGGACCAGATAACATTTACAGTTTACTACGCTTATCTCAAATCAGCTACACTGTCATCAGAAGTAGAAGCCTTATTTAATCTCATTAAATCATATGAATAGAAAAAACTCTAACTATCAACTACCTGATAGCTAGAGTTTTTTACATTATAGGTAGTAGACTAAAGTATGAAGAAATAGGATATGATCGCCGAATTTTTCATTTACCCGATACCCTTCAAAGAGATTTCTAATTATAAATCCACAAGATATCAATAAAAAAGAACACCCAGAAAGGTGCTCTTTGTAAGTTTGGATAGAACTTACATTCTCGATTTAACTTCTCCTACTTCCTTATTACGATAGTATTTAATAAATTCTTCCTGACTATTGACAATATGCTCCTGTCCATCTACTGAGTTTTCCGCAGGAATTTTCACATTTTCAAATAAATTCGTTCCTTCCTTATACAAGAGCTGGTAAATTGGCATATTGTTTTCGATACTTGGCTTATCTGCCAAGACTACAATTGATCCGTTATTATCTTCCAAAAGCTTTGCTGCTTCAGGGTACTTTTGACGAATAAGGGCATCTTTAGCTAGTTTCCCATCTTTAGAAACACCAAATTCCCAATTAAACATATAGTAGTCTTTAGAATCGGGCAGTAGATTATAAAAACTTGTTGCCGTAGCATATTGCTCATAATCTCGGCCCTTACCTAATTCTACAATCTTCCCCTCATTCAAATCAATAGACTTGGTAAAAAGAGAACCATCTTTGGCATTTTTCAAATGAATATCCAGTAGTTCTCGACCCTCACTAATATAGATAGTAGAAGCAATTCCTACAGGGATATCGTTGGAATCATAATCTCGAGTCATTTTAAAAACATCGTAGTCTTTGGAAGGAAAGCCTTTCGTCTTTATATCATAGACTGCAATCTTCCAATATTCACCTTCAGTAGGCTCATTTCGATATATCGGCAATCTTTTGTATTCCTGTACAATCTTATTCTGGCTGGCAACGGGACCAACCCAATAAACATAGGTAGATTGCGATGCAAGCCAATAGTCCAATGGATTATCATAGTCCCACTTGATTACCAAGGCTTTCCCATCTTCGATATATTTGTAGTCCACTATCTTTCTCTTAAACAAAAAAATAGTGTATGGCTTAACATATTTGTTCACATAGTATTTATAACCCAGGTAAGGCGTAAGTAAGAGAACTCCCACCAACATGGCAATAAACACCATTTTTTTCGAAAATTTCATTGCAAATCCTCCCGATATTTATTATTTGCCAGATAATTTTCTATTGTTTAAAGCATTTGTGCGTTTCAAAAAATATACGTATTTCTAGAAAAAATATCCTTGTCCCATTATACCATATGAAAGATACCATAAGAAGAAAGGAAAAGTAAAAGAACACCCCGAAAGGTGCTCTTTGTAAGTATAGTCATTCTTTCTAGTTAACGTTTTGAGTGCAGTGGTTGCCATCTAATCAAACATCGCTTCGCTTATTTTCTTGGGGCAACTGTGCATAGCATATCTCTATGCGACTAAAGTCGCTAGAGCTATCCTAATTGCGCACCGCCAATTCTCATACAAAATAAAACACCTTGCAATATGCAAAGTGTTTTCGTTTGTATTCTGCTGTCCAGCAACGAATTAACGTTTAGAGAACTGGCTAGCTTTACGCGCTTTCTTAAGAC
>NZ_KQ969691.1:106630-119860 GCF_001578955.1 Streptococcus parasanguinis
ACGTTTAGAGAACTGGCTAGCTTTACGCGCTTTCTTAAGACCTGGTTGAGGCATCACTTATTTTATCCAATTTCAAAATGCTTTAAAATCAACGTTTTCATAAGTTTTTAAAAATTAAAATTTCAATTAAGTTCAATCACTTTCATTTAAATAAGGTAAACTTTCATTAAAAATAAGATAAAATCGAACCAGAATATCAAAAGTTTACCTTATTTGGTTTTTACAGATATAGTGAGCTCCCCATTCCAATAAAATGGTATATTGATTTAAAACACTTCCTCCCTGTCCGAATTTGGATAGGGTTTTTCATTATTTAAAACTCGCAGTAAGGTTTCAATACTTGCTTTTAAATGGAATAGTTCAACTTTCATATCACTATGAGAGTGGTTATTTTCTATATGGTAACAATGGCGTTTGATATGCCATAATGCTTTTTGAATGTTATTTTCTTTTATATTTTTCATGTTTAGATTATATCTTGAAAAGTTCTTGAAGTGAGGAAAACTCCTGAAATGCTGGGAATTTCAGCTCAATAGTCCAATGCCCTGAACTCGATTAAAAAGGGACTTCGCCAGCTTGTCGCCCGTTGGCCGACCGATCGTCGAAACGGACAGAGGTCGGTGCAATTATCATTTGAATTTATGTTTTACAATTTTTATGGTAAAATGTAAACGTAAACACAAGAAACTCTCTAAATATTCTATGCTTTTAAAAAAGATAGGAGGTGATGTGAAATGGGAAGCGTTGGTTTGATTACAGTTGCTCTTATTATAACTCTCCCTCTAGTCATAATTTTTTTAATAGTAAAAAATCTTAAGAAAAAATAACTTTAAAATATTTAGAGAGCAGATAAAAGACACCAAAACTAAATAATTTGGTGTCTTTTATTGTGAAATCTCCTAAAACCCCTCTCCTTTATTTCACAAAACTTTCCGAAAATGCTTGTTTTCTGAAAAATACTTACTCTAAAGAAAGTACTTAAAAAACGCTCAGAATCACCGTCTCAATACCAAATAAACGTTATTTTTGCGTGATTAAAACAAAAATCGGGGCATCTATACAAAACTTAAGGGCACAAAAAGTGGAGGTGTTATCCTCCGCTTCATCCTATTTATTTTTTATTCTCCTGATTATTTTTTAATGATAGTTTAATCAAAGTAGTACTAATAAGAGAACTAAAAGCTATAATGAGATAGGTATTCTCGATAGTTCCATGTGAAATTAGCATATATGAAATAAAGATAATTTGGACTACTATATTCAACCAAAATATGAAATTAAAAACACTATTCATTTAAATTCTCCTTAATATATCTACTTATTTCCAAAATAATAATAATTTTAAAATATTCATCTTCATAAATGATTTTTTGGTTGTCTTTAAAGATAGAACAAGAAGTAAGCTAACGACACCACACCATGCTAACAAGTAATAAGTAGATTTGCTAAAAATATCAAAATAAGGGTTTCTATAAAACTCAATATAAGCTCCAATAAAACTATATTCTAGAATTTTGCCAACAGTTTCATTAACTATTGCTAAACTAGGCCCTAAAGAAATGACCATCGTGACTATCATCGAAAAAATTTGAGCCTTTGATTGAGTTTGAGAAATAGTTCCTACTAAAAAGTTTATCAAAATTGAAGCTACTGATGTCATAATCATAATGATAGAATAGCTTTCCCAGATTCCAGACAAATTTGTTTCAGTAATCAAAGGGAACAAAATGAGATTCGCCATAGAAATCAGAACTGGATAAAATAAAACTGAAATTACATATTCTACAGGGCGAACTCCATTTAAAAGTAATGTTGTCAAATTATTCTTTTCTTTTTCTTCTGCAATCATAGCAGAAATAGGACTTCCTACAGCCATTCCTATAGCCATTGAAAAGCACAGAGACATAAGATCCAACCCTTTAGAACTGTCTGTGTTCATAACAAACTTTAACAGTAATACCATAAAGTATGGCATTAATACTGGGATCAGAATATTCTTATTAGTGATAAAAATTTGAGTTCGTAACCAAATCAAGGCTGATAATCTTTTAAACATTTAATTTTACTCCTGTTCTTTGAATAAAAACATCTTCAAGTGTTGGCTCGCAAGAATGTATAGTGACTGATTCTGACAAATCGTAATTCTGAAGTTCGTTAAAATTTAACTCGATTTCTTCATGATTTTTAAAAGTAATTTTCACTCTCTTGTTATTATTATATTTATTGATTATATCTTTAGGAGTACCTTGCTCGATGAGGCAACCTTGATTTAGAAGAACAAGGTTATCACATAGAAGAGTTGCTTCATGCATATCATGCGTGGTTAAGAAAATAGTTGTTCCTTGAGATTTTAATTCAAGTAATAGTTCGTGAATCTGTTTAGATGTTGTTGGATCTAACCCACTAGTAGGTTCATCAAGAAATAAAACTTTAGGGGAATTAATTAAAGCTCTAACAAGAAGCATACGTTGTTTCATTCCCGTTGATAATTTTTCTGCTATAACTTTTTTACTATTTTGTAAACCAACTTTTTCCAAAATTTCATTGACCTTTATAAAATCGACCCCATGTAATTTTGCATATAGATTAAGATTTTTTTCCAAACTCATTTTTTCGAAAAAACCACTTGTATCGCTAACGATTCCTATTCTTTCAAAATCCTCTGGAGATAATAGTGATGATTCTTTATTTAGTAAGTAAGTCTCGCCATGATCAGATGATAATTGCCCAGTGATAATTTTAATCATTGTTGTTTTTCCAGAACCAGATGGCCCTAAAAAACCAAAAATCTCTCCTTCATTAATGTCAAAACTAACATTTTTTAAAGCAAATTTTTCATCGAATTTTTTTTTAACATTTTTAACCTTTACTACTTGCTCCATCGCTATTTCTCCTTTTTACTTTCTTAATGATTAAACAGCCACATAATTAGTGGCATACCAACAGGTCCTATAAACCACATATTTTAGTCCTCCTATTTAGAATTCTCTTAAAACTGAAACCGATAAATAATCGATTATCTCTTCTTGATTATAGAAAATTTCAATGATTGACAGAGGTTCTAAGTAAACAATTTTGTATAGTCTATGATTAACCTCAACTCTACATAGACACCCTTCATTTTTTTCATTTTCTATTATTATTTTGTGTTGTTCTACATATTCAGATTTTAGGGAATATCTCATAACGTAATCCAAACTAGAGCGGTTAAAAGAGTTGCAACAATTACCATAGCACTATCCTCCATTTTTTTACTTAATCTTTAAGACCTCTGTCTTTATGGTTTAAGTATAAAACAAACATAAAAAAAGCAACATGACGTGGAAGTCAGGTTGCTAAGTCTTCGTCTCTTTCTTTTTTTAAGTTAGCTACTAAAACATTATCATTAAGCATTTCAGCAAAAAGAATAGCTTTATGATAAGATTCTTTAGATTTATCATAATTTTTTTCTATTTGGAGGTAATATTTAGCCTCAAAAGCATAAATAGCTGGTTTATGCTGGAAATTATTTGTTTCGGCAATCACTTCTCTAAATAGAGTAGTATAGGTTAAATAATGCTCTGGTTCAATTTTAGACAAGATGGTGAGTAAAATTCTCTCAAATAAGTACATTCGTTCAAGATCGCTATAATCAATGTATAAAGGAATCTTCTTAGCCAGTTCATCAAAATATGAATTATCCTCTAATCCAATTGCACAACAGAAAAAATACAAATTAATTAATACCAAATCATTATAACTATACTTTTTCTTCTTAAGAATTTGATGAAAATATTCTTCAAATAAACCTAGGGCAAAGCCAGAGTCTTGCGATACCCAAACATCTAATCTAACTTGTAACATTTCAACTAGTAATTGTTCGTCTTCTGGCAAATTATCAAAAAAATCTTTATAAATTTCATCGAATATCAACTCATGTTGCTTAATTCTTTCTTGATCACCATATGTGTGCGATTTTATCAACTTATTTTTCAATTCCAAATATCTTTTAGGAATTTCCATTTTATCAACATCTATTAAATTTTGAATTGGAACTCCTAATTTTTCTGCTAAAAACATCATTTTAGGTAATGTAATCATAGCCTGACCATTTTCAATACGAGCTAATTGTCGAACAGTCAATTCTGACTCATCATCACAAATATCTGCTTGAGTTAGCCCGTGGTTCAACCGAGCTATTTTTATCTTTTTACCAATTTCCTTCTTTAAATTTTCCATATATCTATCCAAATATTTTGATTTTATTTATCTTATCACATTTCAACAAAAATATCATTAAGAATAAATTCCAATTTTAATTATAAATACAAAACTAAAATCCTTGGAGAAGATATTCATCACCGAACTATTCCCCTATTTAAAAAATATTGATTCAAATTTTATGAAATTAAAAAGTAGATATCGTTCTGAAAATCCTTGATATTACGCTGTTTTTAATCCAACTGAAATTCATACTTTCCAAACCAGGTTTTAAGTTTATTAAGAATTTTTGGAAAATCTAGATACTGTATGAATCTCTACCTTTTTCTCTACTTTTTTCCGCAGACGGTTATAAAGTCTGACATAATAAGCTTTGTAGGTGTAGGAGTTGATTTTTACAGAAGTGAAATAGGTATTCACTACACACCAACAGACGTGAGAAACCTTGATTTTAAGTGATTCTTAAAATTTTAAATTTCAATACATTGCAATATAAATCAACCGGCTCACTACCTTTTTTGAAATAAGATTATTGATTCGGACAATAAAAAGTAAAAGGAGCTTTATCGGAAGATAAAGCTCCTTTTTTGTATATTTTCACTATATGAGGTTCTTGAAATAACTTATTGTATTTATCTTGAATTTATTGCATAGATATATGCAAGGTAAGACACGAAATCTCCAATTTGTTTTCGATTTTTTTCTATTTCTTTTAGGTATTTCACTACTTCACTCGACTGCTCCATGTTACGACTAAGTAGCTTAAAATTATATATAACTATTTCATGTTGAGCTGTGCGACCTTCATCTTTTTCTCTACGTTCTGCACTTTCCCATAATAACCACTGACTGCGGGTATATGCGTAATCCATACTTGCTTTTAGAAAATCATGCCATATTTCTAAAATATCTGGTTCAGTTCCCAACTCAAGTAAAATTGCTTGATGAATTTTTTGACAATATTCAAAAGAGAGAGCATCTTTACACTTTAAATAGTTTTCATAACTTATATTTTTCATATTTTCCCCCTTAAAAACTTTATATAGTTAAAATTTATAAAAAAAAAGCCTGAGGCTTAGTCAAAAATTCCTAAAATGTTGAAATCTCCCCTACTTCAAACTTACAATTCGTGTACACGAATTGTAAGAATAATGAGGTTTCCCTCAAACACCAATTCATTCATGAAAATTTATTTTCAATTATTTATTCCCTAAAGGGAATTATATCCCAAAATCAAGATTCTGTCAAGTTAAATTTCAGTTACAAATCCACCCTATCCTCCCTCCCCCACATGTAATGTGGGGGATTTTTGTTTTTTCTAAACTTTTTTCACTTTTTTGTCCGAGAACACTCAAAAAATCTCCTTATAAACAAGAACAACCATCCAGCTCATGATGTTAAACCGAGCAAGAATCCTTTCACTATTTTTGTCCAAAAGGAAGGTAAAGAATTATGGCCAAAAAAATTCAAAACAACCCAAACCCGACAAGGTCGCTATCCGCAGAGAAAAAGAAATTAAGGAAGCGATTGAGTGTGGCAACTGGAAAAGAGTTGTCCATCTTCTATCATTACCACTCGAAAACGCAGAAAGAAGAGACAGGTATCATGGAAAACTCAGCATCAATTTCACCTATAAGAAGAAAGAAATGCTTGACTTTCTACCTGACAATTCCAGACACTCCAATCCTCTTGAATCAATCATTTATGAAGAAGATATGAAGATTATCTATCAGACAATTGACGAGTTCGACGACATCGAACAAACCATTATCTTTGGTTACTTCTTTGAAGATAAGAAGTTCACTCAATTAGCTAGAGAAGTTCACCTCAGTGACAAAACAGTCAAAAGAAGGCTAGAAAAATCACTCAAACTTCTGAGGGAAAAACTTGAAGAATAAATAAAAAACTGTCCAGTTCATGACAGGAAACCGAGCTTGTCCCTTTTCAATTTTTAATCTTCATATAGAAAGGTAAAACCATATGAAAATCAAACCACAAAAACGCAAAGGCGGATACTCAAATCAAACAGCAGAACAATACGTGAATCTTCAAGCACCTATTCACTTGCTCAGTGATGAGCTTGAGCCACAACAAAAATTCGAGGATGGAAAGCCAACCGGTGAAATTGTTGCTTACAAGGCTTGGTTCGGACAAAAAGGGCTCCCGCCTTTCCAAGTTAAATTTTCAGAAGCACCTGACCTACCAGACTATCTGTCTTTGGTTTCCTTTGAAAATCTAATGGCATGTGAAGTAAACTATAATGTTTACTTCAAAGCAGATAAATTAAAAGAGGTAAAATAATGGTTCATTCTCTCACAAAAAGAGAGTTGGAACAATACTTGTTGCAGAGTCTGAACATGGGTTTAGGCTCTGTTCTTCAAGGTGAAACATCTTATACCAACTCATTCGATATTGCAGTTAAAGAAGATGGATTTATCTTCATTCCACGTCTTCCATCTGGTTTTATTATTGATGATGACTTATATCAGAAGATTTTTCTAATCGCAAACGCCTCCCTCTATCCTCAATATACGCTATTGAAACAAAACTCCGCTTACTTTGTCGCATTAAAAACAGATGACATCCATGTGCAACGCGGATTATTTTTCCCATGGAAACAGGGGATTTCTGAACGCCTTATCATTTCCGACCTTGAACAATTCACCTCATCTCTAAAGGGGAATGATATTCCTGTCATGAAAAATCTAGTCATTAACTATGATAATGTAACTTCTATTGCAATTGCTGGCAATTCAGGTAGTGGGAAAAGTTATGCTTTGACGTATTTGCTAAGCGTATTAAAAAATATTTCTGATTTGATTATCGTTGACCCAAAATTCGATACTCCATCACGTTGGGCAAGAGAATACCAAATTCCTGTCATTCATCCACGCGAAAACCGTTCTAAATCTGACTTTGTTTCCGAAATTAACGAAAGTTTAAGTCAGTGTCTGTCTATTATTCATAAGCGTCAAGGAATTCTCTTTGAAAATCCACGTCATGAATTTAAACATATGACAATCGTTATTGATGAAGTCCTTGCCTTGTCAGAAGGGGTCAATAAAACCATCAAAGATTCCTTCTTCTCGTTATTGTCTCAAATTGCATTACTTGGGCGAGCAACACGAGTTCATTTACTTCTAGTCAGTCAACGCTTTGACCATATTACCATACCAGTTTCTGTTCGAGAACAATTAAACGTTCTGATACAGATTGGAAACATTAATAAAAAGACCACGCAGTTTTTGTTTCCCGACCTTGACCCAGAAGGCATTGTTATTCCGATCGGCAAAGGAACTGGCTTAATTCAAATCATTGATAACGAACATCCTTATCAAGTTCTCCCCCTCCTCTGCCCCACCTATTACACTAAGAAAGGAATATTATAAGCCATGAGAAAAACGAACTTTCAAAAAACTATACATCCAGCAACTACCCTTTTTATAGTGGGAATCCTATCTATGCTTATTTCAATCTTATTGAGACTTGGAATGACCCCCTTGGAAAACAGTGTCTATTTCACATCTCTGTTTGATTTCCTGCGCTTGCTTCACTTTATCAGCTCATCTGTCTCTTTCTTGTCTCTCCTCTTATTCCTTGGATTAGTTGGCTATGAAATCAAGATACGCCATAGAGAAGATAGAATATCAAACCTCTTTAAGTCCATTACACAGACCTTTTCTCTTCGTCTTTTTCTTATTCAAAGAGAACACACAGAATCTGTAAGCACAAGCGAGCAAGGGAATGTAAAGAGATACAATCCTGTCAACAAACAGTTCAATAAAGCAATTCAGAAAGCGGTTGTAGATATAAGAGAAGGAAGCGCAAGCTTGATTATTCCTGTCCCTAAATCTCAACAAGCTATTAGAATTCTAAAAGATTTGGAAACAATCATCAGTGAAGAAATATCTAGTCGCAATCCAGACTATTATTTTTCACGGCCTGAAAGAAAGGGTATGGCCTTCTACTTTATCGGAACAAGACGCAATTGATTGGAAGGGCGCTTTGGCGCACGAAGTGAGCGCCACCTAGCGCCCTTCTGCTTGGTATATGGACTAACGGGTTACTACGACCCCGTTAGTCCAATAATCAATAATCACCAAAAATCAAATAAATCATGTACCACATTCCGAAGACACCCCTCTAAATCTCCTTATAGATAGAAATACAATTTGAAAGCGAGACATATTGAATATGGCAAAAGAACAACGTTCTAATAAATGGGCTTTTCTTTTCTACAGAGAGAGCGCCCCAGAAAACTATTTGGAAATCCTTGAAGGTTTTCATATCCCCTTTATCTTATCACCTTGGCATGATAGAGATATCAATCGAAAAACAGGGGAACTTAAGAAAGCTCATAAACATGGAGCCTTTTTCTTTGATTCGCTTAAAAGCTATAATCAAGTATCTGAACTCATCAAGGATAAATTAAAGGGACCTGCTCATGTAGAGCCTATTATGTCTCCCAAGGGGATGTATGACTACTTTGTTCATGCGGAGAATCCTGAAAAGACTCAATACAAAATTGATGATATAGAAATAGGATGCGGATTTGAATTAGACAAATTCCTCATAAACAATAACAACGATGACTTTCTATCAGCCATCATTGATGTGATAGACAAGAATAATTTCACAGAGTTTAATCATCTGGTTAGATATGCGAGGGAAGAAAATCCGACCTTATTAAGACTTATCGTAGATAAAACTTACTTTTTTGCTAAGTATTTAGATTCACGAAGGTATAGCACAGACAAAAGCAAAATAACTTCATCAGAAAATTCCTTGACGAATACTCCTAATGAAGCTAGTGACGTCATATCAAGCACTACTTCAATAGAATTATAATGGAGGAAAAGCTATGCAAGTAATCTTACCAGATGAGCAAATTCATCAAATTCAACTTTTACTCTCTAATCTTATAAATAAAGAAATCAGAGAGCAATTAGACAAGAGCGGTATCGATAGCCCCTATTTGAACAAGCAACAAGCTTGTAACTATTTAGGTATATCAAACAATACACTGGATTCTTGGATTGTAAAAGGCTTACCCAAAATCAAAATCGGTAAAACGATTCGATTCCATAAAGACGCTATCGACCAATGGCTAAACTCACATAACTAGAAATATCAAGATTTTTGTTTTATAATAGTCATGATATTTTCTGGTTCGATACACAAGGAGAATATCATGACTATCACTAAAACCAAAAATGGTACTTATCGTTTAAAAATCTACATTCCAATAGAAGCTCGAATGCCACTTGGAATCGTCAGCAACAACTACTACGATAAACGATTCAAAACAAGAAAGGAGGCAAGACAAGCAGAGATAGACTTACTCACGAAGTTAAACCAAATTGAAGACAATGCGTTTTCGGGACTAGGCAAAGAAGATATTCTTTTCTCAGACTTCTATAATAATATTTGGTGGGAATCCTATAAAGCAGGTCAAACTACATCAACTTCTAAGCCACCAAGCAGGTCAACAATTGCTAATACCAAAACATGTTTTGAAAAGCATATACTACCACTTCTTGGCAACTATACTATTCAATTTTTAAACCAAAATAAACAGGTTATTCTAAATTTGATGACGGCAAAAGCCAACGAATATGCCAACTTCAAAACTTTACGAAGTTACGTTATTTCTATTTTTGATTGGGCAGAAGAACTTGAATATATTGAAGCAAATAGAGTTGCAAAAACTTTAAGACGAATTAAGGCTGTTAAAAAAATTCAACTTGCAGAATCAAAACGTGATGAAGATTTATATTTAACTCATGAGCAACTCCAAGAATGGTTCTCAGCCTTTAAAGAGGATTTAGAGAATGATAGAATATCACTCAAAGATTACGTCCTTTTCTATCTCACTTTTTTCCTTGGAGATAGAAAATCAGAAACATATGCTCTCCAGTGGAAACATATCGACTTTTCAAAATCTCAGATTCAGTTAATTCAGGCTTTAGATAGATACGGACAAGTAAAATCTACCAAAGGAAATAAAAAAACTATCTTTTCTATTTCTAGCGACTTGCTTCAACTCCTAACCTTATGGAAAAAACAACAAAAATATGAACTAGCAAAGTTTGGTATCATCAGTAATCCAGAACAATTCATCTTCACTTATATAGATACCAGAGGGAATATCAATAAACCCCTACATTCTGACTATCTTAATAATAAGATGCAAACTATCAGAAAGCGACACCCAGAGCTTACACACGCTACACCACATAAACTACGTCATACGGGAGCAACGCTCGCTAAACAGGCTGGAATGAGCTTAGAAGCCATTTCCGAAGCTCTAACACATAGCGACACAGGTACAACACAGATTTATGTCAATACTTCTAACGTAGTCCCTATGGCAGTCGGTGAATTTGCCTTAAAGTCTCTAAAACAATAAGGTTAAAATAAGGTAAACTTTGAGGTGAACTTTTTCAAAAAACACAAAAAACTCTAAGCAGGCAGAGCCTGCTAACTCATGACAGAAAAGAAGGTTCGGCTTATAATGAAGGTGAACAATACAAATCCGTGGTCTTTAATAGGGCTTTTCCTAGTCTGTACAAAAAACTGGTTGAACAAGAGTCATGAGATAACTCGAATATGCCTTGAGCACGAAAATAAAATTACTAATAGCCTCTTGTTCTATTGTTCAAATAGTTAACAGGAGGTTTTTATAATGGAAGTCATGATTGAAACTTGTTGTGGAATTGATGTCCATCAAAAGTCTATCGTTTGTTGTATTCTAGATGGTCCACTAGAAAGCAATAAACCTAAAAAGATTCAAAAAAAATTTGGTACAACAACTATAGCTCTCCAAAATGCCTTAGCTTGGATAGTAGAAAATCATGTAACACATGTCTTTTTTGAAAGCACTGGCCAATATTGGGTGCCACTCTTTAATATTTTTTCAGACTCAGAACTCAATTTGATATTAGCTAACCCCCAACATATCAAGAATGTACCTGGTCGAAAAACAGACATGAAAGATGCAGAATGGATTGCACAACTCGGACGTTGTGGACTTATTGAGCCATCTTACATTCCTAACCCTGAAGTGATGCAGTTACGTTTACTCACTCGTAGGCTACGTTCTTATAAACAACGTCAAACCCAAATAAAGAATGAGATTCATAACCTCTTACAACGTGCTAATATCAAACTAACCAGCTATCTTTCTGATATCTTCTCTAAGACAGGACAGTCTCTTTTAACGCTCTTTATCAATGGGGAACTCATTGATTACGACAATGTGACAGCTTGTATTCACAAGCATGTCAAAGCAAGTCCCGAACAATTAATGGAAGCCATGAATGGGAAGTTGTCACTGGAAGATCGATTTCTCTTGGCCCAAAGCCTAGAAGAATATCAATTGTATCAAAAACTCATGAATAAATTAACGAGTGAAATGATAGCTTATATCGAAAAGGAGTTCCCCTGAAGAAAATAGATTACTTCAAACGATCCCTGGTGTGAGTGAGACCTGTGCAGCCACTATTTTAGCTGAGATTGGACCAGATGTGAAGGCTTTTCAATCGGACGCACACCTAGCTTCTTGGGCTGGGCTCTGCCCTGGTTCATACGAAAGTGCTGGCATTAAAAAATCCTCGCACATCACACAAGGAAATCGTTACATCAAACAGGCACTGACAATGTCTGGATTGATTGCGGCTCACTCTAAAGACAGCGTGTTTTCATCTTTTTATAGCAAAATTTCCCAAAGAGGAAGTAAGATGAAAGCCGTCATTGCTTGCGCACATAAGTTGCTTCGTATCATTTACAAAATTCTCGCAACACACCAAGAATACGACAAAGAAAAAGTGCTAGGACTGAGGCAACAGTTCTAACACCAAAAATTTAAAAAATCTCAATTACAGTATAGCACAAGAAGAGTTTTTTGCGCTATTTTGATGTTTTTTTTCAAATAAAAAGCACCCATGAGGTAAACTCTTGAGTGCTTTGAAACGTTGATATAATTGTATTGATTAACGTTTTGAGAATTGTGATGCTTTACGAGCTTTCTTAAGACCTGGTTTCTTACGTTCAACCTTACGTGAGTCACGTGTAAGAAGTCCTGCGCGTTTCAATGAATCGCGGAAGTCTGGGTCTACTTGAAGAAGGGCACGAGCGATACCATGACGGATTGCTCCTGCTTGACCAGCGTATCCACCACCTACAACGTTAACGAAAACGTCGTATGAACCTGCAGTTGAAGTAACTGCGAATGGTTGGTTGATTACAAGACGAAGGTCAGCGTGTGGGATGTACTCTTCAACATCTTTTTTGTTAACAGTGATTTTACCAGTTCCTGGAACAAGGCGAACGCGTGCAACAGCGTTTTTACGACGTCCAGTACCTGCATATTGTGCTTGTGACATACTTTATTGTTCCTTTCCTTAGATAAGTCCTGAAATATCAAGAACTTCTGGTTGTTGTGCAGCGTGAGTGTGCTCAGCTCCAACGAATACTTTCAATTTCATACCTTGAGCGCGGCCAAGAGTATTGTGTGGAAGCATACCTTTAACTGATTTCTCGATCAAACGTACTGCATTTTTAGAACGAAGTTCACCAGCAGAGATTGATTTCAATCCACCTGGGTGGTTTGAGTGAGTGTAGTAGATCTTATCAGTTGCTTTTTTACCAGTCAATTTAACTTTTTCAGCATTGATAACGATTACGAAGTCACCTGTATCAGTGTGAGGTGTGAATGTTGGTTTGTTTTTTCCGCGAAGCACGCTAGCAACAACTGCTGAAAGGCGTCCAAGAGGTACATCAGTTGCGTCAACAACGTACCATTTGCGTTCTACTTGGCCTGGTTTAGCCATGAATGTAGTTTTGTTCATGATTTCTCCTATATGAATGTCGTTTTTGTTTACAGGGCGGATGTTCCGGTCCGCAAGTTATTTGAAAGGTTCCGGGGCCTTACAAATGGGGTAAACAATACCGCCTACTATTGTATCAAAATTCTAAGATAAAAGTCAACCGATTTGGAAAATTATTTGCGATTTTCTTTTCCAATGACAA
>NZ_KQ969691.1:120101-139458 GCF_001578955.1 Streptococcus parasanguinis
CCCCGAACCTTGCTAATTGGGACTAATTTCCCTTCCGCATCTATCCAGAGAATGGGTTTGATGCTGGCCAAACTTCCCATGATCGCAGCACTTTTTGAGAGACGGCCTCCACGCATGAGGTGGTAGAGATCATCGACGAGGAAATAAGTCCGCAGTTTTGGCGCTAGGTCCATGATCTCTTCCTTGGCTTCTGCTAATGAACGACCTGCATCACGCGCAGCTACTGCCCGCATGACCAGGTAACCCTCTCCAATCCCAGCCGCCTTCGGATCGACAATCTCGATCACGGCTTCCGGATAGTCTTCTAAAACCAGGTCTCGTGCCATGACTGCACTCTGGTAAGTCCCAGATAAGACTGATGAAAAGGCGACATAGAGCAGGTCTTTCCCTTCTTTGGCAAATTGTTCAAAGGTTTTCTGAAATTGGCCCACATTGACCTGACTGGTTGTCGGTTTAGCTCCATTTTTCATAGCTTCTAAAAGCTCAGGGCTGGTCAATTGACCTTCGCCAACTGTCTGGTAAACTGTTCCATCTAACTCAATGGTCAACCCAAGAATGGTCACCTGGTGTTCCTTGGCCCAGTTCTGGTCTAAATCTGCGGTCGAATCGGTTAAAATAGCAAATGTCATTACTTGTCTCCCATCATTTCTTGTAATTGTCGCAATACTTGGTGATCGAGTGGTCGCATGGGTGGTTTTTGATCGTTGACCACTCGCTGCGCCTGATTAAGGTTTCCTTTGACGACTGCGACCCGTTTTTCTAACTCTCTGGCAGATATTCGAAGAGCTCCTTGAGCAAAGACGGTCCACTGCTCATTTAAGTCACTGGTCGCTACCGATACTTGGTGGAGGGGCGTGTTGAGCTCTGCCGCCAAGCGCTCGATATAGTCATCTGCCGTTTCATCCTCACCGGTAAAGACCACCTGAACATTGAACTCCTCATAGGTCTGCCGCACTCCTGGCATATACTGGGCATCAAAGACACAGATGACTTCGATTCCTTCAAAGCTAGCATAGTGGCTCAGTTTTTGCAGGAGGATATTGCGGGCAGCATCGAGCTCACTTTTTTGAAAAAGCTGGCGGGTCTCCTGCCAAAAGGCAATCATATTATAGCCGTCAACCAATAAGATTTTTCGTTTCATATCATTGCCTTTCTAGGATTATAGTCGATTGCGAAAGACCTCATACATAAGGATGGCTGCTGCCACACTGGCATTGAGGCTTTGCACATGACCATTCATGGGAATGGTGATCATCTCATCGACTTGTTTTTTGATGTTGGCTGAGATCCCTTTTCCTTCATTGCCTATGATCAAAGCTAACTTACCAGCCGTATTCCATTGATGAGATGGCGTGCCGTTCATGTCGGTTCCAAAGATCCAGAAGCCCTCTTCCTTGAGCTTGTCTAAGGTTTGGCTAAGATTGGTCACACGCGCAATGGGAATGTGTTCCACTGCTCCAGTAGAAGTTTTTGACACCACTGGGGTTACCCCGACTGCCCGGTGCTTAGGAATGATGACTCCTGAGACATTGGTCGCATCCGCTGTCCGTAAGATAGATCCAAGATTGTGCGGATCCGTTAAACCATCGAGAATCAATAAAAGCGGGTTCTCTTCTTGGGCTGTCTGCTTCAGAATCGCTGCCAAGTCTGTGTAAGCAAAGGCTGCCACTCGAAGAACAAAGCCTTGGTGAACAGCTCCTTCTGTCATTTCCTGCAGGGTTTTCTTTGGGGTCCAAGAAATCGACACTTTTTTCTCAGCTGCTAAGGCCTTGATCTTGTCGACATTTTTTCCTCGGAGGTCTTCTTGAATATATAATTTATTGCCTGTATTGGCTTGTAAAGCCTCGGTGACTGCGTGGACACCGTATACGATATCGTTATTTTCCATAAAACTAGTATACCACAAGAAAGGAGGAAGAGGCCAATTCATGATATAATGAAATCAAATCTATCTCAATGAACGAACCGAACTAGAAAGGAAGCCATGCCTCTTTTTCAACGAACCATCAAGCTCACCTTGGCCACCTGTTTAGCAGCGGCCCTTGCTTATGCTCTGGGCTTGACCTATGCCATCTCAGCTGGCGTCATTGCCATCTTGAGTATCTCTGATACGCGTCGCAGCACCATCAAGCAAGCCTACCAGCGTTTTATGTCGACCTTGCTGGCCCTTGCTATCGGAAGTCTCGCTTTTTCCTTTTTTGGATTCAACCTCTGGGCACTGGGAGTCTTTATCGCTCTCTATGCTCCTTGCGCCTTCCTATTAGGCTGGCAGATCGGTATCACCCCTAGTACGGTGTTGGTTACCCACCTCTTGATTGAGCAGTCTACCTCCTGGGGGCTCTTGCTCAATGAACTTGCTCTCTTTTTAATCGGGACCAGCTTTGCCTTGCTTGCCAATCTCTATATGCCTTCGAATCAGGATGCGATCGATCATTACCATGATGTTGTCGAAGACCAACTAAAGAAGATCCTTGGTCGTTTTGCGGAATTACTTGGTAAAGGGGATGGTCGCAATGATGCGCGCTTGATCAAGGAGTTGGATAGCATCCTACAGGATGCCTTGAATCTAGTCTATCTGGACCATTCCAACCACCTCTTTCACCAAACCAACTACCATATTCACTACTTCGAAATGCGCAAACGCCAAAATGATATCCTGCGGGATATGGCAGAAAATGTCAATCGCTGTCAGTTAGCGGCGAGTGAAAGCATAATCCTGGCACAACTATTTAAGAAGACGGCTCAACAGTTAAGCCAGGAAAATCCTGCCCAAGATCTTCTAGATGATATTAGTCATTATTTGGCGATCTTCCGCGAACGCCCTCTTCCCAAGACCCGTGAAGAATTCGAAACACGCGCCACCTTGCTCCAACTCTTAAGAGACTTAGAAACTTTTATCCAAATCAAGGTTGATTTTTACCAACAATTTCATAAGGAGACAGAATAGACAAAGAAGCCCTTGCAAGATGCAAAGGCTTTTTTATTCAGGCAGTTGTTGTAAACGCTTTCCTAAAATGGTATACTAGAAATGGAAAATAACTTTTTAAGGAGGGTCTTCTATATGAAGTCTTCGTATAAGAAACATTTGTACACTACAACACTCAGCCTCTCAGCGGCTGTCTTGCTTTCCGTTATCGGTCATGGCCAAGCTTCAGCCGATAGCTTAGAAGCGCCTCAAGCGGAACCAAGCACGGTCCTTGAAGCGACACCTGCTACTGAGCAACCTGTGACAGCTGATACTGCCAGTCCCGCTACAGCCACAGAAGTAACTCCTGCTAGTTCTGCAGAAACAGCAGCGACTTCTGATATGGCTTCTAGTACAGAAGTTGCTCCAACCGCTAGTCCAAGCACTAACCGTGCTACAACGACTTCTGACCAAGCGACTCGATTGGCGGATAGCACCATTTATCTCTCTGAAAAGAGTACGATTGATGACAAAGTCCAAGAAAAAGCTCAAGCTGCTGGCAAGATCAACTGGACCTTAGACAATAAGCCTCTCTCTGAGTGGAAAACTTGGGATATGGAGACAGGAACACTAAGCAAGGATCCATTCCTCACCATCACAGAGACTGCAAACGGCAATGATTTAGATCTCCACATCGACGTGCAGGATCTCTTTGGTGAAGATCTCAGTCTTCGTAGCCCAAATAATATTCGCCGGACTTATCGCAACTACATCGGCAACCATGAACTAGTCGGGACCAATGCAGACTTAGGTGTGACCATCAATAAAACCCTTGTTTTTCGACCTTACCAAGACTACCATACACATGAAGAGATGCTGGCTGCTATCGAAAAATCCAAGGAAGAAGCGAAACCCGATCGTTTAGTGCAGCTGGAAACTCTTGGAAAGAGTGCCCAAGGCCGGGATATGAAGATGGGGATCGTGAGCAAGGACCAAGCCAGCATCGATCACTACCTGTCTAGTACCAACCCTACAGCTTTGACTAAGCCAAGCGAAATGCTGGCCGCACTAAAAGACAAGACCTTGGATTACAAATTACCTGTCTTAGTCCACAACACCCACGCGGATGAACAGCCAGGCATTGATATCATCACAGGCCTCTTCAATACCTTTGCGACCAAGGAAAAGGTGACCTTTAACACCACAGATGAAGCTGGAAATGCTAAAACAGTCACGCTAGATATTCCAAGCTTGCTCAATAAATTCATTTTCTTATTTGACTTCACGGAAAACCCAGATGGGGATGCTCTCAACCTGCGGGCCCTAGCAAACGGGCTCGATCCAAACCGGGATGCCAGCTACCAAACCAACCCTGAAGTTCGCACGGTTATCCAAATGATCAACAAATGGAATCCGATCGCTCTCTACGACTTACACGGTTTTATCAAAGAATTCTTGATCGAACCTGCAACGCCACCACATGATCCGAACTTCGAATACGATCTTCTGTCAGACCTGATGCTAGAAAATGCCCATCATATGGGACGGGCAGGAGTTGCCAATTCTAAATACAATAGTTACATCATTCCAAAACTGGATTGGGGCGATGGCTGGGATGACTCCTTCTCTGGCTATACAGGGGTTTATGCTGTCTACCATGGTATCTTAGGCCATACCATCGAAATTCCAGAAGGAAATGAAGAATCCTACAAAGCAGGTCGCAATGCTGTCCTAGGCGGAATTGACTTCCTCAACCAAGATCCGGACCGTCTCCTTGAGATGCGTCTCAACTTCTACCTGCGCGGTCTCAATAAAACCGAAGATCCAAAAGCTGAAAATGAACTGGTCGGTCCAAATGGGGAAATCGTTGGACGTGTGAAAAATGGTCGTCCGAAATTCTTCCCAGACTACTACGTCATCCCAATGAGCCTCGACAAAGACAACGATGCCCAAGAAGCCTTCAATATGATCGACTACTTCAAACGCAATGGTGTCCTCGTCAAGGAACTCAAAGAAGATATTGGCAACTATAAAAAAGGGGACTTAGTCATTGACATGGCTCAAGCCAAACGTGGCTATGCCAACCACATTCTCTATAAGGGCTCCAACGAATCTGCCTGGGCTGCTATGTATGCAGAGCTGCTGGTCAACTTCCCAGATATGAGAGGGTTTAAGTCCGAACCTGTCTTTGCGGATGGTCTTTTCAACGGAAAATTAGGAGAAGTCACCACCACCCGCGCCACTCGTACCTCTGAGATCGATCCAAAAGCTCCTTACTATGTGATCGCAAATACTTCAGCCAGTGCCGTTAAAGCTGTCAACCAGGCTATTGCACAAGGAAAATCTGTCTACCTAACAGACGATGGCTACATCGTTGACCGCGATACCTTTGCTTCGCTCCTACCAAACTATGCCATTTATGGTGATGCCCTCTACAAGGTACCAAGCGGACCAACCTTGAAACCGATGAAGGTCTACTCTCCGAACTACCACTATAATTGGGCCGGAGTAGATGCTCCTGCTCATACTAGTCTGGTCCTTGAAAAATTAGGCTTCCAAATCGTCAATACTCCAGAAGAAGCAGATGTTGTTATTTTGGAAAGCAACCGCTTTGACGCTTCCATTTTTGGTAAGAAACCAACCCTTGTCATTGGCGGGGAAGCCATGCAAAAATTGGAAAAATTGGGAGTTCTTACTGGATTTGACGCTGAAAAACTAAAAGGCGGTAGTGACTACGAAGGCTTGATGAAAGCGATCATTGATGATCAGGATCCATTGACCAGCGGATACAAGAAGAATACCCTCTTCTACTCCAACTCAGGAAACTGGATTGAAAAGGTTCCAGAGCATTTCAAGACCTTGATGAGCATCGCTCCAAGCGATTATTATATTGCAGGTTGGTGGCCACATAATGATGTTCTGGCTAACAAAGTCATGGCCATCTCTGGAGAACTGATGGGACAACCACTCTTTGTCTATGCAGGAAATCCAACCAACCGTCAACACCCTGTCCACTTCTTCCGCTGGGTAACCAATGCGATCTTTGGCAGCAAGTTGGCAAGCTTGATGGATTACGTTCCAGCTAAAGAACCAGATCAAGTGGTCGTTCCAATTCATAACCAAACAAGCAATCCACAGCCAATCTTAGCCAAGAAGGATACTCCTAAAGTGCTCCTTCCACAAAAAGAAATGACAACAAAAAATGAAGAAAGCGTGCAAGCCTTGACTTACCAAGTAGGACAAAGCTTCCAAGAAAGTCCAGCTAAGGCACAATTGCCACAAACTGGAGAAGACACAACCGCACACTTCATTCTTTCAGGCTTCTTGCTAGCCGTTAGCGGAGGCTTCCTCCTCTTGAAAAAGAAAGAAGTTGAGTAAGTTCCAGGTTTAGACTTGGATGACATGAAAAGAACCTTCGCAGACGCGAAGGTTCTTTTTGGAGATAAAATATCTTTCAAAACTTTCCTTAGGTGAGTACGGACGTCAGCGAACTTCTTCGAAGTTCCATGACTTAGTTTTGAGCCTAAGGTCTCAAAACTCCCGAGTGTTTGAAACAATAATGTTTCAAACACTTTTCTCACAGCGGAAAGTTTCAGTTTATACTTGATTGATTCTAAAGTATAGAAAACTTTTATTAATTTCTCCAGAATATTTAATGAAAATACTATTCTACATTAAATCCTAATACTGATGCAAAGTTTCTCCTTATTCCACCAATTCCAACACAACAGTTTGGTAAGGGGTCAATTCGAGCACTTGGTCTCCTTCTTGGAATAATCCTGCTGTATTATTTAAAACGACCGTTTTAATCGGAGCTGGCAACTCCAAGGTGGCCTGGCGATTTTGGAAATTGCTGACAACCAAGAGACGTTTGTCCCCACGGCGTTCAAAGGCGATGATGTTTTCACGGTCCCGATACGCTGGGATCATATCTCCAAACCGGATGGTATTTCCATAGAGGGGATGGCGATACAAGGCCGTCAACTGGCGATAGTAATTCAAGATGGAATTTGGATCCTTTTCCTGGTCTTCCACATTGATGGCAGCATTTGGTTTGGGACTGATCAACCAGACTGGTCCATCGCTAAAGCCCAATCCTGGCTCTGCCGACCATTGCATGGGTGTCCGTGCATTGTCCCGGCTGTATTTGGCAATCGAGGCCAAGGCTTCTTCCTCGGTCAAACCAGCTTCTTTCGCCACATGGTAGCCATTGATGGTCGCGATATCATCAAAATCCTCCACCGATTCAAAGACTTGGTTTTCCATTCCAATTTCTTGACCTTGGTAGATAAATGGAATTCCCTTGCGCAAGATTTGAATGGTTCCTAAGGCCTTTTTACTGGTATCGTTTACCGGACCTTCTGCGATATAGTGGGACACACCACGAGGTTCGTCGTGGTTTTCAATGATGGTCGAGAGCACCCCAATGCTATCCGCGCGCTCATGCGCTTGGAAAATACTTTCCTTGAGTTCATCTGCAGTTGGAAGAGCATGATCGAACCAGCCTTTTCCTTCCTGACCCAGCATGGTTTGTTTGAAGTCAAAGATGGAAGAGAAGACACCATCTTTTCCAATGAAGAAATGCAATTCTTCGTCGGTTTCATTGAAAACTTCCCCTACTGTGAAGGCATTGTACTTGGCGAAGGTCCTCTCCTTTAACTCTTGCAAGAAAGGTTCAATCGGTTGCGCATTGACCAGAGACTCCGGTACTGGGACCAAGCCATTGTCACGATCAGACGGAAGCGAACGCCATTCTAGATCTTTTTTAATGTTGATAATAGCATCGATCCGGAAGCCTGCAATTCCCTTGTCCAACCACCAATTGATCATCTTGTAAATCTCTTCGCGTAAGACAGGATTTTGCCAATTGAGATCCGGCTGATCCTTGTGGAAAGAATGGAGATAGTATTTGTTGGTGCCAGGAACGGGTTCCCAGACACTGCCTCCAAAGTAACTTTCCCAGTTGTTGGGTTCCTTGTCACTTTCGATGAAATAAAAGTAATCCGCATAAGGACCATCTGGATCCGCTAGAGCTTTTTGGAACCACTCGTGATGACTGGAGCAGTGGTTGACCACCAAGTCCATGATGATGGAAATGCCCCGTTTCTTACCTTCCGCAATCAGCTCCTCCATATCTTCCATCGTTCCAAAAATAGGATCAATGGCATAATAGTCAGAAATATCATAGCCCTGGTCAATAAACGGACTCTTGTAAATAGGCGATAACCAGAGGATATCAATCCCCAAGTCTTGAAGGTAATCGAGTTTCTCCGTGATCCCTTTTAAGTCCCCAACACCATCTCCATTGCTGTCTTTGAAGCTTTTTGGGTAGATCTGATAAGCGACCTTCCCCTTCCACCAGTCTTTTTCCATGTTTTGTCTCCTTAAAATGAAAGAAACTGAGACATATCGTCTCAGTCTCTACAGTTTCAGTAGGTATTAGTATACTGTTTTTTCAGTTTCTTTGTCGAAGAAGTGAGCTTTGTTCAAGTCAAATCCAAGTTCGATGGTTGCACCAGTTCCAAGGTAGTCACGCGCATCCACTTTAGCGATGAATTCGTTGTCACCAACTTGGCAGTACAAGTGAGATTCTGAACCAAGCAACTCAGATACAGAGATGGTTGCTTTCACGACTGATTCTGGGAATGTTTCAAGGAAAGCAGCTTCTGTATTCACGTCTTCTGGACGGATACCAAAGATCAATTCTTTACCATCATAGCCTTTTTCTTTCAAGACTTTCAAAGCACCTTCTGGAACTTTCAAGTTCAATCCATTGGCAACGATGTGTCCACCTTCCAATTTCACGTTAATGAAGTTCATAGCAGGGCTTCCGATGAATCCAGCTACGAATTTATTCACAGGGTTCTTATACACTTCTTGCGGAGTACCGATTTGTTCTACACGTCCGATAGTACCTGTACCAGCTGGGTTTTTAGTAGCAGACATGATAACGATACGGTCAGCAAGTGTCATCGCTTCTGTTTGGTCGTGAGTTACGTAGATTGTTGTAGCTCCGATACGACGGTGGATTTTCGCAATTTCAGCACGCATGGATACACGAAGTTTAGCATCCAAGTTTGACAAAGGTTCGTCCATCAAGAATACTTTTGCATCACGGACAATCGCACGTCCCATAGCCACACGTTGACGTTGACCACCAGAAAGGTCAGCTGGTTTACGATCCAAGAATTCTTTCAAGCCAAGGATTTCAGCTGCTTCTTGTACACGTTTGTCGATATCTTCCTTGCTGTATTTACGCAATTTCAAACCAAATGCCATGTTATCGTACACAGTCATGTGTGGGTAAAGAGCGTAGTTTTGGAATACCATGGCAATATCACGGTCTTTAGGTGCCACGTTGTTTACAACAGTGCCATCGATTGAACATTCACCTTCTGTGATGTCTTCAAGACCAGCGATCATACGAAGAGTAGTTGATTTACCACATCCTGAAGGACCTACGAAAACGATAAATTCTTTGTCTTTGATGTCCAAGTTGAAGTCTTCAACTGAGTAGTGTTCGCTATTTGGATATTTTTTATAAATGTGATTAAGATTCAATTCTACCATGATGGTACTCCTTTGATTTTTATAGTTCTATTGTAAATGAAAACGTTTTACAAATCTATGGCAAGTCTCACAAAAAAGAAAAAGAGTTTTGTGCAAGTTGCACAAAACTCTGGATTGATTCCGTTTAAATCACATCTTGTAAGACTAAATGATAGCACAGGGCTAGATCTGTCAGATTTTTCAACTGAAGCCCAGTCAACTCCTCCCACTTGTCAATCTTGTATTGGAGCGAATTACGGTGGAGATAGAGTTGCTGGGCGGCCTTGGTGACGACTGCCCCATTGTCCCAAAGAGCAACAATGATATCTTGCAATTGATCTTGACTTTCAATCAACTGATGCAAGCTTGCCTTGATTGGAGTGAGATCCAAATCTACCTGCTCGATTCCCCACAGATAGAGTTGAGAAAAGCGATAGACACCTTGATGGCCTTCTCGAATCCAAGCTCGAAAGACCGCCTGTTCTGCTCGGATGACAGGAGACACTTTCCCGTCTTTAGACTCGGTCCATACTTGCCCGACCAGGATAGATAAACGAATATTGAAGTCATACTCCATGGCAGAGACGGTATCTTTTAAGATATCGGCCACAGGCAAAGACTGGTCTTGGTCCAGAATGAGCACATAGTCCTGCCCACTCAGTTGCAAGGTTGCTCGGAAGTTGGGCAAGAGTGTCTGCATCATCTCTAACCAAGAAGCTGTCCCTTCCGCTGTTGAATGCGAGATGTGGCAATAGACGAGCTGCATTTTTTTGATGACTTGAGGGGCTTCTCCCTTTCCATCGATCAGGTATTGGTACCAAGGATTAGGGGCAACCTCTTCTTCACCGCCCAACCAGGAAATCAATTGTTTTTCTCGCTCGGTTAGCTCTTCTTCCTTCAGCAGCAACCATTGATGAGCCTGAAGGGGAACGGCTACATAACCAGCTGGTGGATTGGCTTGATCCGTCACCTCTGCATGAGGAAACCACTCTCTGATATTTTTCACTGCTTTCTTCCTTCTTCTACTTGCTGGATGCACCAGTCAATCAGCTCTTCTAGACGAGAGAGCTCCCCCGTCATATGGAGATAGCCCATGACAGCCTCAAAGCCTGTCGACATCCGATAGGTCACGACATCCGCATTTTTGGCCTTGGTATGACTATTGGTATTGCGACCGCGCTTGTAGATCTCCAACTCTTTTTCCGTCAGAATTTCTTGCTCCAGCATGCTTTCAATCAAGCTGGCTTGAGCCCTAGCAGAGACATAGCGGGTGGCAGCCTGGTGAAGCTTATTGGGCTTGGTCATCCCTTGAAAAATCAAGTGTCTGCGAATATACATGGAATAGACCGCATCTCCCTCAAAGGCAAGGGCAATTCCATTGATTAGATTGACATCAATCACGTGTCCACCTTACACCTTCTTTTGTATCCAAGAGCTTGATTCCTTGCGCAGCCAATTCATCGCGAATGGCATCTGCTCGCGCAAAATCTTTCTTAGCCCGCGCTTCCTGACGTTCAGCGATCAAGGCTTCAATATCTGCATCCAAGACTTCTTCGACAAAGACCACTCCAAAGACTTCTAACATCTTGGTCAAGGCATCCTTGACGTCTTGATTATAGTGACCTGAATTGATCCATTTAGCCAATTCAAAGACGACGGTGATGCCGTTCGCTGCATTGATATCTTCATCCATCGCCACGATAAACTTATCCACAAAGCCTTGCAAGTCTGCTGGATCCACTTCTCCTGTGAACGGTTGCTCATAGGTGTTTTTCAAATACTTGAGGTTGGTCTCCGCATCGCGCACTGCTTTTTCTGTGAAGTTAATGGGCTTGCGGTAGTGCTGGGTCGCAAAGAAGAAGCGAAGCACTTGGCCGTCGATAGTCTTCAATGCATCATGCACAGTGATAAAGTTGCCTAAGGACTTGGACATCTTGACATTATCAATATTGACAAAGCCATTGTGCATCCAGTAATTGGCAAAAGTCTTGCCTGTTTTAGCTTCAGACTGAGCAATTTCGTTGGTATGATGCGGAAACTCAAGGTCAGCTCCACCACCGTGGATATCAATAGTATCCCCTAAAATCCCCGTTGACATGACCGAACACTCGATGTGCCAACCCGGACGACCAGGTCCCCAAGGACTGTCCCAAGAAATCTCACCTGGTTTGGCAGCTTTCCAAAGGGCAAAGTCGACTGGATTTTCCTTGCGAGCTGTTTCCTCATCTGTCCGACCAGAAGCTCCTAGCTCTAAGTCTTCTAGAGTTTTGTTGGCTAATTTTGCATAGTTGTGGGATTTTTCCACACGGAAATAAACATCGCCTTGGCTCTCATAGGCATAGCCTTTTTCGATCAAGTCAGCGACAAAACGAATGATGTCATCCATAAACTCAACCACACGAGGGTGGCGAGTTGCAGGTTTCACGCCAAGAGCCGTCACATCCTCACGGAAGGCCGCAATGTACTTGTCTGCCACTTCCTGAGGTGTGATGCCTTCTTCTTTGGCACGGTTGATGATCTTATCATCCACATCTGTAAAGTTGGAAATGTAGGCAACTTCGTAGCCACGATACTCAAAGTAGCGACGAATCGTGTCAAAGGCCACTGTTGAGCGGGCATTCCCTACGTGGATATAGTTGTAAACCGTTGGCCCACAAACATACATGCGGACCTTTCCTTCCTCGATGGGGATAAATTCTCGCAAATCACGAGACATAGTATCATAAATTTTTAACACGCTTCATTTCCTTTCTGTTTCTACTCTTTTGGCTTCAAGTAAACCACCTGAGTCTGTTTGATAAAGCCAATCTTTTCATACAAGCGTTTGGCACCTACATTGCTATCTTCTACTGCAATCTGAAATTCCTTATCATTTTGCTCAATGAGTTGGTTGACGAGGGATTTTGCTAGATAGCTTCCGTAACCTTGCCCACGATAGACTTCAGCAATCGCAAGTCCATAAAGGTAATTGCATTTTCCAGATACATCGACCGTACAAACGCCAATCACTTGACCTTCTTTGAGTAATATGTACAGCAGACTATCAGGATCCTTCAAGGCCTCAGAAATGTATCTGTGGCTCACTTCCGGTGCTTCCACTTCATCTGAAAAGGTTTGGTGGTGGAGCTGGGCAATGGTTTCAAGATAAGAAGGTTCTGCCAAGAGCACATCGACATCCGAACGGGAATCTAATGCATAAGCGGTTCGATCACGTCCTAACCAGGTTTCTGTTTCGTCATCCTCAACCAGTCCCCAATTGCTGGCAAAATCAGGATGATTCTCTAGAAAAATACGCTCTGTCTGAAAAGTCACAGACTCAATTGGATAAGATGCCGTTTCTTTCTCAAAACTTTCATACAAAGCACGCGCAATTCCCTGACGACGATAATTGGGATGGACCAGGATCGCCACATCCACATCTTGATCATCCGCATAGATAGTTAGTAGGCCAACAAGTTCACCTTTTTCATAATAAAGGAAAAAGGCGGGCATATCGGGATCAAAATTAAGCATATTGGAGAGATAAGGATCTCGAAAAGTTCCGTCATATTTCTGACAGACTGCAATAAGGGCCTTTGCTTCCAGTAGTTGGTGGTCATTCAATGTATTGGTTGATTGAATCACGTAGCGATCTCCTTACAAGCTCGAAGACCGATGGCTAGCTTCCTTAGCATGCTCCAGCTTGTTCATGTAGTATTCACGTTTTTCTTCTTCTTGGTGAATGACTGGTTCGTCTTTTCGACCGTGCACCCGCACAATCTTGGCAGGAACACCGACAACGGTCACATCACTTGGTACATCTGAGACGACGACAGCTCCTGCTCCGACCTTGGCCTTGGCTCCGATTTCCACCGGGCCGATGACTTGGGCATGGGCGGAGACCAAGGCTCCTTCACGTACCGTTGGATGGCGTTTGCCGACATCCTTTCCTGTTCCCCCAAGGGTCACCCCATGGTAGAGCATAACGCCTTTTTCAACAATGGCTGTTTCCCCGATAACGAGGCCCGCTCCATGGTCGATAAAGACACCAGAAGCAATGGTCGCACCTGGATGGATCTCAATCTGGGTCCAAAAACGCCAGAATTGGCTGTGCATCCGCGCCAAGAGCTTAAAACCATGGTTCCACAAAAAGTGGGAAACACGGTGAGCTGCCAGTGCTTTGACTCCCGGATAGGTCAAAAGGACCTCCAGCGAGGTACGCGCTGCTGGGTCATTTTCTTTTACAATATTGATGGTTTCACGCCACCATCCCATACCGTGCTCCTCCTTTTCTAATGCTTATTCTGAATCTTTTTGTGTAATGGTAAAGTCTTTTTTAGGTTTGTGGTCTTTATTGTGGTGACGAGGACGATCGCCATGACGAGGACCCTTTTCACCTTTTTCTTCTGAATGTTCAGGTTTTGGCGGACGTGGCAATAGTGCCTTCATAGAAGCATCGACACGACCTTTTTCGTCAATCTTGATAATCTTCACATCGACTTCATCACCGATGGCTACCAAGTCTTCGACACGGTTGGTGCGCGTCCAAGCCATTTCAGAGATATGAACGAGGGCATCCGTCTTGTCAAAGAGGTTGACAAAAGCACCAAATTTCTCGATCCGAACCACTTTGGCATGGTAGACTTCATCCACTTTCGCTTCACGAACCAAACCAGCAATGATTTCCTTAGCACGGTTGATGGCATCTTGGTCGCTCGAGTAGATCGATACGTTACCTTCTTCGTCGATATCAATCTTAACGCCTGTTTCAGCGATGATCTTATCGATGGTTTCTCCACCTTTACCGATGACAATCTTAATCTTGTCCACATCAATCTTAATGGTATCAATTTTCGGAGCAGTTGGCGCCAATTCTGGACGAACTTCTGGAATGGTTGCTTGAATCACGTCAAGGATTTCAAAACGAGCTTTCTTGGCTTGAGCAAGCGCTTCAGTCAAGATTTCTGCAGTGATCCCTTGGATCTTGATATCCATTTGAAGGGCTGTAATTCCGTCACGAGTTCCTGCAACCTTAAAGTCCATATCTCCAAAGTGGTCTTCCAAACCTTGGATATCTGTCAATACTGTGTAGTTGCTTCCATCTGAAATGAGACCCATGGCAATACCTGCTACTGGCGCCTTGATTGGCACACCACCAGCCATAAGGGCAAGTGTTCCCGCACAGATAGATGCTTGAGATGAAGAACCATTTGATTCCAATACTTCTGCTACCAAACGGATGGCGTATGGGAATTCTTCCAAGCTTGGCAATACTTGGGAAAGGGCACGTTCACCGAGAGCACCGTGACCAATTTCACGACGACCAGGCGCACCGTAACGACCTGTTTCCCCTACAGAGTATTGTGGGAAGTTGTAGTGGTGCATAAAGCGTTTCTTATACTCAGGATCCAAACCATCGATGATTTGCGTTTCACCCATTGGTGCCAAGGTCAAGACAGAAAGGGCTTGCGTTTGTCCACGCGTAAAGAGACCTGAACCGTGCACACGAGGAAGATAGTCAACTTGTGCATCCAAAGGACGGATTTCATCGACCTTACGACCATCCGGACGAACCTTGTCTTCTGTGATCAAACGGCGCACTTCTGCGTGTTCCATTTGTTCCAAGATTTCAGCCACGTCCCGAATGATGCGATCAAACTCTTCGTGGTCTGCATATTTTTCTTCGTAAACTGCTGTGACTTGGTCTTTGACTGCTTGAGTCGCAGCTTCACGAGCCAATTTTTCTTCTACTTGAACCGCTTTTTGAAGGTCGCTGTTGTATGCTGCGATGATTTCAGCCTGCAAGTCAGCATCTACATGAAGCAATTCAACTTCTGCTTTTTCTTTCCCAACTGCCGCAACGATTTCTTCTTGGAAGGCAATCAATTCTTTAACGGCTTCGTGCCCTTTGAGAAGAGCTTCCAACATGATTTCTTCTGACAATTCTTTGGCACCAGACTCTACCATGTTGATAGCGTGTTTAGTACCAGCTACTGTCAATTCAAGAAGAGAGCGCTCTGCTTGTTCTTGCGTTGGGTTGATGATGATTTCCCCGTCAACATAGCCCACTTGGACCCCAGCGATTGGTCCGTCAAATGGAATATCTGAAATAGACAAGGCCAATGATGAACCGAACATAGCTGCCATTGGTGCTGATGCATTTTCATCGTAAGAAAGGACTGTGTTAATGACTTGCACTTCATTACGGAAACCTTCCGCAAACATAGGACGGATCGGACGGTCAATCAAACGCGCTGTCAAAGTCGCGTCTGTTGAAGGACGTCCTTCACGTTTCATAAAGCCACCAGGAAATTTCCCAGCCGCATACATTTTTTCTTCGTAGTTGACTTGAAGTGGGAAGAAATCCCCAGTTGCCATTTTCTTAGACATGACAGCTGCCGTCAAGACAGTTGACTCCCCATAACGCACGACAACAGAGCCATTTGCTTGCTTAGCAACCTGACCAGTCTCTACGATTAACTCACGACCCGCAAAAGTCGTTTGAAACACTTGTTTTGTCATTGTAATCCCCTTTGGATTGATAAAATTATACGACTTGCCTACAAAGATCAAGATATTTTGGACGGTTCGGCTTGCCGAACATTTCTGTAGAAAAATAGGAAGGTGACGCCGCACTCGATGAGTGCTAGGAAGCTTATCTTTTTTCCTAAGAAATGAGGCCAAAATTCAGTTCATCAGGATACAAAGGGCGTGTAGAATCCCGTATGAAAATAGGAGATTGACGCAGTGTGCCACGCACACCAGGAAATCTATCTTTTTCACTAGGGATTTAGCCCGTGTTCAACTATCAAGATACTAAAGCCGTTAAGCAACTCAAAGGAAAATAGGAAATCGAACGACGGAGCGAACGCTCCTAGGTAGATTTATCTTTTTCCACAGAGTTGTAGGCGGGTTCAATTACTCAAGATATTTTGGACGGTTCGGTTTGCCGAACATTTCTGTAGAAAAATAGGAAGGTGACGCCGCACTCGATGAGTGCTAGGAAGCTTATCTTTTTTCCTGAGAAATGAGGCCAAAATTCAATTACTCAAGATACCAAGGCCACCCAACTCAACGAGATAGGAATTTCGACAGCCCATCTATTTGTTATATCCTCATCTTTGTATCCAAGCACGTATACCTTTTATTTTAACATATTCAAGCCCAAAAGAAAAAGGCTTTGAGGGCCTTTTTCTGTGAATCTTCAGCAAGTTCTATATAAAAATTTTAGAGCTAGATATAGCTTTTGATTATTTTTACGATTTCACGAATTCAGTGCTGTCGACATAAAAGCGTATTTTGTGGGTTCCACCCTTGTAATTCTTGTTGTTGCGTTTCAAGACAAAACGTCTGTATGGATCGGAAGTTCCTTGGATAGTAGTTGTCACTTCAACTGAATCTTCATTGATTACCCATTCATCTGGTGAAGGGATTTCCATCGGTGGCATCGCTCCGCCACGACCGCCAGGTACAATTTCGTAGAAGGCCTTGTCTTTTGTCGAATAGATCCAGCCGTCTTTCTTTTCGTTTGTTAGTTGGATCAGCTGGTCTTGTGAAAGGCTACGTATAGAGTCCGATGTCTCTTCTGCATTCAATTTATCAATGACATCTTGCAAATTATAGGTTTCTGGCGTGTAGGTATTGTAGTAATCAATGAACATGTCTTGTGGGTAACCATCAACCGCACCGTGATCATTGTTCAACTCTAGCAAGCGAGTCGGTTGCACCTGAAGTGAATAGGTCAAAGACGCACTGTTTTCAATGATCGAATAGATATCCGCTTGGTCTGCTTTTGACAAGGTCCCAATGGCTTCTTTATCATGTTCATCTGACTTAGTTTCTTCTGTTTGCTCTTTTTCTCGGGCTTTGTCAGATGATTTTTTGACCGATGAAGCCCCCACCGGGCTGTGCTTACGCTCATAGCGTTTTGGTGCGCAAGCTGCTAGGGAAAGCAAGAGGGCTCCAGCTAGTAAATATGTTCCAATTTTTTTCATGTTTGTATCCTTATTTTTTAGTTCACACGGTAGTACAAATCGTTCCCATTCGTAGCATCACTCTTACTCCAGTAAATGGATTCACTGCCACCTTCTCTTGAAGGAATGAAAAGAATAGGCGTGTCATTCGTTGCCCCAGGCATCCGACTAACTCCGTGTAGATTACCCTCCTTGAAGTAGAAACCAGAAAATTGAACACCATTAACAGCACTACCATTGACCTTCACAATTCCTTGCGCATCAAACTCAATACTCGTACCGTACTTATTTTTCCAAACTCCCGCTACACTTGAGAAATTTCCAGCTTTGATTTCATCCAGATTCATCCCAGTGCTTGTTTTGGCAGGGGCAGGAGCTGATTCGGCATTTCCATCCACGCGCGTTGTATAGTCAAGGGCAATCCAGCCTTGTCCAGATTCCAATTTGCCCCAAGTATGACCATCCGCATCCACTGTTTCCGTAATGGTGTGAGTTCCTTTTGCGATCATTCCTGCAGATGGAGCTGAAGTAGATGGTTCTTTTCGAATACGAAGATCCGACACACTGACTTGCACTTGGAAGCTTTCTGATTTTTTCTCTTCTGCTTTTGCTGTTGATTTTGAATCCCCTGAACCATCAAACGTTTTCCAGTCCAGCTTACTAAGGTCCAATTTCTTGGCTGAAATCCCAAGAGCTTGTTCTGCTGTTTGATCCCCACCAATTTGAATGGTTGCTCTCTTTTCTTCCTTGGCTTCCCCTTTTCCTAGCGAATAAAGGGTCAATTCCCGGTCTGGGCTCACAGATTGCCAAGTGGCGTAGACAATTTGCCCATTATCAAAAAGGTCTAGGCTGGAGCGATAACCACCCACCGCAGCTGTATAAGCTGTATGGAGCAATTCAGGTTTTTGATCTTTGAGGTAATAGATAGCAGAAACATACTGTTTGTTTCCAGTGTATTGATTAGACACCAAGAGCTCATCCACACCATCTTGGTTCAAGTCTGTAAAAGCATACTGAAAAGTCACCGGAGTTCCCAAGCGTTCCAAGGCATCCAGATAGATATTTTCTTCTGAACCCGATTGTAATTTCCCTAATTCCTCAAAGAGGCCTGTTTTATCGCCATTTTTAAGAGCTGTATCATACTTAGCATACCGCTCCAAAACCCCTTGATAATACTGTTGACCGGTATCCTTCTTTTCTTTTTTAACAGTTGATGACGTTGCTGTCTTTGGTTTACTTTGACGTTCGTAGCGTTTGGGGGAGCAAGCCACCAGAGATAGAACGGATGCACCTGCTAGTAGTGAAATCATAACCTTTTTCATAAAAACCTCCTCATATCTATCCTAGTATATCAAAAATGGTCAATTTTTCCAGCTCTTTTCAAGATTTTTACACAAGCATTTTCCCCTCTCCCTCTATGTTTCTGCCCTTTTTTCTGCTATACTTAGTATAGTTATTTGATCAAAAGGAGAACACTATGGAATTAAAAAAACGTTCTGAATTTCCTGAGAACGAACTCTGGGACCTCACAGCCCTCTATCAAGACCAGGAAGACTTCTTGCGTGCCATTGAAAAAACGCGCGAGGAAATTAATGAATTTGTCCGTAACTACAAGGGCAAGCTCCACACTTTTGAAGACTTTGAAGCCGCCTTTGCGATCTTTGAACAAATTCAGATCCAACTCAGCCATATCGGTAACTACAGTTTTATGCCACAAACCACTGATTTTGGCGACGAAGCTTTTGCAGAGATTGCTCAAGCGGGGATGGATTTCGAAACTTGGGCAAGCGTTGAACTTTCCTTCTTTGACGATGCTTTGGTCGAAGCAGATGAAGAAGTCCTAGAACGCCTGGGACAACTCCCTCACCTCACTTTTGCCATTCGTCAGGCTAAAATCAAAAAAGCCCACTACTTAGGAGCTGATGTGGAAAAGACCTTGACCAACCTGGGT
>NZ_KQ969691.1:139478-144595 GCF_001578955.1 Streptococcus parasanguinis
CCTCAAGACATCTATACCAAGATGCGGGCAGGCGACTTTGAAATGGCTGATTTTGAAGTAGATGGAAAAGTTTACAAGAATAGCTTTGTCACCTATGAAAACTTCTACCAAAACCATGAGAATGCGGAAGTCCGTGAAAAAGCCTTTCGTTCCTTCTCAGAAGGTCTCCGCAAGCACCAAAACACGGCTGCTGCTACCTATCTAGCCCAAGTCAAATCTGAAAAACTAATCGCAGATATGCGAGGCTACGATTCCGTATTTGACTATCTCTTAGCTGAGCAGGAAGTGGATCGTGCCATGTTTGATCGTCAGATTGACCTGATCATGAAGGACTTCGCTCCAGTAGCTCAAAAATTCCTCAAACACGTGGCCAAGGTCAACGGTCTTGAGAAAATGACCTTTGCTGATTGGAAGTTGGACTTGGACAGTGCGCTCAACCCAGATGTTACCATTGATGATGCTTATGATTTGGTCATGAAATCTGTGGAACCTCTTGGCGAAGAATATTCCCGCGAAATTGCCCGCTACCAAACCGAACGTTGGGTCGACTTTGCTGCCAATGAAGGCAAGGATTCCGGTGGTTATGCAGCTGACCCCTATCGTGTCCATCCTTATGTCCTCATGAGTTGGACAGGACGGATGAGCGATGTCTACACCCTGATCCACGAGATTGGACACTCTGGTCAATTCATCTTCTCAGATAACAACCAAAGCTACTTCAACGCCCACATGTCGACCTACTATGTAGAAGCTCCTTCTACCTTTAACGAGCTCCTCCTTAGCGACTACTTGGAACACCAGTTTGACGATCCTCGTCAAAAACGCTTTGCCCTAGCTCACCGTTTGACAGACACCTACTTCCACAACTTCATCACCCACTTGCTAGAAGCAGCCTTCCAACGCAAGGTCTACACCCTGATCGAAGAAGGTGGTACCTTCGGTGCTAGCAAGCTCAACAGCATCATGAAGGAAGTCTTGACCGAATTCTGGGGAGACGCCGTTGAAATCGATGACGATGCAGCTCTAACATGGATGCGCCAAAGCCACTACTACATGGGACTTTACAGCTACACCTACTCAGCTGGCCTAGTTATCTCAACCGCTGGTTACCTGCATTTGAAGAACTCCGAAAACGGAGCCAAAGATTGGCTAGACCTTCTCAAATCAGGCGGTAGCAAGACCCCACTTGAGTCTGCTATGATTATCGGAGCAGATATCTCAACCGACAAACCACTTCGCGATACGATTCAGTTCTTGTCTGATACGGTTGATCAGATTATCGCCTACAGTGCTGAGTTATGAGTATAAGCAAAAACAGATTGGATTTTTCCAATCTGTTTTGCTTATCCCCAAAAGCTATCTTCTTCAGCTTGATCTGAAGAGAAGAGCCAAACTTCTTTGATTTTCCCGTCTTCAATACGGAAGAGGTCAATCCCGTTCATATTGAGTTCAGTACCATCAGCCCGTGTTCCAAGAAAAGTAACATTAGCTGCGACAAAATCCTTATTATCAGAAACCCAATTTGTTATCACCTTAAAGGTTCCATTAGTTTTCTCAGCAAATGTAGCTAGGTGAGCTCCTAGTTGGTCCTTACCAACAACTGTACCAGATATACTATGAGTACCAGGTTGATGCCAGACAATATCGTCTGCCATCGTTTCAAAGACACCAGGAAAGTCACCAGCAATTAAAGCTTGGTTATAAGTATTGAAAATTTCTAAGTTTGTTGACATATCTATTCTCCATTTCATTTTTATGATATAATTTTAACAGTTACAATCAAAAAAACAAGTAGACACTTTTTCGATAGCTGGTATCAAAAGTAGTACTATTGTTGATGCTAAAAGATAAATTTTTTCAAAAAATAGAAAGAAGATATTTTATGCCAAATAAAGTAAGTGAGTATGGTGTTTGTCCATTTGCGACAACGCAGAGGGTTTTAACAGGGAAATGGGCACTGGTAATCATTTATCAGTTGAGTACGGGTACTAAACGATTTAAAGAATTGCAAAGATTATTGCCTGGGATTACTCAAACTATTTTGACACGTCATCTCCGTCAATTAGAAAAGGATAAGATTATTCAACGAAAGGTCTATGCGGAAGTTCCCCCACGAGTTGAGTACAGCTTAACCGAAATAGGGCAGAAATTCAAAGTTGTCTTAGATGCTGTGGAGAACTGGGGTCTGGATTATATCAAGTTGCTAAAAATGTAGAGGTTTTGACCATGTATCAAGAATTACAAAATAAAGTAACAGAAGAAAAACCAAGCTATCGTCAAGAAGAAATCCATTGGTTGCTGGAACATTTGGGAGACCCCTCGCCCGAAATTCGCGATGATCTCGTTTTTACCAGCTTGGCTAGAGGGATTCAAGAAGAACTGTTTACACAGGAACAATTTCATTTGATTGCTGAGGCGATCTCGTCCAATGAAGGAGTAGAAAAAGAGATTGATAAGATTGGGCTATCAACACTTGAGCGTTCTTTTAAAGCCCTTGTTTATGCCAACCTCCTATCTGCAGATGCCAATCCGCAATCAATTTTTTATCAAAGATTAAAAGCCGATATAAGATATATTTTACTGGATCAAGGTTTACATTATCTTTTAAAAGAAAAGGATACAACTGGTTTTTCAAGCCAGTATGGCTGGGTTCACGCTTTTGCGCATGGAGCTGATCTTTTGACAGAAGTAGTTTGTCATCCAGACTTTCCTAATGACAAAGTTCATGAAGTATTGAACATACTTGGCCAAGTCTTTAGAAGAATTTCAATTCGTTTTACCTCTAATGAGGATTGGCGCTTGGCGAGAGTGCTCTATGAACCTATTTTGCAAGGAAAAATCGAGCAAGAACAAGTAGCTTCTTGGATAAAGACGCTTGACTTTCCAATAGACGAAAGGGAAGATTTTTATAAATTTTCCAACCTTAGATCCTGTCTGTTAGAAGTCTATATTCAACTTGACCAAAGAAACTTTTTACAAGATGAGTTAAAAGTGGCCATTCAATCTTTTCAATACTAACTGTTGATAGTGAAAGTTAAACTCTCCAAAATATTCTAAGTCACTTTTCGTGAAAAATTATTGAAGATAAAAGAGCCTTGCTCCTCATATAAAAGGACAGGGCTCTTTCTTTGGATATAAAAAAGCACTCCTATTTTACCAATGGAAGTGCTTAGGATATTAACTCAATTCAGCCACAATAGCCTTGATTTGTTCTGCAGTGTGAACACCAGCAACTTGTTTAACCACTTGTCCATCTTTTTTGAAAAGAAGAGTAGGGATAGACATAATGCCGAAAGCACGCGCTGTATTTGGATTTTCGTCAACGTCCATTTTAACGATTTTTAAGACATCTTCTGAAAGTTCTTCAGACAATTTATCCAAGATTGGTCCTTGCATACGACATGGACCACACCAAGTTGCCCAAAAGTCCACCAAGACCAATCCTTCTTTAGTTTCTGCTTCAAATGTTGCATCTGTAATTGCTTTTACCATTGTTTTTCTCCTTTAGTTTTTGTATTGATCGAGGTCTTGCTTCATCAAATAGAAGAAGACATCTCCGTAAGTACCGTGGTAATCGAGTTCGTGCCCATTATAGGTCAATTTTTGTACGGGATAGTAATCCGCTACACCAATCAAGCAGGTCTGTTGGGATCGTTCAAACTCTTCATAGGAATCAAAATGCATGACCCGTTCTTGTTTTGCACCATCTAGATATGTAATTTCAATCATATCAGCAACCTCTATTTCTTAAGATGCATCCATTGTAACTCCATTTATTACATCTGTCAAACAAAATGACTTGCTCAGAATGATGGATCTTGTGCGATAAGGAAAAGACAATAAAACAGCTCCCTGAATTCAGAGAGCTGTTTTGAGCTCGGGCTAAAATCTTGGTGAAAACAAAAAATCTCCCCGAAGGGAGACAGTTCTGGTCTATTTTACCTTACGATGCTAGGAACCGTAGCCGAAGATTATACTGGGTAAAACCGTTCTAGAAAAGGCGACGAACCGAAGATTGTAGGCTCTATCGTGCCATTTTCATACATAATGTATAGTCCAAGTGTAATGAATACTAAGGGCACAACGATTCGCTCATATTTCTCAATTGTCTCGGATATTAACGGCATAGAGGATAGCACACGACTAAGCTCGCAAAAGATAATTATGCCGATTCCAAACACAAGCAACGCCACAAGTGTCTGTGACCAATCTAACGAAGCAAAATAAGGTATATAGATACCTAAATTATCTCCGCCAGACGCAATTGTTAGCAATGTAACTGTCCAAAACAGTTGATTTGCCTTGCTTTGTTCAAATCTTTCAATAATTTCTTCCTCTTCTTCCTCACCTTCTCCAACAATTGCAAAGCGAATCCCTAAATAGATAGGGATTAAACCAAGCAATCCAACCATCCATTCTTCAGGCACGAAATTGACGACATAAGCAGCAACTAAACTCGCCCCTACAAGTAAGCCTGTGCCTAGATATTGCCCCGCATAAATATGCCATTTCTGTTTATTCTGTGATAGCTGTGCAAATAAAATAATTAAAATAATTAAATAATCGATACTGGTGGAAATATAAACACCAATAGCAGATATGATTGTCTGTCCCATAAAAAAACTCCTGTATTAGTCAGTAATAAATCAGCAGATTTTAGGGAAGCACAGACACATTAATTTAGCTATCGCTAGTGGGTAATGTCGAACGTAGGAAAGCATTTTACTCCTCCTCAAAACGTAGTTACAAAGTAATTTCTAACTGGAATTCGGTGACTACTTCCATGTAAAGTATAACCCACTATACTTTACTTCGTAAAGTGTGGGATCTCCGAGGGGGCTTGCAGACTGCTACCATTTGAGGTTTTTGTAGTCTCCAAAATTGTGGCCGATAAAACGGTTTTCCTCGTAGCCGTCGATCTGTTGCTGTTTTTGTAGTCTCCGAAATTGTGGCCGATAAAACCTCAATAAAAAGCCCTCTGAATTCAGAAGGCTCCATTCTTGCTGGATAAAACGTTTCTAGACAAGGCGCCGAGCCGAAGATTGTACTGATGGTACATCGAGGCGAAGTCAACGAAGTATAGAAACGTTTTAGACGCAAGATTAACGACGAAGTCC
>NZ_KQ969691.1:144615-145653 GCF_001578955.1 Streptococcus parasanguinis
TTAACGACGAAGTCCAAGAGAGTTGATCAACTCACGGTAACGGTTAACGTCGTTTGTACGAAGGTAAGCCAACAAGTTACGACGGCGACCGATTTTCTTCATCAAACCACGGTAAGTAGCGTGGTCTTTTTTGTGTTGTTTGATGTGTTCGTTCAAGTGGTTGATTTCCCAAGTAAGGACAGCAACTTGAACCTCTACTGAACCAGTGTCACCTTCGTGACGTGCGTATTGTGCAATGATTTCATTTTTTTTCTCTTTTGAGATTGCCATGATAAGCTCCTTTTCTTTATGCTCTATCCGAGTGACAGGTTTGGCATATCCTGCTACCAAGAAAGAGTTAGTTGTCTATTCGACCTTCTTATTCTATCAAGATTTCATCTTTCTGTCAAACACTTATGTTTCCTTCAAGATGGATTTTTAAGATGAACCTCAAGAATTTGAACGGTTTGATGGAGCATTCTTCTAGCAAGTTGTTCAAAAAGACAAATATCTTTTAGGATATTTGTCTTTTAATGGTATGAATCTTATTTTTCTTTCCGTTTACCACGCAAGAGCAAAGCCAATGCAAAAACTGCTAAAAGTGCACCGAGTATGGTCAACCCGTATGCAACAACTTCACCAGTTGACGGGAGAATTTTTTTCTTTCCTTCTCTTGGTGTGGTTGGAGTTTCTGGTTTTTCCGGCTTGCTTGGCGGTGTTGTAGGAGGTGTTGTTGGTGGAGTGGTCGGTGGTGTTGTTGGCGGTGTACTTGGTGGAGTGGTCGGTGGTGTTGTTGGTGGCGTATGACGGTTGGTTACCGTGAAACCATCAATAATTGTTGTATAACCATCTACTGAATCCTCTGTAATGGTGTAGGTAATCTTCTTACCTTCCTTGTATACAGGTAGATCCGTGAAGCTTGCCTGCCAATTATCAGTAGCTGTGATTTCTTTTACAGCCACTTCTTGACCATCTGCATGGAGACGAACTGTGATTTTTTCAGGACGAAGACCGTCTTTATTTTCCTTATCATCCCAGATCTTCTTAACCGCTACTTCC
>NZ_KQ969691.1:145673-152220 GCF_001578955.1 Streptococcus parasanguinis
CCCAGATCTTCTTAACCGCTACTTCCGTTACTTTTGGTATACGATTGTTAGTAATATTGGTTCCTTCAACAGTTGTTTCGTACCCTGCAACAGGTTCTTCCGAAACGGTGTAGGCAATGATATTCCCAGCATCATCGACCACATCGAGATTATCAAAATGATAAGCCCAAGTTCCTGCTGCATCTGCTTTCACTTCTTTAGATGCAACTTTGACTCCATTTGCTAGGAGGTTGACTGTAATTTTTGATGGACGCTTGCCATCTTGGTTGTCATTGTCATTCCATGTCTTCTGACCAGCAACGCTTGTTTTTTCTTTTTGGTTTACGACATCACGAGAAATTGCGAGGTCATTTCCAAAATCGTCCTTGCTGATTTTGATAGGTTCTTCAGAGAGCACATAGCCTGTCGGAGATTGAATTTCTTTAACCGTATAAGCTTGCTTGATCAAGCCAGTAATGGTTCCAATACCATCCTCATCTGTTGTGATGATTCCAACTTGCTCACCTGTATCGTCTGCTGTCACAGCAAAGGTAGCACCTGCAAGAGCTTGACCATTTTCACCTTTTTTATGAATAGTGAAGGAGTATTTCTCACCATTAAAGTTTCCTTCAAGGAATTGATACAGGATGACTGCATCTTTAGTTTGCTCCTCGACCTCCGTAGCTGTCATAGTTGCATGATTTTTGTAAGCTGTATTGATCACCGGTACCTTGTCCAAATAAACATCATAGCGAATCGTCATTCCTTGTTCTGGAGCTAGATCTCCGATATGAACCGTTAGAGATTGACCATCAGCACTGACAACCGGAGAATAGTCCTTGGTGACGTTGGTGGTGTCTCTTAAATGATAAGCCCCATCTTCGTTATCGATCTGCCAAGTTCCAGTATGGATGTTGACAGAATCTGCTTTGATTTTTCCATCTGTAAAGGCCAATTGGTCCTTAATATCAATATTATGAAGGGCAGTGTGACCTTGATTGATGTTTAAGGTATAGGTCAATTTTAATTTATTATCTGAGTTGGTCCAACCCCATTTGCTAAAGACTTCTGGAGTAGGAGGATTTTCACCCGGATTGACCCCCTTGTATTCAATTTTCCCAAACGGTTTGGACACACCATTAATGGAAAGACTAAAATCAAGCGTTTTCTGATCTTTGACAACTTGGTGATCCACACGCACAAAGAAACGCAATGAACCTGTCACATGAGCCATTTTTTCAGGATAGTCCGTATAGGTCACTGTAATCTTTTTTCTTTGATTATCTACCGTCGCCGTCGCAACTTTTTGACCGCTAGGATCCAGTAGGTCAACGGTGTCCATTTCCAAGACTTTAAAATCATTTCCAAGTTCAATTTCTGTCTTGTCTCCCGACTTTACTTGTCCATCGGGTAACTCAAACTTCGCTTTTACTTGAAAACTTTCCCAGACACCAATCGGATCTGTTAGAGCTCCCCCAGAGGACTTCGAAAACTCCACGGATGTAATGATACTATTGATCGTATCCGCATGTACCTTGGTAATCCTATCCGTTTTGGCAAATCCTAAAGCCGCTAGTAAAAATAGGGCAACTGTTGTCACAACAGAATAGAGCCACTTTTTCATAAACGATTTTTCTCCTTTTTCTACGTTTACTAGATAAGGTATGTGAGTCTAAAAATTATCACTACATATTGTGAATTTACGCACAACCTATCTTTTTTCATTATAATCAATTTATTTTGATAGCACAAGCAAATTGTTTCATTTTTGCCTATTCAGTTCATTTTCTTGATACAAATAAAAAATAACAGCCTGTTCGAATCAGACTGCTTGGTTTTTTGCTTATAAGGAAACTCCAAACACCTCTAGGGACTTGAGTTCAGAAGGTTGGAGTCTCCGCCATTCTCCCAATTGAAGAGTGGGATCTAGCCTTAGAGGACCCATAGAGATCCGCTCTAAATCTACTACTTCCTTGCCACAGGCAGCAACCATGCGCTTGATCTGATGGAATTTTCCTTCTGCAATTTCAATTTCGACATAGGAACTGGCGCTTGCCTCATCCACCTCTAAGATCTGCAATCTCGCAGGCAAAGTCATGAAGTCTTTGAGGGCAATGCCTGCTTCAAAACGGGCCACATCTGCCTCATCCATGATCCCAGCCACCTGGGCACGGTAGACCTTCGACACATGCTTCTTCGGTGAAAGCATGGCATGGGCAAGCTTCCCATTATTGGTCAAAAGGAGCAAGCCATGGGTATCGATATCTAGGCGCCCGACAGGAAAGACTTCCTTGTGACGGGCTGTCTCATCCAGTAGATCCAAGACAGTTTGGTGATGGTCATCCTCAGTCGCTGAGATGACTCCAGCTGGTTTATTAAGCAGATAATACACAAAGGTTTCATGGACCAGATTTTCCCCCATAAAGGTCACCTGATCCTTGTCTGGATCAATCTGTAGCTTCCCTGCTGTCTCTTTTTTTCCATTCACTGCGATTTTCTTTTGCTTGAGAAGCTGCTTGACCTCGGTCCTACTCCCCACGCCACAATCCACTAAAAATTTATCTAGCCGCATGATTACTTCCCGCTCTTTCTCACAATCCAAAGGCCAAAAAAGGAAATCAGGATCATGAGGATACCAGAAAATCCAAAAACGAAGGCTGGAGCAGATGAGATAGTCCCTAATAGACTAAGGACAAAGGTCGTTGCGATCGAACCTGTACTACATCCCAAAACCGCCATGGACGTTGCCTGGCTCAAGACCCCTGCTGGCATCTTATCTGATAAGACATTGTAAACCGTTGTAAGAGCTACACTATAGGCAAAGCCTGCAAGGATGGTCACAATGGCAAGCATCCAGAGATTGGTAGAAAGCCCGATCAACAGTTGGGTCAAGCCATAGGCCACTCCCGAAACGAGCAACAAGCGATCGCGGAAGAGCTGGGTCAATGGTGAGAAGGCTAATCCTGCAAGGATCCCGACAAATTGCATAGCTGCTAACATAAGCCCTGCAGTTTGGGCAGTGCCATGCCCAACTTGCTCCACCACACTTGGAATCCGAACAGTAATCATAACATTAGATAAGACGATCGATGCCGCAACAACAGCTAAGCCTAGTGCCGTCCGCCATTGACTAGCTGTCATCTGATCATTCCGATGTTTCTCCTCTACACCAACTGTTTTCGAACTATAAGGCACAAATAAGAGATACAAAAGTAAGATTGGAATACTGATACCGTAGACGAGAAAGGCAGCCTGCCAGCCAAAGCGAATCAAGAGACTCACTCCAAAGGTCAAAACAGCTGTCCCAACAACCTCCGCAGAACCACGAATGCCAAGGGTTTGGACGCGTTCTTTTCCTTTATAACGCTCACTGATAATGGCAATGGCAGAAACATTGAGTAAACCAACCGCCATCCCGAAAATAATCCGAGACAAAAAGACAACTGGATAAGCTGGACTGATTAAGGGAATAAAGCCACATAGAGCGTAAGCGACTAGGCCTATCACAATCATCTGACGCTCTGAAAATAGTCGCCCAATCCATTTATTGAAGATGAGTGAAACCATGATCCCTGCAGAAGGAAGCGAGACCAAGAGCTCAATCATGCTGTGAGGAATTCCCTTATAATAGGCAAACATGGCCGACTGCGCACTCGAAATCGAGAACGAGGTCGTCAAAATAAATGAAAGCGCGAGAATACTCACTTTCTCCATGATTCTTTTCATTATTTTTTCCTTTAAACTAATCTTTTTTTCACACTCCTCCTATAATAACACGAGCTAGTGACAGGACGCAATAGATTGAATTAAAAAAACGAAATGATTTTTTCAATCATTTCGTTCGTGCTAGTAATTGTGAGGCGAAGACTCCTGTTAGGAGCATCAAAGCACCAATCAAGATAAAGAGCAGATGATTGGAAGGAGCTAGTGGCGTCACCAACTGGATGAAGAAAGAGGAGACGGCTGATCCAAGATTGCAGCCAATCAAGACAAGCGAGGTCGCAAGATTCAGGAGATTAGTCGGAATTTTTTCAGATAAGTGATAGAAGATACTGGTGACTCCCGTACTGTAGGTAAATCCTGCCAAGAGGGTTCCTAGAACCAGGTTCCACAGCTGTCCAGACAAGCCAATCAAGGCCAGAGCTAGTCCGAAACCAAAGCACATGATCATGAGCAAGTTCTTTTTGAAAACATGTGTCAAACTAGCAAATCCCACTCCCGCTACAATCCCTGTCAATTGCATCAGACTTAGGACGGTTCCAGCTGTTGTCGCCGTTCCCATACGAGCGTCAACAATGATATCCGGCACGCGCAGGCTAATGATGGAATTGAAACAAATGATGATACCAGCAATCATGGCTAGCATCAGACTAAAACGCCATTGAGGGGAGCGAAGGCGTGCGGAACCTTTCTTTTTCTCCTTCAAGCTAGCCTGTTTTTTCCCCTTAGAATAGGGGACAAAAAGGATATAGAGGAGTAAAATCAAGTAACCACCTCCATATACGGCAAAGATCGCTGGCCAGCCTAGGGGTAAGAGTTGTCCAACAATAAAAGTCAAGATGGCAGAGCCCACCACTTCAGCAGACCCCCGATATCCCAGCATCCGAGTCTTGTCATTGCCTGAGTAGCGTTCACTGATAATCGAAATAGCCTTGGCATTGATCATTCCTGTCCCCAAACCAAAGAGAAAACGACTCAGAAAGATGAGAGGATAGTCCTGCACGACCAAAGGCACAAGGCCACTAGTTGAAAAGAGCAAAAGCCCTGCGACAATCATCTGGCGCTCACTCATCCACCGCTCGATCAGGCTATTTAAAAAGAGCATGCCCACAACCGCAAAGGCCGGCAGGGAAACCAAGAGTTCCACCTGGCCTGCTGAATATCCGAATTGGCTAAAATAGGCCTTCATAGCTGGCAAACCGGCTGTAATTGAAAATGATGAGATCAGCATGAGCGACAAGCTCAAGAGACTGATTCTTTCCATTGTTTTTTTCATTTCTTTATTTCCTATACTTTACTGGTAACATTTGACTTTACTAGTTTTTTTAGAAAAGATTCAAACTAGTATTTTCAATAGAATCCTAGTATAATCAATTTAGAAACAGAAAAATAGGACATTTGTCCTATTTTAGGAGATTGAGATGAAAAAAATTTTCCCATCTACGAAACTCATGGAGATCATCACTGACTACCAATTGGATCAGATCTTTCCAGGTGACTGTCTTAGTCAGCTGGACCTCGTTCTCTATCAGGCTGGAGAGTATATCTGCCGCCAGGGTTCTGACCAAGATGTCATTCCTTATTTTCTCAAAGGCCGGCTCAAGATCGTCCACAGTCTTGAAAATGGTAGCGACACCATCCTTGAAATCCAAGAAAAACCTGGACTGTTAGGAGAGATTGAGCTCCTGCTCGATCGGGTCTGTATCACATCGGTCATTGCAGACCAAGACTCACTAGTCGTCCAGCTCTCTGCTCGGCATTTCAAGGACCGCCTCCTGCTGGACCCGACCTTTTTGCGCTCTACGGCCAAGACCTTGGCTGAGAAATTACACCAGATCAACTATTTGGCTCCTGCCAACTTTCATTATTCGGTCAAGGAGCGCCTCGCTACGCATTTTTTGGAACATGGTGATGAAAATGGGACTCTCAAGCCCAAGATGAATCAACTGGCCCTGCGTTTTGGGATCAGCTACCGCCACCTTAGCCGCGTGATTAAGCAGATGGTTGACGAGGGGTTGATCCAAAGAGAAGGACGGGTCTATACGATTTTAGATGCAAAAAGGATGAATGATTTGTCCATCAAACATGCGGAAACCGCCGACAGATAACTTTAATTTTAGGCTCTTTTGTGTTATCATGGAGGTTAGAAAGAAAGTGAGAGTAAAACGATGAAAGCAATTGAAAAAGTTACAAGAGCATCCCATTTGATTGATATGGATGACATTATCCGCGAAGGAAATCCCACACTTCGAGCTGTTGCAGAAGACGTGACCTTCCCCTTGTCTGATCAGGAAATTATCCTGGGTGAAAAAAATGATGCAATTCTTGCACCATTCTCAAGACCCTGTTATGGCTGAAAAACTTGGCCTCCGTGGAGGAGTGGGACTCGCAGCCCCTCAGCTGGACATCTCAAAACGCATTATCGCTGTTTTGGTTCCCAATCCAGAAGATGCCGATGGCAACCCACCAAAAGAAGCCTATAGCCTTCAAGAAGTCATGTACAATCCAAAGGTTGTTGCCCATTCTGTGCAAGACGCGGCTCTTGGAGATGGGGAAGGCTGTCTCTCAGTAGACCGCAATGTCCCAGGCTATGTGGTCCGCCACGCGCGCGTGACTGTGGAGTATTTCACAAAAGACGGTGAAAAGAAACGCATCAAACTCAAAGGCTACAACTCCATCGTCGTTCAACATGAAATCGACCACACCAACGGCATCATGTTCTATGACCGCATCAACCCAAACAACCCATTTGAAATCAAAGAAGGACTCTTGATTTTAGAATAGGGCAAATGACAAAAAGTAAGGTAGTAGTGAATCATCACTACTACCTTACTTTTTTTACGAAACT
>NZ_KQ969691.1:152240-153895 GCF_001578955.1 Streptococcus parasanguinis
TTTTTTACGAAACTGCGTCTACCGATTTCTGTCTCTCGGCGCAGGGGTTGATTGACGATACTTGAACCTTTCGGTTCTTCGTCCAGTCTATTCAACTGTGCGGGGGCAGGACTACGAAATCGAGACTGCGTCTACCGATTTCTGTCTCTTGGCGCAGTGGTTGATTGGAACTACTCCTACCTACGGTACTCGTACTTCCTATTCAACTGTGCGGGGGCAAAACTACGAAATCAAACTCTTCGAGTTACTGATTTCTGTCTCTTGGCGCAGTGGTTGATTGGAACTACTCCTACCTACGGTACTCGTACTTCCTATTCAACTGTGCGGGGGCAGGACTACGAAATTGAGACTGCGTCTACCGATTTCTGTCCTGCTCCCTATATTGCCCAATCTCCGTTGCGGAAGACTGGGACGCGGGTGCCGTCTTCTCGGATGCCGTCGATATCCATTTGGCTTGAGCCGATCATGAAGTCGACGTGAACATCTGAGCGGTTGAGGCCGGCTGCTTCGAGTTCTTCTTCTGTGAATTCTGCACCACCTTCTACGCTGGTTGCATAGGCTGCTCCGATGGCCAAGTGGTTAGAGGCATTTTCATCAAAGAGAGTGTTAAAGAAGGTGATGCCTGACTGTGAAATTGGGCTTGGGTCTGGTACGAGGGCACATTCACCCAAGGCACGCGCTCCCTTGTTTTTGAAGACCAAATCTTTCATGACTTGATCGCCTTTTTCAGCTGTGATATCCACAATTTCTCCATTTTCAAAGGTCACTTTGATGCCTTCGATGATGTTTCCATTGTAGCTAAGCGGTTTTGTAGAGGTGACATAGCCTTCTGCACGACGGAAGTCAGGAGCTGTGAAGACCTCTTCTGTCGGCATATTTGGCAAGAAACCTTCACCTTGGGCATTGATAGCTCCGGCAGATTCCCAGACGTGGTTCTTCGGCAAGCCAAGAGTCAAGTCCGTTCCAGGTGCTGTGTAATGAAGAGCTGAGAATTGTTCCTTATTTAGTGTATCTGCCTTGCTCTTGAGAATAGCTGCATGCTCTTCCCAAGCCTTGACGGGATCTTCCTCATACACTCGACAAGTCTTGAAGATTTGATCCCACAGGAGATCCACTGCTTCTTCATCGCTCGCCGCATTTGGGAAGACCTTTTTCGCCCATTCTAAACCTGCTGCAGCAGCAACTGTCCAGCTGACCTTGTTAGATTGAGTGGCGATGCGCATTGGTTTCATGGCCATGCCCAAAGCCTTAGCTGAGGCAGAAAGCTTCTCTGCATCAACACCATTTAAGGCACCTGGATCAGACGAGCGCACACCCAAGCGACTAGCCTTGTGGTCTAAGAGGTAGTTCATCTCTGCAATCTTGTAGTCAGGTACGTTGTCCAAGCGATCCATCGGTGCATGGAGGAATTTTTCACGGGTAGTAAAATCATCTGCCCATTGGATGATCACTTCATGTGCCCCCAAGGCATAGGCTTCCTTCACAATCAAGTGGGCCAATTCTCTTTGTTCCACATCGATGTTCAAGACCAAGGTATGGCCAGGTTGCACGTTGATACCGTTCGCAACCAATAATTTAGCGTATTTTTCGAGGTTTTCTTTAAAATTTGGTAAAACCATTGTTTTCTCCTTCATAAGTGAATGATCTCCTCCTAG
>NZ_KQ969691.1:154580-175359 GCF_001578955.1 Streptococcus parasanguinis
CCCTTCTAGCTTAAGGAAGAACATAGCCTTGATCATCCACGGTATGGGGTTGTTCAGAACTGTTATTCTCTCTCAAGGCTTCCAAATCTTGATCCAAAATCGAATTGTAGTCTGTACTACCTTCACGGGTTACCCGAGTCGATACTTGGCGCAAGAGTTTTTCATTAAGATTGCGAACCCAGCGACCATTACTATGGTCATTGGCACGCATATAATTTCCTTTCACAATCTCTCCATAAAGAGCTTCATTGACTTGGTAACCTTGCTTACGCAATCCTAACAGACCGATCTCCACGATCTCATCTGGGCTGTAGTCTTCAAAATCAAATGTAGTCGGGATTCGGCTTTGTAGACCTGAATTGACCTGCAAGAAGTCGTGCATCTCTTTCGTGTAACCAGCAAAGATAATGACGATATCGCGGCGGTGGTCCTCCATAAATTTGAGGACTTCGTCCAAGGCTTCTTTCCCAAAATCGTCATTTAAACCGGTATAGAGCGTATAGGCCTCATCGATAAAGAGGACTCCACCCAGTGCACTCTCCAAAACTTCACGCGTCTTCAAGGCTGTTTGACCTTGGTAGCCTCCAACCAGATTGCTCCGCGAAACTTCGATGAATTTCTTCTGCTTGATAACTCCTTTTTGGAAGAGGATATTGCCCAAAATGCGGGCCACGGTGGTCTTCCCTGTACCAGGATTTCCAAGAAAGAGAGAGTGCAAGGTCGTATCTTCAACGATGCCACCTTGTTCAGCCCGTTTTTGGTTGAACTCAGCCATGGCCACGAATTGTTCGACTTGCTCTTTCACCTTAGCAATTCCAACCAAACGGTTGAGGGCAGCCATCCCATCTTCTTCCTTGTCGGCTCCTGCTTGATACTTACCTTGGTTAAGAACAGCATCAATATCGCTATTGAGGATGGTCTCAATATCGTCGGAACCTTGGGCCACCACCCGATCCGCCATGGTCTTGGTCAATTGCTCATCCAGGTTGCGGATCCAGCGACCATTGCTCTTATCTAGCGAGCCATCATAAGCCCGCTTAACATGCCGCGCATAGTAATCCCGGTCTTCGAGTTTGTAGTCTCCTTTGCTTAGGATCATTTCACCCAGTTGGACAATCTCATCTCCTGTGAAATCTTCAAAGATGAAATTATTTGGCACCCGAGAACGAAGGCCTGGATTAGTCTTTAAAAACTCTTCCATTTCCTTGGTATAGCCGGCAAAGATAATCATGATGTCATCGCGATTGTCCTCCATAAATTTGAGGATGGTATTGATCGCCTCGATCCCAAAATCCGCACCGCTATCTTTTTTATCCAAGCTATAGGCTTCATCAATAAAAAGGATGCCTCCTCGCGCTTTTTCAAGCAGGGCTTGGGTCTGTTCAGCAGTTCCTCCAATATTCGAAGATATCAGATCGGACTCCGTTGCTTCCACGAAACGGAATTCCTCCCCTGAGAGGACACCTGCATCAAAGAGCACTTGTCCCAACAGACGGGCCACAGTCGTTTTCCCTGTACCAGGATTTCCCATAAAGGCAGCATGCAAGGTTTGCTTTTCAGGTGTCTTGCCACTGGCGATTCGTTTCTTGTTAAATTCCACCATGTTGATCATTTTCTTGATCTCATGTTTGACTTTTTCAAGACCAATCAGGCTATTGAGTTCTTGAAGAGCATCTTGTTTCTTCTCTGGTCCAGAGTCTCTTGCGGTAGTTGGAGCCACCGTTGCATCCGTCGCCTGTCCCGTAGGAACGACTTGCGCATTGCCCTTCGCCACTTCTCTGCTAATAAGATAGTCACAGTCATCCTCGATTTCCTTGGTCAGATCACGCGCATCGCCCTGCCTATAGGTCACGGTGCCCACCTTCACAAAGGCTCCACCTTGAAGCCGTATATTAGGATCCGCAATCTTATGACAAATCATATGCTCAGCCATCAGCACACCATCATCAAAAACGCCAAACGAAATGGTTTGGGCATTCTCATTCAAGAAGGTCGTTTCCCCAGTCAGGGAAGCAAAGGACTCTTCATAGACGCATAAAAATTCTGAAAATGTAGCCTGGTGAGCTCGGACCGTACTATTGAATGAATTGATAGAGGTAATACGATCCGAATCCGAATTGAATTGAACATTATTGTCAAGACAGACCCCAGTACCGGTAGGCAGCTCAATTTTACAGTTTTCGGACTCCCAGATGACATTCCTCAACCAAACTGGTGGAAAGTCCTTTTCCAGATCCCCGCCTGTAATCGTTGAATTTTTTGCGATCACTTCTGAGTCCTTGGCATGGATCGTATTATTCCCAAATTTTTCAATATGGACATTTTCTAAGGTCAACTTGGAACCTTCTGATAGATCTATCTTAGAAAAAATCGTTGAATTTTGAATGGACAATTCTGATGCTGACATTCCGATGACACTTTGGTGTTTTTCCGGAACCTTCATCCCAACTCCATCCAATGTCATTTTCGAATGCGTATCCATATAGATAAAAAATTCACTATTTGTCGGAGTGGTGATTTCAAAATAGACCTGTTTACAGGTGATAGCTGACTCATTCCATAAGATCAAGGCAGTATAGTTCCCACCAACTTTAAACCACAGATCTTCAAATGTCACCTGAGCTCCCTCTACAAATCGGAAAGAAGCCTCAATCGTGTTGTTAAACATGCGCCCATTACCATTTGGATTTGGAACTACATGCCCCACAAAATGAAGGCTCTTGTTGATCACAATTACCTCATCTGTCGGCCATTGAAACACATACCCATTTTCAAATTCGATGGTATCTCCATCCTGCGCTTTTTCAAGCGCATCCATAAAGTTCCAACTATTGTTGTAAGGCCCTACTAAATATCTTGCCACGCGCTTCTCCTTTGTTTCATCTTTTCTGTTTCCTTGTTATAAACACTTGTTACTAAAAATTGTAACACAATCCAGTACCAAAGAAAACACTTATCAGATCTGAAAGGACTGAAAAACCTCTATTTTCAAAAGGAAAATAGAGGCTGTCAGTTAATCTTTCAAGGCTGAAAACAAGCTGGCTAGAGCAATCACTCCTGAGAGCATGGCAATGGAAAGGAGCAGCACATTGTCTGCCACTTCTAGCTTGTACTCAAAGACTTTTTCAGCTGGTTTGTCTTCTGCAAAAATTTCTAACTTCATGTTCTCCTCCTTTGTTTCTAGAACAAATCACTGTGACTTCCTGTCCTCAGCAAGTTTAAAATCAATTCATCCTGATCTACTTTGTAAACCAAAAGCCAATCCGGCTGGATATGACACTCCCGAACACCTTGGAAATGCTTGGAATTGGTCAATTGATGGTCACGATATCTGACAGGAAGTTCTTTTTCTTGAACCAGAAAATTCAAAACTTCTTCTAACAGTTCTGCCTTCAAACCACGCTTCATTGCTAACTTAAAATCTTTTTTAAACTGTTTATGATAACGAATCTTAAGCACGCAAGTCCTCCATCAAGTCTGAGACCGATTCAAAGGGCTGACTCATATTCCGATTTTGCTCTACATCCGTTACGACTTGGAGCAACTTCCCGTGATCGTCTAATCGAACATCAAAAGGTAAGCCCTGATATTGAATAGCCTGACGAAGGAAAATGTTGATAGCTGTTGTCATATCCATTCCCAAATGATTGAACACCAGTTGGGCCTGCTCCTTAACCTCACTATCCAAACGGATACTCATGCTCGTCTTTGACATCTTCTCACCTTCTTTCTATCTTTTATTTTAACAAAAAAGAAGGCTATTGTAAATTCATTGGATATACAACAGCAACTTAAAATTGATATTCAAGGTAATTCTTATAACTTACTTCCTATAAATTTTTTGACCATAGGTAAAATTTCTTTTTCCAATCCTTTTATTTGATCCGATTCCCATTTAGTTTTTTCTGTTATGCTAGCCATTATTTGTAATTTTAAACTCTGACGATCAAAAATTCCTTCCCACTGTTTATATTTTGCACTCGGAACTAAATTCCCAAATTTCGAATTTTGACTATCTGTAATGATACAAAGGTTTCCAAAGGAGTGTAAGAATTGATCATCCATTTTCTCAACTCTTTCATCACTATTTGGATGTTGTGGAAACCAATGCTCTATAGAACGACGATATGCAAATTTAAACTGATCAAATTTTATACTTTTATACTTTCTTCCTAATTCTTCACGGTTTTTCCATAAGATGTAATCAACAAAATTGAATGCATAAACAGGAATATCACCATATGTCTTAATAATATTTTCCTCGGTAAACAATCTTTCTTTTGCATATCTCACTGCCATTTTTTCAAGAAATTCCTTAAAATGAACACCGAAGTCTTGATCATTTAGTTCTTCAATATGTCTGTAGAGAAATTGTAAAATCTCATATAACCAACGACTATCACGATTAGCAGTAAAAGTCACAGCAAACATGGATTGAAGAAGAATAATGTTTTTGTTTAAATTGTCAAAAGTATTTTTTTGAAAATTAATTCGAACATATCTCCATCCTCCATTATCATTTCGTTGATATGTCTCATACTGACCTCGTTTGATTTGCCATTCTGTTTCATTTTCTAATTGGACATTTTTTACGATAAACGTATCAAATATATTCTTCATAGTCAGAAGTAGTTGCCCAAATTGTTGGATCCATTCTCTATCTCGTCGTTCAATTTCAAAAATTTTCAATAATTTTTTATCGTCAAATGTAGTTTCATTACTTCTTTCCATGATAAAAAACACTTGAAGCAAAAAAGTTGGAAAATCAATTACAGTCGTATAATTTGAAATGTCTGCTCCATTATTTACTAAGCTACTGCTTTCATATTTTGTCTGAGTAATTGTATCTAGTAAACTCCGTTGCTCAATTTTTTTTACATTTATTTTCTCAAATACACTTTCCAATTTGAAGGTATTAAATTTTTCTCCAAAAATTTTCTCTCCCTCTTCATCAGTATTATTTGGTCTGCTTCGGATTTGAAAAGCTTTTAATACCGGTTTATCAAACTCTGCACAGGCATCCCAAATTCTTGCAAACTTTTGAGCCATTTCTTGATCTGTACCGAATTTAGCCATCATTTGCGCCTTGAGAATCTCATGAGCCTCTAGTTGTTCTCCACGAGAGTTGAAACGTTCGAAATAAAGATTTAAGTCTAAATCTTCAGGAAGTATACTCCGAAAAATAATAACTTTATCAAAAAGATAATCAACGAAAGACTGAGTATCAAGTTGACGCTCTCCTAGCACTTTTTTCAAGGCATCTTTAGCATGTCTGTACCCTCTAGTTAATTCATTTTCATCGTCCTCAGAAATTTTTTGCTTAGTAAATAGTTTTTGAATATTTTCATTTGATTTCCTCCTAGCTGGGAAGGTAAGATTGATAGCTTTCAATCTATCAAAACCAAACTCATGCTTCAAAGCTAAAGCAATCAAATTAAGAGCGGTTGTTCGTTGTTGACCATCTATTATTTTGAAAATGTCATTCTCTTTATTAACAACTAATGTTCCAATATAATAATTGTCTCTATTTTCTTTTTCTTGAAAAGCATCTGCTACGTCGTTCAATAACTGCTCAATTTCATCATAAGTCCAAGCAAAATTTCTCTGATAAAGAGGAATGGCATAGGTATCTTCATTTAACAAACGGTTAACGGATAAGCTTATATGTGTTTCTACCATTTATCTTTTTCCTCTTCTATAATTTGTTCCATCGTATAATTTTCAAATAATTCTCTATCTATCTTAACCATGAAATCATTCGGAGTTACAGCATGGGCTAAAACTTGAAATAGTTTTTGAACTTCTCTTTGTCTGAACTTCCCGCCTGCAGCGTAGTTTCCTACAGTAGCGTCATATATGGCTCGAGACTTCACACGGGGATAGTAAGCCCAAATAAAAAGGGTCTCTATTATTTCCTTTGATAATTCATCTTTTCCAAATCTCTCTGCAAAAAGCGAACAAATATTTAGAAACAGATTGTGGCACTTGAGATAGCGTCCTTTTGAACTGTTGTAAATTTTCAACATACCATCTGGGTAATCTGAACCATTTTCTTCCCTCACAGCCTCATCAGGGAAACCTAACCTTTCGTTTAACAAATTCTTATGTTCTTTAATAGTTTCATGGACAGATTCAATATACTCAAAAAATTTGTTTCCATCAATGATTGGCATGGTAATTGCCATAGGAAAATTTTCAATATGACGATATAATTCTAGGTATGGAAAATTTTGACTTAAATCAACACCTTTAAAATCGTCAATAAAATCTTCTGTAAAACGCAGATAAGAACCATAACGCTTGTTAGTTAGTCCTGTTTCTCCCCTAGACCAACGTCTCATACGGAAAAGATGCTTATCAAATAGATCTTTCAAACTTAAATCGTCATCTTCCACAAACTGCTCCCATTTCTCAACAATTTTTTCATCTTCTGAGTCTTGTTGACGCAGATGGTAGGCTTTGAGTAAATCATGAGGTTCTAAAGATTTTCCACGATTATTCTGAGAATCAAATAATTGAAAGGCTTCTGCCAAACGTTCCTCTGGCATGATGATACAAGAAATAGAACAATTTTCCAATAAAAATTCGCAAATATCTTTTGCCTGGCTTGTACCAACCAATTGAATTAAATTTTCCCACTCGTTATAATTTTCACTTGCATGATAGCAGGATATCTCTCCAAATTCAGCACCTAAAAGTTGATTAGCGCCTTCATAATCCTTTGACTTTTCTAATGAATGAAGAAACAAGGAAATAGAAATTAGCCGTTGCTGTCCATCGACAATATCTAAGTATCCATCATTTTCATGCAAGATAACAGAACCAACCTGATATTCCTTTTTCCCCATAGCATCTCGTAAATCATAAAAAAGATTACGTATATGCTTTCTGTTCCATTTATAAGGTCTTTGATAAGAAGGAATTCGCAAATCCTCTTCTTTCAATAGTTCACCAACCTTTTTAGAAGTAAATTGAATACTCATTTTATCCGCCTTTATCGTATTTTAAAAAAACTACAAATTCATATGAATCTGTAGTTAAGAGTGGCTAATTCTTTTGAATAACACTTGTATTAGGAATATTTTTTGAATACTGTTCTGCCGCTTCCTTTGTCCAAAATCCTTGTGCAATCATATTCCCAAACTGATCAATAACAATCCATTCAGTCATATCTCCATCACCTTTCAACTTTTTATTAATTATATATTAACAATTTATTATTAGAGATAGTATAGCATTTACAAACTGTAAAATCAATATTATCTCTGTAGAATATAATATTATTTTTCTCAATTCAAGATCAACTGCAATACACTTTCTCTATTTAAGAATACAAGTATATAAAAATAGGAGTAAAACAGTACGATTTTTAGTAAATTTCGTTCTGTCCTACCCCTTAAAAGGTATTGTAACATTCTTCCAAACTTAGAAAACGAACAACTAAATCAATCAGTTACTACGTCATGTAATTATGACTTTTGTTCATCTAAGAGTGATAGCTTTTGAATAAAAATTATTTATCCATCAAAACAAATCATCAAAGAGGCTCAACTGGTTATCCTCTGGCATATTGCCGAGAATGCCCATCTCATCCATCTTTTCAACCAGGGTGGACGAAACACCGCCGCGCTTCCGGAGCTCGGTCTTAGAGAGGAATTCTCCTTCTTCACGCGCTCGCACGATTTGCTTGGCAACGTTCTCTCCCAGACCATCCATAGCGACAAATGGTGGAATCAGGGTATCCCCATCGATCAAGAATTCTGTCGCCTGACTGCGATAGAGGTCTAGCTTACCAAACTTGAAGCCCCGCTCCCACATCTCATTGACAATCTCAAGGGTGGTGTAGAGGTCAATCTCTACATTGGAAGCTTCGTTGTTCTTGCGTTTCTCAGAGATTTCTTTCATCCGCGCTTTCACGGCCTCAAGGCCTGCACCCATGGTCTTGATGTCAAAGGCCTTGGCCCGAATCGAGAAGTAAGCACAGTAGTAATAAAGTGGATGATGCACTTTAAAGTAGGCCACACGAAGGGCCATCATAACATAGGCCGCCGCATGGGCTTTAGGGAACATGTACTTGATCTTCCCACAGGACTCGATGTACCATTCAGGGACATTGTTTTCCTTCATGGCTTGGATGTAACCGTTGCGCTCTTCTTCTGAGATCTTGAGCCACATCCCTTTCCGCACGCGCTCCATGATGGTAAAGGCCATCTTAGGCTTGAGACCCGCGTGCATGAGGTAAACCATGATGTCGTCCCGACACCCGATAACGGTCGATAGATCGGCAATGCCTGCCTTAATCAAGTCTTGGGCATTTCCCAACCACACGTCGGTACCGTGAGACAGACCAGAGAGCTGAAGTAACTCTGCGAAGGTCGTCGGATGGGTCTCTTCGACCATGCCCCGAACAAAGTTGGTCCCAAACTCTGGAATCCCCAACATTCCCGTCGGCGTTCCGATCTGCTCGGCTGTCACCCCTAGCACTTCTGTCCCAGAAAAGAGGGCCATGACCCCTGGATCATCCATAGGGATATCGTTCGGATCAATGCCTGACAAGTCTTGGAGCTTGCGAATCATGGTCGGATCATCATGTCCCAGGACATCGAGCTTGAGGACGTTCTCATCGATATCGTGGAAGTTAAAGTGAGTGGTCTGCCATTCAGCGGTCACATCATCTGCCGGATACTGGACCGGAGTAAAGTCATAGACATCCATATAGTTTGGAATAACAACGATTCCCCCCGGGTGCTGACCGGTCGTCCGTTTGACCCCAGCCGCACCGAGAGCCAAGCGTTCGACCTCAGCATCGCGGTAGTACTTGCCAAAATCACGCTCATAGCCCTTGACAAAACCATAGGCAGTCTTAGCTGCGACCGTACCTACCGTTCCTGCCCGGAAGGCATATTCTTCCCCAAAGATATCGCGGACATCCAAGTGGGCACTCGGCTGGTCTTCCCCAGAGAAGTTCAAATCGATATCGGGTACCTTGTCTCCATCGAAACCGAGGAAGGTTTCAAAAGGAATATCCTGCCCGTTTTTGCTGAGCTTGTGCCCACAGTTTGGACAATCCTTGTCTGGCATATCAAAACCAGATCCATAAGAACCATCGGTGATGAATTCACTGTACTGGCACTGGCTGCAAACATAGTGAGGCGAGAGCGGATTAACTTCGGTGATCCCGATCATGGTCGCGACAAAGCTAGATCCGACAGATCCACGCGATCCAACCAGGTAGCCCCGCTCATTGGAACGGTGCACCAGCATTTGCGATGCCAGATAAATCACGGCAAAGCCATTCCCCAAAATAGAGGTCAATTCCTTTTCAATCCGCAGATCGACAATATCAGGGAGCGGATTACCATAGATCTCAAAGGCTCGCTTATAGGTCAATTCTGCAACCGTTTCTTCGGCCTTGTCGATAAATGGCGTATAGAGGTCACCCTTGACCACTTCGACCGGCTCAAAGGTCTCGGCAAGTGCATTGGTGTTTTCAATAACAATCTTGCGCGCCAAGTCTTCTCCCAAAAAGGCGAATTCATCCAGCATTTCATTGGTGGTTCTGAAATGCGCTTTTGGCAGTGGCGCTGGCTGGGCATCTTCTCCGTGCCCAATGGTCCGGTTGATCATAGCCCCTTGACCGAGACTACGGACAATGATCTCCCGATAGATCTCATCTTCCGGTTCCAGATAGTGGACATTACCTGTCGCGAGAACAGGCTTGCCGAGACGATCCCCCACTTCGATCAAACTCTTGATAATGGTCTGGAGCTCGTCCATGTCCTTGACCTGCTCCTTGGCAATGAGAGGTGCGTAGATAGCCGGTGGCATAACCTCGATAAAGTCATAGTACTTAGCCACTTCGACTGCCGCATCCACACCTTGCGACATGACCGCATCAAAAACTTCCCCTTCTGAGCAGGCCGATCCGAGGATCAAGCCCTCGCGGTGGGCGTCCAGCACGGTCTTGGGAATCCGTGGAACTCCTTCGAAATACTTGGTCCCAGAAAGAGAGACCAGTTTAAACATGTTCTTAAGGCCAGTCTGATTCTTGACATAGAGAGTCGCATGCTTGACCCGCGCCTTCTTATAGGAATTCTCATCGATCAAATCGATATTCAAGTCCTTAAGATTGGTCACCCCATGCTTTTCAGCGACATCTTTGATGAAGATAAAGAGCAGGCGTCCCGTCGCTTCCGCATCGTAGTTGGCCATGTGGTGGTGCTCCAAGCCTACCCCAAAGCGTTTGGTCAATGGTCCCAAGCCATGCCGTTTAAAATCTGGATAGAGGTTGCGGGCAAATTCCAGGGTATCGATGACCGGCTGGGTGATCTTGGGAAGCCCATGACGCTCGTAGTTGGCATTCATGAAGCCCACGTCAAAGGTGGCATTGTGGGCAACGAGAACCGTTCCCTCACAAAAGGCCTGAAATTCCTTCAAAACCTGCACCAAGGGCTTGGCACCCCGGACATGCTCATTGGTGATCCCTGTCAATTGGGTCGTAAAGGCGGACAAAGGATGGCCTGGATCGATAAACTCGTCAAACTCCTCAATGACATTGCCTTTGTACATCTTAGAAGCGGCGACCTGGATCAAGTCATTATAAATGGCTGAAAGTCCCGTCGTTTCCACGTCAAAGACCACATAAGTTGCTTCATTGAGGTCCAGATCTACCTCGTTATAGGTGATGGACACCTTGTCCTCTACGATATTGGCTTCCATCCCATAGATCAGCTGGATTCCAGCTTTCTTAGCTGCTTTAAAGCCATGCGGGAAACTCTGCACATTGCCATGGTCGGTAATGGCCACCGCCTTATGCCCCCACTCCGCTGCCTTGGCAACCAGCTCTTCGACTTCCGGCAGGGCATCCATGGTCGACATATTGGTATGGGCGTGAAATTCCACCCGGCGCTCACCTTCTGGCATCAGGTCCTTACGGGTATAATGGACGACTTCCTGGATGTCTTGGACATTCATGGTCAAGTCGCGCGTGAAATTGTTCATTTCGATATTTCCCCGCACCCGTAGCCAGCTGTTCTTCTTGATCATGTCAAACTTCTGGGCTTCTTCCTCATTTTTAACCCATTTCTGAAGGGAAAAACTCGAGGTATAGTCGGTCATCTTAAAGCTGATCAAGACCCGACCAGTCCGCGTCACCTTGTGCTCCACGTCAAAGACCACACCCTCAAAGACAATCCGGTTCTCTTCTGTCGTAATCTCGATCATCGGAGTGATCTCGGCCTTGTCTAGCTTAGGTTTAGCTGCCGCTTTCTTAGCCTTGAAGTCAAAGACCGGCTTTTCTTCGACTGCTGGTGGCGGAGCCATCTGAGCCAAGGATTCCATAGCCCGCAAAGTCTCCTCATTGGCTGCTTGGAAGATCTTTTCATTTTCCTCTTCAAAGCGCGCTACTTCTTGCTCTGTCAACTCCTCATCAGACTCCACCCGACAGGTGAAATGCGGAAAACCAAAGGCTTCCAACTGCTTGGCAAGGTTGGGCAAATGGTTCTTACGAAAATGCTCCGTATCAACCGAAGAAGGCCCTGAGATGATCAATTCCTGCCCTTCCGCGCGCACCTGCAAGTCTTGGTAGAGCCCCTTAAAGCCTTGACTAGCGCAAGGCCCATCCTCAAAGACCTCACGGTAGTAGGCCTGCAATAAATCCGCAGAAAAGTCCTGATTAGCCACTTGGATGGTAAAGGTCGCCTGGTTTCCTGTCTTTGAAAATTCATCCTTCAAGCGCTGGCGCAATTCCTTAAACAAAGCAATCGGCAAGACTTCCGCAAAAGCAAAGCGGAACTCCCAAACCCGACTGACCTTATGCACCACGACTTCTTGAATCTCCGCATGCAAAAAGGCACTGGAAGATCGCATCTCCAGCGGCATATCCAGCTGATCCATTAAAATTTCAAAGGTGTTGGACATTGTTTCTCCCTTGATCTTGATTCTTTTGCTCGCTTTTGAGTAGCCTACTTTCTATGTAAAAACAGACCATTCAAAAACATTCGTAACCCTTATTTTATCACAATTTAAGGATTAATTCGAGGGAGAAGTGAAGACGAAAAAATCACCGATAGGACGGTGATTCGCTTATTCATTTTATCATTATCATTTTTCATAATTTGATTTCATTAATTCTAATAATTGAAAATCACAACATTGATTCTTTATCAAGGTTTGGTACGGATTCAAATCCGATAGCTGTCCTACCCCTACTCGCATGTTATAAACCTTTAAAGCTTGAGCAACTATCTTTTCTATATCATTTTTTACTACATCATATTGTTTAGATAATAGTATTGCGTATTGTTTATCTGTTGCAAATAATTCTTTAAAATCTATAAAATCTACTTCTGTTAGGGGAGCAGGCAACATATTATTAATGAGTAGATTACCTAAATATTCAACTTCTCCTTCACTATTCACTCTTGATAAAGTATGAAATAAATTTTTATGGATTTTAGGAGCACTATAAGTAATTTCGCCTGTTTCATCTTCGATAAACTTTGGAGACGAGAATGGAATATAATATTCCAAACCATTTATAGCTACACCTAATACCAAATATGGTCTAGTTCCTTTTTTATTCTCTTGAATATGAGGTTCCTTTTTACGAAGATAATTTATGTACGAGTCTGAAATAAAGTGAAAACTAAATTCTGTCATTATTCTCCCTACTAAAAAACCCCTTTATGAAAGGGGATTGTTCCAACTTTAGGTAGGTATGGTATCACCTTAATGTTTTGCCAACTTTAGGTAGGTATGGTATCACCTTAATGTTTTGCCAACTTTAGGTAGGTATGGTATCACCTTTTGTAATATTATGATATCACAAATCACTAAAATAGTCAACGTATTTCGTCGAAGATCAGTTTCAACGAAAGTCTATCAGACTGATCATTCCCCACTTGTTGCTTCTGTTTCTGATCTGGAACTTGGTGTCCGCAACAAGTCTTTCATCTGAGACTGGACCGCTTCTCTCGAGCTTTGTTCTTGCTTTCGGATATTCTCCACAGCTGGCTGCAATTTCTGACGGATTTCCACTTTCTCCTCTTGCTCTTTTTGCGCATGGAGGGTTGGACGGTACAAGGCAAAGAAAGCCCCAACGACCACGAGCAACGCGATCAGGCTCACCCCATAGCGTTTTGACTGTTCCTGAGAGTCAACCTTGACGCCTTTGACCGACACCTCCTTCCACTCCGGATGCTCTTTCTCAAAGGCATCTTTCTTAGCCTTGGTCGGCATGACCAAGACTTGGTTCATTAAGGAAATCATCCCCATAACCACAAGCAAGTAGGGAATATAGCGCGATTGATTGAAGATCATAACGATCAATAACACAAGACCGATCCCTGCAATCCCCACATTAAAAGCAAAACGCATCCAAAATTCTTTCTTCAGCTGTAAATAAGTATCTTTAGACATCGGTTACTCCTCGTTCATTATTTATAATGCATCCCCATGACGATGGCCACAACTGCTAAAATAGGAGATAAAATTAACATCCAGATTCCAATCCACATTTCCCGCTTATAAGATTTATCTAGCCCACTATAGCGTTCAACGTATGATTCTTTTGGACAGGCTGGATTATACCAGACCGTCATCTTCGATCCCAGTGGAAAAGCATCTTGAAAAAGATTGCCCTTTGAGACTGTAGAATTGGTGTAGATAGTTATCCTTTGCGCCATCAAATCGATGTCGCTAGCCCTTTGATTCGTTTTCCAAGGAAGTGTTGCCTGCACCACCCAATAATATTTCAGGCTATTTCGATAGGTCTGACCATCCACTCTATATTCTACAATCGGAGCCGCTACAATTTGTGCCCTCTTATAGCCAACTACCACTCCCTCAATACTCTTTGAAGAGAGAGTCTTAATCCTAACTTCTCTTCTATAAAAGTGTCCAAAAAAGAGTACTTCAAACAAAGGAAATCCAATAACAGCCACAGCAATGACTAGAAGTATTCTGATATCGGGCATACCCATCACCTACTTCATCATAATGTCCGTGATGCTCAAACTCATCTTCGTTTCATCCGATATCTTCTCTACGATCGAGCTTTGTTCACTTGTCAAAGGAAGCAATAAGAGAGTCGCTGATTGGGTTGGTAACTTAGGGTTGTTCGATAGACTATACTGGACCACTTGATCTTGATAAATCGAGTGGCCATCATAACTCCAGCTAATTTTAAAGGTCGCATCATGGTCAATATTCGTTGTCGTTTTGTTGACCAACATAAATACTGCATATTCCTGTTGCTCTACAGTATAGGTGTTCCCTGTATAATACACAGTGATATCCCCTTGATCGCCAACTTCCGGATGTTCTTTAACTAACTTTTTCCCCAGTTCCATCAAATCCGATGTCTTTCCTTCGAATTGAGGCGCGACTACAAATTTCAAGCCCTTTTCCTCTTTAGCAGACGAGGAAGCCTTTGTAGTTTGCTCTGTTTTGCTTGCGGTTGACTCCTTAGCCTCTTTTTTCGGCTGAGCACAGGCTGTTAAAACAAGCACACTCGCCAGTAATACCATCATCTTTTTCATGGATCATTTCCCTTCTTTTATGATTGAGTTAGATTTAAAAAACATTATTTACTATCATACCGGAAATTAGTTTGAAGAGCAAGTTGGGGAAAGACATAGGAATGAGTCACTACCCTCTCCTTCTCATTTATAACATTTACCCTTAAAAATTGTCTTTCCCCTTAAAATGAAATGTATTTTAAGGGAAAAATACTACCACAAGATAAAAAACCACCCAAAGGTGGTTTAAAAATTTAGTTATATTATAGTATTTTCAATAACTAATGAATGATAAATTAAATAATTTGAATCAATTAAGCTTTTTTATACTTTGAAAGGGTATCCTTTTCCCAGACTTTATATATTTCAATAAATCTTTCTTCATCCTGATCTGAATATCCTTTAAATAATACTTCATCAATATTTTCAGATTGAAAAAATACTGTCGCCTCCGGATCAAGACCAGTTGGATAAAGCACTCCCACATAATCTGCAAATCTTTCACCATTCGATTCGGTATCATTATAGATTACACCACGTCCTACAATCAATAACTTTTGAATGCCTTCTTTTAATACTACAACACTGCCCAGCGGCAATACTTCTTTATTTTCCATTTAATTTTCCTCCATATTTTTTTAAATAACGTTTCCCATACCACTCTTCCAGAGATTTTCCTTCGAATTCACGATACTCTTCTGAATATTTATTTCGATAGTAACCATACAGTGAATGGGGTAAAAACAATACAAATAATGCACCTATAATAATTACGTTAAAAGCAAAAGAGATACCAATAATAGATAATGTCCCCCAAAAATCAGTTCTAATTTCTCCAATCGTAGGGAACAAAAGTTTCAGGGTCATCCAGACTGCTACGATTCCGCTACCTCCCAATGTAAAAATATGTATAAACTTTCTCTGTCTGATTGTCATACTGCTATCTTGTACTCCATAAAGACGAGTTTTGAGTGATGTCATTCTAATTCGTATGATAAAAAATAGAATCAAGATGGTTAATAAATAGAATAAGATTAACCCAATAACTGTGAGAAATTTCCCTAAAATACTAATAAAAAATAAGTTAAAAGCTAGCACCATCCAGAAAACATATAAATTCGCATTGAGAGTTGTAATATACGGAAGGTTGGCAGGATACTTTTTCCATAAATTGATTCTGCAAGCGATAAACCATAAAAAACAACAAAGGCAAAATACCCAGACTGGATAAAAATTTATTTTCCATGTTTCAACTGGTGTATCTGGATTCGGATCTTTCATTATTGATTCTATAAAGATAGAGAGTCCAAACATTATCAATGCACCTAGAAAAGAAAATATGATTCTAGTTAAACTGAAAGTTTTAGTGTATAAACTGCGACTATTTGCTTCTCGAACCATATAATCGATGAAGCCATCATGACGCAAACGACGACTCTCATAAAAGTTTGCTTTAAAGATTGATTTCTTCATTTAAGACACTCCGTTAAAATGCTCCAATTCCTGAAACTTTCTTTTTTGTACTACCAGGATCTATTTTTTCCTTGACATAATTTTTTAAATCTTTATATAGATCCGGTTTAAACCATTGGACTACCATATTTACTGTACCAATACTTCCTCCTATTAAAGTCCCCCAAGGACCAAAAGCAGAACCAATCGTCGCACCCTCCAAAGGTCCAATTGATTTAATTGTATCGATTGTACCAACCGCCGCAGCTTTTCCCAAGTGTTTAGAGTCAGAAAATTCTTGGGCCGCACTACCAACGAAGGTAGTACCCAAATCTACGTAAGTTAAAATAGTACCGGCTTTTCCCAAGAATTTTGCTGATTTTCCGAGCCAAGCATTTTTTGATAATTCTTTATAAATTTTCGAATTCTTAACTGTATCGGTTATTGTTTGTTTAATTGCACTTGAAGGGAGTACGTATCCTAATCCCTTATTAAAATTATCAATTGCTTTCCCAATTGAATTAGTAGAAAACTTCCATTTCCCAATGCTTAAAGTTGCTTCGCCAAATTCCCCATATTTTTTTAATAATCCGTAAATTTGTTCTCTGTTTTTAGAAGCATCAATTAATCCGACAATTTCTTTATTTTTCAACAATTTTTCTACAAAGTTTTTGGGATAAAGCTTATAAAGCATGGATATCCGTTGATATAAATCACTATCCTTTGCATCTTTTATTAACTTCTGTGCTTCCTTATAATAATTTTGTTCATTTTTAGAAATTTCTTTTATTTTCTCATCATATTTATTTAAAGCCTTGTTCACATTTTCCGGTAGATCCCTATTCGAATATCTCTTCTTATAAGCATCGATTTTCTTAACGTCATCTTCATTAAGCTCTTTCCCGTCTTTTATTTTCTCAAGAACCTTCTGATAATCTTCATCAATCTTGGCTTTCTTATCCCATTCGCCTTCGATACTCTTGACCCAAGCCAGAGTCTTTTGAGAATGTTTAGGAAAAGTCCCACCGAAGCTTGCAAAATCCCCCTGTATCATATTCAATCCAGATGCCAGATTTTTCACCACAGTGTCCATGCTCTTAGCACCTTCTCCTGAGAAAACTTCATTGGAACTTCCCGCGAATTGATTCAGCTTACGAAGTTTATCCAACTTCTCATTTTTTTGAGACGTTAAGCTATCCATACGAGAAGATATATTTTGCAGGAGACTCTTATCCGCATGATCACTACCTTCCATAGCACGAAAAGTACCTCTAAGGCTACTAATACTACTTTCAAGGCTTTGAATTTCACTTTCAAGTACGGCTGAGTCCAGATCTTCGTCCCCAACTTCTGACCGATATTTTGAGGGAAGTTTTGGTACGGCTTCGCTGAGGTACTCCGAATACATGATTGCCCCTTTAATTAGTGGCGTGATTACACTAACTCCGTATTGTTTTCCTGAATCATAGGCGCTCCCTTGCAAATCACCCGCTCCATTAAAGTTAGAGAGAGCTGTGACAGCTGAGTTATAGGCTGTTACCCTAGCCTTTCCAACGGAAGACATGGTCTGTCCTTGTGCATCCGATGATCCTAATACCATTTTGACCATATTACTTTTTCGACTCCTGTTCTATTAATAGTTTCTTTCTAGCGTGGTAGAGTTCATTTAATTGCTCATCCAGCTGATTTTCTCGCTTCTTAATATCCGCTCTTCGTCCTTCAGACCATTCTTCAACCATAGCTCCTATGCCTTCTACACTCACGATTAGATTTTCATAAACTTGGTAGTCTTTGGAAGATATGGGCAGCGTTAAGATCTGACGAAGAGGTTTTAAGCTTTGTCGATGTAGTTCAAACATTTCCTTTTCTGCTCTCTCCACTTTCCTTTTTTCTAAGTTCAGCTGATCGAGCGATTGGGCAATGTTTTTCTTCTTTTTATCGATCTCTTCTAAGGTGATTGGTTTCATTATTCTGCAAAGTATCCCGAATTTGGTACAAACTCTCCGCTCTCACCAGGAGCTGCACTGGTTTCTGGTAAATTAGATGTATTGGCATCGATGTTGGACGCGATATTACTATCCATGGCTACAAATTCTGCCGCAACCCCATGAATCAATTCTACAAAATCATTTAGCACACCACTAATTGAGGCTGCATAGTTGGCTTCCTCTGGAATTTTCTGTGCTGCTGTACTATTTCCAGGATACTCACTCGATCCATCTAATGTGACGGTACCAGCTGATGTTATACTTCCTGCTGCACGCGCTATTCCTGAAGCGATAGAACTTGCGACTTCTTCTCTACTCTGTATTGGTGTCATATAGTTACCTCCCTATCCATTCTTGGTGATTTTAAGTTTAATAGCTTGCTTGCGATCATGCAAGTAGATTTCATCTGAAGCAAGACGCGCTTCTCGATTATTATAAGGCTTATCAAGGAACATTTGATCCATCAATCTCATACCGATCATAAACCATTGAGCATTTCCCTTGAGATATTTCGGTACTTCATTGATGTTATTTCCAAGATAGGCATACTCGCTTCCTATTACAAAGTGCATACCAACTCGTGGTCCATTGTCAAATAGATAGCGTAGATCTTTTTCTATGAGTCCTTGATCAACAATTGCCTTAATAGTTGGCATCATGATCAACCAATCTGAATACAGATCTTTTTCAAGACGTCGATCAACCTCATATATTAATTGTTTAGCAATTTCAGAAATTTCCTGACTGCTACTTATATAAGTAGAAACTTTATCCTTATAAGCAACGCATTCTTCTAATGGATCCACCAGCATAATATGTAATTTTGATCCAAATTGAAGTGCTGTATTTAACAAATGTTTTTGCTGATTTTCCAGTGATTCTGGAGAGTCCGCCATAAATACCAGATTTTTCAAGCGATCAAATGGAATCTTGACCGTTTTGACCATTTCAAAGTCAAGTCCAATTGGAAATTCTAGATTTTCCATAGACTCTTTCACATCCTCACGTCCGTAGAAAGCTGCTTCTGTCAACTCATCTGGCACCATTGGGATGCCTGCTGGAGTGCGGCCTGTCCACATCTCTTTGAGACTTTGGACTTGGTCGCGGAGGTTGTTGATGATTTGGATATCATTGTCTCCTGCGACTGGTAGGGCGAACTGAACAACATCGACTTCGTCACGTTTCATGAGTGCCCGACCCTTGATGTCTTCCATCGTAGATGCTAGTGGGGTTGCTCCCACGATACCACGGATCTCAGAGATATCATTTTGTGGCAAGGTCAGCTGGTGCTTGAAGTTTGAATAGAGCTGAGCTCGTAGGTTGTTCTGACGGCTAGCTGTGATGATCAAGTGCACACCAATGCTGAGACCTTCACGAGAGATCCGCATGAAGAGCTTGAAGAGGTCTGTCTCATAAGGCTCATCCTTCATCGACTCATAGCTATCCATGAGGATGACCATGGTTGGCTCTTGCTTACCAGTCACTTCACGGTAGAGGGCGATAGTGCCGACACCATGCTCAGAGAGGAGCTTCTTGCGGCGATCCAACTCGCGGTTGATGATTCGGATGAATTTCTGGATTTTCTCCGTCTGATCAAGTAGCAAGCTATCGGCCACATGTGGCAATTGAGTCAAGGGTGCCAGACCATTGGTTCCGAAATCCAGCAGGTACATGGTCAGATTTTCTGGACTCTGCTTGCGCGCTAGATCCATAGCAGCTGTCTGGAGGAAAGTGGTCTTTCCTGTACCTGGACTTCCGTAAAGGAGGATATTCCCATCTTTTGACAGATCGATGGCAACTGCTTCTTGCTTTTGCGCTTGCGGGATATCGGCAACCCCAATCAGGACACTTGGAGCTGTCCGTTTTTGCCAAGCCTCGATCGGCACGACCTTGTCCAACTCATCCAGCGTGATCCGCTCTTTGAGGGGTGGCAACCACGGTTGAGCCACAGCTGCGATGCCTTCTTGTTGGTGCAAGTGGTTGATTTCCTGCACGATGACATCCAGCTCTGTTGGCACTTCCTTGATTTCTTCTGCCATATCCAGACCGGAAAGGTCTTGGTTGAGGACTTCGTATTGGCCCAGTTCATTGATCAAGTAGATGGTGTGGTCTTCGATCCCTAGCTGGTCTTTCTCAGGCTGGTAGTCTGCTCCAGACCAGGCGGTTTGGAAGAGTTCATAGACTTCGTTGTTCCCGACTTGAAGGTAGGCACGACCGGTCTGGGTGATTTCAGCCGCATCTGCCGTCCGCAGCATCTCCATGGAGTCTCCACGGTCTGCCACCTTGAGGGCTAGCTTGAAGCGGGAGTTGGACCAGATCTGGTCATCCACGACCCCAGAAGGTTTTTGCGTCGCAAGGATCAAGTGCACCCCGAGGGAACGCCCGACACGCGCGATAGAGACCAGTTCCTTGATGAAGTCTGGTTGGTTGACCTTGAGTTCGGCAAACTCATCACTGATCAAGAAGAGGTGAGGCAGCGGTTCGGTCGCTTCACCCAGTTTAAATTTCTTTTGGTATTGGTTGATATGGTTGACCCCATATTGACCAAAGAGGCGCTCCCGACGATGGATCTCCGCATTGATAGAGGCTAGGGCCCGCATGGACTGGGCACCATCCAAGTTGGTGATGGTCCCAAGCAAGTGAGGCAGATCCTTGAAGAGATTGGCCATTCCCCCACCCTTGTAGTCGATGAGGAGAAAAGCCACATCATGTGGGTGGAAGTTGACTGCCAGGCTCAGGATATAAGACTGAATGGTTTCAGACTTACCAGAACCAGTTGTCCCCGCGATCAAACCGTGTGGTCCATGAGCTTTTTCATGG
>NZ_KQ969691.1:175379-189633 GCF_001578955.1 Streptococcus parasanguinis
TCCATGAGCTTTTTCATGGAGATTGAGGTAGACCAAATCGTCCTTTCCTCGCAGACCGATCGGCACGGCCAAACTTTGGTAAGGGGCATGACTCTCCCAACGACTCAAGACCTTGAGATCATTGAAAGTTTCCGCTTGATACATTTCAAGGAAGGTCACTGAGTCTGGAATCGAACTCTTAAGCTGTTGGATATGCTTGAGGGGGGCAAGGCCACGCGAGATGGCTTCCTTGTCATAACCTTCAGGGAAGTGATCCAATTGGAAGTCGAGCTCCCGAAGAACCCCTTCTTGCAAGAGCAATTGCCCTTGGTTGCGGTCCTTGATAGAGATAACCGTTTGGATATTTTCAGAAAGAGATGAGAGCACATCTGCCACATAGATGATGGAGCAGCCTAGCTCTGTCGGATCCTCACGGAAGAACTCCATGATGACATGGTCCAAAATCAAGGTCTCATCGGTGATGAGGACCACATAGTGAGGGTGGAAGATCTTGGTGTCATTGGCTTTTTCTTCCTCTTTTTGCGCCTTGCGGAGCTTGAGGATTTGGTTGAGACTGTTCAAGACCTGATCGCGTGTCCGCTGATTGTAGACAAAACTACGGACATTCATGTCTTGCAAGGTCGCATGAGGCAACCAGCGCATCCAATCCCAACTTTCTTTTTCTTCCTCTGGAATGATCGGGATAATGGTCAGATCATGGTAAGAGTGAAAGACAGCCAATTGGGCAACAAGGAGTTGCAACTGCTCGAGCACGATGGGACGAGGGCCGACATACCCCACAGGTCCCCGATTGAGGCTGGCTACAATCGGAAGATTGTCGATCTTTTGATGCGCTTGGAAAAGGGCATAGCCTTCTTCTTCCAAGGCATCTTTCTTCCCACTGCGTTCTTCCTGACCATATTTGAGCTCATAGCTGGTTGGGACCTTGCCCAAGCCCAAACGATAGGCCAAAAAGTCAAAATGAAGCGGTGTTTTTTCGTAGATCCGTGAGTCATAGCGTTTGACCATCTTGGTCAAGTCTTCGATGGCTGGGAAATGGTAAAACATGCCTTCTCGCTGCTTACGAGAGAGCTGTTCCAAGTCCTTGGCCTTGTCCTTGAGATAGAGATGGTAGAGCTCCACGCGCTCTTTCTTATCTTCTTTGTATTTCTTACGATTCTTGAAAAATCCTTGTACCGAAAAGATCACACTGACCACAGACATGGATACCGTCGCGATGATATAGAGACCCCGCGGTTGGAAAATAGTGATCAAGAGGGTCACCCCAACCATGATAAGGGGGGGCATGATCAACTTCAAGAGTTCATCCGATGGCTTTTGAGGCTCCGCACCCGGAGGATTGATCAGGATCTTGTCTTCTGAGCTCCGGTAGATGATCCGCGGAGACCGGTGGTACTCTGGGTAGTCCTTGTAGAAGTCGTAACGCGAATGCAAGCGAGGCACCAGATAAGGACTCACTTCGACCGATCCTTCCACGCCAAATTCTTCCGGATAGAGCTTAAAGGTCACATCTCCAATCGCCAGCTCATCTCCAAAAGCCAGTGGAACAGTCGCTTCAGTAACGAGTTTGTGGTTATGGTAGAGTTTTCCAGATAAGAGCTGGCAAGTCCAGGTCTGGTCTTTTTTTACAAGGAGAAAGCGCACTGGATAATGCACGCGCACATCCGCACCTTGTTCATCTGCTACCAGGATTTCTTCCTTGTCTAGCAGTTCATAAGTATGGACTTCTCCTGTCGCCAAGTAGCAGACCACATCTCCAAGGATCTTGCTATTTTTAAGCATGCCCTTGTCTTCCCCATATTGGTAGAAGACTTCTCCTTGACTCCATTGGAAATGAAGGGGATGTTCTTGCGAAGAAATGGTCAACTGAGCCGTTTCTTGATTCGATACGGTCGCTGTTTTCCCCTCTTCTAGTGCTAGCTCATAGCGAAAACCTTTTTTATAGAGTATGATACGTTTTTTCATAGACTACTCCTTGTGTTCTCTAGACTCAGTTGAGCTTGCTGTTGTAGAAGACGAGCTTTCTGTTGAGGAGCCTTCTGTAGATGAAGCCGTGGTTGAGCTGCTAGTGGAAGATTTGGTTTCATCTGTCTCTGCTTCCAAAAGTTTAGAGCGGGCATCCCAGTATTTCTTGTATTCGCCCTCTAGCTCAGAGAGTTTCTTCTCGCGCTGTTCACCAGAGAGTTTTTCGCTATCGCGTGTCGCCTTGATTTCTTTACGAAGGGCGTAGATGATCAAGTCTGAATCGTCGATCCGCTTGGCTGTATCCAAGGCTTGGGTAAAGTCATGACGGCCGATATAGATCCAGTAGTGAAGATAGAGACTGTCTGACTTGAGCGTGACGTTGTTGAGGATGACCTTCTTTTGGTCCTCTGAGAAATTCAAGCCTTGTAAATAAGACGTCGCCAACTCATATTTCTGCGTCGTTGGAAGACTGCTTGGAGCTACTCCCTCTAATTCATCGATCACACCGGTATAGTCTACCTTAAGATAGGCTGTATCCGCTTGAAGCAACTTTTCTTTAAAGGGTGCTTGGAAAAAGACCAAATAAATCAAAGGCAAAAGCAAGAGGGCCACTACAGCGGAAAGCCATACGGTTGCCAACTTAAAGATTCGGTGTTGACGGCTTGAAACCAAGGTCAAGGTCTTTTCTTCCTCTTCCTTGCGTTCTTGGTAGGCTTTCTCTAAGAGAGCTTTCATCTCTTCTAAGCTAGCGGCATCACGGATTTCTACCAAGAAATCTGGCAGATCTTCTAATTCAAGCGTCCCTTGATAGAGCTCCATGAAGTCCCAGTCACCAAAAAGAGTAACGGCATAGCACTTAGCCTGGCGCAAGAATTCAACCTGATCCCACTTGCGTGGCACCATCATTCCCGGAACCCCGCGGTAAGCAATCTTGACTTGTGCATCCTTGGTCACAAACAGATTGACGGGATGCAACATAAAGGTCACTGGAAGCTCCAAGGCTGGCGCCAAATCCAAGACATTGATGGCTAGACGCAGACGGTCTGATACGGGTAATTCTTTGATTTCTTCTGCAGTCAAGCCCAGCGCATCTGTCTGATAGGTCAGATGAATCTGGTCTTGATCGGCCGTCATGCTTTGCTCTAAAAACAGGGGATGATGGAGATCCAAAATCCATAAATTGCGTAAATCCTGGCTATCCACTTCTGAACGCTTGAGGTCCAGTCGCCAGCTCGTTTCTTCTTTTTCAAAACGGAAGACTTGTTCTTCCAGTGTAAATTGTTCTTCTTTCACCTTACCACTCCTCAATTTCGATCAGATCACCACTCGTGATCGGATACTCTTGAACCACCTTGCCTTCATCCAGCAAGATGCCCTTATTTACCACGCGCAACTGATACTTACTTCTAGGCTCCATGGCAGACCCAAAGATCTGATCCAATTCCCGAATCAAGCGTCGCACCTCCATCCGCGTTGGGATCCGGAGGTCATGGCTTGCACCATTCATACGGAAGGTGACATTAATATGTTGGTCCATTTAGGCCTCTTTTCTATAGATTCGATAGGAAATATAGCCAGCAATCCCAAAGAGAAGGGCACTCCAAGCCAGCATTTGCAAGGCTGGAATAAAATCCGACAAGCTGGCCGAATTGTCCTCCACATTGGACTCGAATTTAGATAATTTTTGATTTTCAGGCTGGAACAGGTCCGCTTCAGGCCCCGTTTTTTTCTTTCCCTTTATAGCAGAAAACAACTGGCCGTCAGAATCGGTCAATTGTTTCTCTTGCTTGCGTTTTTCATCTGCTAATTTTTTCTGATCCTTCTCATTGAAAAGAGACTCAGTCGCATCCAATTGGCCCCCAAGTGTCTTTTCCTGCTCTGTCTCAAGACGTGAGTTGTTGACCTGCAGACGATTATCAATAAAATCATCTGCAGAAACAACAGCTACTGGTAAGAGACTAAAGACAAAGAGAAGATACATCATTTTTTTCATAAGCTTGTTTCAATTTCCTTTGTTTGAGTAAACTTTTTAGGAATGAAGATATTGGCAACTGCCAAAAGGCCGAAGAAGACCAACAATCCGAAGAAGACGCCGATACCGGCTGTTTGTCCATCAAAGTAACCCGCAAACTGTCCTTCTAAAATAGAAAGGAGGTTGACATTTTTCACCAGTGCTGGAAGGCCTGACAAGGTCGCGGTCGTTCCGATCGCACTTGATAGGTAGACGTAGCTGATCAACATGAAGAAGGCTAGTCCCATTCCAATCACACGGAAGTGTTTCAAGAGAAGGTATTGCAGTTGTACCAAGACAAAGCTTGCTAGAACCGCTAAGAATACCCATGAAGGTACATATTCACGACCAACAGAGAGTTGAATACTTGAAATCATTCCGATCACCAGTCCAAGGATGAGAGAAAGTCCTACAAGGACACCGACAGACAAGAGATCTGATTCTTGCAAGCGATTCAATTTGAAACGATCTTTCACCTTGCGGATGATTGGCTGAGTCGCAAAGAGATAAGCTGTAAAGAGGCTCAAGATTTCTAGCATAAAGATCCAGATAAATGGACGGTAGACGTTGATGGTCGCTTTCACAGAAGAAGATTTCTCTGCAACTGGATTTGACAAGAAGTCGAGCAAGACTTCATTTGGCACACCATTTTCGTAAGCATTGTTGAAGACTTTGCGGAAGGCTTCGACGAAGTTCCCGTTTTCAGACAATTCCTTATCGAATTCACCCATCAAACTTTCCGCATTGCTAGACAATTTCTCTGTATTGCCTTGGGCTTTTTCCAATTCTTTGTTCAATTGGCTAAAGATTTCATTGGTAGAGTTAGCAGCTTCTACATTGCTACGAGATGAGCTCTTAACGCCTTCTGTCGAGCTCAATAATGACGTGTATTCAGAACCAAGAGCTGACAAATCTGCATCGGTCTTGGTTTGAGCCTGTGTCACTGTTTCTTGCGCTTTTGAGATCTCTTCTAAACGTTTTTGAAGATCAGCATATTGCGTCAATTGATCATTGATATTTTTGGTTAGATCTTTGTTAGTGTTTTCGATTGCTTGAAGATTGGCCTGCAATTGTGGTCCCAAGTCTTGCAACTGTTGGAGTGTACCATCTAACTGGGCTTTCACACTCTTCGTTGCATCCCCAGATTCATCCGTTTCAATACTCTTACGGTAGTCCTTCATATTACTTGAAACGGCAGCCTTCACGACATCGACCAAAGCATCTGTCAAATCCATATCTTCGATCGGATCATAGAGCGAATGACGATTTTCCTTTTCATCTTTTGGATAGTAGGCATCGATCAATGCTCCTGCGCGTTGATAATCCAAGGCGATTTCACTAGCTTTCGATGCATAGTTAGCGACAGCTGTTTTCAAATCTTCTGCAGATACGGTCACACTGGTTGAAGAAACCCCATTCACAAGGACTTCAACATCAATCGCGCTCGGCATAGCTCCTCCATCTTCAACAAGGTGAATTTGAATTTGTTTGCCATCTTTCAGTTCGACTTCCTGCTCACCACTGCCTGCATAAGTCTGTCCATCATAGGTCCAAGTATCAACCTTGACTCCTGCAGGGACATGAATACTGACTTTCTGTTTCCCAGATTTAGCATTAAGGACATCCGCAACTGCCGTTAATTTGGCATCCACTTCAGCAGCCAATCGTTTTAATTCATCGGCATTCCCTTTTGCTTGCGCCTTCGTTCCAGCAAAAGCACTATCAAAATCAATCGCTGCGTTGAAATTCCCATACTTATTCAAATTCAGACTAGCAGGATCTAAAGACGGAAGTTTTTCAATTGCTTTACGAATATCTTCATCCGCTTTATTACGTGCTTCACTTAATGTCTTGATACTCGTCTTTCCAAGCAAGGTACGAAGAGTGACTTTGTCTCCTTCTTTTAGACCATAGTAGTCAAGGATCTTCGCTTTTACAGTAGACTCGATGTTCTTTTCGTGCTCATCTAATTTGTCGCGTTCTGCCTTGATCCCTTTTTCGAGGTCTGCCACACGATCATTCACATCTTTTGTCAAGCCTGCATAGGTCTTGGTCCCTGAAGAATCTCCTTCTGTTTCAGTTGGTTGACTCAATTGTTTGGTAATTGCTTCTTGGTTTTGTTGTAGATTCTTATACAACTCTTGGGTCTTTTCACTGACAACAGACTGGTTCATGGACATCAGCTGGTTCATGAACTCTTCATGGCTGATCTTATCCTCAGAGCGTTGCTTGATCAATGTGTCGAAGTTTTGACCGTACTGATCCTGAGATTGGGTCAATTGATCAAAAGCCTGTGTATAAGACTCAAGGACTGTCTTCAAGGCATTGTTCGACTCAACAGATGACGTAGACAAGCTATAGAGACTTGGGAAGATATTCTTGGAATCCAAGGCTGAATCTAGCAAGTTGCTCCGGTAAGAACCAATGTTGGTAGATTGAATTTTGTTACTTGTTTCCACGTTCTTCTGAGCTGTATAAAGGTTGCTCAAAATGCTGACCATATACATATCAACCAACTGGCTATTCAAGTCTGAAACGATATCTTTAGCGACTTTATTGGCCTCGTTCTCAACCTGAGAATTTCCAGCCGCATTGACCTTATACGTCACCGTTGTCTTCTCTGCATTAACCGCGTTCACTTCCAAGACCTTCTCTGAGAAGTCACTTGGAATGACAATCATCAACTGGTACTTGCCATCTGCAAGCCCTGACTCAGCAGCTCCACGAGGGAGTACAGACCAGTTTTGCGAATTATCCCGTTCGATATTCTTTACATAGCTAGCCCCAAGGTTGTATTCTTTATCATTCAGTTTGACCGCCTTGTCTTCATTGACAACCGCAATGTTGAGCTTGGTGTTTTCTGTCGTTTGCACGGTCTTGGCTTCGTTTTGCTTTTGGTCCTTTTGAACCGTCGTATAAAGACCCACGACAGATCCCATCAAAAGGAGCACAACCGCACTCTGACCGATGTATTTTAACCATTTTTTATTTTTAACTTCCATACCTTTTCCTTTTTCTAATTCATAGATACAAAATAGGGGTTAGGAATTAAGAATCTAACCCCTATTTTCTATATATCAAAAGACAAAAGGGTGATCTACCTACAAGAAGTAAGATCACCTCCAAGACTATCTTAGTGGATTTGTGCAGCGATATCTTGGTCAGTTTGTTCAACGATATCAGCAACTTTGATCAATTGACCGTTGATGTCTTCCAACAATTGAGCGAATTGTTTGATTTTTGGAGACAATTCGTTGAATTGTGCTTCAAAGCTATCAAATGCAGATCCATCCCAGTTTGCGTCGATGACTTGTTGTTCATGAGTCAAAGTAGTAAGGATTTGATTGATTTCTTGAGAACCTTGTGCATAACGTTGTGCTGAAGCACGTAGGTCTTCTGGAGTTAATTTAATTTGAGCCATATTTTTCTCCTTTTGGGCTGATACCCTTATATTTTTTTCATAAACAATACATTTTAGTACGAATTAGTAAAATGCCAGATAACTGTATATTTTACCTTTTTCTCCCTGTTTGTATTATTTACTTAAAAATATCTTAATGAAATATTGCCAGAATGTCAAGTTTAGAGGGCTAACTGATAAAACATTGTAACTTTGTTACAATTGTGTAACATTTTGTCATAAATATGTAATATATTTTCTGAATTCCTTGCCCCAGTAGTCTCCAACTAGTATTATTTCTGAGAAGAAAAGAAGACACTCTGTCCTTTTATATTAACTCAACACATAGATAAAAATTGTTGATTTTAGGTGTTTTTAAAAGCAAATTTTGAAGATTCTTGTATATTTTTTCATTTTTAAAACTTTTATGGTATAATGAAACCTGTTCAAAACTTGTTTCATACAAGATCGAACACCATTAACCTATAAGGAGTATATATGAAAAAATTTCTACTTGCCTCTGTCTGTCTACTAGCTCTTACCGCTTGTAGCCAAGGCCAACAAGGCAAAGGAACTACTGCCGCTTCTTCCAAGCAAGAAGCCACTCAAACCAAAAAGGAGCAAGTCCAAACCAAGACCTTTGTTAGCGACCTCGGCGATCACCACCAAAACAAAATTCAAATTGGCTACAAGAATGATGAGATTGTTTCCATGACCATCATGGGAGTTGCACCAATACCGGAAGATATGCAAAAATCAGATGTCGCTGAATTGAAGGAAGTCTATCAAGAAGAAGCTGATAAAGCAAATTCCAAACACGGTGTTAACGGACAAGCTGGAATCAACACAAGCATCAAAATCGCTGATGATAAACAGACCTATACAAACGTTATGCATGTTGATTTTACTCAAATGAAAAAGGAAGATTTTGTGAAATTACTGGCTGATCAAGGGGAAGAAACCAACACTACCATGTTGAAATACCTCAAAGGCAAACCTCAAGATCTCTTTACCTATTTCAAAGATCAAGGCCTCAAAGAAGAAAAATAAAAAGAGCTTCCTGAGTTTCATCACCACACTGGTGAGAGCTCAGAAAGCTTTTTCTTATTTGTTCAAGATTGAAAGGGTTTCAAGGAGATTGTCCGCATGAACTTCGATGGTATCTCCTGTCGCTTTGATTTTCACTTCTACGATGCCTTCAGCTGCTTTTTTACCAACTGTTACGCGGATTGGAAGCCCAATCAAATCACTATCGCTGAATTTGACACCAGCGCGTTCATTTCGGTCATCCACCAAGACTTCGTAGCCTTTATTCACCAAGGCTTCTTCGATCCGATCGGTCAAAGCAAGGCTTGCTTCATCTTTGACATTGACTGGAATCAAATGCACATCAAATGGCGCCAATTCTTTAGGGAAGTTAATTCCCCAAGCGTAACGGTACTCCCCTTTTGGAGTCTTATTGACAAAGAGGCGAGCATGTTGCTCCATAACGGCTGAAAGAAGACGGCTGACACCGATTCCGTAGCAGCCCATGATGATTGGAACTGCACGACCGTTTTCGTCCAAGACATCTGCTCCCATGCTAGCGGAGTAGCGTGTGCCGAGTTTGAAAATGTGACCGATTTCGATCCCACGTGCAAAGTTCAAGACCCCTTTCCCATCTGGTGAGATTTCGCCTTCACGAACTTCACGGATATCGACGTATTCTGCAGTAAAGTCACGTCCTGGGTTGACACCAGTCAAGTGGTAGCCTGTTTCATTGGCACCGACTACTGCATTGCGGCTGTCTTGGACCTTGCGGTCTGCGATAATCTTAACATTTTCAGGAAGATCAACTGGACCGAGAGAGCCAAAATCAGCTCCTAATAATTCTTTCACTTCCACTTCGGTTGCAGGTTCAAAGAAGTCTGCGCCGAGGTGGTTTTTCAACTTCACTTCATTGAGCTGATCATTACCTACAAGAAGGGCTACAACTGGCTCACCATCTGCGATGTAAACTAAAGTCTTGATAGTAGCTTCTTCTGGAACATCCAAGAATGCAGCTACTTCATCAATCGATTTGACACCTGGTGTTTCCACGCGTTTCACTTCTTCTTCTGCTACGACACGGTTACTAGGCTTGTATTCGTTAGTAGCCATTTCCAAGTTCGCAGCATAGGTTGATTCACTTGAATAGGCAATAGTATCTTCCCCAGAAACCATCCATTTGAGCAATTCTGCTTTGATTTCTTCTTGAACTTCTGCTGGGATCTCATCAAAGGAAGCTACTGATTTGTCTAAAACAACCCAACGGTCCAAGTCCGTACGAGCAGGCGTAACAGCCATAAACTCTTGGCTATCTTTTCCACCCATGGCACCACCATCACCGATGATGGCTTTGTAGTCGATGCCACTGCGTGTGAAGATCCGCTCATAAGCTGCCTTGTATTCATCATAAGTAACGTCCAAGCTATCGTAGTTGGCATGGAAACTGTAACCATCTTTCATGATGAATTCACGGGTCCGAAGAAGACCGTTCCGTGGGCGTTTTTCATCGCGGTATTTTGGTTGAATTTGGTAGAGATTCAACGGCAATTGTTTGTAAGATTTTACTGAGTCGCGCACAATAGCGGTAAAGGTTTCTTCGTGAGTTGGACCCAAGATAAAGTCAGAGCCTTCACGGTTTTTCAACTTATAAAGGTCTTCCCCGTAAGTTTCGTAACGACCAGATTCACGCCAGAGATCCGCACTCAAAAGGGCTGGAGCTAGCATTTCTACTGCTCCAATTTTTTCAAATTCTTGGCGCATGATGCCTTTTGCTTTTTCAATCACTCGATTTGCTAATGGCAGATAAGAATAGACACCAGCTGAGACTTGGCGAACATAACCTGCACGCAACATCAAAGCATGGCTAATGACTTGAGCATCGCTTGGCATTTCGCGAAGCGTTGGAATCAACATTTTACTTTGTTTCATGGACAATATCCTTTTCTATTTCAAAAATAATTTCATAATATCATTCCAGGTGACAGCAATCATCAAAATAACCATTACAGCTACACCTGCAAGCGTCATATAGGTTTCTACTTCCTGTTTCAATGGTTTTCTCCGGACGACCTCGATCAAATTGATCAAGATTTTCCCGCCATCCAAAGCCGGAATCGGGATTAGATTGAATATCCCAATATTAATAGAGAGCATGGCCATAAGAGACAAGACTGCTGGAATTCCTAATTGAGCAGCTTGTGAGCTGGCATTGTAGATGGCAACCGGACCACCCAGTTTATTGAGACTAAAGTGGAAAATGATATCTTTCAAAGCTCCCAAAATCCGTGTCGCTGTATTCCAGGTATCTGTAAAACCAGACAAGAGTTTATCCACAAATCCTGTCTTGAGGCCATTTGTCACACCCAGATAGTAACGATTCCCTGACTTGGTTGGCTTTACTTTAACTTCTTTTTCTTGGCCGTCTGTTTTGACTTTCAGGGTCAATTCAGGAGCCGTCTTGCTGTCCTTGGTTGCTTTCTCGACAGCATCAGTCAGCTCATCCCAGTTGCTAACGGTATCGTTGTTAACTTGAAGGATCTGAACGTTGCTTTTGACACCGACCTTAGCCAGCGCCCCATCGGGTGCCACCTGAACATTGTTGCTGTAGTAGTCAATCGCACCACCGCGCATAAAGGCTAGAAGTGAGTAGACGACAATACTGAGGATAAAGTTGTTCATAGGACCCGCAAAGTTGGTGATCAACCGTCCCCAAATGCTGGCATTCTGATACTGAACATCTCTCGGCGCAATCCGCACTTCTGTCCCATCTTCCTCAACAATAGTCGCATCATGATCGACATCATAAGTCTTGGTCTCATCGAGAACCAAGCCCGTGATTTCTAATTTATCTTCAAAGTCAAACTGGGTAACATTCATGGGAAGGGCTGTCTGATCCAGATTCTTTCCTGAAAGATTGATCCGGACGACCTTACCAGCCTCATTTAGCGTCAAGCTGACAGGCGTTCCGGTTTTAATCTCAGTTGTGTCCTCACCCCAGCCAGCCATACGCACATAGCCACCTAAAGGTAGAATGCGAATCGTATAGGCTGTTCCATCTTGACCAATATGGGCAAAGATCTTGGGACCCATCCCGATCGAGAATTCTCGCACCAGGATGCCCGATTTTTTTGCAAAATAGAAATGACCAAACTCGTGAACGAGAACGATCACTCCAAAAATAACAATAAAGGCAATAAACTGCATCGTTCTATATGTGGTTTCCTTTCTATCACTTCTGTCTTAGAATAAGCCCAAGAAATGCATCAAGGGAAAGACAAAAATCAAACTATCAAAGCGGTCTAGAACACCACCATGTCCTGGAATAAATTTCCCAGAATCTTTCACACCGAAGTGGCGTTTAATCGCACTCTCTACCAGATCTCCAAACTGACCTGCAATACTAAAGAGGATGGTAAAGAAGATCATCGCAAGAAAACCATGTCCACCTGCCACAGAGCGATCCACGATCATATAGATCACAGTTACCGCAACTGCAGACAAGATTCCCCCAAGACTGCCTTCAATCGTTTTATTAGGAGAAACCGCAGGCATGAGCTTGCGTTTCCCAAACCGGCTTCCTACCAGATAAGCACCTGAATCTGTAGCCCAGACAATAAAGAGGGCTAACAAAACCTTATCAATACCAGCAATTCGCGCATCTACTAAGGAATGGAAGCCGAGTCCAACATAAAAGCTGGACGCAATGGGGTAGACCACATCTTCATAATTGTAATTCTGAGCAAGAACAGTTGTCCCCATGAGAATCAAGACAACCAGACCATAGGCAATCATATTGCCATCTGCTGGAAGATAAGGGAGGTAGTCCTCGATCGGCAAAGTCAGGACGAAGGCCGCTAACATGGCTAGCGCTCCTTCAAAAGTCGCTGTCTCAAGCCCCTTCATCTTGAGCAATTCATGAACCCCTAGCATGGCGATCAAGCCAATCACAATCTGGAAGAACACTCCTCCAACCATTACTGTTGGAATGAAAAAGAGCAGGGCAATTCCTCCAAAAATCACACGTTTTTGTAAATCTTTCGTCATCATCTTCTCCTAAACACCACCAAATCTCCGATGGCGATGGCTATATTCTACTATGGCACTTCGTAGTGCTTCCTCTCCAAAATCTGGCCACATCACATCTGTGAAATACAACTCACTATAAGCGGCCTGCCAAGGAAGGAAATTACTCAAACGGATCTCTCCGCTGGTACGAATAATCAAATCCGGATCCCTTAGGACGCGTGGCAAACTCTCGGTATAGAGAGAATCAGCGATCATCTCTTCTGTGATATCTTCTGGGCTAAACTTCGCATCCAAGACTTCTTGGGCGATCTGCTTCACGGCCTGAGTGATCTCAGCACGTCCACCATAATTGAGTGCGAAATTCAGGATCAAGCCAGTATTGAGATGGGTCATCGCTTCTGCTCTTTCCAAAGCCTCTAGCGTTTCTTTTGGTAATTTCTTGGTATCACCGATCATTTGAATCTTGACATTGTTGCGATGCAATTCGGGGACGAAACGATCATAAAATTCGATCGGCAAGTGCATGATGAACTTGACTTCATCTTCAGGGCGTGTCCAGTTTTCCGTAGAAAAGGCATAGACAGTCAAGACCTGAACCCCCATATTTTTTTGCTGCAATCGTCACTTCTTGGAGAGCTTCCATCCCTGCCTTATGACCGAAGACGCGCGGTTGCATCCGCTTTTTCGCCCAGCGACCATTGCCATCCATAATGATCCCAATGTGTTTCGGGACTTCTAAAGGTATCTCGATTTTTTCTTTTTTCTTAAAACGAAACATGTTTTTCTACCTATTTCAATATTTATCGCTTCATTATACCATAAATCCCCATAAAATAGGGACTCTGGCCTCTTTTTTGAACCACCAAGGCTTTCCTTCATCACATCGTCCTATTTGCCCACCAAAAAAGAGGCCTTTGCCTCTTCTTTGATGATTATTCTTCGATGGCTGAATCGGCATCTGAGCTAGCGCCTTCTGTAGCAGTAGCTGAGATTCCTTCTGATACAGGAAGAACTGTTTTGATCGCTCCCAATTCAAAGGTCAGGTAGACACCATCAACATCCAAGACAACGGTCTTGCGGTCTGTGTCGACTTCATCGATGGTTCCGTACAAGCCACCAATCGTGATGACTTCATTTCCTTTTTGAAGTTTATTCAAACTTTCCATCCGTTTTTGGTACTGTTTCTTTTGGCTACGGCTCATGAAGTACATCAAACCGACCATAAGAACGAGCATAATTAGCAAACTTCCGCCTTGCATATGTTTCTCCTTTAATTTTCATATATGCTATACTATATCAAATTTCGCCCGTCTTTTCAAGTTTTCCCATCCTCTTCAAGCAAAATCAGGCTCCAGTCTCAGAGAGGAGGCAAGTTTTGATGAAAAAGAAAAAAACCACGAAAAGTGGGCTACTGACTAGTCAATCGTAATGCCATACTTTTCATGATTCTCATCATACCAATCAATCAAGGCCAAAGCCGTTTGATAGGTAATATTTTTGATTTTACTCGTTCCCTTCGTCAAAGTCGCCAAGCTCATTTTGCTGATGTTTGTTTCAGTTGCGACACGATAGCTCGTCAAGCGACCATCAACCATCAGTTGAACAACGGCTTCCACTTTTCTGTATTCGGGAGTTGAGTAGATATCAATTGTATTGCTCATCTTACTTCCATTCCTCAAATTTTATTCTTGTATAGATTATATACTTATTTTCTTTATTTATTAATAATTTTGCTCAAATTGGATTAATTTCACTAATTATTGATGTTTTTTTAGCCCAAATAGGAGGATTTTGGCCTTATACGGCGAATAATTTCCCCCAGGTGG
>NZ_KQ969691.1:189818-204946 GCF_001578955.1 Streptococcus parasanguinis
GGAAGAAAAAATAAAGACTGCTATATGATAGCAGCCTCTATTTTTCACAAACTAATTCGCCTTAGTCTGCTTGTTTATCAGTGTTTTCTTCCTTCTTTGTGTCTTTTTCTCTGATCACAAGGACACCATCTTCCATGTCAGCTTCAAGATGTTTGGCATCCAAGTTATCCAAGTGGAAGTCTGTGACTTTGTCACGGATTTGTTGTTCAACTACCCGACGGAGTGGACGAACACCCATCACTTCATCATAACCTTCTTCAGTCATGTATTCTTTAGCTGCATCGCTCACTGCCAAGTCGATTTCTTTCTTAGAAAGGGTCTTATTGACATCTACCAACATCAAATCAACAATCTTAGAAAGGTCTTCCTTGCTCAAGTGTGAGAATTCAATCACAGCGTTGAAACGGTTGAGGAATTCTGGACGGAAGTAAGGTTTCAAACGATCCATGAGTTCTGGTTTATCCGCATCTTCTGTCAAGTTGGCTTCGTAACCAAAGCCAGCGTTTGAAGTGGCGATAATCACAGTGTTCTTGAAGTTGACCGTGTTCCCTTGACCATCTGTCAAACGACCATCATCCAAGACTTGAAGGAGAAGGGTGATCACTTGAGGATCCGCCTTTTCAATTTCATCAAGAAGGACGATAGAGTATGGGTTACGGCGAACACGTTCTGTCAAGGTATTGCTATTGTCATCATATCCAACATAACCAGCTGTCGTACCAATCAATTTAGAAACAGCTGTGCGGTCGCTATATTCTGACATGTCCAAACGAATGATCGCATCTTTGGTACCGAACATATCAAGCGCCAATTGTTTAGCCAACTCAGTCTTACCGACACCAGTAGGACCTACAAAGAGGAAGCTACCGATTGGACGGTTCCCTTCGTCAAATCCTGCACGGTTCCGACGGATAGCACGCGCCACTGCTTCAACGGCTTTATCTTGACCGATAACCTTAGTTTGCAAACGGTGACCCATATCTTTCAAACGTTCGATATCGGTTGCACCCATTTGAGAAACTGGAATACCCGTCATCCGTTCTACAGATTCAGCCACATCGTTGATTGTTGCTGTTACCTTATGGTCTTCTGTGTGGTTGGCAATTTTCTTTTCAAGTTCTTCGATACGAACTTTTGCTTTCAAAGCTGCTTCGTAATCTTCTTTAGCCGCAGCTTCTTCTTGTTTGGTTTTTTCTTCTTCAATTTCATGTTCCACAGCATGGACATCTGTTACAGGATGTTGGGCTGCCAAGTGAGCAGCTGTCACATCGACCAAGTCAATGGCCTTATCAGGCAAGCTACGTTGTGGAATGTATTGGATCGAATAATCAACCGCTGCTTTCAAAACTTCATCTGGCAAGATGACATTGTGGTGTTTTTCGTAAAGATCGCGGATCCCTTGGAGAATCTTGAAAGTATCTTCAGCTGATGGAGCATTGACTTTCACTTCGTTGAAACGACGAGCAAGAGCCGCATTCTTCAAGATGGTGTTACGGTATTCATCTTGAGTAGTTGCCCCAATGACTGTCAATTCCCCACGTGAAAGGGCAGGTTTGATAATATCCGCAAGACCTTTAGACCCTTGACCATCACCTGTGCTACCTGCACCAAGAATTTGATGGATTTCATCAAAGAAGAGAATAACATTTCCCATAGCCTTGACTTCTTGGATCAGATTTTGAATATTTTCTTCAAAGCTACCACGGTATTGCGTACCAGCTTCTAGACCAGAAATATCAATCGAGATGATTTCTTTGTTCTTGATAGCAGCTGGAACATCTCCGTTCACAATAGCTTGTGCCAAACCTTCTACAACTGCTGTTTTACCAACACCGGCATCCCCTACAAGGACAGGATTGTTCTTGGTACGACGAGACAAGATTTCAGCAGTTTCTTGAATTTCTTTATTACGTCCGATGACCGGATCCAATTTTCCTTCACGAGCTTCTTCGGTCAAGTTGCGACCAAGTTTTGCAAGGATCCCATCTTGTTTCATTCCCTTACCTTGATGGTGTTGCACTTGCTCGCTTCCTTCATTTGGAAGTTGACCAGTTTGGCGGTAAACTGCGAATTCTTCAGGTGTCACTTCACGACCGTTGATCATGTAGCGACGGCTTTCAGAACGAAAACCACCCATATTTCCCATTAGTTGATTGAAAAGATCATCCATATTGTTAAAGTTGTTATTCATATTGTATACCTCTAATTTACATAATTTTAATTCATTCTTGAAAATTAGCAGACCATTTGGCTGCTGTTCGATTGTTTACATAATTTTAATTTATTTATTTAATAATAGCCCTACAGGCTAACGGTTTCTATTTTTCCTTTTATCAATTAGTTGTCTTAATTCTGGAAATAGCATCTCACCATCTCCTTTCCACTATTGATCCTGTAAACCAGTAGGTTTTTCCAACCTCTTTTTGTTTACATAAATTATTATAACGCAGACTGATTTCTTTGTCAACACTTTTTTACATAATTTTTTTAGGGAATTATATACCTGTTTACACCAAACGCAAGATATAGTATTTACGAGAATACAAAAAAAGACGATTTCCAAGCGAAAATCGTCTTTTGGTTTATCTAAATTCGTCTGGGTGTTCGGTCATGTATTCTGCTAACCATTCCATACCATAGGCTATTTCGAATACTTCCAATATCAGTGAAATGTCTGGTTGAAAACCGTATTCTTTGAGCTTGTGAATAACGTCTTTTATGGAACGAATTTTAACCAGCTTAATAATGTCCCCAGCATCCTGCCTGTCTCTATCTCGTCCGCTTTCTAATTTCATTCCAAGAATGTAAGAAAGTGGTGGTACAAGGACAGTCAGGTTTGAATAGCTATACGCCTTCTCACAGATAGAGCGTGGTGGTATTCTATTCATATTGGCAACATTATTGTTTAACCACAGTTCTTCAGGCTCGTTCACTCCGAAATCATTACCAACTTTCTCAATAATGCTTCTGATTTTGGCATCTTCTTGATAAAAGGCATCGACATCTTGTGTCCCTCGTAGATTGTAATACTCCAGAACAAAACCACCAACACAGATAATTTCTAGGTCTATATTTTCCTTGGCTAGTTCTGTATTGAGTGCTTCAAATAAAACTTTCTTATCCATAATTTCCCTCTCTAAACAGCTTTAGAATATCCTTTGGCTGACTTTTACGATTTGCTTGTAAGACATGCTCTCTGGTATGAGTGCCATCTGTCAAGGCATCTTGTAGCGTTATCTTTTGAAAAGGAGTTAAGGTCGGATTTTTCAACAACTGCTCCACATCATCAGAACTTAACTTAGTCTCCTCGTCCTGAATAACCTTATAGAGGTAACGAAACCATAAATCGCCATCTTTTTGGGAATGCTCGCTAGCACGAACCATGTAATCATACCAAGTTGTCATTGGCTATCTCCCTTCTTACTCTCTTTAGGGTTAAAATGTAATGCTATCCACAGTTTTTTATCAAACTCAGATAATTCCTTTTTCTTCTGATTCATGTAATCACTAAAATCAGGTAAGGGTTTCGTATACTTCTTTTCAAAGTACATATAAAAATCTTCTTTGGTTTCAGAAATATCCACCAATGCTTCTAGTTCTGCCAAGTGCTTGGATAAACTTTTCCTATCCACCTTTTCCAAGGTATCATAGATACAATTTTTGGTTAGTTGAGCGTAAAATGGACGGTGTTCAATAACAAAATCTACTGAAAATTTCTTTTTCCAGAGTTTTGTGTATTTCTCGTAAAAACTATCAGAGATACTGACCTGATAGGGAATTAACTTGCTATCTACCCTACGAGAGATAGTACGCTCTAGTTCAAAATGTAGGTCAGTCTGTGCATTAGTAACCATAGATTAACTCCTTGTATTTTGTACGAACGCTAGCGCTAGAGAGCAAGAGATTAAAACGTTGAGTGTCAGAATAATCACGAGTGTTGTATCGAAAAACAAATTCATCCACATAATCTTGAAGATGCTTCTTAGACCATGAGTGGTAGATACCTAAAACCCCTCGTTTCAAACCAGCCCAAAATCCTTCAATGGTATTTGTATAAACATCACCTACGACATACTCTCTTGCACCATGATTAACATAGTCGTGTTGATACATTTTTGCCACTTTATTATAACCCAGCCATTCATCTGTGTAAAGCTGAGCAGTTTCTTTCACGTATTTTACGATTTGTTCCGTCAATGTTTTTGTCTTTGTATCAGGAACGTGGTGAGCATTGACTTTACCTTGACGTTGTACCATACCGACAACTGCTGATTTATCTTTCAAGGAACGACCTTGTGCATTTTTGACTTTCTTAGAGTTATGACGGTTTTTATTTTTGCCACCAATATATGTCTCATCAACTTCTACCACATTATCAAGGTCGTTGTCATTTTCAGAACCAAAGCATTTACGAATACGCTCTAGCATAAACCACGCTGTCTTTTGTGTAACCCCTATATCCTTAGAAAGCTGAACAGAGGAGATACCTTTTTTATGAGAAGTGACAAGCCAAATCGCCATGAACCATTTACGCAATTCAATTTTAGTATTGTCAAAGAGAGTACCTGTCTTGACATTGAAGTATTTACCAGTATTCTTGCAACGGTATTTGTTCCCTTTGCATTTATAGACTTTTGAAGTAGCATCAAAAGGGCTGATAATCACATCGCCCCAAATCATATTTTCCAAATGGTCAATACATGATTGCTCGTCAGGAAAAGCAGATTGTAAATCAAATAATGACTTAAATTCAAACTTCATAACTGGTACTCCTTTATCTTGAAATCTATTATAGCACTATAAAACATAATTGTCAACAGTTTGTGTAATAAACTACTAGACAAAAGACTGCCTTTTTTGATATAATAGAACTATCAAAAAGTAAAGGAAATGATTGGTATGAACGCAATACAGCTACCAGCTACCAGCTACCAGCTACCAGCTACCAGCTACCAGCTACCAGCTACCAGCTACCAGCTACCGCTGATTATGTAAGTGACGGTCTTTTTTGTCAACCTCTAAAACAGGCTTTTTTATGTATTTATGAAGAAGCTATTTATTTTATCAATAATTTCGAGGTGCAATAATGAGGTGTTTTGAAATTATTGATAAAATTGGTAGAGATTTTTATTCTTCTAATCTTGAAAATGGCGAGTTTAGTTACTCTAAAGCTTTGAAATCTGTTGGTAAATCTATTTCTGAATACAGAAATAGTAATTCAAAGAAAAAACATAACTACTTAGATATTCGTTTTGAGAATGACCGGTTGGCTATTTTAGTTGAAACTAAAAACAGATTTGATAATTGGGATAAAGCTGAAATTCAACAGCAACTACAAGAGTATGTAAAATACGAAAAAGCATATTCTGACAGGAAAATTGTAGCAATTTTAGCAGAAACAGAGGGCAACGATGTTTGGACATGGTATGGTCAATCAGTCATTATAGACGATGAGCACATGAATAATGAGCTGACAAATATTCTATCTTTTGAGGAATATGAAGAGTTATGTTTTGGCAAAGTAAACGATAAACTAAAAGTGGTGGATTCAATTAAAACACTGAATGAACTACTGCATTCTGATGGTATAAATGAAAAATTGCGAAGTCAATTTGTTGGAACATGTTTACTTGCTCTTAAAAATGGACTAGTTTATGAAGGGATAAAAGCAACAAAAGATACGAATGGAAACGACCTGTCTCCCGAACAAGTTATCCTAAAAAGTATCAAAAATATTTTAGAGGGATTACTATCTCAAGGCGGGGATTTAAATAAAGTAGGAAAGTTAGCAATACTTAATAATAAAGTCTTAGAAGACCAAGATGTAACCAGCTTGAGTTATCAAGAATTAAAAGCTTTATTAGCCTATATAGATAACAATATTATCCCTTATATCAATGATAAAAATACAGCAGGTCAGGATTTATTAAATCTTTTCTTTACGACTTTTAATAAATATGTAGGGAAGTCAGATAAGAATCAGGCTTTTACACCAGACCATATCTGTGATTTTATGAGTAAGATTGTAAATGTTAATAAAAATTCTCGTGTACTTGACCCATGTTGCGGGAGTGGTGCTTTTTTAGTACGTGCTATGACAGATGCTATGGATGATTGTGATACTGAGGATCAACGTGATGCTGTTAGAAAGAATCAAATTTTTGGTATAGAATATGAAGATGGAGCATTTGGTCTGTCATCTACAAATATGTTGATACACGGTGATGGAAACTCAAATATTATTCAAGCTTCCATGTTTAATAAGGGTAAGTGGATTACAGATGCTAATGTAGACGTTGTACTTATGAATCCACCATATAATGCGACCAAAAAAAGTTGTGATCCTGATTATGTCAAAAAATGGTCTTCAAAGGTGACTCAAGACCCTTCAAAAGGACTTCACTTTGTTGAATGGGTAGCACGTCAAGTAACTGGACAAGGTAAAGATGAGGCTATTAAAAATAAGACAGCTAAAATTGCTGTTTTACTCCCAATGCAAGCTGCTATTGGCAACAGCAAAGAAACTAAATCGCTTAAGAAAAAACTGCTTGATAAATATACTTTAGAGGCTGTTTTTTCTCTGCCTGACGAAATATTCTATCCAGGTGCTTCTGCTGTAGCTTGTTGCATGATATTTGATTTGTCTCAAAATCATGCTAAGTCCGATAAGGATACTTTCTTTGGATACTTTAAAGATGATAAATTTATCAAAAGGAAAGGTTTAGGTCGTGTTGAGAGGGTAGATGATAACGAAGATAGCTTATGGGAACAGGAAAAATCTAAGTGGCTATCGTTGTACAGAAATAAACGTGAAGTAGCTGGGATGTCTGTTATGAAGAAGGTCAGCTATGAAGACGAATGGCTTGCTGAAGCCTATATGGAAACTGATTATTCTACACTTAATTCTAATGATTTTCAACAAACTATAAATCACTATCTATCTTTCTTAGTAAAAGAAGGAGAATATGGCGATGATTGATACTCAAGATTGGGAATTTTTTGATTTTCCAAAAGTGTTTCGCATGGAAAATGGTTTTTATAATAAGAAACCTGAATCAAGCGGAGAAGGAACTATTCCATTTATAGGAGCAACTGATAAGAATAATGGAGTGACAGATTATTTCACAATAGAAGAGATTGAATCAGCTTCTAAAACAGGAGATGAACCTAATCAAGAATTAGATGTTAAATTATTCGCACCACACGCTCTCTGTGTTACTAATAATGGTTCTGTTGGTTACGCTTATTACCAAGATAAACCATTTACTTGTAGCCATGATGTTAATCCCTTATATCGTATTGACGGTGATTTCAATGAATTTACAGCATTATTCGTTGCGACAGTCATAATGCACGACAGATACAGATGGGGGTACGGACGGAAATGGCGTCCAAAAAGAATGAAATACTCCAAATTAAAACTTCCTATTCAAAAAGATGCCAATGGAGAACCCATTCTTGATGTAAGTAAACGATTCTCAGATTCTGGTTTTATACCAGATTGGGATTTTATGGAAAACTTCATCAAATCACTAAAGTATAAACTGCCTAAAACTAAAAGAAACACTTATGCTGATATTTCTTCCCAAAACTGGGGTTCATTTACATTAGAAGAACTAGGTATTGAGATATACAAAGCTAAAGCCCATGCAAAAATTGATATGGATTTTTCTAAAAATCGAAAACCAAGTAAATTGCCATTTGTCAGTAGAACAGAGTTAAACAATTCCGTAGATGGATGGGTTTCTAAAGATGAAGAAAGTGGTGTTGAAGAAGGAAATGCTCTTGTCGTAGGAGATACAACCTCAACGATTTCCTATCAACCTAATCGCTTTGTTGCAGGCGACCACATTGTTGTAATTAGAGCTAAATGGTTAGACAAATACACTGGTCTGTTTGTCCAAACCTTACTTAATAAAGAAAGATATAGGTATTCGTATGGACGGGCATTTAAGATGGATTTAATCAAAACCACACAATTATTTTTACCGGTAAACAACAATAAAGAAGTTGATTGGAAATGGATTGAAAATTATATTAAATCCCTGCCCTTTTCAGAGAACATCTAACAATAAAAGACGATTTCCGAAAGGAAGTCGTCTTTTTTGATATTATTGGAAATACTATATCTTGTAGTTGGTGTAAACTGGTATATAGTTCCCTTTTTTTAAATTTATTAAAAAAATCTGGATGTCACTCCAGATTCCATATTTAAATGGATGTTCTTGGCTAGATAGATTTAAATTTCCCAGCTTTTTCTTGAATAGCTGTCTGTACATTTTTAGCAAATTGCCCCACCATGGATTGGTCCAGTTGTTTTCCAACTACCTGGACGTCTTCTTCGGCTACTGTTGTAATCGCAGTCAATCCATCATTGTAACGCTTCTCAACTCCTGCCTTGCAGGTCAATAAAACGGGCGCATAGACAACCCGGATTAAATCTTTTTCAAGTTTCTTTCGGCTTTCGATGATCTTCATCTTATCTTTCATATCTAAATCAAAGAAATCTTTGACTGGACTATCACCCATACTTCCTCCTCTTCTATACTATGAAACTTTATCTTGTGCAAACTCCTCTTCCAGTTGACGTCTATCTTTCCGGTAGGATTGCCATAAATTCTCTTCCTCGATTTCGATCTGTTTTAGGGCTACTTGTGCAGCTTCTCTAGCTTCGAGATCATACTCTTCGATACAGCGATGGAGGGACTCCCATCCACAACTGACATCAACCGCCTGCTTTTGTAAAAAGGAAGCTGCCATCGCATATTCTTCTTCCAGCATCTGGGTAAAGAGCTGCTGTTTTCTTTCCACTAGGCAACGCTTTTCATCTAGCTCCAAGCGCGCTTTTTGAAACTCTCTTTCCAAGTGATCTAGTTTCTTTTCCTTTTTCGAAAGAGTAGATGAAATTAATAAGCTAGTTGTTCCCACTGGTTCATTTCTCCTGCTATTTCTTGATCTTTTGCTTTTAAGAGCTCAATTCCTGCATTCACTTGCTCGTTTAAAGTATGAAATTCATTTGATAAGGACTGATATGCAGCCAAACGATTGTCAAACCTTTCTCTTACTTCAGTGACAACTGTTTGCCTTGTTGCACCGGCCTGTGCATAAGCCTCTTCTACTTCCGCAAGATTGAGAATGAAGCCTTTCGGAACAGTCTGTAATACTTTCTCCAAAGCTTCTAAATCTGTATCCAGTTGTGCCTTAGATTTCTGAGCTTGCTCCAGCCCTTCATCCACTACTCGAATCAGCTCATCAGAAGCCAAGCGCGCCTGCAAAGCATCCAGATAGATCCGTTCACTTGAGCTCAGTCCACCACCTGTTTTTTGCAATTTATCCTTTAGGCGATAGTAAACCTTCATCCGCTCTTCAATGATTTCCTTCCGAGTAATGGCTTCCGTTCCCTTTTCAAGAACCAAATTCCCATTTTTATCATAGATATAACCATGCATCATGTGCTGCAGGCCAATATTTTTCAAATTCTTAGTTTTGAGGTGCTTGACAATTCCACTGGATTCCTTGCTTCCAGAATCCTGATATCCCAAACTAACCAAATCTTTATGGTCAATGTGATTGTAGATTTTGTACTTCAGCGAATCTATACGCGCTTTTTGCTCGGGTGTTAAGATGGAATAGGCATTAGGACCATTATATAAATGGACGGTCCCAATATGAGAAGCTTCCTCTTCCGTCAAGCAGGCAAGAGCATACTGAATATTCATAGACCCCAGAGAGTGACCGTATAGATCGATCTTGGCATTAGGGTATTTTCGGATCACCTCTTTCAAATGAGCTGCAGCATCTTTAAATTGCGGAGGCGGGAAAGTCCCGTTTTCATCATTGTATTTTTTTAAAAAAGCAGCTCCCATTAAAGCAGGAAATTTAACCTGTTCTTCGGCTGTTCTTTCTGCAAAAAAGCCGACCATATCTGATGCTTTTTCCTGTACGAAATTGCTGACAGGATTGTCCATCGCTTTTTGTATGAACCTACCAACGGGAGTGGCCTCCGGTGGAAGATTAACAGATGTAGGAATAATTGCATCTTCAAAAGCTTCTACAGCATTGTTAAAACTATCTTTAGCCTTATCTCGCGCATAATTCTTCGCATATTCGGTTGCATACTCACTTGCACCACCAGGGTTCAAAATATTGGAAGCTGCTGGCAAATCTGTCCCTACCCAATCTGTAAATGTATCATGGAGTAATTTTTGTGTACTTATTTCAGTTTCAGATCCCTTCATCAAAACTGTCACGTCATGGATCTGGGCGCGCGCATCATCTGAAGCAGTATAGGGGACTGCTTTTTGTTTTTCGCCTTGACCATTGTTAGTAAGAACGAAGACCTGCTCCTCATTGTCATTTACATTATCATAGATGTGAGCGACATTGCCAATGTATTCTCCGGTTTTCAATCGTACATCTTGATTATAGCTTTCTATCTCATACTCTTTATACGCAATTTCTTTCTTTATTTCATCTGAAAATGATTTATCAAAAGCCATTATTTACCTCTTAATTCATCTGATAATTCTCCTGAGATGACATAACCATTTTGTTCAAATTTGCCATCTGATTCCTCTGTTAAAGTTGTTGTAATTGTTAGGTTACTATCATCATTGATTATAACTTTTATTATTAATCCTCCCATTGGATTATACTTCAATGAATTTTCATTTATCTTGTAACTTTTTATAACTCCTTTATCTGTAAATGCGTTTGGATCTTCTTGCCTTAATAAATTTTCAATCACATCTTTTGCTTTCTTACTCTCTGCGATTTGAATCATTTCTTGTTTCTTGGCAGATTGTCCATTAAAAAAGCTACAACCTCCCAAACTTAAACCAAATAGTATCATAACTAACACAATTAATTTACTTTTTTTCATCTTCTTCCCATTCTTTCTTCAGGTTTCTTAGAATTTATTATACAAAATTCTATTCATACCTGAAATGTTACTTTTGTTAAAAAATATTGCCAAATCGTTACAAGCACTAGCTATTGATGTAACATACCAGCTTTGATTCAGAATTGTTTCTATTTACTTATATTAGGGTTTTTTACCTGAATGAGTTTATTTCCCATCCTCTTCTGCTTCACTTAACAGATCACTTAATTTTGCTGAAATACCGTAACTACCTGCTTCGAACTGTCCTGAATCTTCCATTTGAACAGTCGTATCGATCGTTAACTTTTTATCGCCATTGATAACGAGAGTGATATTCATCCCTCCCATTGGATTGTATTTCAATTCACCTTTTATCAGGGTATAGGAGTGAATGACCCCTTCTGAAGTGAAAGCTTTAGGATCGATACTGATTAACAAGTGTTTTATCGCTCGCTCCATTTTCGTGCTTTCTGCGATCTGAATCATTTCCCTTCTCTCAGCAGCTTTATCCGTAAAAAGACTGCAACCTCCTAGAAATAAAGTCAGTAAAAATAGTAGCACTAATCGTTGTTTTTTATCAGTCATATGTTCCCTCTCACTTATATTATTCGTAATGATTTTTAAAAAATGAGCCAATTTTTAAAAATTTTTTCCAGATCCTAAAAAACACACCCTTACTGGGTGTGTCTCCTGTTAAATCATATATTCGACACTGTAGGTAGCATCGGATAAAATCCGTGAAAGGAATTGTTTGGTTCGCTCTTCCTTTGGACTATTAAAGAATTCATGCGGTTCATTTTCTTCGATGATGTGTCCGCCATCCATAAAGATAACGTGGTTGGCCACATCACGCGCAAAGCCCATCTCATGGGTTACGACAACCATGGTCACTCCTTCTTGGGCCAATTGCTTCATGACATCTAAGACGTCACCGACCAACTCTGGGTCTAGCGCTGAAGTCGGCTCGTCCAGTAAGATTACGTCTGGTTTCACTGCAATGGCACGCGCGATTCCGATCCGTTGCTGCTGGCCACCTGACAATCGCGAAGGATAGTAATCCTTGTAAGCGAGGAGACCAACTTTTTCAAGGGCTGATTCTGCCCGTTGGATGGCTTCTTCTTTTGGAATCTTACGAGCTACAACTAGGCCTTCTAAAATATTTTCAAGCGCTGTTTTGTTAGCGAAGAGATTGTAATGCTGGAAGACAAAGGCTGTCTTTTGGCGGATTTCTAGAATCTCTTTTTTGCTGAGTTTTGAGAGGTCATACTCTTTTCCACCTAGGGTGAGGTGCCCTGTATCTGCCTTTTCCAAGTGGTTAAGGCAGCGAAGGAAGGTTGTTTTTCCTGATCCAGATGGCCCCAAAATAACGACCACATCCCCTTGGTTGACCTTGAGATTAACATCTACCAGGACCTGGTGGTCCTTAAATTTTTTCGATACGTGTTCTACTTCTAACATCTTCTTATTTCTCCTTCTTCTATGCGAGTGTCAGGCGTTTTTCTAAGTGATTGAATCCCCACTGAATCACCCCACAAATGACAATATAAAGAATAAAAATCACTAGATAGGATTCAAAATATTGATAGCCATAAGAGGCTTCGACCTTGGCAATGGTGGTGATATCCTTGATGGTCATGACAAAGACAAGGGAGGTTCCTTTGACCAAGTTGATAACCAAGTTACACAAATTGGGAAGGGCTGCACGCAAGGCTTGTGGAAAAACAATGCGGATATAGGCTTGGCGATTAGTCAAACCAATGGCTTGCGCTGCTTCTAGCTGGCCCTTATTCACCGTCAGAATAGCTGACCGGAGAATTTCAGCCAGACTCCCCGTTGTCATCAAGCTAAAGATGATAAAGGCATAGTAAATGGGATTGATCTCAAAGACATTAAAGTGACTGCCCATACTCTTAAAAAAGCTATTTAAGAGGCTAGGGAAGAGACTATAAAAGAAGAGAATCAAGAGAATCGGAGGCGTCGCGCGGATAAAGGCTAAGTAAATCACTGAGAAACTGCGAACACCTTTGACCTTATAAATCTGACCGAGTGCCAAAAAGAGGGCTGGAAGAAAACTCAAGAGGATCGACACGACCATGATCAGAAGGGTCACTGGCACACCACCCAAGGTGGCTAGAAATGTTTTACTAATAAAATTGAAATCCATAAGCTACCTTTCTGTTACACTGAGTCGTTTCTCAAGGAGTTGAGCGGAGAAGGAGATCACAAGGGCGATTCCCCAGTAGATCACTGCTACAGCTGTATACGTTTCGAGGGAATAATTCCCAAGATTGCGGCTGATCAAGTTGTTGCCTGCTCCCATGATATCGATAAAGCCAATGGTATAAGCCAAAGCGGCATCGCGCATGAGGTTCAAGATGGCAGTCGTCATATTTGGAAGAGCCACGCGAAAGGCTTGGGGAAGGACAATCCGCCAAATGGTTTGAGCTGGCGTCAAGCCGATACTCAAGCCCGCTTCCATCTGACCTTTTGGAATGGCCAAATAGGCTGCCTTGAAGACCTCAGAGATCATAGCGGCAAAGAGAAGAAACATGGCAACCAGGACAAAGACAAACTTGGACCAGTGGTCAATGTCAATGCCCAACCACCAGTTCAAAAATTGGGGCAGTCCATAAAAGACCAAAAAGAGCAAGACAATCGGAGGGGTACAACGCAAGGTAAAGACATAGCCTTTGGCTAGACCCGCTCCTACCTTATCTTCTGATACTTGTGCCCAGGTCAAAACTAAGCCAAATGCCGAACCAAGAAGCGTCGTTAACACCATCAAAGCTAGGGTCGCTGGTAGAGCTTGGACCAAGGTTGGAAGAAATGACCAGACCTTGGAAATGTCGTATGAGACCATGTTTCTTTTCCTTTCTGTATCCGTATAGAAATAAGGAAGCTGGGGCTATGCGCACCCAGTTCCATCTTATTTCTCTTTATCTACATAACTGAAGACATCTTCACCGAAATATTTTTTCGACAATTTAGCAAGTGTGCCATCTTTTTCTAATTCTTTGATAGCCTTGCTGTATGCTTCCGCAAATTTTTCGTTTTTCTTATCCTTATGGATCAATGGGTAAGTTGGAATTCCTTTGTAGGCAAACCAGCTCAATTTGTCCGCATATTGGTGGTAAGAACCATCTTTATCTGTGACAGCTTTTTCAAAGGAAAGTTTGATGTCAAAGAAGGCATCGTAACGTCCTTCAAGAACCCAAGCATAGGCATCTGCGACTTTGAAAGATTCCGCAGCTGTTAATTCGATTTGTTGGTCTTTATGCTTTTCATTGTATTCTTTAATAACATTCCACTGCGCATTTTGTGGTGAAATTGGAACCAATTTTCCTTTTTCTTTAGCGAAGTCATCGATATTCTTGTATTTATTCGCATCTTCTTTCCGAACAGTAAATCCGATGATACTTGCTCCGATTGGTTCTTTTGGAATGATAAATTTCTTAGCACGTTCTTCGGTATACCAAGCTCCTTTGGTTCCGATATCGTATTTACCAGATTCTAGACCGATTAAGAGATCGTCATCACTTGTTCCAGTGTACTCAAACTTGTAGTCTGGTAGTTTTTCGTCAATGGCTTTGAGAACGGCTACTTCATAGCCATCTGATTCTCCTTTTTCATCAACGAAATCATACGGTACATAGTTTTGAGTGTGGGCTACTTTCAAGGTTGTTACCTTGTTCGATCCTGTTGAACCTTTGCTGTCGTTTGCATGGTTCAAGCTCCGTCCAAGAATGGTTGCACCTGCAATGGCGAGAACTGCCACCCCACCGATAATCCATGTTTTTTTACTCATACTCTGTTCTCCCTCTTTCTATTTTCCTTATTCTGCTGCAGCTTCACGAACCCATTCGATTCGTTCTTCATCAATGTCACTTGGAATGGTACAATCGGCACCAATGACCAATCCTGTCGTTCCTGTTTCTGCGATGATGCGTTTGGTTTCTGCTTGAATCGCAGCCTTGTCTCCTGTGTAGAGAAGACCATTTTTGCCATTTTCAAAACCACCAAGAACCGTGCGTCCACCAAAGATTTCGCGTCCTTCTGCTAGGCTGATTCCTTCTGGTCCGACTGCCCAGTTAATGACTTGGGCTGGGTAGTCTGTGAAGAGATGGATATCATTGCGAGCTCCTTCGTAACCACAGATATGAAGGATATTTACGCCACCGGCTTCATTAGCTGCCTCTAGGACATGGAGTTCACTCGGTGCAATAATGTTTTTATAAACTTCTTGTGT
>NZ_KQ969691.1:205016-212282 GCF_001578955.1 Streptococcus parasanguinis
ACCAACCATTTAAAGTAGGTCACTGGAGCAAAGATATTGTAGATAGCCACAATGTCTTCTTCAAAACCGGCACGGATTTTTTTAACGAGCTTTACCTGCTCTGTGATCCATGGATGATCTGCTCCAAGTGGTTCAATCCCTGCTAAGTCAGAGATATTTTCAAGGCCTTTGTGAATGGCTGGATTTGGATAAGCAAAGTAACCATCACTCATGAGTTTGACAAAGTCTGGTTTGACCTTGTGAAGGAAGTTTTTATGGCCATTGAGGTTTTTTTCAATAATTTCCGGATTAGAAAATCCTTTCAACCATTCTTCTTCTGTTGTAAAATGATGCCAAAACCCAACTGGCACACGGTCAACCGCTTCTCCTTTAAAAGCTTTTAACACTAATTCTCTTTTTGCTGACATGTTCTTACCTCGTTCTATTCATTTCTTGTTTGTTATCTTATCACTTCAATGATGCTTTGACTAATATATATTTTTTATCAAGTTCTTCATCTTTTTTTATCACTGATCTTCGAGAAGAAGAATTCCTGCTAGATCAGATGGGCGAAGGAGGGAGAGACTATGGGCTGGAATTCTCTCCAGTCTTGCCATATCTGGATCTTTTTTTGCTTTTCCCTGACTGCTTGCAAGAGCGACTTTACTCAGCCCTAGAAGCAAAAACAAAACGGTTACCAGGATACACCATACATTGATCTTTTTCATCTCCCTCTCCTTTCTTCTTACAATACAGCTGCTTTACGTACCCAATCTAAGCGTTCCAATTGGAAATCATCTGGCACGGTACAGTCTGCTCCAAGGATCAAACCACGACTTCCGGCTTCAGCCACCAAGCGACGCGTTTCTTGCTCAATAGCTTCTCGTTCCCCTTGGTAGAGCAAACCTTTCTTGCCATTGACAAAGCCACCCAAGACGGCACGATCACCGAAAAGTTTACGACCTGCGGCTAGGCTAAGGCCTTCATGATGGGTCGCCCAGTTAATGACTTGAGCCGGATAATCCTTGAAGAGTTCCACTTCATTGCTGGCCCCTTCAAAACCACAAATATGAAGGATATTGATGCCTCCAGCTTCATTGGCTGCTTCTAGGACAGCGATGCTGCTAGGCTCAATGAACTTGCGGTACTCTTCATCTGTCACACGCTCATCTTGGATCTGCTGGGTTGAAAAGTAAATCCCTTCAATACCTGCTTCTTGGATCAAGTGGCGACTTAAAGTAGCGATGTCTCCTGCAATCACGTCAAGGACATGAGCTAAAGTTTCTGGATCTTCCTTGATAAAGTCTGCAATCACTTGGTCTCCACGGGATTGGTCCGTACGGAACCAGCGTTTCAAATAAGAAATGGGCGAGAAGATATTGTAGAAAGAAGCAATCTCTTCATGGAAATGGGAACGAATCTCCTTGACCACTTCAATTTGTTTTTCAATCCAAGGATGATGCTCCCCAATCGGTTGAATATCCTTCAATTCTCGGATCGATTTGATCTCTCTCGAATAAAGTGTACTCGGATAGCGGAAGAAGCCATCGCTCATGATCTTGACAAAATCAGGTGAAATTTCTTCTACATAGTGTTGGTGGCCCTTAATACTTTTTTCTACTACAGCCGGATTGTCTAGACCCAATTCTTTTTCTTCTTGAGTCACATAATGGAGCCAAAATCCTACAGGGATTCGCTCTACTGTTTCGCCTCGAATGGCACGAAGAACCAATTCTTTTTTACTCATACTGTGAATCCTCCTCATCTTTTCTCCAAAAGAAAGACTAACTGCTTTCCTTCTGGAATTTGTAACCATGATATCACCTCGAAAAGTAGCAGACTAATATATTTTCCCTATCAAGGCCTTAAAATTTCTTTATTAAAAAAGGTATCAAAAAAGCGCAAGTCCTTGAAAATAGGGACTTGCGGGTATCTTTCTCTATTCTTTCATTTTAGAAGAAAAGGACCGCTTTGATCTTTTCTTGATCCAGTTATAACAGAAAACTATATCCCTTCTTTTAAGCTTAAAAATGGCATCTATTGAGGTGAAAAAGCCCTTCATATCAACATTTCTTTCTTCCTATTCATTTTACCATTCCCTGGATCCCCTTCTCCTCTTTCTTGTCATGCAAGATTGAAAAGAGTATAATTTTTATAGAAAAATTTTAAGGAGTGTACGGTTTATGAAAACAACAAAAACCACCTTTACCATCGTTTCTGCTCTTGCTTCTGTCATTTTACTGACGAGTTGTGGTAGCAACACCACTAAAACGCAAGAGACAAAAGCAAGTAGCACTAAAAATCAGGTAACAATGACCTATGATCAACAGCGCTCACAAGAAAATACCATGTCTGTTCTCTGGTACCAAAAGGCAGCAGAAACCAAGGCTTTGTATTTACAAGGCTACAATGTCGCTACTGACCGTTTGAAAGAGATCCTCCAAACTCCTTCTGATAAGCCTTATTCCATCGTCTTGGATTTGGACGAAACTGTTTTAGACAACAGCCCTTACCAAGTTCAAAACGTCAAAGATGGTACGGCCTTCAATCCTAAAGATTGGGATGTTTGGGTGAAAAAAGCAGCCGCAAAAGCGGTACCAGGTGCCAAAGATTTCCTTCAATATGCGGATCAAAACGGGGTTCAAATCTACTACATTTCTGACCGTACAACCTCTCAAGTAGATGATACCATTAAGAACCTTGAAAAAGAAGGCATTCCTGTTCAAGGACGTGACCACCTCATGTTCTTAGAAGATGGCGTCAAATCAAAAGAAGGCCGTCGCCAAGCTGTACAAGAAAAGACCAATCTTGTCTTGCTCTTTGGGGACAACCTGGTTGACTTTGCAGATTTCTCTAAGACCTCTGAAGCTGATCGTGACAAGAAATTGGACGAATTGCAAAAAGAATTTGGTGAAAAATTCATCATCTTCCCAAATCCAATGTATGGATCATGGGAATCTGCTGTTTACCAAGGTAAAAAACTAGATGCCAAGGGACAAACAGAAGAACGCCTCAAAGCCTTGCAAGGTTTTGACAAATAAAGCAAACATCCTCGCTAGGAAAAACCTAACGAGGATGTTTTTTCTATATAAACAAATTTATTCAACGGTTACAGACTTAGCAAGGTTCCGTGGTTTATCAACATCTAGCCCACGATGAAGGGTTGCAAAGTAGGCAATCAATTGGGTTGGTACCACCATTGAGATTGGAGAGAGGTAAGGGTGAACTGCTGTCAAGACCAAATCATCTGTCTCTTTAGCGACATTTTCTTCTGCAATGGTTAAAACATGAGCCCCACGTGCTGCCACTTCTTGGATGTTCCCACGTGTGTGGCTGGCTAGGACTGGATCAGACAAGAGGGCAATGACCGGTGTACCGTCTTCGATCAGAGCGATGGTACCGTGTTTCAACTCACCCGCAGCGAAGCCTTCACATTGGATGTAAGAAATTTCTTTTAGTTTCAGACTAGCTTCCATGGCAACATAGTAATCTTGGCCACGTCCGATATAGAAAGCATTACGGGTTGTTTCCAACAAGCCACGGACTTTTTCGTCGATCACTTCTTTTTCTGAAAGGGTTGATTCGATCGATTGGGCAACGATAGACAATTCGTGCACCAAGTCAAAGGCTTTGGCCTTCTCATTGCCATTGGCTTCCCCAACAGCTTTAGCAAGAAAGGCAAGGGCTGCGATTTGAGCCGTATAAGCCTTAGTAGAAGCTACCGCAATTTCAGGTCCAGCATGGAGCAACATGGTCATGTCTGCTTCACGTGAAAGAGTTGAACCTGGAACATTGGTCACTGTCAAGCTTGGAATACCCATTTCATTGGCTTTGACCAATACTTGGCGGCTATCGGCTGTTTCACCAGATTGGCTGATAAAGATGAAGAGTGGTTTCTTGCTGAGAAGCGGCATACCATACCCCCACTCAGATGAAATACCGAGTTCTACTGGGGTATCCGTCAACTCTTCCAACATTTTTTTAGAAGCAAATCCAGCATGGTAAGAGGTACCAGCCGCAAGGATATAGATCCGGTCTGCTTCTTGAACAGCCTTGATAATAGCTGGGTCTACCACTACTTGACCAGATTCATCTGTATAGGCTTGGATCAACTTACGCATGACAGTTGGTTGCTCATCGATTTCTTTAAGCATGTAGTATGGGTAAGTCCCTTTTCCAATATCAGAAAGGTCGAGTTCAGCCGTGTAGCTATCCCGTTCTTTGACGTTTCCATCATAGTCTTGCACTTCAACGCTGTCAGCCTTGACAATGACCAACTCTTGGTCATGGATTTCCATGTATTGGTTGGTTTCGCGAATCATGGCCATGGCATCAGAGCAGACCATATTGTAGCCATCGCCAAGACCGATCAAGAGTGGTGATTTATTTTTTGCGACATAGATGGTGCTTGGATCTTCCGCATCCATCAAAGCAAAAGCATAGGCCCCACGGATGATGTGGAGGGCTTTTTTGAAGGCTTCAAGCGTAGATAAGCCATCTTCTTCAGCAAATTTTCCGATCAAGTGGGCTGCGATTTCTGTATCTGTTTGCCCCTTGAAATGGTGACCTGCTAGGTATTCTTCCTTGATTTCAAGGTAGTTTTCAATGACCCCATTGTGGACTAATACAAAGCGACCTGTTTCAGAGCGGTGTGGGTGAGCATTGTCCTCAGTTGGTTTTCCGTGAGTGGCCCAGCGGGTATGTCCGATCCCAGCTGTTCCTTCGACACCTTCTGCCTTAGACGACAATTCTGCAATGCGGCCAACTGCCTTTACCAATTGGCTCTTGCCTTCACTAGCCAGAAAAACACCCGCAGAGTCATAGCCTCGGTATTCGAGTTTTTCAAGTCCTTGAATCAAAATATCAGTAGCATTTGTATTTCCTACAACACCAACGATTCCGCACATAGTCTTTACGATATAGCCTTGCTATACTTTCCCCTTTACTTAGTCAAACGACCCATGGTCGATTTCTCAGTTACTTTAAAATTGGTCTAGTCTAATTTACCTAAAAAGCAACCAGCGGAGTCAGTATACAATGCTTCTTCCAGTTTGTCAACTAGGAAATTCAAGAAAATTGGTCTAGTTAAGTCAGAGTTAAGATTGAAGTAAAAATCATCTTAAAAACTTTCTGCCGTGAAAAAAGTGCCTGAAACTGAATATTTTAGGCATTTTTCTCACTGTTGAATAACTCTAACGAATAAAATTTTTTATTTTTATAGAAGTTGATTGATTCTTATAAAAGAGCAGTTTGTCTACTTCTCAAATCCATTGGCTTGGCTTAGTTCTTTAAACCAATGACCGGATTTTTTGAGGGTTCGTTTTTGACTTTCGAGGTCCAACTCAACTAAACCATAGCGGTTCTTGTAACCATTGAGCCATGACCAGCAGTCAATAAAGGTCCAGATCAAATAGCCTTTACAGTTGGCACCATCTTGAATAGCCCGGTGGAGCTCACGAAGATGGTCTTTGACAAAGTCAATCCGGTAGTCGTCTTGGATCACTCCGTCCTTGCGGAATTTTTCCTCTCCTTCAACCCCCATTCCATTTTCTGTCAGGATCCACTCGATATTGCCATAGTTTTCCTTGATATTTTGGGCAATGTCATACAAACCTTGCTCATAGATTTCCCAACCACGGTGGGGATTGATCTTGCGGCCTGGCATAACATAGGGTTCATAAAATTGTTCAAAGAGTAGGGGAGATGCTGGATTTGGAGCATAACGAGGAGCCGCCACACGGAGTGGTTGGTAATAGTTAACTCCTAGGTAATCCACCGTATTTTCCTCGATCAAGCGCAATTCAAAAGGATCATAATCCGGCAAGAGATCACGCTCCCGTAGGATCTCGACTAATTCTTCAGGATAATGACCAAGAACAGATGGATCTAAGAAGGATTTGGCTTGAAAGAGCTCGGCAATGCGCGCAGCTTTCACATCTTCTGGATGCTGGCTCCGAGGATAAGCTGGTGTCAAATTGAGTACAATCCCGATACGGTAATTAGGATCCACCTCGTGACAGGCCTTAACCGCTAGAGAGTTTGCTAGCTGGGTGTGGTAGGCTACTTTAACAGCTGCTGCTGCGTCTACCTTATGAGGAAAATGGGCATCATAAAAATAACCAAACTCCACAGGGACAATGGGTTCATTAAAGGTGATCCACTGATCGACCAGATCTCCATAGGTCTTGAAACAAAAACGCGCATATTCCTGATAAGCATAGGCGGTTTCTTTATTTTCCCAACCATCCCCTTGCTCTTGAAGAGCCATCGGCAAATCAAAATGATAGAGGTTGACCAAGAGGTGAATCCCTTTTTCCTTTATCTTTTCAAAGACACGACGGTAGAAATCAACGCCTGCTTGATTGATCTCCCCTCGTCCTTCTGGGAAAATACGGGACCACTGAATAGAGGTTCGAAAGGCGGTGTGCCCAGTTTCTAACAAGAGATCCAAATCTTCTTCCCAGTGTTCATAAAAAGTCGATGTTTTCTCCGGTCCTTGCCCTTGATAAAAGCGGTTGGGCTCGATCCTATACCAGTAATCCCAGAGATTGTCTCCCTTTCCATCCTGGGCTAGACGTCCTTCTGTTTGAGGCCCCGAGGTCGAACTCCCCCATAAAAAATCCTTTGGAAATTGATACATGTCCTAATCCTCCTCATTCTACTAGCTCTATTGTAGCGCATCCTCCTCCAAAACCTAGGCACAATTTACAGTCTTTCTTACGCAGATTAAAGAAAAAGCCCCTTAGGAAAAATTCCTAAGGGAGCTGGTCCTCATTATAAGTCATTCACGACATATTCAAAGAGCTTACGATCTGCTGGGCTCTTGTCAAAACGCAGTTCCGGATGCCACTGAACGCCGAGGAAACGGATCTCATCTGTGGATTGAACGGCTTCTATGATGTCATCTTTAGGATCCCGCGCGATTACTTCTAAGCCATCTGCCAAGTCTTTAATACTTTGATGATGGAAAGAATTGATGCGACTGGTCTTACCATAGATCTCTTGCAGGACCGTCTGATCCTTGGTCACCAACTCTTGACTGGTGTACTGACCTGGATTGTCCTGCCAGTGGTGTTCAATATCTTGATACAGAGTTCCCCCTAGAGCGACATTATAGAGCTGGGTCCCACGGCAAACGGTAAAGATAGCTTTTTTAGCCGCACGCGCTTCTTCAATCAAGGCCAACTCAAAGAGATCGCGTTTCAAGAGGTAGTCATCACTGTCGATGGTGATTTCTTCTCCGTAAAACTTGGGCAAGACATTTTGTCCACCGGTGATGATGAGCTT
>NZ_KQ969691.1:212302-247504 GCF_001578955.1 Streptococcus parasanguinis
CTTATCAATCATCGATATGTAGTCTTTGGCCAAGGCCGCATCTCCAATCGGCAAGATCAAGGGAATCCCTCCTGCCTCTTTGACCGCTTCGACAAAACCAGTCGCCGCATAGCTCATGTTCGCGTCTGGATCATCTGGGAAGGGTCTTTCATTTCCTGTAATTCCAATCACTGGTCTTATTTTCATGCTTATTTCCATATTCTTTCATTCATCTTCAAGGCTTATTGTAACACAATTTCAAGCCAGACTCAATGGAGATTTTTTTGAAGAGACAGTCAACAATTAGAATGAAAGGACTCAGCCATCTAACTTCTGTCAATAAGAGGCAATTCTGTTTCAAAGCCCCTGAGGATTCTTAAGTAGTTACTTTTCTTTAAACCACTCCATCCCTGGGGAATCCAGTATAATCTTGGTCAATTGTTGGGGGTTTTCCTGAGTCCCATTGATAATCCAGTCGACAATAAGTCCTGTCAAACCAGAAACATACATGGTAATAGCATAGCGCTCTGGCATTTGATAAGCTGCCACAATGACTGGTCGAGAACGTGGCGTAGACTCAATCATCCCCAAGATAAAATAACGAATGTTGTCTGCAAAACGAAAGCTTGGATTTTTTGCAATTTCAGCAAAAAAAGCACTGTTCTCTTGGAAATAAGACAAGATGGCTTCTAAGGCTTCTTTGGGATAAAAGGTTTCTTTCCTCAAAATCATACGAACCGTCGTTATGGTTTCTTCTTTTAATTGCTCTAAAAAATCCTGTTTATCTAGGTAGTGCAGATAAAATGTCGAGCGGTTGACACCCGCTTTTTTAGTTAACTGACTAATCGTTATATCCTCTAAACTTTTTGTAGCCAAAAGCTGAATGAAGGCTTCTTTAATATCTGACTTAGTTGTCGTTTGTCTCTGTTGCATACGAACCCCTTATTTCTACATATTGTTGATTAAAGTATATCTCGAATTTTGAAAATGTCAACTATCATCTGATATTTTCAGTTATGATTATCATATTTTCTTCGTTATTTCAACACATTGTTGTTTTCTGTTGTAGCAATCGTATTTAAAAAAATCATAAAATAACCTTCGTAATTATTCAACAGGTTGTTGTTTTAGCAGCTGATAATTTTTAAAGGAGACAAATACACATGGCGTATATTGAAATGAAACATAGTTACAAACGGTATAAAACAGGTGATGTGGAAATCATCGCAAACAATGATATCACTTTCGAAATTGAAAAAGGGGAGTTAGTGATTATACTCGGTTCTTCTGGGGCAGGAAAATCAACTGTTCTCAATATTCTTGGTGGTATGGATACCAATGATGAAGGAAAGGTCGTCATCGATGGGAAAGACATCTCCAATTATAATGCGAAACAATTAACAGCCTATCGTAGAGACGATGTCGGATTCGTCTTTCAATTCTATAACTTGGTCTCAAACTTAACGGCCAAAGAAAATGTAGAGTTGGCTTCTGAAATTGTCGCGGATGCTAAAGATGCGGAACAAACTTTGATTGATGTTGGTCTAGGAAAACGCATCAACAACTTCCCTGCACAATTGTCTGGTGGTGAGCAACAACGGGTAGCTATCGCTCGCGCCGTCGCAAAAAATCCGAAAATTCTCCTCTGTGACGAACCTACAGGAGCCCTGGATTACAATACTGGAAAACAGGTCTTGAAGATTCTCCAAGACAAGGCTCGCAATGAAGGAGCTACCGTTATCATCGTCACTCACAACGGGGCGCTTGCACCTATTGCTGATCGTGTGATTCGTATGCATGATGCGCGTGTTCAAAGTATTGAACTCAATGCCCATCCACAAGATATTGATAGCCTCGAGTACTAGAAAGGATGTCTCATGAATCGTAAAACTTATTGGAAGGACGTGAGAAAGTCTTTCTCTAGTTCTAAAGGACGGGTGGTTTCTATTGCTTCACTCATGGCCTTAGGTTCTTTCGCTCTTGTGGGTCTAAAGGTGACGACACCTGATATGCAACACACGGGAACAAGCTATTTTACTAAACACCAAACAGCTGACCTCACAGTTACTGGTAGCTATGGACTGAACCAGTCAGATCAAGACCTCCTAAATCAAGTCTCATCAGAGGCAAACATTGAGTATGGTTACTTTAAAGATGTAGTACTGAAAGGTTCCACTGATTCCTTTCGACTATTTTCAAAACCAAAAGATATCTCAACTTATGAGGTTGTAAAAGGAAAACTTCCAAGTAAGCAAGGTGAAATTGCTCTTTCTTCAGTCTATCAAGATAACTATAAGATCGGTGACAAAATTGAGTTTTCTGAAAAAGAGGGTGACAATGGTAAGGACGTCTTAAAAGAACACAGTTTTACCATCACTGGCTTTGTTCAGTCTTCTGAAATCTTATCAAGTGTTGACCTAGGTTCATCGACAGCTGGTAGTGGGGAACTCAAAGGGTATGCGGTTGTTCCTGAATCTAGTTTTGATTCCGACGTCTACATGATTGCACGCTTAGCTTACAAAGACGTCCGTGGAGCTAACCCCTATACCCAGGATTACACTGACAAGGTTTCCAAACACGAGGATGAGCTTGAAAAATTAGTAAAAAATCAGCCTGCTAACCGTTTGAAAGAATTAAAAGCTGATCCACAGGCTAAGATTGACCAACAAACAAGACAACTTCAGAAAGCAGAAACGGAGCTTAACAAGAAACTTGAACAAGCGAAAGCCAGCGGTCAGGATAAGAATCCTCTTGTCCAGGGACAATTGACTCAGGCACAAGATGAAATCGCTGACAAGAAGGAGCAAATAAAGGAAGCTCAAGAAAAAATCGATAGCATTGCTGAACCAAGCTACGATGTCTACACACGTCGTGAAGCTCCTTGGTCAGAAGGGTACGTTTCATATGAGACCAACGCTTCTGTTTTTCAGAACCTCAGTAATATCTTCCCTGTTATCCTCTACTTTATTGCTGCCTTGGTTACCTTTGTAACAATGGGACGCTTCGTCGAAGAAGAACGGATTAAGGCAGGGACATTCAAAGCTCTCGGTTACCAAAACAAGGACATCATCCGTAAATTTATTATTTATGGATTCGTGACGAGCATGATTGGTACTGCTATTGGGGTTGCTGCTGGACATATTCTCCTTCCAACTATCATATACAATAGTTATAAAGAGCGAATCCTCCTCGCACCAATTGAGTTACACTTTTATCCATTTAAGACTCTTCTAGCTATTGTGCTTGGTCTTTTGTCCACAGTTCTTCCCGCTTTCATGGTAGCCAAGCGCGAATTAGGAGAAAAGCCAGCCCAACTTCTTCTTCCAAAACCTCCAACATCTGGTTCTAAGATTCTTTTGGAGCGCATCACCCCACTTTGGAACCGGATGAACTTTACACAAAAAGTCACTGCCCGTAATATTTTCCGATACAAGCAACGGATGTTCATGACTATTTTTGGTGTCTGCGGTTCCATCGCACTTCTCTTTGCTGGACTCGGTATTCGTTCTTCTATTGGAGACCTTAACACACGCCAATTCCCTAACATCATTCGCTATGATATGATTGTCGCAAACAAGGATCATCTGGATGGGCAGGAAAAGGAAAACATCCAAAAATTAATTAACGATAGCAAGGTCAAGGAACATCTTTCTATTCATTACGAAATGCTTTCAAAAGTGGCAGGAAATAATAACGATCGTCAAGATATCACAACCCTTGTGGTCAAAGACAAGGATCAAGAAACTCTACAACATTACATCAAGCTCAATAATCGTGAAACTGGTCAAAAACTCGATTTGACCGACAAAGGGATTATTATTTCTGAGAAATTGGCAGACTTAGCTGGCGTTTCTGTAGGGGATGAGTTAACCGTTCAAAATAGCCAAGACAAGGATATCAAACTCAAAGTTGCTGGTATTTCTGAAATGTATATGGGTCACTTCATCTTTATGAATGAAACTACTTACAGAAATGCTTTTGGTAAAGAGGCGAGCCAAAACGCTACTATTCTGACACTGAAGAATCACTCAGACAAAAACGTTGAGCAAACAGCCAGTCAATTTATGGAGCTTGATGGTGTCAAAGGGGTTGTTCAAAATACTACTCTAAAGGCACAAATCAAGACCATCGTCAACTCCCTTAGCCGTGTTATGGCAGTATTGATTGGGATTTCTGTTCTTCTTGCTTTAGTTGTTCTCTTTAATTTGACAAATATCAATGTGGCAGAACGTATCCGTGAGTTATCAACCATTAAGGTTCTAGGCTTCTTTAATAGAGAAGTGACACTCTACATCTATCGAGAAACCATTTATCTCTCTATCATTGGTATCTTGGTTGGATTCGGACTTGGTTGGGGATTGCATCAATACATGGTAGAGGTTATCCCTCCTGAAAATATTATGTTCAATCCAGGTCTGAGCTGGCTCATCTATGCCATTCCAACACTTGTTGTCATTATCATTCTGACAGGTCTCGGTATCTTTGTGAACCAACACCTTAAGAAAGTCAATATGCTCGAAGCCCTAAAATCTGTTGAGTAACATACGATCTAAGCTAATAAGTAGAGCTAAAGTACAAGGATAACTTCCTTATTCTAGACAAACGTCATTTTGGGCGTTTGTCTTTTTTATTTTTTAAATGATTTACTTTATCATCTGGTATTTCCATCCAAAAATCTGATTTTAAGTAAAATAAAAAGGGATATTCGCTATTCATTTCACCAATCTTTTGATATTTAACAAGGAGGCACATACTTTTGGATGACTCTTATACTCCAGTCATCTATGTCATGTAAATACAATAGTCCAGATAACGGCATGATGGAATCCTTCTTTGGCATTCTGAAGTCTGAGATGTTTTATGGTCATGAGAAAACGTTTCAGTCACTTGAGCAATTGGAACAAGCTAGTGTAGACTGTATTAATTATTACAACAACAAACGCATTAAGATAAAACTAAAAGGACTTAGTCCTGTGCAATACAGAACTAAATCCTTTGCTTAAATAAATTGTCTAACTTTAGGTTAGTACAAAATCAGTTTCTTTTGTGGAGTCAAAGGACTACTGTCCTAGGCTCTTTTTATCGTAACCAACTTTCGTCTAACTGGCCTTTACTTTTGCCAAAAGCTTTCCCATGTTCATCAATGACAGCATGAATCTCTTGGCATTGTTTGAGAGTGAGGCCTTCCAAGACGTTACCGTAAACAGCATGCATGTCATTATAGGTATCAAAGTTTCCAAATCCTAAGCGTCGAAAAAGTCTTCTCGCATATTCATCCGAAATAAAAACGGGACGATCAAAAAGATAAAGTAAAAGTGCATCTGCAGTCTCTGGTCCAATCCCTTTTAACTCCAACAGTAGCTTCCGTAAATCTTCTGTTCCAATTCTGGCAAGAAACTCAAAACCACCAACTTCTCTTAACCAGGTCAGAAGTCCCCTAATCGTTTGTGACTTTTGCTTGAAAAATCCGGCAGGTCGAATACGTTCCTGTAACTCTTCTAGCGGTAAAGCCAGGATACCCTCTACTGTCATGACATCCATTAGACCAGCTAAAGCCAACTTAGCATTCTTCTCTGTTGTTCGCTGGATCAGAATGGTCGATACCAAATCTTCAATCTTGTTATCCGATTGCCACCAATTTTGTTCTCCATAGTGCTTGCAGAGTCGCAAAAGAGTTTCTTGTATTTCTTCTTGCTTAATCATTTCTTCAATAGTCCTTGTTTTACCAAAAACTCACGTGCGACTTTAGCAGCAGGTTTTCCTTCTACTCCCACTTGGTAGTTCATCTGACTCATTTGGCTCTCTGTGATTTTGCCAGCCAACTTGTTCAGAATGCCTTCCAATTCTGGATGTTTCTTAAGAAGAGCTTCTTTCATGAGGGGTGCTCCTTGGTAAGGTGGGAAGAGGTGTTGGTCATCCTCTAGAACAACTAAATTATATTGAGCAATTTCTGGGTCTGTTGAATAGGCATCTGTTATTTGAATATTGCCTTGTTGGATTGCCTCATAGCGAAGGGCCGGCTCCATGGTAGCCACATTAAGATTTAGTCCATAAACTGATTGAAGTCCTTTGTTTCCGTCCTCACGGTCGTTAAATTCCAACGTGAAACCAGCTTTGAGCTTGTCCTGAACTTTCTTGAGATCAGAAATCGTCTTCAGATTATACTCTTTCGCAATACTTTTCGGAACAGCAATCGCATAGGTGTTTTGATAAGCCATGGGTTTGAGCAAGGCTAGATGATCTTGTTTCTTTATACCATCACGCGCAACCTCGAAAACTTCTTTGGAGTCGTTGCTGACTTTAGGAGCTGGTTGCAAGAGAGAGCTTGTAATGGTCCCTGTAAATTCTGGATAGATATCGATATCACCCTTTTTAAGCGCTTGATAAAGGAAATCTGTCTTCCCAAAGTTAGGCTTAACGGTCACCGTCATGTCACTATTTTCCTCAATGAGAAGTTTGTACATATTCATGAGAATTTCAGGCTCAGGCCCCAATTTCCCAGCTATGACTAGGTTTTCTTTTTCTTTCTGAGGAATCATGCTTGGAGCATAACTCGCTCCCAAACCAAGGAGCATCACCGCAAAGGCCGCAACAATCGTACGCAACTTTGCCTTTTCCAACCATTTGAGAATAACATTAAATAGAATGGCCAAAATGGCTGATGAGATTGCACCGATTAAAATGAGACTAGCATTCCGACGATCAATCCCCAAAAGGATGAAGGATCCCAATCCTCCAGCTCCAACAAGAGCGGCTAAAGTCGCTGTCCCAATGATCATAACGGTTGCTGTACGAACCCCCGATACAATGACAGGCATGGCCAGTGGAATTTCAAACTTCTTGAGTCGCTCCCACTTGGTCATTCCAAAAGCAACTCCTGCCTCCTCAAGGCTAGGATCAATGCCGTTCAAGGCTGTGATTGTATTTTCCAAAATCGGGAAAATAGCATAAATGACTAGAGCTGTAAGGGCCGGTAAGGTTCCAATCCCCATGAAAGGAATAAAGAGACCCAACAAAGCCATTGAGGGAATGGTCTGGAAGATACCCGCAACTTGTAGCACCCAGTTCGCCGCTTTTTTGTGGCTATTTAGATAAACCGCAAGTGGGATGGTCAGAAAAATAGCAACCAATAAGGTCAAAAGAGACAATTGCAAGTGTTGCCCAAGGGCTGTTAACCATTCCCCAAAACGATCTTGAAAAGTTGTAAGTAGTTTAGACATGGTGAGCACCTCCAAACAAATCTGCGACAAAGTCTGTCGCAGGCGCTTGTAAAATTGTTTCAGGGTCTGCCACCTGGCGGATTTCTCCATCCTGCAACACTGCAATTTGATCCCCTAATTTTAAGGCCTCATCCGTATCATGGGTTACGAAGATGGTCGTCATGCCGAATTCTTTATGTAATGCCTTGGTCAATTCTTGCAACTGCTTGCGAGAGATGGCATCCAAGGCTGAAAAAGGTTCGTCCATCAATAGAATTTTTGGTTCTCCAATGATAGCGCGCACAATGCCAATCCGCTGTTGCTCCCCACCAGATAATTCACTAGGCATGCGATTTGCATACTCTGCAGCAGGGAGCCCCACCTTATCCAAGAGTTCTTCTGTCTTAGAAGTGATTTGTTCTTTAGTCCAGCCCTTCATCTCAGGAATCAATGCTATATTTTCAGCAACGGTCAAGTTAGGAAATAAGGCAATGGCTTGAAGGACATAGCCGGTACTGAGACGTAACTCCCGTTCATCATAGTCCTTGATACGTTTCCCATCCATATAGATATTGCCATCTGTCGGCTCCAAAAGACGGTTAATCATCTTGATCATGGTGGTCTTACCAGATCCTGAAGGACCCACTAGCACCATGAATTCTCCATTTTCAATGCGGAGATTGACATCTTTCAAAATGTCTTTTTCTGTGTAACGCAAGGCTACATGTTTGTATTCAATCATATTTTTCCTCAATAAGTTTTCTGTCTCTAAGAATATCCAATAAGCTACTTGCTGGATGCCCTAGGACTTTTTCGACATCTGCTGAAACTCCAGCTTGTTCTCCAGCTTTAATCGCTGTATAGGTACTGACCCAGGCATCATACTCCCAAGTTTGTGCTGGCCATTTTTTCCGTGACTCATAGGCTTCTTCTACTGATTCATCCACATACGCGATGGTCTTACCGGTCTCTTCTGAGAGAAGCGCTACGATCTCTTCCATGGAAAGTTCCTCTGGTCCTGTTAGATTCAAGGTTTGATTTTCCCATTTCTTAGCATGTAAAAGAATCTCTGCTGCAACACTAGATGTGTCCTTACGGGCAACTGCTGAAACCTTCCCACTTCCTGCTGGACCACGAATCTCTCCATTTTCAAGAGCAATATCTATCAAGAAGTCCAAGTAAAAATTATCTCTCAAAAATGTATAGGTGAATCCTAACTCCTTGATATAGGCTTCCGTCTGGGCATGATCTCGAGACAAGGTAAAGGTTGCTTTTTCATCTGCTCCGTAAAAGGAGGTATAGACGATATGCTGCACCCCCGCTAGCTTTGCGGCATTTAAAAAACTCGTGTGTTCCTCAACACGCTCTGGATTTTCCCGAGCAGAGACCATCAATAAGACATCGATACCCTTTAAGGCCTCAACCACCTCTGGAGTATTGGCATACACCATCTTACGAATTTCCGCTGACGCGTAGACTGTTGCCCGCTCTGGGCTTCTTGCCAGATGGATAGAAGCAATTCCTTGCTGATCGACAAGATCAGCCACATAAGAGCCTAATTTCCCTGTTACACCTGCTATTCCAATCATAAGCATTTTCCCCTCTACTACAGTTCACTCTCTTTAGCTTTTAGATTTGTGATAATACGCTCTTGATAGGCTTCAAATTCTCGGATTTCTTGATCCGAAAAGCCTTGGTAAAAAATCTCTCCAAGTTCTTTGCTGACACGGTCACCGATTTCTTTTTGCGCCCAACCAAGGTCTGTCAAAGAAATATATTTTTTCCTTTTATCCTGCGTACAAGGTTGAATCGTAACCAAGCCTTGTTCTTTCAATTTCTTAACCATGCTGGTTAATGTATTATTGGCTAGACCCGTCGCAAGAGCGATATCGGTCGCAGTAGCGCACCCCAACTCTTGCTTCCACAAAATCGTTAAAATTTTCCCTTGTTCACTTCGGTATTGGGCATCTGGTTCCTTGCTCAAGAGTTTTTGAAAAAGTCGCCCGTTTAATAAGCGTATCTGTAAAGCTTGGTAGCCCCCTAACATCTTGTCTATTTTGTCTCCTTTTTATTTCTATATCGAAATATCAAAATCATTGTACCACTGCTTGTTACATCTGTCAACTATTTCGATATGGAACCAATAATTTTATCCAAATTCACCTTAAAAAAGCCTTTCTAGCCCTTCAAACTAGTTTTTTCTTCTTCTTTCTACTAATTTCTTTTAGCAAGATAGCCCTCTTTCTAGCATGTGTAACAAATGTTGGACTCGTTTTGTAACGACACCTGATTTTATAATGTGGTAATCTGTTAACGAAAATAATTCATACTAACGGAGAATTTGTTATGCATATACCAGATAATTACCTTAGTCCTGCAAGTTGTGCGGTTTTAGCGGTTGCTGCTGCACCTGTTATTGTCTTATCTGTCAAAAAAGTCAAGGTGCAATTAAAAGAAAATAAAGAGCTGGCTCCGATGCTTGGGATCGCTGCTTCTTTGTCCTTCTTATTAATGATGTTTAATGTTCCTGTCCCTGGCGGAACGACCGCTCACGCTGTCGGAGGAACCCTTCTTGCCATTCTCATAGGTCCCTATGCAGCCTCTCTGGCGCTGACAGTCGCCTTACTGCTACAGGCCTTCTTATTTGGGGATGGAGGTATTCTCGCTCTTGGGGCCAATATTTTCAACATGGCCATTGTGATGCCTTTCGTTGGTTATGCTATTTATAGCTTGTTCCGCAAGCACCATCAGGAAACGCTTGGCGTCATTGTCGGCTCTTATCTTTCGATCAATGCTGCTGCCTTCTTAGCTGGTGTTGAATTGGGCTTGCAACCCCTCATCGCGTCAGAAGCTGGTCAGCCACTCTATAATCCTTATGGATTGAGTATCACGGTGCCTGCTATGTTGGGTGCTCACCTCCTTGTCGCAGGTTGGGTCGAAGCCTTCTTCACCGTTGTGATTTACCGTTTTGTCAAGCAAGTCGCTCCTACAGAGTTGTACACACCAAGTACAGTCAATACTACTTCATTCGTTAAAAAAATTCGCTGGGTACTCCTTACTTTGATCGTCCTCAGCCCACTTGGACTTCTCGCAGATGGGACAGCCTTTGGTGAATGGTCTACTGAAGAATTGGGTAGCCTGCTTCATGGCAAAGTCCCAACAGGGATCAAAAATGGATTCTCTTTTGAAGCCTTGTTCAGTGATTACACCATTCCTGGAACAAAAATTGCGATTGGCTATATTCTATCAGCCATTACAGCTGTTCTCATTTTCTATATCATCAGTAAAATCATTCGATCAATGAACGGAGAAAAGACTTCTCATGCGTAAACTCCCTGACTGGCTTCATCAAGAGCAAGCGACTCTAGAAGCTTCAAAAAGCCATCACTATTTACAAATGAATCTTCAAACATTGCGCCACTTTCTTGGCAAAATGAAACAAACGACGCCCGCATTCAAGGCCAAAACTTCGTCTTGGATGCGGCTCGTTTCCTTTTTAATTTTAGCCATTCTCATTACGACTGCCCACCATCCCATCCAACTGTGGTTGATCGGCATCCTTTTGTTAATGCACATTGCCATGCTTCCTGGAGAGGTCCTACTCCACCTCTTTAAGGTCCTGTTCAAGGTGCTGTTGATTTCCACAATTGTGATATTGCCTAGCATCTTATTTCAAGGATTTCAAAATGGAGGACTCTTTTTGCTACGTGCAGGGATGATTGTCCTCAATATTTCTCTCTTTTTAGCCACAACGACAAGTGTGCAACTGGTCGAGGCCCTTCGTCAGTTGCGTGTTCCAAAAACCTTTGTGCAAACCATTGATATCACACTCAAATATGGCTATATCTTAGGGAAACACTTGCAACAACAGATCGAATGCGTCCAGCTAAGAACGGTTGGACAAAAAGTGAATCTCAATCTCTTTGGCTCCCTACTTGGTCTCTTGTATCTATCAACGAAGAACCATACCAAAGAGGTCTACGAGGCCATGTTGCTGAGAGGATATGGCATGGACACAAAGCGCAAAGAAGCCTTCCACTGGAAGAAGGAAGACATCTTTTTCCTATTGGAATTGGTTCTTCTCACGACCTTCACGACCTTACTTGGCTAGAAAGGAAGCCCTATGATTACCATTCAGGATGGAAATTACCACTATACCGAAGAAACTGGTGTCCACGATATTCAACTCCAGATTCAAAAAGGGGAAACCGTGGGCTTGATGGGCCCAAACGGAGCTGGAAAATCGACCCTCTTTAAAATTCTGGTTGGGCTCTTGCCCCTGTCTTCTGGTCAGTACCACTTCAAGGATTGGACCATTGACAAAGACTTCTTGAAAGATCCCTATCGTGCTGGGCAACTCTTCCAGCAGGTTGGACTCATTTTTCAAAACAGCGATACCCAATTGTTCAATACAAGCGTCTATGATGAACTGGCTTTTGGCCCACGTCAACTCGGCTTATCGGCAGTTGAAATCGAACAACGCGTCAATGATACACTCACTCTTTTAGAGATTGAGCACCTGAGAGATCGTATTCCCTACCATCTTTCCGGAGGGGAAAAGAAGCTAGTCGCCATTGCCAGTGTCCTCACCATGAATCCTAGTCTCTTGCTATTTGACGAGCCCTTTAACGGTCTCTCCCCCAAATACCAGAAGCTGATTGTCGCCTTGTTCCAAGAACTCAAAACAGCAGGAAAAACGATTGTTATTTCCTCCCACCATTTCGAGCAAATCGCTCCGATTGTGGAACGGGTTCTGCTCTTTTCTGAAGAGCACACCATTACAGGAAGCTACAATCGAGCTGATTGGGAAAATCATCCAGATATTCAACAATCGTTTTCAACATGTTAAAAAGCCTCGGTAGGGTTCTTCCTACCGAAGCTTTTTTGATCCTTAATCAACCAAACGAAAAAATCCTCCAGAGCTTAGCTCTGAAGGACTTTTAAATTTATTTCGTTACGATATTTACAAGCTTGTTCGGTACACTAATCACTTTCACGATTTCTTTGCCATCAATCTCTGTCTTGACTTTTTCGTCAGCTAGCGCGACTTCTTGCAATTCTTCACGAGAAAGGTCTTTAGCGACCATGAGTTTGGCACGGACTTTTCCTTTGATTTGAACGACGATTTCAATTTCGTCTTCAATCAATTTGCTTTCGTCCCATGTTGGCCAAGCTACGTAAGAGATTGACTCACCTGTTGCTGCGACTGTTTGCCAGAGTTCTTCTGCCAAGTGAGGGGCAAATGGGGCGATCAATTGGATGAAGCCTTTGGCGTAATCCACATAGAGTTTATCTTCCTTGTTAGCAGCATTGACAAAGACCATGAGTTGGGCAATGGCTGTGTTGAATTTCATAGACTCGACTTGCTCAGTAACAGATTTAACCGTTTCGTTATAAACCTTGTCAAGAGCGCCATTGTTTTCCGCAACGATTTCTTTACTTGTGATCAAACGGTAAACACGGTCGAGGAATTTACGGCTTCCTTCTAGACCTTCTTCAGACCAAGCGATTGAAGCATCAAGTGGTCCCATGAACATTTCATAGACACGAAGGGTATCAGCACCGTATTGTTCCACCACATCGTCTGGGTTGACCACGTTCTTGAGGGATTTCGACATCTTGGCTGGTGCTTGCTCCAATTCTTCCCCTGTTTCCATGTGGAAGAAGGAACCGTCACGTTTTTCAACCTTGTCAGTTGCCACAAGTGCGCCACGGTGGTCACGGTAGCTAGTTCCCAAGATCATTCCTTGGTTAAAGAGTTTTTGGAATGGCTCTTTAGTCGGTACAACACCAAGGTCATAGAGGAATTTGTGCCAGAAACGAGCGTAAAGCAAGTGAAGCACGGCGTGTTCTGCACCACCCACATAGATATCGACTGGCAACCATTGTTTGAGAAGGTCCTCATCAGCCAATTTCTCAGTGTTGTGTGGATCGATATAGCGGAGGTAGTACCAGCTTGAACCGGCCCATTGTGGCATGGTATTGGTTTCACGACGACCTTTGACGCCATCTTCGCGGGTTACTTCCAGCCAGTCTGTCAAGTTGGCCAATGGGCTTTCACCAGTACCTGAAGGGCGGATGTCCTTGGTTACTGGCAAGACAAGTGGAAGTTCACTTTCTGGAACAGCTGTTGAAGTTCCATCTTCCCAATGAATGATTGGGATTGGTTCACCCCAGTAACGTTGACGGCTAAAGAGCCAGTCGCGGAGACGGTAGGTCACCTTTTCTTGACCAAAGCCTTTTTCTTCTAGCCAAGCCACGATTTTAGCAATCGCTTCTTCTTTGTTGAGACCGTTCAAGAAGTCAGAGTTGACGTGAAGGCCATCTTCTGTGTAAGCAGCCTCTTCAACGTTTCCACCTTCCAAGACTTCTACGATTGGAAGACCAAACTGTTTTGCAAATTCCCAGTCACGCTCATCGTGGGCAGGTACGGCCATAACAGCACCTGTACCGTAGCTAGCAAGAACATAGTCGGCAATCCAGATTGGAATTTCTTTACCATTGACAGGGTTGATAGCATAAGCACCAGTCCAAACCCCTGTTTTTTCCTTGGCAAGGTCTGTACGAGCCAAGTCTGATTTAAGGCTAGCTTGGTGTTTGTAGTCCGCTACAGCCTCAGCTTGTTCAGGTGTCGTGATGGCATCTACTAGTTCATGTTCAGGCGCCAAAACAGTGAAGGTCGCACCGAAAAGAGTATCTGGACGAGTCGTAAAGACGGTGAATTCCTTGTCTGTTCCTTTTACTTTGAAAGTTACGTTAGCACCAGTTGATTTCCCAATCCAGTTGCGCTGCATGTCCTTGATAGACTCTGGCCAGTCAAGGTCATCCAAGTCAGCCAGCAAGCGCTCCGCATAGGCCGTGATTTTAAGCATCCATTGGCGCATTGGTTTGCGGACAACTGGATAGCCCCCACGCTCAGAGGTTCCGTCTGGAAGAACTTCTTCGTTGGCGATAGCTGTTCCTAGTTCCTCAACCCAGTTTACTGGCACTTCAGCTTCATAGGCCAAACCTTTTTCGTAAAGCTTGGTGAAAATCCATTGTGTCCATTTATAGTAGTTTGGGTCTGTCGTATTGACTTCACGGTCCCAGTCGTAAGAGAATCCAAGGGCATTAATTTGGCGTTTGAAGTTGGCAATGTTTTCCGCTGTGAATTCTGCTGGGTCATTCCCCGTATCCATAGCGTATTGCTCAGCAGGCAAACCAAAGGCATCCCATCCCATTGGGTGAAGGACGTTGTAGCCTTGCGCACGTTTGAAACGGCTAAGGATATCTGTTGCTGTGTAGCCTTCTGGATGTCCTACGTGTAGACCCGCTCCGGATGGGTAAGGGAACATGTCCAATGCATAAAACTTCGGTTTTGAAGCATCTGTTCCTGTCTTAAAAGTGTGATGGTCAGCCCAGTATTTTTGCCACTTAGGCTCGATTTCTTTATGATCGTAAAAACTCATAGCGTCTCTCCAATTTTCGTGATGCTCCTATTATACCATTTTTAGGGGATTTTTAAAGGATCAGATAAAGAAAAAGACAGGTCCCATACGGGACCTGTCCATCCTGTTTTCGCTAAGAAAAGTCTATTTCACATGCTTTTCAAGTTCTTTTTGCGCTTTTTTATTGGATTCTTCTTTTTCTTTCTTCCATTGTTCACGCGCTTTGTCGTAGTCTTTCGCCGCTACGACCTTGTCTTGAACTTCTAAATACTTATAGTTAAAGGTTTGACCCTTGTGGCCGGTCCAAGCAAAGGCTGCAGAGTATGGTACAGTCTTACGAACGACTGGAGAAGCTCCATCCGAATGAATCGGAATCAAGAGGGCACTATCGGTCAACCAAGCTTGAGCCGCAGCATATTTTTCATAACGCTTGTTGACATCTGTGTTTTCTTTTTGAGCGTCTTCAATTAATTGATTGTACTCATCAAAGCCAGCTGCTTTTGCCGCCGCATTATCCGTACCAGCATCGAATCCAAAGTAAGAATTGGCATTTTCACCAGATTTACCACTGGTGATGTCGATGTAAGAAGATGGGTCCGTATAGTCTGGTCCCCAGCCCAAGTTATTGTTTAGATCCCAGTCTTGTTGGGAAGCATTTTCAGCAAAGTAAGTCACTCGTTGAAGATCATCCTCAGAAACCATATTCAGATCGATGACAATATTTTCTGCTCCCAATGTAGATTCAATCGACTGTTTGAAGGATTGGGCTTGTTTGATTCCTTCCGTATAAGTCGAAGAAGTTGGAAGGTCTAAATGAATTGGGAATTCAACTCCTTGAGCCTGCAAGTCTGCCTTAGCTTTGGCAAACTCTTCTTTGGCCTTGCTTGGATTGTAGAGGGTGTCTTTTCCATCTGCGACAGAGACCCCTTTCCATTCATCCCCATAAGCTTCTAAGTCTTTTTCTACTGCATCACCAAATTGTTTGCCATCGATTTGGACAAAGTTTGGTGGCGTAAAGGTATTACGGATCACCTTATTGGCACCCGCTTCCCCGTTAGTTTGCGCTACATAAGCCTTGCGGTTGAAGGCAAACATAATAGCTTGACGGAAGTCCTTGTTCAAGATTGCTTTCTTGGTAGAGGCCTTTTGAGCATCCGTGGTCTTCTTTGTGATTTCATAGGCCTGACGGTCAATGTTGAAGGAAAGGTTATAGGTTGAGGAACCTTGGTCAGTATAGACGATGTCGTCCTTATGCTTCTTCTCTACACTCTTATAGTTGGAACCATTTGGGAAAACACGGGCAACTGTATAGTCACCGTTATCAAATCCACGGATCAGAGACTCGGAGTCTTGACCATCATAATAGGTCAGTTTGACTTTACTGATCTTGACATTTTCCGCATCCCAGTAGGTTGGATTTTTTTCTAATATCGCAGAAGATTTCGAAGTAATGGATTTGATCAAATAAGGTCCGCAGTAAAGGATACTAGACGGAGAAGTTCCTTGACCATAGTCATCCCCTTTAGATTTCAGGAATTCTTCATTGACTGGCATCAGGATCCCCATCGTAGTCTTGGAATTCCAGAAGCTTTCTGGTTGGCTCAAGGTATATTGAACGGTATAATCATCAATCGCTTTCACACCAACGGTTGAGAAATCAGATGTTTTCCCTGAAACATAGTCATCCAAGCCTTTGACAGATTTTTGGACCAAGTAAATCGCTTGTGATTTCTTATCTGCCGCGTGCTTGAGACCTGTCACAAAGTCTTGGGCCTTAACCTCTCCTCCATATTCTTCCCCTTCAGAAGTCATCCATTTGACCCCTTTGCGGAGTTTATAAGTATAGGTCAAGCCGTCTTTGGAAACAGTCCAGTCTTTAGCAAGTGATGGGATTAAGTTCCCATACTTGTCTACTTCCAATAATCCATCTACCGCATTTCCTGTAAACTCGGAAGTCGATTTTTTATTGGAAATCGAATAGTCGAGCGTATCTGGATCCTGGGTATAGACATAGCTATACGTCTGTCCGCCGGAGCTTCCAGATTTTCCACCTGAGCAAGCTACTAGGACACCAGCCGATAAAAGCAGAGCGCTGGTAGCTAAGAGTACCTTTCCTTTGTTCATATAATTCACCTCATTGTAAAAATGTTATATTCAATTTAAATTATAGCACTTTCCAGGGAAATGTAAACGCTTTTACTGCGAAATTCTTCTCTTTTTTCTTTTTCTAGAATTTTTTCCGTTTTAATCCCTAACCTGTATGATATAATGGAATTTATGAATAACGGGAGACATTTACACAAACGACTTAAACGCAGCCTCTTGTCCCTCCTTGTAGGAGTCTTGACATTAGGCCCTATTTCCACTGCCTTTGCGGATGACATCTACCAGCAAGAAGATGTCATGAAAATCGCAGCTGATGCTGGACTGGTATTGGACGATTTTTACAAGCCTAAAGCTGACATCGTCATCGACGCCAATACTGGAGCCATTTTGTACGGAGACAATATCGACACGGTCCGGGACTCCGGAAGCATGGCCAAACTCATGAGTGCCTATGTGGTCTTTCGGGCCCTTAAGGAAGGCAAGATCAAGTACGATACCGTGGTCACAGCAACAGAGGCAGACCAAGCCATCTCGGAAAACAATCTGTTAAGTAACTCACCTATTGTAGCTGGTGTAGACTACAAAGTATCTGAATTGATCAAGATGCTCTTTGTTCCTTCTTCTAGCGCAGCCGTGATTATGCTCGCCAACGCCGTCACTGACAATGATCCCGATAAGTTTTTGGACTTAATGAATCAGTACACACAAGAAATGGGGATGAGCCATACCAAATGGCACAATCCAAATGGGGCAATGATCTCGGTCCTTCAGGGCTACTACAATCCTCAGCGCTACGATGTCAATGCGAATAACGAAATTACAGCGCGGGACATGTCTATTCTGGCTTATCACATCGTAAACGACCTGCCAGAAATGTTGGAATACACCAAGCAAGCTCACACTACCATCATGGAAGGAACCCCCTACGAGCAAAGCTACGATAACTACAATACTTCCCTCGAAGGTGGAAAATTCGCCCTTAAAGGAACAGATGGACTCAAAACTGGATCCAGCCCGACTGCTGACTACAACTACACCGCGACAACCAAGCGGGGTAAACAGCGGATTATCGAAGTCATTTTGGGGGTTGGGAACTACGATGTCGAGATCGCCGAAAGCTACCGCAATCAGATCGGAAATACCTTGGCTGAGAAAATGTTCGCAGACTACCAGTATAAAAAAGTCCTCTCTGCAGGGGAACATACCATCGACGGGAAGACCATTCAGCTGAAGCAAGACTTCTATGCGACTGTTAAGAAGGGAACGAAGCCAGCGCTAAAACTAGAAAATAACCGCCTAGTCGTCCAAAACGGCTTGCAACAGGTATCTCCAAGCATTAAACCGGGAGTGGCCGTCAGTGAGTCTAAAGCAACGACCTCTAGCAGTAAAAGCAAGGGACTCGATGTTATGTGGCTCTTCTGCTTCTTGCCTGCCGGAATTTTATACCTGATCTTTAAACAAACCGATCCAAAAAGAAGAAAATAGGAAAAGAACTCCCATTACCATAAGGTATGGGAGTTCTTGGTTTGTCGACAAAGCCATCTTAGGCCAAACCTTGAACGTAGGCATCTACTGCTACGATGGCTTGGGCAATATCAGAAGCCTTCACTTCAAATGGCATTTGATGGATGGTTTCTCCTTCGATGGTGGCCTGTTGGCCAACCTTGAGAAGATCTTCATAACTTGCAGTTTCAAGATGCATTTCTTTCAGAGTGGTTGGCATACCGATTTGTTGATAGAAACGAATGTATTTATTCAATTCTTCCTTCGGACGGTTTTCCAAGAACAATTGAACGAGCGTTCCGTAGGCTACTTTTTCACCGTGAGTTAAATGGTGGATGTCCCCAGTAAGGGCTGTAAAGCCATTATGGATGGCATGGGCAGCAGCTAATCCCCCACTTTCAAATCCAATACCACTGAGAAGGGTATTAGCTTCAATAATGTTTTCAAGAGCAGGTGTTACAACTTTGGCTTCACAAGCAGCCATGGCTTGGAGACCATCAGCAAATAAGGTTTCTTCACAACGTTGTGCAATGGCGACACCCGCTAAGGTTTGTCGTTGACCCAACATGGTTTTTCCATTCGCTTGCATCACTGCACGCGCTTCTACCCAAGTTGCTAGGCCATCTGCGATACCAGAAGCGAGCAAGCGTTTTGGTGCTTGAGAGATCACTTTGCTATCCACCAAGACCAATTCTGGGTTCTTAGAATAGAAGATATAGCGCTCAAAGGCACCCTCATCCGTATAGATAACCGACAAGGCGGAAACGGGAGCATCTGTAGAGGCGATGGTCGGAGCAATCACAACTGGTGATTTTAGAAGATCAGCAATAGCTTTTGCACTATCGATGGTCTTTCCTCCACCAAGTCCAATGACCAAATCACAGCCATTTTCTTCTGCCAGACTAACCACACGATTGATTTCGTTGTCAGAAGCTTCTCCATTGAAGAAGACTGGCAAAACCGTGAGCCCATTTTGACCAAGGTATTCTTCAAAACGCTTCCCTACGATATCATAGACCACTGAATCACATAGCAAAACAGGGTGATTCCCTAATTCTGAAATAGATTGCGCATTTTCAAATAAGGCATTCTCACCTTGAATGTAACGTGACGGACTTGCAAAATTTCTCATAGTCTGCTCCTTTAAAATTTATTTAGTTCACACCTATAGTAGCATTTATTTCTATGAAATTCAAAGAATTATACAAGGCTCCACTCAATTAAATTTATCTGTTCACGCAGTCATTGGAAGCGCTTCGTTTTTATTTGATGAATCTTATTATCAAAAATCCCCAAAGCTAGTTTCAGTAGGTTGAAACTTGACTTTGGGGATTTTTATTTTTTTTCACGAGCGATCAAGAAAATCAATCGCTTAACTGAAGTTGAGACTACTTCCTTTGATCAACAAAACTAGTATCGCGAAATTGAACTCGCCCTAAAAGCGTCGAGAAAAAGAGAGATTGCCTGGTGGGCATGGCCCACATGGTCAAGAAAATCAATCAATTGCTTAACTGAAGTCGAGACTACTTCCTTTGGAAAAAAGATAAATCAATTGGCATTCAGGGAATGCGGCATTGATTTCCTATTTTTCTGCAGGAAGTTTCGGTAAACCGAATCGTCTCTCCTATCTTAGTTTACCAAATAATCACACGATCCTCTGGTGCGCGCCACATGCCGTCGCCTTCTTTGACATCAAAGGTTTCAAAGAATTCGTCAAAGTTTGGTAATTGGACATTGGTGCGAAGTTTTCCTGGTGCATGGACATCGACACTTGCGAGGAGTTGCATGTACTCTGTCCGAGCTTTCATGCGCCAGATGCGAGCAAAGTTGGTGAAGAATTCTTCTGCTGAGAAATCTTCCTCTTTCTTAGCAGCTTCAAGGGCTGCAGCAATTCCTCCTAGATCTGCCACGTTTTCAGAAACGGTCAATTTCCCGTTGATCTTGGCACCGTAAGAGTCTTGCCCTTCAAACTGATCGATGACCTTTTGCGTGCGAGCGGTAAAGGCTTCGTAATCTTCTGGCTTCCACCAGTCTTTCAAGCTACCGTGCTCGTCAAAGGAAGCACCATTGGTGTCAAAGGCGTGGGAGATTTCATGGGCAATGACCGCACCGATTCCGCCGTAGTTGGCTGATGATGATTGGTGAAGGTCATAGAAAGGTGCCTGTAAAATCGCTGCTGGGAAGACGATTTGGTTCTGTTGCGGATCATAGTAAGCATTGACCATATTAGCTGGCATGTGCCATTCGCTCCGATCAACTGGTTGGTTCCACTTGCTCCAGACATGCTCGATGGAAATTTGAGCCAATTTTTGAGCATTTTCCACCAAGGTCTTGCTTTCGTCGATGATCTTCTTGGCGTATGTTTCAGGTAATTTTTCAGGGTAGCCGATATGTGGTGTGATGACATTGAGCTTGACAATGGCTTTTTCACGAGTTTCAGGAGCGAGCCAGTCTGCTTTTTCTAAGCGATCCTTGTAGACTTCAATCATGGTCGCTACTTTATGCTCTACGTCTGCTTTCGCCTCTGGTGAGAATTTTTCTCCTGCATACCAAAGGCCAAGTGCTTGGCTATAAGGTCCTTCTGCCAAAGCCAAAGCTGCCTTTTCTTTCGGACGTGCTTCTGGTGTCCCTGTGATGGTCCGTCCATATTCACCAGACAGGACACGGATTTCTTCGGTCAAGAAGGAAGTCCAAGAAAGAGCTGCGCCGAGTTTCAATTTAGCATGAAGGTTTTCCCAGTTGGCTGCTGAGTAGAATGTTGGTGCGAATTCTTTCCAGAAACGCTCTTCTGGCACGATGATAGTATCTGGCGTTTGTCCGATCACTTCTGTAAAGAAGGTATCGAGTGGCAATTCTGGAACCAAGGCCTTGAAATCTGCCCATTCATAAGGATGGTAGAGTTTGTTGTACTCTGATTTTTCTTCGTTTGACAAGACATATTTGGCCAATTCTGCATCAGCCGCAATGACCTTATCCAGGATGTCTTTGATTTCTTCCTCTGAAAAATCAAATTTTGCCAAGAGTTTTTCAACCATTTGACGCCAAACAGCTAATAACTCTGGTCCTTTTTCATTGTCTTCTTCATAGTAGGTTGTATCAGGCAAAATCAAACCGAGTGCTTCTCCCCACAAGACATTCATTTGGGCATTCATAAAGTCTGGTGACACGCTAAATGGCAAGAGATTTGGTTTGCCAGCTAGCTCATAGGTGCCCAACTTGCTGGTATAGTCTTCAAAGGAAGATAAGGCCTTGATTTCGTTGATCAAGGGCATAGCTGGAGCCACACCAGCTGCTTCCCGTGCATCAAAATCTGCCACCATTTTGTGGTATTTGACAAAGTTTTGCAGAATGCTATCTTCAGGCAATTCTTCTCCTCTTTGCCATTTTCCGGTAATATCCAACATCAAGTTTTCGATATCTTGGATCAAGTCCATAAAACCACCGGTTGACGGTTTGTCATCTGGAATCACAGCTGTCTCAGCCCATGCCCCATTGACGTAATCATAAAAATCATCTTGTAAACGTACCATGATCTTCTCGCTTTCATTCTTTTGTAATAACCTTATCAAAAATAGGAACTTTTTTCAATGATTTCAAGAGATTTAAGTTGAATTATTTTAAAAATTAACTTGACTTAACTTTTTATTCGTGTATAATTATTTCAAAAATTAACTTGACTTAATTTTTTTATTCATGTATATTAATGGTAAAGGAGCAAAATCATGATTCAAATTGAACATCTCAGTGTTGCTTACCAGCAAACACTGGCCTTGGAGGATCTTTCCCTCACCATCCAGGGTCCAACCATCCTAGGCATTCTTGGCCCCAATGGGGCTGGAAAATCAACCCTAATCAAGGCCATGCTAGGACTTCTCCCTCATGCGGGAAAGGTCCTGCTCGATCAAAAAGATCTCGGCCAAGCTCTTCAACGAGTGGCCTACGTCGAACAGAAATCCGCTATTGATTTCCACTTCCCCATCACGGTGCGGGAGTGCATCTCACTGGGTCTTTATCCCCACCTTTCTATCTTCAAGAGAAAAAGCAAAGAAGATCTCCAAAAAGTGGAAAATGCCTTGAAACTTGTCAATCTTCTTGATCTAGCGGATCGCCAGATCGGCCAGCTTTCAGGAGGGCAATTCCAACGGGTGCTGATCGCCCGCTGCTTGGTCCAAGAAGCGGATGTCATTTTTTTGGATGAGCCCTTCGCAGGGATTGACTCTGTCAGCGAAGACATCATCATGCAGACCCTCCAGACCTTGAAACAAGAAGACAAGACCATTCTGATCGTCCATCACGACCTCAGCAAGGTCCCAGCTTATTTCGACCAGGTCCTCCTCCTTCATCGTAAACTGATTGCATTTGGGAAAACAGAGGAAACCTTTACCAAAGAAAATCTGCATGCAGCCTATGGGCATGAACTCTTTATAGGAGGTGGCGTCGGATGATTACAGAATTTATCGATGGATTACAGCAATTCCACTTCTTACAGAATGCCCTGATCACAGCCATCGCCATCGGGATTGTCGCTGGAGCCGTTGGATGCTTCATTATTTTAAGAGGCATGTCTCTCATGGGAGACGCTATCTCACACGCAGTTCTTCCTGGTGTGGCTCTCTCCTTTATCCTAGGCATCAATTTCTTTATTGGCGCTATTGTCTTTGGCCTCCTGGCGTCCGTCCTTATCACCTATATCAAGAGCAACTCCATCATCAAGAGCGACACTGCAATTGGGATTACCTTTTCTTCTTTCCTCGCCTTAGGAGTCATCCTGATTGGAGTCGCTAAAAGTTCCACCGACCTTTTCCACATCCTCTTTGGGAATATCTTGGCCGTCCAAGACCGGGATATGTGGATAACCATCGGTGTTGGTGCTGCGGTCTTGCTGGTGATTGTCCTACTCTTTCGACCCTTACTGCTCACATCTTTTGATCCTGTTCTGGCTCAATCCATGGGCGTCCGGGTCAAGGTCTATCACTACCTCCTTATGGTGCTCTTGACCTTGGTTTCTGTCACTGCTATGCAGAGTGTCGGAACCATTCTCATCGTCGCCATGCTCATTACACCCGCTGCGACGGCCTATCTCTATACCAATAGTCTCTGGTCCATGATGCTCCTTTCATCCGGATTAGGTGCTCTTGCATCCATCCTGGGACTCTTTATTGGCTATAGCTTAAACATCGCCGTCGGGTCTTGTATTGTCCTCACTTCTGCTGTCTTCTTTCTCATCAGCTTCTTTATCGCTCCTAAGCAGAGAAAGAATAAGCACGCTCTTTCATCTCATTAAAGGAGAAACACATGAAAAAAACCGCTTCTATCCTCGCCCTCTTTGTGGCACTCTTATTTGGTCTGTTGGCCTGTAGCAAAGGCTCTTCTTCTGGAGCTTCTGATAAATTGAAAGTGGTCACCACCAACTCCATCCTTGCAGATATCACCAAAAATATAGCTGGGGATAAGATCGAGCTGCACAGTATCGTTCCTGTCGGCAAAGATCCTCACGAGTACGAACCGCTTCCAGAAGATGTCAAAAAGACTTCGCAAGCAGACCTCATCTTCTACAACGGGATCAACCTCGAAACCGGTGGCAATGCTTGGTTTACTAAATTGGTCAAAAATGCCAATAAAGTTGAAAACAAAGACTATTTCGCAGCTAGCGACGGAGTCGACGTCATCTACTTGGAAGGCCAAAACCAAGCTGGAAAAGAAGACCCTCACGCTTGGCTCAATCTCGAAAACGGGATCCTCTACGCTAAAAACATTGCCAAACAATTGATCGCAAAAGATCCCAAAAACAAGGACTTCTACGAAAAAAATCTAGCTGCCTATACTGAAAAACTCAGCAAGCTCGACCAAGAAGCCAAACAAAAATTCAACAATATCCCAGAAGAGAAGAAGATGATTGTAACCAGCGAAGGCTGCTTCAAATACTTCTCCAAAGCCTACGGCGTCCCATCCGCCTATATCTGGGAAATCAATACGGAAGAAGAAGGCACACCTGACCAAATCAAAACGCTGGTAGAAAAGCTCCGGCAAACCAAGGTGCCTGCCCTCTTTGTTGAATCTAGCGTCGATGAACGTCCTATGAAAACTGTGTCTAAAGATACCAATATCCCGATCTATGCAAAGATCTTCACTGATTCCATTGCCAAAGAGGGAGAAAAAGGTGATAGCTACTACAGCATGATGAAATGGAACTTAGACAAGATCGCAGAAGGTTTGAACAAATAAGATTCCAAACTGATTAGATTCTCAAACAAATCAGTGGCTCTTCCCCCTTCATTGATGTACATTGAAAAGAAAAAAGGAGTCTTTGCTATGACAACATTTTTAGGAAACCCTGTTACCTTTACCGGATCTCAACTTCAAGTTGGCGATACTGCTCATGACTTTTCATTGATCACTCCAGCTCTTGAGAAGAAATCTTTAGCTGATTTTGCTGGCAAGAAAAAAGTCCTCAGCATTATCCCATCCATCGACACAGGTATCTGTTCGATGCAAACACGTCACTTCAATCAAACCTTATCGGATATGGAAGACACTGTCGTCTTGACGGTCTCTGTCGACCTTCCTTTTGCTCAAGGTAAATGGTGCGCTGCTGAAGGGCTCGACAATGCCATCATGCTCTCAGACTACTACGACCATTCCTTCGGGAAAGCATACGGCCTCTTGATCAATGAATGGCACCTACTCGCACGCGCTGTCTTGGTCTTAGATGCGGATAACAAGGTTACTTACGTTGAATACCTAGACAATATCAACAGCGAACCAAATTACGACGCTGCAATCGAAGCCGTCAATGCGCTTGGATAAATGAAAAAAGAGGTCTGCGACCTCTTTTCCATTGCTATAAAATCCGATGAAGTCCATTCTGTAGGAGGACGCGCCAGCGTAAGCGAGGGATGCCTCTGAGGAAACTCCGCACGCGCTGTGCCACTTGTTGCTTGTAGCTCTTGCCTCCTTGTGCAAAGACTCCTTTTCGACTCCAGTAGCCTTCGACACTGCGATCATTTTTAGGGGCTAGATAGCGAACATCTTGCTGATAGAGGACATGCTTGCGAAAGGCTGGATCCCAAGCTTTGACGGGGTCAATATCTAAGTCCTTATGGGTCCGTCCCCTAGCCAGCCCGTAGTTAAAACTAGCCCCATTGACAATGCCATTTTCAGAAACTTCTACTGGATCGACTTCATTGAGAAAACGCCCGGCTTGATCGAGAATATACTCCGTATGGAAATTTAACAAGACCTTGAAATTGACTTGTTGGGAGGTCCCTGATGGATAATGAAGGTGACCATCTGGCCCTAGGGAGACCTTATTGTGAAGGCGAGCAGCCGCATAAGCATCCACCGTGACCGCTCTAGCCTCCTGTAGGTAAGCTTGTAAGGCCTCCTCGTCAGTCTGTCCAGCTCTGGCCTCATGCGTCCGAATCCACTGGGCTTGGTAACTTGAAAGTAGGTAGCGTAACTGGTGAACCTGGCGTTTCAAGAGCTGATCTCCCGACTGATCTGCTAAGGGATCCTTTTCAAAGGCGATTTGCACGACGTGTGAAAAAGCCTTCCAAAAGTCGGAACCTGGCGGACAATCTGGAGCCATCCTACTCAGAAGAAAGGCTGTTTCTTCACAAGTTCCGGACAGGTCACTTGGCATAAGAAGAATTTTCATGACTCCCCTCAGCAAGTCTTGGGCAGCCGTTTCCGTTAGATCTTTGATCTCTTGAAACCACATATTTTGAAACAGAGGACTGGCAAAGAAAAAGACAGACTGGTATTGTTCTTGGTAGGCTTGTGGATCTTTCAATCCCTGCAAGTGCTTCTCTAGATAGGCTAAACTACTCTCTCTCCAGCCTAATCTCACTAATTCCCGTCTGTTCATAGTGCCGTCCTTTCTATGCTTCTATACTACCATCTTTTGGAGCTTGAGACAATTCTCATTACTCCACTAGCGTTTTTGAGGAGATTTTTGATATACTAGAAGTGAGCGAAGAAAAGAGGAAAGCATGACACCAAACAAAGAAGATTACCTCAAGTGCATTTATGAAATTGGCACAGAAGTAGAAAAAATTAGCAACAAGGAAATCGCGAGTCGCATGCAGGTCTCTCCACCCGCTGTGACCGAGATGATTAAGCGCATGATCTCAGAGGGTCTCTTGGTGAAGGATAAGACCCATGGGTATCTACTAACGGATCTAGGATCGCAGTTGGTCTCTGATCTCTACCGCAAGCACCGCTTGATCGAAGTATTTCTTCTGGAAAAACTTGACTATACAACTGAAGAAGTCCATGAAGAGGCAGAAGTTCTCGAACATACCGTTTCTGAACATTTCATCGACCGGCTGGATCACATGCTTGGAAATCCTAAGAGTTGCCCTCACGGTGGGACAATTCCAAAGAAAGGCGAAAGGCTTGTCGAAGCCTACCAAGACCGTCTCAGTGAAACGACTGAGCCTGGTCTGTATATTCTGCAAAGGGTCTATGACACCTATGAATTGTTAAAATTCTTAGACCAGATCCATCTCCAAATTGGTGATACCATCGCGTTTCAACGGTACGATGACTACACAGGCCTCTATCACTTCGTTATCCATGGACAAGAAATTTCTATCAACCAAGTGATCGCCCAACAACTCTATATCGAAAAACATGCAGTCTAACCCGACTGCATGTTTTCTTACTTATGGATTTTTCGTATCGAGGATAATGGTCACCGGGCCATCATTGATCAATTCAATCGCCATATCGGCTCCAAAGATCCCTCGTTTGACAGGAACTTCCTTTTCTAATTGATCATTAAAGGCATCATATAACTGACTGGCCATATCTGGCTTGGCAGCCCCTGTAAAAGCAGGACGGTTGCTTTTTTTGTCTCCGCAAAGAGGGTAAATTGAGAGATCGACAAGATTTCTCCTTGAATATCTTTGACCGAAAGATTCATCTTATCTTCCTCATCTGAGAAAATACGCATCTGCGATACCTTGCGGACTGCATACTCCAAATCCTTCTGGTCATCCTCAGGCCCTACTCCCACTAAGAGCAGCAAGCCTTGCTGGATCGCATTGTAAACTTGGCCATCAATGGAAACCGAGGCACTCTTGACCCGTTGAATCACTAATTTCATTTTACTATCCTATATTATAAATCTATTTGGCATTCACTACTAACCTTCAAAGAACATCAACTTCAGACAAAGCAGCAAGACACAGACAGTACTTCAGTACGGCAAGGCGAGCTAACCAACTAATAAAAGAGTTCTGACCATGTTCTTACTTACTTCAAAGAAAATCGACATCAGACAAGGCAGTGAGACGCAGGCATAACTGTAGTTAGACCAGTCGAAACTAACGCAGTATGAAGTCGATTTTCGCAGAAGACTAGCCGTTGGTACGCTTAACAGAGTACACCTCCGGCACACTCTTAATCTTATCCACAACCGTTGTCAACATAGACAGGTTTGGAATTCCAAAGGAAATGTGGATATTGGCAAATTTCATGTCTTTGGTTGGTTGGGCATTGACGGTTGAGACCATCTTAGCTGTATTGGAGAGGACTTGTAGTACATCGTTCAGAAGTCCGGCACGGTTGAGTCCGTAAATATCGATGTGGGCGATGTAGTCCTTGGTCGTGTTGTTATCTTCCCATTCCACATCAATCAAACGTTGCTCGTAGTTGTCTTGAGCTCGGAGATTCATACAGTCCTGACGGTGAATGGCAACACCGCGTCCTTTGGTGATGTAGCCAACGATTTCATCGCCTGGAACTGGGTTACAGCACTTAGCAATCCGAATCAAGAGCCCAGAAGCGCCTTGGATGACCACGCCACCTTCGTGACGGACCTTCAAGGTGTCTTTTTTATTTTCAACCTTGACCTCGCCACCTTTGACTAGCTCTTCTGCTTCTGCGCGTGCCTTAGCCCGTTCTTCTTCCCGGCGTTCATCCTCCGTCAAGCGGTTAAAGATGGTAATAGCCCCAATCTCTCCAAAACCAATCGCCGCAAACAAGGCTTCTTCTGTCTTGTAACTTGATTTTTGTAGCACTTTGTCCATGTGCTTTTTGTCCATGAACTTATTGGCTACCAAGTCATGCTCGTGGAATTGGGCCATCAAGAGGTCCCGACCCCGGTTAATCGATAATTCCTTATCTTGATTTTTAAAGAACTGACGGATCTTGTTACGCGCCTTGCTAGTTTTAACAAGGGTCAGCCAGTCACGGCTCGGACCAAAGGAGTTGGCATTGGTGATAATCTCCACCTGGTCTCCCGTCCGAAGTTTGGTATTGAGGGGCACCATCCGGCCGTTGACCTTGGCACCAATCGCTTTTTCCCCAACCTTGGTGTGGATTTCATAAGCAAAATCGATCGGTCCAGAATCTTTCGGAAGCGAGCGCACGGTTCCATCTGGTGTGAAGACGTAAATCTCTTCTGCCAAGATGTCTTCTTTTACATTTTCAACAAATTCTTTAGCATCGCCTGACTGGTCCTGGAGTTCCATCATCTCCTTGATCCAGTTCATCCCAATAGCCGATTCCTTGCTGTTGACTTGGCCCTTGATCCCTTTCTTATAGGCCCAGTGCGCCGCAACCCCGTACTCAGCAACCTCATGCATTTCCTTGGTTCGGATCTGGAACTCAATCGGTCCTTTAGGGCCGTATACAGTCGTATGGATGGACTGATAGCCATTGGCCTTCCGGTTGGCAATATAGTCCTTAAATCGACCCGGCATTGGCTTCCAGAGCTCATGGATATAGCCCAGCATGGCATAAACATCACTTGGAGTGTCCAGGATGCAGCGGATGGCAATCAAGTCATAGATTTCATCGAAGCGTTTCTTCTTATCCTGCATTTTGCGATAGATCGAATAGATATGCTTTGGTCGACCATAAATTTTCCCATGCAGATGGCGTTCCCCAGCATAGGTCTCGATCTTGTGGACAACCTCTTCGACCAACTCTTCTCGCTCGCGACGTTTTTCCTTCATCATATGAGAAATCTTGTAGAATTCTGTCTCATTCAAATAACGGAAAGACAAATCCTCCAGTTCCCATTTGACGCTGGAAATCCCGAGACGGTGGGCGAGTGGCGCATAGATCTCCATGGTCTCACGCGAAATTCGCTCTTGCTTATCCTTGCGCAAATGCTTGAGGGTACGCATATTATGCAAGCGGTCTGCCAATTTGACCAAAATGACACGAATATCTTGAGACATGGCCATGAGCATCTTGCGATGGTTTTCCGCCAACTGCTCTTCATGAGACTTGTACTTGACCTTCCCGAGCTTGGTCACCCCATCGACAATCACGCGCACATCATGACCAAATTCGCGCTCTAAATCATCTAAAGTCGCATCCGTATCTTCCACGACATCATGCAAAAAGCCGCAGGCGACCGTCACAGCATCCAGTTTCAGCTTGGCAAGGATCCCTGCTACTTGAATTGGGTGGATGATATAAGGCTCGCCAGACTGACGGAATTGCCCATTATGGCAATCAACCGCATAGACCAAAGCCTTTTGTACAAAAGCAACATCTTCAGGTGATAAATATTTTTTTGTAAGGGCAACGACTTGGTCCCCTGTTAAATTCTCTTCTTTCGGCATGTATTTTCTCCAGTTTCTTGGATACTATTTTAACACTTTTAGAAGCAGATGGGAACCAATGAAGCTACTTTAATATACGGATACTTCTCGAAGATCATTCTGGGATCCACCTTGCTTTCATCATTCTTGTAAAAAAACTAACGAAGCGATTCCTTCACTTCGTTAGTTCATTAATTCTGTGACAACACTCACGGCGCTGAGGGTGTAGAGTGGCGCTGTTTCTGCTCGCAGGATGCGAGGACCAAGTCCTGCAAGAATGGCTCCTTTAACTGTAAAACTTTCAATTTCTGCAGGGGAGAGGCCTCCCTCTGGCCCAAAGATAAAGAGCAATTTGCTTCCAGCTTCCAATCCGGTCAGAGACTGAAGTAAAGCTGCTGCCTCTCCTTCTTTAGCCGACTCTTCATAAGCCACCACGATCCGATCAAACTGTTCTAACTGAGCCAGAAAGTCTGCCTTTTTCTCAAAAAGGGTAATGCTTGGGACCAGATTTCGCTTACTCTGCTCGGCTGCTCCGAGGGCGATTTTTTCTAGTTTCTCGACCTTTTTACCCAATTTCTTGCCGTCCCACTTAGCAACGGACCAGTCTGCAGGGAAGGCCCAGATTTGGCTGGCACCGAGTTCCGTTACTTTCTGAGTGATGAACTCGAGCTTGTCTCCCTTGGGAAAGCCTGATGCGATGGTCACTTGGACTGGCAGTTCCACATTGTCAGCTAATTCCTCGATTAGCTCCAACTTACGGGCTTCTACATTTACCACGCGCGCCAAACGCTTGATCCCATCATCAAAGACCAAAGTCACCTCATCATCTTCTTTTAAGCGCATGACCTGAAACATGTGCTTGCTGGTCTCCTTGTCCTCTATGGTGACAGGTGAGCTAGCCAAACCTTTTACAAAATACTGCTGCATGCTAGCCTCCAATCACACCGGAGATATCCTTGGTCTTCTTGAAGACGCAGGCATTCCATTCCCCTTGGATCATGTGGGTTTCAAGGAAAAATCCAGCTGACTCAGCCGACTCACGTACCATGTCCCATTTGTCCTTGATAATTCCACTCATGATCAGGTAACCTTCGTCCTTGACCAAACGATAAGCATCATCTGTCAGATGGATAAGAATATCCGCCAAGATGTTGGCCACGATGACATCTGCCTCAATCTCCACGCCCTTGAGCAAATCGCCCGGAGCTACATGGATGTTTTCCATTCCCGGGTTGAGCTCAATATTTTCCTGAGCGACGCGAACCGCTACGTCATCCAAGTCATAGGCGAAGATTTCCTTGGCACCAAGAAGGGAGCTAGCGATGGAAAGGACTCCTGAACCTGTCCCCACATCTAGCACTGTCTCCCCACCACGAAGAACCTGCTCCAAGGCAAAGAGACTCATCTTGGTTGTCGGGTGGGTTCCTGTTCCGAAGGCCATACCTGGATCCAGCTTGATAATCTTTTCTCCCGCCGTTGCCTCATAGTCTGTCCATGACGGCACGATGGTCAAGTCATGAGTGATACGAGCTGGTTCATAGTATTTCTTCCAGTTGTCTGCCCAGTCTTCCTCAGCCAAGGCAGTCGTCCCCATCTTGACCTCTCCTAGATCCATAAAATCCGTCAATTCTGCTAAGCGAGCCTGCAAGTCCGCTTCAACCGCTGCTACATCAACCGTTTCCGGGTAGTAGGCCGTCACCACGATTTCTTCTTGCTGCTCGACATCAGGAAAAATCTCACCAAAGCGGTCGACATTTCCCACATAATCCATGCTGTCTTCGATTGCTACCCCTTGGGCGCCTAACTCGATCAAGAGGTTGGAGACTAGTTCCTCACCCTCACGCTTCACTGTAACTTTTAACTCTTGCCATGTTTCCATTTGATTCTCCTTAACAATCCATTGTTTCTTCTAATTCTTTTAAAGTCTTACCGTCCTTATTTTTCCAATCCGTTCGACCATTCGTATTCATGCCTAGTACAAAAGCGGCTGCGTAAGATGGACTGGAGAACAGTTGTTTTTCTTGTAAAACACCATCTTTAATCACATTTGATTTGATTAATTCCTTACGCAATTCTTTTAGACTTGCTGGTATTGCGGGTGAATCAACCTCATCCACTTGACTGCCTTCTAAAACAACAAAACCTTCCGAAGTCTGTTCGCAGATAGCTTCAATCATTCGATTTGATTTCTTTGTTTTTCGCTTCAAATAGAGATGAGTTGAATTTTCATTAGAAACATTCTGATCTGTTTTCTTGGTCATAGGAACAAACACTCGGTACCCTAAGGTTCCTACAATCATCAAAGTATTTTCTACAACCTCATCCAACTCAGACTGCTTTTCTTCTGTTACATTCCCAGAATTGGGCTCATTCCCATTTTTGACAATAAAGCGCCCCGCGTCCTTTGCTAGTTGTGTAAATTTATTTTCCAAGTAACTAATTTCTGTGGGACCAAAGGAAATATTCTGCGTCGTCAAAATAATCACATCATTAAAATAATCTGCATGGTTATCACGAGTATGTTCCTGAACACGTAAAAGGACACCTTCACCATTTTTGCGATTCGTCGCCTGCCCAATATAGGTAACATCCTTTTGCTTATTTTCATCACGACCAAATAAGAAATAAATGCCACTTTGCTTCATTTCGTCACGTGATTTTAAATCTGATAATTGAATGCGTGGAATTTTATAGATCACACCTGTCCAATTGGACAAGGTACATTTGATTATACCAGTAACTTCTCCATCCATGAGAAACATGTTGATATTTTTACTACGCTTCATCCTAATTTCTTCTCCACATAATCTCTCACCCGTTCTTGCAATTGAGGAACCACTCGATCTGAAATTAAAAACTCTTCAAAGCTCACTAACTTATAGCCCTGTCCCTCATCTCCAAAGTCAATGTGTTCAAACTCTTCTTGGGCTAGATTGCCAACTAGAAAAACGAACTGTTTCTTCTCATCCAAGATGCCAGGATAGATCTCGGACCATATCACTTCCTCTTTCGACAGTTGAATATTCAATTCCTCATAAACCTCACGCGCCACACACTCAAAAGGTGTCTCATTTCCTTCCCGACCACCACCTGGCAAGTCCCACATATTGGGGTAAGGAATCGTTTCTTTATCATCGCGCAAGATGGTCAAAATTTGCCCCTCACAAATCAAGGCAATTTTACAACCCGTAAATTCGAATCGTGCTTCTAAGCAATCCTCAAGCATGAGCTTTCCCTCTTAATATCTCGGATAGGGATAAAAGGTGCTTTCTTCTAGGCCAATCTTGCCTTCTTCAAAAACTTCTTGGTTCCAGACGATCTCAAAGCTCTCTGCTTCTTCGTCTGCTAAGAAATCCATGAGCTCATCCAAGGCCAACTCAGCTGTATCTCGGAGGAAAGTCGCAAAATAGGCTAGAAACTCACGAGACAAGCCTTTTTTAGGCTCATAAGGAATCGCCGTTAAATAGGCATCTTCTTCCACATGAGACTTGGCTGGATTGTAGAAGAGCACGGCTTCTTCAAAGAAAATATCCTCATCAGACTCTTCACCGGCTTCATCAACCAGTGCAACCCCGCCTGTGTTTTGCGCTTCCAAGAGAAAAGCCACTTCTACCGCATGGTTTTTCTTATCCCAATTGATCTCAAAATCAAAGGGAAAAACCTTGTCCATCTCCTCTTCTAAAACATCCAAAAATCCGTATTTAGACATAGCGTCCTCTTTCTAATTTCCCACTCTTAGAGCGGAATATGATACAATAGTTACTACAATCTTACCATAAAAACCGTCTCTTTGAAAGGAGACAAAGCTAGAAAGGAGAAGGAAATGCCCGACAATCTCGCACTCCGTATGCGACCACGAACGATCGATCAAGTCATCGGTCAACAGCACCTGGTTGGAGAAGGCAAAATCATTCGTCGCATGGTCGAGGCCAATCGTCTGTCCTCTATGATTCTCTATGGACCTCCGGGGATCGGAAAGACCAGTATTGCTTCTGCGATCGCAGGAACGACCAAGTATGCTTTTCGGACCTTTAATGCAACAGTTGACAGTAAAAAACGCCTACAAGAAATCGCAGAGGAGGCCAAATTTTCTGGTGGCTTGGTCCTGCTCTTGGACGAGATCCATCGCCTCGATAAAACTAAACAAGATTTTCTCCTGCCTTTGCTCGAAAGTGGTCTGGTCATCATGATCGGTGCAACGACTGAAAATCCCTTTTTCTCTGTCACACCCGCTATTCGTAGCCGCGTACAAATCTTTGAGCTGGAACCGTTGACGACGGAGGAGGTCAAGCAAGCTCTAAAAACGGCGCTGGACGATCCCGACCGTGGCTTTGATTTTCCAGTCGTGCTCGATGAGGACGCTTTGGATTTCATCGCTACCTCAACCAATGGAGATCTTCGCTTTGCCTTTAATTCTCTCGATCTGGCTGTGCTGTCGACCTCTGAAAATGCAGAAGGGATCCGCCATATTACGCTAGAGATCATGGAAAATAGCCTCCAGCGCAGCTACATCACCATGGACAAAGATGGAGACGGCCACTACGACGTGCTCTCTGCTCTGCAAAAATCTATCCGTGGTTCGGACGTCGATGCTAGTCTCCACTATGCCGCTCGTTTGATCGAAGCCGGAGATCTACCCAGCCTCGCTCGTCGCTTGACTGTCATCGCTTATGAGGATATCGGCCTAGCCAATCCAGATGCGCAGATTCATACCGTAACAGCCCTTCAAGCAGCTGAGCGCATCGGCTTTCCTGAGGCTCGCATTCTCATCGCCAACATCGTCATCGATCTAGCCCTTTCGCCTAAATCCAACTCAGCCTACGTTGCCATGGACAAGGCGCTGGCTGATCTTAGAAGTTCTGGCAACCTTCCTATTCCTCGCCACCTCCGCGATGGTCATTATGCCGGAAGCAAGGAACTGGGAAATGCGCAAAACTATAAATATCCTCACAACTACCCTGGCAACTGGGTCAATCAGGACTACCTGCCAGACAAGCTCAAACACGCCTCCTACTTTATTCCCAATGAAAATGGCAAGTACGAGCGTGCTCTCGGAGCCACCAAGGAGAAGATTGATCAATTTAAGAAAAAGTGACATCGGTTTCAAAAAATTGAGATTTTCCCTTGAAATATTTTCAAAATGTGGTATCATATACATATAGAAACGCTGTGGTGTACGACTTCACACTTAAGTGTTGACCGACTATTTTTTGTATTATTAGGGAAACAAAAGACTTCTGGCAGTATGCAGGCCGTTTCACGCGGAAGCAGCTAAGTCAGAGCGAGTTGCCCACCTGCTTAATTGCGCGGGTTCAATACAAATCGTGAAGTTTCGGCACCAATACAGCTTTTTATATTTGCCTCCTTAGCTCAGTTGGTAGAGCAGTAGACTCTTAATCTATGGGTCACAGGTTCGAGCCCTGTAGG
>NZ_KQ969691.1:247797-249316 GCF_001578955.1 Streptococcus parasanguinis
CTCTTTTTAACTGCTCTTAGTTCCCCATTTTTCCTTTGGGTACGAGCAGATAGAAAAATAGCAAATTCAATGCAAATACGGCAACAAAGAGTCCTAATTGAGGGACATCGATCGTTTGTTTCTCAGTCAAATCTTGGATCAGCTTTGTATAATAATAACCTGGGAAAGCCCGTTGTAGCTTGCCAACTAAGTCCATAAATCCTCCACTTGCGCCAAGCGTATCAAAGGGAATAATGGTCATAGCGGCCAAAATAATAACAGGAAAGCCAATGGTATCAATCGTCTTGGCATCTACCCTGACCCCAAGTACAAAGCCAATCACACTAAAGTAGATCCCCATCAAGGATAAGAGGAAAAATTGTACCAACAGGCTAGTCGTCACCGGAAAGTGAAAACCTAGAACAGCAACTACTAGCACTGCTAAAAAGATCAAGCTGTTCAGAATCAGTTGTACGATGCTTTGATCCCATAAATAGTTCTTGACACTATAGCTTGTAAAGTGGGATTCAAAAGAATAAAACCCGATATCTGAGGCGATTCGCTTACTAAAGGTTGCAAGGCTATTGCCAATGACCCCGATAAATACGGCAATACCTAATAAAATACTTGGCGAAACCCCTTTTTGAAGCTGATAAAAGAAGATATACCAGCCTATGGGTAAAATAATGGTGAATAATACAAAGCGCTTATTTCGTAAAACTTGTTTTAATTGAATCTTTTTCATGCTTGTTCCCCTCCTTTATTCATCTCTTCTCGGAAATACTGCTCAATGGTTTGACCATCCTGGTGAATATCCTCAACAGCCTTTGTGGCAACAATTCGACCTTCTTTTAAGATCAGGACTTTTGTAAAAAAGGCATCAATTTGGTTGAAATCATGAGTCACCACAACAGATGTAAACTCTTGCTGCTCCAGTAATTTCCAAAAGTTATCCACTGCTTCCAAGTCCATGCCAGTCGTTGGCTCATCTAAAAAAATCAACTTTGGATGATTCAAAATAGTTACCAACAAGGACAAGCGTCTCTTCTGACCACCAGAAAGACTTCCCACCATCTGCTCTCTTGATTCTCTTAATTCGACCATTTCTAAGAGTCCATTGACATCAGCCTGCTTCAGCTGATTCATCCGGCTTTTTAATTCGACGAATTCAGCAAGGGTTAGATCCTCGATGAGCAGATCCCCCTGAGGCATCATCCCAATTTCTCTTTGAAAATCAAGCGAAGTCTTTATCGTCCCCGAATCGGCCTGGAGCTGTCCAGCGATAATATTGAACAGGGTGCTTTTACCTGCCCCATTATTTCCCAGCAAGGCAATTTTGTCTCCTTCTTCTATCGAAAAAGACACTCCCTTTAATACAGCTTTCTCCTTAAATGATTTTGTAATAGATGCTACCTGAAACATACGATCCCTCTTTTCTTATTGATCTTGTATACAGTATACTTCAAAGGGACAGTCTTTGTAGCTCTCTGTCAGAATCGGTCAGAAAATCGTCGCGAATGGTCAAAAAAGAGGCTGGGAC
>NZ_KQ969691.1:249799-252384 GCF_001578955.1 Streptococcus parasanguinis
CCCACTCTCTCTTCCATTATTCCTTCCAAAAGGTCAGGCTCTGAGTAAATCGGTAGTTTGAACTCTTGGTAGACACTGTCGTTTTGGGATACTTTTCCAGTAATTGTTGGATCTTGTACAAGCCAAGACCGCGGCCCTCTCCTTTACTCGAGTAGTCTTTTTCAAAAATTCTCGCTAACTCTATTTTTTCAGCTTTTGTACTATTTTCAACTATTAAGATGAGGGAGTTCGTCTCCTGAAGCATGGCAAGAGTCAGCTGGGGATCCTCTGATTCAAGACTCGCTTCGATAGCATTGTCACAAAGGATGGATAAGAAGGTGATGAAATCTAAAACCTCGATGAATAAATCACGAACTGGTTCATCGATCTCGACAGAGATCCCAATCCCTTTATTTTGAGCTTCCAATAATTTTGCGGACAGAACACTTTTTACAGCTGGATTTTCTATGTGACTGAGTTTGGCAATATCAAACTTACTATTGTAAAATTGCTGGCCACTCTCTCGAAGAACATTCTCATAGACTTCCCTGATCGCATTGAGGTCTTCGTGCTCAATACTTAATTTGAGACTGGTTAAAATATTCAGGTAATCATGACGAAAGGCACGAATCTCCCCGTAGAGCATTTCGACGTGTTGGCTATAGGTGGCTAACTCCTGCAGTTGCCTATCTTTTTGTTCCAGAATCTCTTGTTTCAATCGTTCTTTGGACACTGCATTGAAATACAAGAGCATCATAAAAAATAAGATCAAATAAATACTATTTAAATGTTCCCGTAAAGCATCTGCATGCGGAATAGCATCCTCAAAAACCACCAGACCTACAACACTGACTAAATACACAAACATAGAAAGATCCATTGGGAGTAAGAAACGATTAAAATACTGCCGTTGAAATCCTACTTTTAAATCCGTAAAATCTAGTTTTAACAATTTAGTGATTCCTATATAAACAGGAAAGACCAACAATTCAAGTAGAGCATCATACCAGCTGACAGATGCCTCATGAACAAGTACAATCCCGAGCATCGGAAAGACATAAAAGGCTAGGAGGCGCCCAATGAGACTCTCCATGACAACTGGGTAGAGCCCGTAAAAAATGTTCAAAAGGTGTCGTATGTTACGATTCCGATAGAAACTATAGGCAATAAATACTAAGAAATAGCCAAAAAAGCCTACCGGTGGCACAAGGGTAAAGACGACTGCAAAGAAGAAAGAGCACAAAAAGAGCCAGCGCCAAGCGAACTCTTGTCTACTGATATGACGATAGATCAGCATGCTGACGAAGAACTTTAAGTAATATATGAGAATATCTAGCAGCAATTTCTTCTCCCTTCTATTTTTTCAAAGCTTCTAGTAAGCCTCTATACTTGGTCCGTGAGATCAAGCAATTGTCCCCATTTTCAAAAAAAGCTTTCTTGGCTTCTTTATCAATCTTCGTAATATTTTGTGGATTCACCACAAAGGAGCGGTGGCACCGATACAAGCGGGGATCTGCTTTTTCGATATCGGTAATACTGGCGTAAAATTCTAATCGCTCATCCTTGGTGTGTAAAATAACCTTGTGAATGGTTGGAGACGTTTCAACATACAAAATCTTATTAAAGGGAACTTGTACACGCGCCATCGCACTCTCAAATGTAAAAGCATCTTGCGCAATCGTGGTCCCAGCTTGCTCCAAGGTATAGTCGATGGCCGAGTCGATTCTTTTTCTGAACTCTTCTTCGCTCAGCGTTTTATCAATAAAATCCAAGGCGGCTACTTTGTACTGAAAGGTAATGGGCATGAATTCAGAGTGAGTGGTGACAAAGACAATGGTCGCATGGGGGTCTTTCTTGCGAATCTCTTTTGCGATCTCTAGACCCTTTTTCTCCTCACCTTTAATCTCGATATCTAAGAAGAATAGGTGATGAGCGCCTCTCTCTGTGATAGCATCTAGCAACTGGCTTGACTTCCCAAACACTTCTGGCGCTTTGCATTGCAAGGATTTCTGAGTAATCAGTTCCTGCAAGACCGATTCGATTCGTGATTGCTGGATCCACTCATCTTCTAACACAAAAATCTTCAACAAAGTCTTCAATCCTTCCCCTCGACGAATATGTTCTATTTTACCATAAATAATAGCTGCTGAGCCATTCTTTCAAAGGAGACTCAAAAGGCATTCTATCTTTTTCTCTTTAACAAGAAAAAACTCTCCCGGAGGAATCCGGAAGAGCTTGCGCAAGGGGAATTTGAAAAATATTTTTTAATATGAAAAAGGTCGATAAAATCTACGCTATGTTCAAACTCTCATTTTACTAGCAGCGATATTACGATCAAGTTTTATTGTCAATAGACATGTATGTGGGAAGTTCTCCCCTTGCAACAATGTAGACCTGTGATCTACTCTTACTAGTATACACTAGAATTATTACAAAATCAGTTAATTTGTATTGCAATTTGTTGGCAAATATTCCTCCGCCTGAAAACACCACAAACGCTTGATTCCCAAGTATCTACACAAGTCCTCTTTAACTAGTATTTATCATTTCTGTTACAAAATTTAAAATAAAAATATTATTCCATAACAAATGAAAATCCCAAAGCA
>NZ_KQ969691.1:252404-253910 GCF_001578955.1 Streptococcus parasanguinis
GCTAGTAAGACGATTAGCCAGGCCGCAACATAGTGGCTACTGTCCAACGATGAGAGGTATAGCCTCAATCGTGTAACAGTTACTAAGAAAATAAAGAAGGCCGATAACGCCTTCTTTATTTTCTTAGTAAGACACTTCGGCAAGGCACCATGGTGCTTACCGTAAACTATAAATTCACCTAACCAATTGACCAAGGACTTACGACGTGAAAAGGGAGGAACGATATTTTCCTCCCTTTGAGCTAGTAAGACGATTAGCCAGACCGCACAATAGCGGCTGGCGTCAAATGATTAGAGGCAAAGCCTCAATCATTTGTAGCGTCTTACATCATCCCACCCATCATGCTTGGATCCATTCCTGGTCCTGTTGGGGCTGCTGGTTCTGGTTTGTTGGCTACGACTGCTTCAGTTGTTAAAATGAGGCTAGCAACAGAAGCTGCGTTTTGAAGGGCTGAACGACTGACTTTAACAGGGTCGATGATTCCTGCATCAATCATATTCACCCATTCACCTGTTGCAGCATTGAAACCTGTTCCGACTTCGGCATTTTTCAAGCGATCAATCACAATAGATCCTTCATAACCGGCATTGTGAGCAATTTGGCGCACGGGTTCTTCCAAAGCACGAAGAACGATATTGCGTCCGGTCGCTTCATCTCCTTCTAATTCAAGGGCTGCGACTGCAGAGATAACATTGACAAGAGCTGTACCACCTCCGGCAACGATCCCTTCTTCAACGGCTGCGCGAGTCGCATTAAGGGCATCTTCGATACGGAGTTTCATTTCTTTCAATTCTGTTTCTGTTGCAGCACCAACCTTGATTACGGCAACACCACCAGACAATTTAGCCAAACGTTCTTGTAATTTTTCACGGTCAAATTCAGAGGTTGTGGTTTCGATTTGTGACTTGATGACAGCCACACGGTTAGCAATCGCTTCTGGGTTACCAGAGCCTTCGACAATGACAGTGCTGTCTTTATCAACTGACACTTTAGCTGCTTGACCAAGGGCTTCAATGGTTGCATCTTTCAATTCCAAACCAAGATCGTCTGTAATGACTGTACCACCTGTCAAGATGGCAATGTCTTCTAACATGGCTTTGCGGCGATCACCAAATCCTGGTGCCTTGACAGCTACGACATTAAAGGTACCGCGGATCTTGTTCAAGACAAGTGTTGGAAGAGCTTCGCCATCGACATCATCTGCGATGATCAAGAGTGGACGGTTGCTTTGAAGAATACTTTCCAACAATGGCAAGATTTCTTGGATATTTGAAATCTTCTTGTCAGTGATCAAAATGTATGGATTTTCAAGGTCAGCCACCATTTTTTCATTGTCAGTGACCATATATTGTGAGAGGTAACCACGGTCAAACTGCATGCCTTCAACGACTTCCAGTTCTGTCTCCATTCCTCGAGATTCTTCAATGGTGATAACCCCATCTTTACCAACTTTTTCCATGGCTTCAGAGATGTACTCACCGACTTTTTCAGAACGAGAAGACACAG
>NZ_KQ969691.1:253942-258134 GCF_001578955.1 Streptococcus parasanguinis
TTGAGCAATGGCTTCCTTGCTTGATACTGGGATCGCATTGTTTTTCAAAGCTTCTACTGCTGTTGCAACAGCGGTCTCAATCCCACGGCGGATGCCAATTGGGTTAGCACCTGCAGTGACGTTTTTGATCCCTTCACGGACGATAGCTTGAGTCAAGACCGTTGCGGTCGTTGTACCGTCACCTGCGATATCATTGGTCTTAGAAGCCACTTCTGACACCAATTTAGCACCCATATTTTCAAAATGGTCTTCCAATTCAATTTCTTTTGCGATGGTCACCCCATCATTTGTGATCAAGGGTGAACCAAATGATTTTTCAAGAACCACATTGCGACCTTTAGGGCCCAACGTAACTTTCACTGTATCTGCTAAGACATCGACACCACGGACCATTGCAGAACGTGCATCAGATGAAAATTTAATATCTTTTGCCATTTCTCTTACCTCTTTCTTCTCTTACTCTACAATTGCAAGAATGTTTGCTGTTCCAACGATGGTGTAGGTTTCTTCCCCATCTTTCACTTCAATTCCTGCATGGCTTTCAACCAAAACGTGGTCTCCTGCTTTTACAGCTGGAGCGATGAGTTCACCACTTAGGGTACGCACACCTTCACCAACGGCAACCACTTCAGCTGTTTTTGTATCGGCCTTGCTCGCACCTGCGAGGACAAAACCTCCAACAGTCTGTTCTTTTTCTTCTACTTTTAAGACCACACGGTCTCCTAATGGTTTTAACATGTTCATTCCTCCATACGTGTTTTTAGCACTCTCTATACACAAGTGCTAACTTATGTTTCTATTGTATCACTTGGTCAGAAATAGTCAAGAAAAAAACACCTCAAAAATAAATGAGATGTTTCTAAAATATCAATTTAAAATTGTCAATTTTTGATTGAAATCATCGATCACTTTTTGAAGATTGATCCGACCGCGGTAGATGCCATATCCAAAAACAATCATGCCTAAAATTCCAACCAAGGCTAGTAAAATCCCGAGGATCAAGAGTGGGAGGAAACTTTTGTGAAAGAGATAGATCAATACCACACCAATACTGGCAATGATAAAGAGTAAGCTGAACCAACGACCAAGGTTTTCAAGCATGTGGCGTTGGTACTTGATTTCTGTTTCATATCCATTGACAAGTTCTTGTTTTGTAACCATGGGATTCCTCCTGATAAAAATTGAGAATGAAGTGCAAATAAAGGAGGTCCATTCACTTCATTCTCAAAAACTCCTACTAGCAAATTCGTTTTTTCTTGACCTTAGTATTTAAGATGTGGGTCAAAGATACCAAGGGCAACACCGATCAAAGCCACTACAACGAGAAGTAACATGACTTTGTTTGGTGAAATTTTTTTCTTAGACATCAACCACCAGCAAAGAGTGATGAAGGCTGCTGTCAAGAGACCTGGATAAACACCATCGATCTTTTCTTGGATGTTCAAGAAGACTTTTCCTTCAGAATTCTTGAATTGAAGGGCTGTTGTAACAGATACCCAAGTAGCTGCTACGGCACCGATAACCATACCACCGACAACGCTGATCGCTTTACGAAGAGCTTGTCCTTTTGGTCCTACAAGGAATTCAACGGCTTTATCCCCTAATTGGTAACCTTTGAAGAAGGCAAAGCGCATACCAAAGTAGACTAAGAGGTTCCATACGACGATGTAGAAGAGAGCACCAGCGACGTTACCACCTTTAGAAAGACCAAGGGCAATCCCTAAGAGAACTGGAATCAAGGTACCAACGACCAATGAGTCACCAATACCAGCGATTGGTCCCATCAAACCGGCACGCATACCGTTGATGGTTTCGCCATCTACTGCATCTCCGTTTGCACGCGCTTCTTCCAAACCAGCTGTGATCCCTACAACAAGAGATCCAAGTTGTGGTTCAGTGTTGAAGAAGGCCGTATAGGTTTGCATAGCATCCTTTTGTTCTTCTTTTGTGTCATACATTTCTTCTACGATTGGAAGCATAGAAGTCAAGTACCCGAAGGTTTGCATATGTTCTTGAGAGAAACAAGTCAAATGACCATAATACCAATGATGGAATGCTTTTGCTAATGTTTTCTTTGAAATTTTCTTTCTATCAGCCATTTTAAATATCCTCCTCATCATCGTCTTGGTCCACCACTCCGGCTGGAGCAGCTTTCATCGATTTGATCACTTCAAGTTCATAGTAGATTACTGCAAAGATTAATGAAACAACGGCACTGGATACCAAGTTCAATCCGAGAGATTTTGCCAAGGTAAATCCAACAAAGAATGGAATGAAGTCAGTTGCTTCTGTAACAATTTGTTTCAACAAGATGGCAATACCGACACATGGGAGAAGAGCACCGACTGTAAAGAGGGCTTTCATCCAGTAACCATCCATAGGAAGGTATTGTTTCATCAAATCAACCATGTTTTCACCGTATTTGGTGATAATCATTGTTGGAAGGAAAGAGAAGAGGAAGTGAGAGATCCAAGGGTAAACCCAGTCAACTGCGTAGAGTTTTTTGAAGTTTCCTTCTTCAACGGCTTTCCAACCAATGTGTTGCCAAACCAAGTTCATAGTAGCGGTACCGTAGAAAAGAACTGTACCAATTGTCCCAACGGCTGCACCGATTGGAGCTGCAGCTGCGGCGATTCCTGCTTCATCTGTGATGTTATTAGCATGCACAAACAAGATAGCAAGAGGAACACCGATGTAAGAGATGGCACGCACATCGGCAGATACGGTACCACCAGGTGTTACCAAGGCGATATAAACGACTTGAAGGGCAACCCCGACCATAATACCGGTTGTCACATCTCCAAGAATTAAACCTGAAATCAACCCACCGATCAAAGGACGACCGAGTGTATAGTTCCCGATACTGGAACCTCCCATACCAGGCATTGAAGACAAGCTGGCGAAAATACCAAGCAAGATTGCTTGAATCCATGAAATTGTCATAACAAACGCTCCTTTTGTTTGTAAATTTATTTACCTAACAGATAGGACTGTTAGTTTTAAAAACCAAATTTTGATTTGAAATCATCCCAATACCCGATGGAAACATCTGGCAACAATTGGAATTTCACCTTGTAGCCTGCTGCTTGAATGGCTTGGAAGGCTTCTGCTTCTTCCTGAGTGATGGATTGGTTATTTCCCAATTTCACAGCTCCAGGACGATCATTTGCAGGGCCAACAATGATTTCTTTGACATCACCTGGGACAAACCCTTGGTCGACCAAAATTTCCTTCATATCGATTGGATTTTTGGTGATTAAGAAGTAACGACTATCTGATTCTGTTACTTTTGCTGATTTTTCCTTAAAGGCTTCCTTTGTCCATACAAAGGTTTTCTTGTCTGATGCGCCTTTGTAAGCTTGGATCAAAACCTTGTTTGATGCTGCTGCATCGTTTACGGCAATCAAACCATCACATGGTTTTTCTTTTGCCCAGCGTGTGACTGTCTGACCGTGAATCATGCGATCATCAATCCGTACAAATGTTACTACCATAAGGTACCTCCCTATTAAATATCGTCATCATCTTCTTCAGCACTAGTAGCTGAAACTTCAAAAGGCTGTAGTGCAGATCGTGCTTCTGATAAGATGGTAGCTGACAAATCGTCTCCATCCAACACATCCTTCATCACAACTGCCGTCAAGGCCATGGTGAGGTTCATCCCACCAAGGATCAAGGCTCCATCGAGCTTTCCAGCTTCTTCTAGAACCGTGGCTGCAGTGGTTAATGGACTACCACCTACGATATCTGCCAAGACCAAAACAGAATCATCAGCTGTCAATCCTGAAATGCTCTCTCTGAAATCAACTGCGAAGTCATCGACCGATTTTCCTTCTTTGAGTCCAACTGCGATGACTTGATCCATCTTATCACCAGCAAACATGGCTAGTGATGTCTTTAGACCTTCTGCCAGTCCACCATGACTGACCAAAATGAGGTATTTCATTTTGCTACGCCTCCTTTATTTGACTCTATTGTAGATTATTTGAAAGCGTTTTTACATTGTCAAATGTCACATTCCTAATATGACATTTAGCAATAAAAAAATGACATCTGTCACTTGACAAAATGCCATCTTATTTTACTCTAAACTCCTACCTGTAGACTACTTTCAATCTCCCTCTGAATTTGAGGCAAGCGGTTCTCGACATCTTGATCGCGCAAGGCATTGCCAATCAAGTAGTCTAGCTTT
>NZ_KQ969691.1:258154-259309 GCF_001578955.1 Streptococcus parasanguinis
GAGACATTTTTAGGACTACTTTCAACAGCTTGTTCCATGATGCGGTTCAAGGTCTGATTGGTCAGGGAATCCGTTCCAAAATCATCCACCTGCAGAAGGTCTTTACTAGAGCGACTCTTGACTACCTGTGGCATGACAGAGATCCCTTGGGATTGGGCAAAGAGGGTTTGTTGAATTTCTGGATCCTCTGTCAAAACTTGCATCAACTCCCAAGCTAACTTGGAATGAGAACTTCGGGCTGACATAGCAAAAGAAGTCGTCGTGACCAAGGTTGCCTTGGTTGTTTTTGACTTAGCAGGCATTGGGATACAGGTCCAGGTAAAGTTTGAATATTTAGAAACGTGGTAGGGATAAGGTTTATAGGTCCGATATTGGGCCAAGGTCATGGGATAGAAGGCGACTTTCCCCTGGTCAAAATCTTTAGAGCTCACCTTGTAATTTTTATTTAGATCTTCCAATTTTTGAAGAAAAGTCAAAGACTCTTTGACTTTTGGAGCTGTCAGCTTGAGCATGCCTCCTTGGAAGAGATGACCTCCATTTGCCGCCAAGGCTTCTTTCCAGGTGTATTCTGTGCTCCCAAATTGGTCTAGTTGCCCATCCCCATTGGTATCTTTGGTTAGTTTCTTGCAAATCGTATAGAACTCTTCAAGGGTCCAACCTTCTTTAGGAACCGCGATGCCTTCTTTATCCAAGAGATCTTTATTGACACACATCAAAATCGGATTACTTTCATAAGGTAAGGCATAGGTTTGCCCCTGATAGACACCCGATTCAAAGGCAACGGGATAAAAGGCAGCTTGATCTTTTCGATCCATATAGCCGTTTAACTTTTCTAATACGCCTCGCGCTGCTAATAAGGAAAGATCTTGCTCAGAGACCATAAACACATCCGGCGTCTTTCCTGAGACAATCTTTTCGGAGAGCCAGTCTGAATAATCTGACTGCGGAATCCCGTTTTCATACTCTACACGGACGTGAGGATGGGACTTCTCAAATTTTTGAATCGCACGATCCAAGGCATGGGAACGTTGACTGGTCGGCACATCCCAGCTAGAACCTGCATAAACGCCGATATGGAGGACGGTCGGTTGCTGTTTCCACCAATAGAAACCCGCGCTCGCACAGAGCACAACAAGGAGACCGATCCCCCAACAA
>NZ_KQ969691.1:259329-298961 GCF_001578955.1 Streptococcus parasanguinis
CCGATCCCCCAACAAAGATGCTTTCGCTTCAATTTCATTCTGTATTTCCTTTAGAAAAATCACGTCTCGTCACTCCTGTTTGGACTGACCAGATCGCTAATTGCGTTCGATCTCGTAGGTTTAATTTCGCCAAAATCGTTGATAAGTAATTGCGCACGGTTCCTTCTGACAAGAAAAGTTTGGCCGCAATTTCTTTATTGGACTCCCCATAGCCGACTTCTTGGATAATGCGCCATTCCGTCGTGCTCAAATCCTTGACATTGTCCTCATCTACAGCAATAGAGAAGTTGGTTTTGGCCATTTGTGAGAAAATTTGAAAGACTTTACTAGCGATATTCGGGTTGATCATGGCTCCGCCCTGATATACCACCTTAATCGCTTCATAGAGTTCCTCTGTCGAGGCTCCCTTTAAAAGATAACCTGAAGCACCATACTTGAGTGCACTATAGATAAATTCATCATCGTCAAAGGTCGTTAAAATAATAATTTTGATATCCGGATAGTGCTCTTTGACTTCTTTTGTCGCCAAAACCCCATCCATCCCTGGCATCCGGATATCCATCAAGATTAGGTCAGGATGGGTTTGGGGAATGCTAGACAGGACGTGATTGCCGTCTTCCACTGTGGCCACCACTTCGATATCGGGGTGGGCTGACAAAATAATTTTCAGAGATTCTCGAATCAAGGCCTGGTCATCTGCCACCATTACTTTTATTACCATCTCTTATCTCCCTTCTTTATATTTCGGTAAACTGACGCGCGTGAAAAATCCATCGCGGCTTTCAAATTGAAGCTGTCCTCCTAGGATAGAAATTCGTTCCATCATCTGTTTGAGTCCATAGCCATAGGTCAAGGTTTCAAACCCAACCCCATTGTCCTGCAACTCGATCAGGTAATCTTCTTCATCCTCAAAAAAATGAAGGCTCATCTGACTGGCATGACCGTGGCGAACCGCATTGGTCATAGACTCTTGGATCACACGAAAGATCGTATCTTCAATCATGACGTCCATATCGACATCGACCCATTCATAGTGTAAATCAACCTGCAAGTTGGAAAGCGTCTGGTACTCGCGGATCATCTTTTCTAAAGCATCTTTGAGGGTTCGTCCCTCAAGGGCACCTGGACGGAGGCGGTTAAGAGAGCCCCTCACATCCTGGATTCCTTCACGGACAACTTCTGATACGCTTTTTACCTGCTCTTTTGCCCGATTGGGATCGATATCAATCAAGACTCCGACAGCATCTAAGCCTGCCGATATCCCTGTTAGCGCGTGTCCCAAGGTATCGTGAATCTCCCGAGCAATCCGCTTGCGCTCTCGATCCTCTGCAATCTTCTCAGACAAGGCCATATAGTTGTTCAACTCCGTATTGACCTTCGAAACCATGGCCAACTCTTCTTCTACTTCGTGGTTTTCCGCAAGAACATTCATAATATAGAACAAAAGCGAAATAATGAAGAGAACCATATTCAAGGCATAGAGGGAATTCTTTAAGAAAAAGGCCAGAATCCGGATGGAGGCAGGGTAAAAATGAATATAGACATCAAGAGAAGGTATCGGAAAGAAAAGCGAAAAGACGTCTGAATTGGTCACAAGAAGCATCAAGAAACTCACTAGGATAAACGCAAACCAATACTTGCGGTCTCGCTTGGTATTCAACTCTTTGGAACCATAGAAGATATCCGCAAAAACCAAGAGAATGAGCCCGTTATAAGCTACATTTTGGACCCACATCAAGAGCAACATCAGGAGGATCTCCAAAATGTTCCACTTATCAAAAATGGACCATCGACTCGTTTGAGACCGGTAACGACTCATGGAGATCAAGGCAATTCCAGCAAATAAGAGCGCAGACAACCAAAAAGTTGTCGAAGGCGCAAAAGGAATACGCTCTAAACGTTCTACTAATAGAGAAGCTTGCCGTTGGGCAATGATATAGTTGGTTGCTTGAAGATAGATGATACTGTTGAGCATCACAGCGATAAAATTCACGACCATCAGAATGGCCAAACTGTATCTCACACCTCTAAATTTTCTCATTACTGCCACCCATTCACATCAAATTGATCGATGTTTTCCTTTGTCATCATTTGAACCGGAATGGTTATTTCTTTTTGGTAGCTCTTCCCATCAGCCATATCTTGGATGACCTCCATCACGCGGTCTCCCATCTTCAACGGAGACTGGGCAACGGTTCCCACGACATCATCTGTCGAGTGCAGCAAGGCTTTCATATCTGGTGAGCCATCAATCCCATAGATCGCAATGGGGTGGGTGATTCCTTGCTCCTTGATGGCCGCTAAAGCTCCTATAGCTGAGCGGTCATTCAGGGCGACTAGTGTATCGATATTTCCCCCTGACTGCAAGAACTTACGGACAGCAGGCATGGCGATCTCCGTCTGCCCCTTGGTTTCTAGTTCCGAGATGATCTGATAAGAGCCATGTCCTTTGATGGTATCCTTAAATCCCTGTATCCGCGTATCTGCCGAAACAGTCCCCTTATGCTCCAAGAGCAAAATACGAGCATTTGAAGAGCGTTTCATCAACTCTTTCGCAATCAAGACTCCTGCTTGGTAGTTATCAGAGACAATGCTGGCATCCGGCTTAAAATGCTTGAGCTGGGTATCAACTGCAATAATCTTAATTCCTTGTTTTCTAGCTTTTTTAAGAGCTCTTAAAATGGGCTGACTATCCCCTTTGACCGGATTAATCACAATCACATTTACCTTTTGAGCGCAAAAATCATCGATCTGCTGGCTCTGCCTTTTTTCGTCCAATTCTGGATCTCGGACAGATACAAGAGCCCCTTTCTCATCGGCAATCCGACTAATTTCCGAATGAATACTTTTATAGAACTCATTGTTCATGGTCATATAGGTGACACCGATCTTGGTCTGATCCTTGATGCTACTGGTTTGACAAACGGCATAGATCCACAAGAGGATGCAGGCCACTGGAATCACCAGTAAAACCCGTTTTATCAGCCATTTCAACCGTTCTTTTCTTTCTTCTTTCCCCTTCAAACTCCGTTCCTTTTCTGAATTTTTTGAATATATATTAGTTTATTTTACTACTTTTTCAAAAAAAGTGCTTGTTTTTATTGTACAGATGGATTTATTTGATTCATTTTAAAAAGAGTCGTTCCCGAATAAAATCCCTCATAAGTATCAAAAAAGCTAGTCTAGGAACGAACTAGCTTTCTTTTTTACTTCTAAAAGGGAAGATCTTCCTCTTCTAAGATAATATCGGCCAAATCTCCTGTTCCACCATTTTCGCGCATTGCTCGCTGAGCGCGGCTCTCTAGCAACTGAAAACTTTGGCAGAGGACCTCTGTCACATACTGCATGACCCCATTTTTCTCGTAGCGGCGCGTCCGAATCTCTCCATCCAAAGAGATCAGGCTCCCTTTACTGGCATAACTAGCCATGGTTTCAGCCAATTTCCCCCAGACAACCACATTGACAAAATCCGTCTCTCGATCTCCATTTTGGTCCTTGTAGCGACGATTGACCGCAACGGTCACTCGGGCAACGGATTTGTCTGTGCTGGTTTTATGCAATTCTGGAGCCGCTACTAGGCGACCGATTAGAATAACTTTATTATACATCATTTACCTCCTATCTATTTATTCGAAAAAATTTCAAAAAATGGAGGTGGCAAACCAAAATCAAAAAAATCTAGGATTCAAAAAATCCTAGATTCTTCTCTTTATTCATGCCAGTGACGAGCAGGATCAAATGGTGTTCCTGCTACTTCTGCGTCATCCAATTCAATAATGCCTCGTTTTTGAGGAGCATTTGGCAAGTGCAATTCGCGAGGACTGCACATCATGCCATAGCTTTTTTCTCCACGAAGAGCTCCTGGGAAAATCAAGCTGCCATCCGGCATCATGGCACCTGGAAGAGCAACAATGGTCTTGAGGCCTACACGCGCATTTGGAGCCCCTGCTACGATCTGAACCGTCTTATCTGCCCCAACTGCTACTTGGCAGATATTCAAGTGGTCACTATCTGGATGGGCCACCATTTCAAGGATTTCTCCCACCACAAATTTTGGTTCCCGATCATTGACCAAGCGTTCTGAAAAACCTTCTCTTTCCAATTCTTGGTTCAAACGATCCACTTGCTCATCTGTCAAAAAGACTTGGCCCTTGCCTTCTACGGCAAAGATAGTTGAGAGTTCAAAGATATTCCAGGCAACCGTTTCTTGATTGTCCTCACGATAAACGCGAGCCACCTTTCCTTTTCTCTCCACCGCGAGCTTTGCTTCCCCACTGTTTTTCAAGGTCAGCATCAAGACATCGCCGACTTGTTCTTTGTTATATGTTACAATCATGTTCTTCTCCTATTTTAATCCTGCTAAGAATGCTGTAATCTGCGCTTTGGTTTTCCGATCCCGATTGACAAACCGACCGATTTCCTTATCCTTTTCCAGAACCACCAAACTAGGGATCCCATAAACATCCCAGACTTTCGCCAGATCCAGATAGGCATCTCGGTCAATCAAGATAAAGGTAAATTCGGGATTTTCAGCCTCAATCTCCGGCAAAAAAGGCTTGAGGTAACGACAATCCCCACACCAGTCGGCTGAAAAGACAAACACTTTCTTGCCATCTTGCTCTACGTATGAAGCAATTTCTTCTAGAGAATTTGGTGTAATCATAATTTTTCCTCTTCGTAATGCAAGAGACCATCCTCATAGACAAAGCGGTAATGGCGCTCATCTTCAAAAATGACACCTCCTACTAAGCGCTCTTCACTAGACTCGTAGAGTTCCACATACAGAGTCGCAATCGTCCCCATGGCTTCCATTTGCTCCCGTACTTCTGCTACCAACTCTTCTTGGGTACGGAGACGCTTTTGATCTTTGGCAATTTTATAGACACCGGCCGCAAGAGCTCCTGCACTTGCTACAGCCAGACTAGACAAAATAATTTTTTTAGCTTTCATAGTGCCTATTGTAACACAAAATAAGCAGAGGGACAACGGTCTAAGCTGGATCTCTCCCTCTGCTTTTTGGGACTGATTTCCATAATAACGCTACCATCCTTGTAGAAAAAGTGATAAAATAGCATCAGAAAGAAGGTAACCTATGACTGATTTATTTTCTAAAATCAAAGAAGTAACTGAAATCCCTGCCATCTCAGGTCACGAAGCTCCTGTACGGGATTATTTGCGCCAACAATTGACCCCTCATGTGGACGAAATCGTGACAGATGGTCTCGGTGGGATCTTTGGGGTCAAACACTCAACGGCTGCCGATGCTCCTCGTATCTTAGTAGCTGCTCACATGGATGAAGTTGGTTTTATGATCAGCGAAATCAAAGCTGATGGGACTTTCCGTGTTGTCCCAATCGGAGGTTGGAACCCGATGGTCGTCAGCAGCCAACGCTTCAAACTCTTTACACGTGACGGACGTGAATACCCTGCTATTTCAGGATCTGTTCCTCCTCATTTGACACGTGGAACAGGTGGACCAACCGTACCTGCCATTAGCGACATCGTCTTTGATGCAGGCTTTAGCTCTAAAGCCGAAGCTGAAAGCTATGGGGTCCGTCCTGGAGATACTTTGGTCCCAGATAGCTCTGCGATTCTCACTGCTAATGGTAAAAACGTCATCTCCAAAGCATGGGATAACCGCTACGGCGTCTTGATGGTCAGCGAATTGGCCAAGAGCCTTTCTGGACAAGCCTTAAACAACGAACTCTATGTAGGGGCCAACGTTCAAGAAGAAGTGGGACTTCGTGGAGCTCACACTTCAACCACTAAATTTGATCCTGAAATCTTCCTTGCTGTAGACTGTTCGCCAGCAGCTGATGTCTTTGGAGACCAAGGTGCGATTGGGGAAGGAACACTGCTTCGTTTCTACGATCCAGGTCACATCATGCTACCAAATATGAAAGATTTCTTGCTCACTACGGCTGAAGAAGCGGGCATCAAATTCCAATACTATTGTGCCAAAGGTGGTACCGATGCAGGTGCAGCACACTTGAAGAACGGCGGAGTCCCATCAACCACTATTGGTGTCTGTGCACGTTACATCCACTCTCACCAAACCCTCTATGCCATGGATGATTTCTTGCAAGCGCAAGCCTTCTTACAAGCATTGGTTAAGAAATTGGATCGCTCTACAGTTGATTTGATCAAACACTATTAAACAACATCGATCTGAGGCCCCGTAAGGGGCTTTTTTAGGGGGGAAACAAGGTTCTCTTTGAAACTTTCCAGCGTGAGTCACCATTGAGTCCCTTAGCATCCGCACTCCCCTTAGGAAAGTATCTTAGAATATTTTATCTTCCATCTGTTTTCTGATATAATATGAAAGAATGAAATGGTAGGGAACGGAACACTCATCCTTGGATTTGTGTGGCAGACCCTTCCCTTATTACAGGAGTTTTACATGAAAAAACAAGCTTTTAGTTCTGAAAAGTATTTGAACTTGCAACGTGACCATATTATTGAGCGGATCAATCAATTCGATGGCAAGCTCTACCTTGAATTTGGTGGTAAGATGTTAGAAGACTTCCACGCTGCTCGTGTCCTCCCTGGATACGAACCAGACAATAAGATCAAGCTGCTCCAAGAATTGCGCGACCAGGTGGAAATTGTCATTGCCATCAACGCCAACAACATTGAGCACTCAAAAGCCCGTGGGGATCTAGGAATTTCTTATGACCAAGAAGTGCTACGCTTGATCGACAAATTCAATGAATTGGGGATCTTTGTAGGCTCTGTCGTCATCACCCAATATGCTGGACAAGCTGCAGCAGATGCCTTTCGCAAACAACTAGACAAGAGCGGGATCGCCTCTTATCTCCACTATCCGATCAAGGGCTATCCGACCGATATGGACCACATCATCTCTCCTGAAGGGATGGGGAAAAATGACTACATCAAAACTAGCCGCAATTTGGTCGTTGTGACAGCTCCTGGACCTGGTTCTGGTAAGCTGGCAACGTGTATGTCCAATATGTACCATGACCAATTAAATGGGATCAAATCAGGTTATGCCAAGTTTGAAACCTTCCCAGTATGGAATCTTCCTTTGCACCACCCAGTTAACTTGGCTTATGAAGCAGCGACTGCAGATCTAGACGATGTCAATATGATCGATCCCTTCCACCTCCAAACCTATGGAGAAACAACGGTCAACTACAACCGCGATATCGAAATCTTCCCTGTCTTGAAGCGCATGTTGGAACGCATCTTAGGAACCTCTCCATACGCTTCCCCAACAGATATGGGCGTCAACATGGTTGGCTTTGCCATTGTGGACAATGACGCTGCGATTGAAGCTTCCCAACAAGAAATCATACGTCGCTATTACCAAACTATCTTGGATGTCAAAGCTGAACGTGTCGGTGAAGGGGCTGTCAAGAAGATTGAGCTCTTGATGAATGATTTGGGCATTACTCCAAATGATCGGAAAGTGACCGTGCTTGCCCGCCAAAAAGAAGAAGAAACAGGGGAGCCAGCCTTGGCCCTTGAATTGCCAAACGGCGAGATGGTAACCGGAAAAACCTCTGATCTCTTTGGCCCAACCGCAGCCCTCTTGATCAATGCGATCAAGAAATTGGCGCATATTGATAAAGAAACCAAATTAATCGAGCCAGAATACGTCCAACCTATCCAAGGTTTGAAGATCAATCATTTGGGTAGCCGCAACCCTCGTCTTCACTCAAACGAGATCCTCATTGCCCTGGCCATTACAGCTATGAGCAACGAAGATGCTAAGCTTGCGATGCAAGAATTAGGCAAGTTGAAAGGCAGCGAAGCCCACTCAACCGTGATGCTGACAGACGAAGACAAGAATGTCCTTCGCAAGCTCGGTATCAACGTCACCATGGACCCTGTCTACCAGTACGATCGTTTGTATCGTAAATAAACTCAGACAAACAAAAACAATCCCTGTTTTAGGAATTGTTCAGATTGAAGACAAAGTCTTCTTAAAAAACTTTCCTTAGGTGAGTACGGACGTCATGGAACTTCTACGAAGTTCCATGACTAATTATTGAGCCTAAGGTCTCAATAATTCCGAGTGCCTGAAACGGTATTGTTTCAGGCACTTTTCTCACGGCGGAAAGTTTCATTAGATGACTGAATAACTATAACGAGTATAATTTTTAAAGAATTGATTAGATTCTATTAAAGATTCGTTTATCTACGCTCTCAACAATCCCTCGAACAGGGATTGTTTTTTTATAATTCAAAGAAGAGAGACTATTTGACAGCCTCCCATAATTGGCGAATGGGCTTTCTTTGAACAGGGTCCACAAAATGAGGAGCAATTTCATTCAAAGACTCTAGGACAAAGGCACGTTCTGCCACATAAGGATGTGGCAAGATCAAGCTCGGACTGTAACAAATGGTGTCCTCAATATAGAGTAGATCTAGATCGATCACACGTGGCCCCCACTTGACCTCACGGACACGCCCCATTTCCTGCTCAATGGCAAGTAAGGTCTCTAGTAAATCCTCTGGGGTCATCCAGGTTTCAACCTCTGCCACCTGATTCAAAAAGGTGTCCTGCTCCACTCCTCCCCAAGGTTCTGTTTCAATCCTTGTAGATGTCTGAAGAATCCGAATGCCTCGATCCTTGAGTTTCTCTAGCGCCGTCTCTAGTTGCAGTTGTTTATCTCCCATATTGGTGCCAAGCCCAATAAAGGCCCGTTTTTTCTCCCGTTCGATTGTCACCGAACAAGTCTCGAGTGGCAAGGGAACAGGAGCCCAAGGTTTTTTCAACTCCAGACGAACTTTTTCTACAAAGGAATAGCTTTCGAAAATCTTTTGAACCAATTGAAAGGCCACTGTTTCAATCAGATCGATCTTTTCTGCCTGCATCCACTCGGTCAACTGTTCCGCCAAGATCCCATAATGGATCGAAGCTTCCAAATCACCTGTGCGGGCAGCGCGAGTCATCTCATAATCTACCCATAGGTCTAGGACAAAGCGTTGTCCCAATTCTTTTTCTGCTGGAAAAACACCATGATAGGCGTATACCTCTAAGTCCTTGATCCGTAATTGATCCACTCTCTTCACCTCTTATAGCCAGCCATTAGTGGCCCATGAGTTTATAGGCTTCATTTTTTAAGTCTTTATCTGTCGCAAGCAGTCCACGCGCAGCAGTTGTCACTGTAGCGGTCCCAGGTTTACGGACACCACGCATGTTCATACACATATGCTCTGCTTCTACCCAGACAAGTGCTCCTTGTGCTCCAAGATATTCCATCAAGGCATCTGCGATTTCTACCGTCAAACGTTCCTGAATCTGTGGTTTTTTAGCGTAAACTTCGACCGTACGAGCCAGTTTTGAAAGCCCAGCCACACGGCCATTTGGAATGTAAGCAATGTGCACTTTTCCATAAAATGGTAAAAAGTGATGCTCACACATGGAATGGAAGAAGATATCCTTCTCGACCACCATATTGTTATCAATGATTTCAAATGATTTAGACAGGTGCTCTTCTGCTGTCTGCCCTAGTCCTGCAAAGATTTCTTGGTACATCTTTGCAATACGGGTCGGCGTTTCCTGAAGGCCCTCACGGTTCTCATCTTCACCGACTGCCTCGATGATCATTTTCACTGCTTCTTCAATTTTCTTTGTATCCATATCATCTCCTAGTTGGATTTTTCTGTTTTTAATAAATAAGGTCGTACCTGGCTAAGGAAGTAGAGCGACCCCGTTACAATGAGGAGCTCATCGCCTTTTGCTTGCCAGTTTTGTAGAAACTCTTGCCAGTTGACTTCCTCAAGCTGATGGTTTTTCGCAGCAGCTCTTATCTCTTCTTGAGAATAGGCTCTTGGATCTTCAAAGGTCGTGAGGATCAAGCGACTATTTTCTAGTTCCTGCCACTGAATGAGCATCTCTTCTAAGGCTTTGGTCCGGATGCAGGTAAAAAGAATGGTCTTTTTTTGACCTGGGAAAAGTTCCCGAAGACTTGCGATCAAAGGCGCAACGGCATGGGGATTATGAGCCCCATCTAGCAAGATCATGGGATTTTGCGAGACCACTTCCATCCGACCAGGCCAGACGACTTGATGCAAGGCCTCATCCACTAACTCTCTTGACAAGAGTTCACGCCCTTCTCTTTCAAAAAGTATATCACAGATACTGATCGCAAGAGCTGCATTTCTGGCCTGGTGATGACCTAAGAGCGCTACTTGATAAGAGGATTTTTCTCTTTTGGAACTGTGATAAGAAAAGGATTGGCCAGATAAACAAGAGGCCTCTAGTTCAACTTGGTAATCTCTGTCATAGGCTGTTATCGGTGCCTGCTTTTGAATCGCAATACCTTCAATGACTTGGCTAGCTTCTGCTTCTAATTTCCCTAGGACCAGAGGAATTCCTGGCTTAATGATGCCAGCCTTCTCACGGGCGATGGAAGTCAGATCTGGCCCAAGAAGGGCGACATGATCCAAGCCAATCGAAGTGATCGCGGTCAGAACAGGCTGACAGACATTGGTACTGTCTAGTCGTCCGCCCATACCGACTTCTATGATCACATAATCCAGCTCCTCGTGAGCAAAATAATCATAGGCGATGGCTGTCATCACTTCAAATTCCGTCAACCCTTGAAAGACGGCCGATGATTCTTCAGCTTCCAGGAGTTGCTGGTAACTATCCAGGTAGGTTTGCAGGTCTTGATCCGAAATGGCTTCGCCATTAATGGTGATTTGGTCATTGTAATGGATCAGATAAGGAGAGGTAAAGACTCCAACCCGTAAACCTGCCTGCCTCAAGAGTTGGGACAAGGTAGCAATGGTAGAGCCTTTGCCATTGGTCCCCGCAACATGAATGACCCGACAGTCTAGGTGAGGATTTCCTCTCAAAGCCAAGAGAGCTTCCATGCGCTCCAAGCCGAAATGTGGATCTTGAGAACGATATGCTTCTAGCCAACGAAGATCCAACTGATGTTCTTTTGTCTTCATTTACTTGTATTGTTTTAAATTGGTATCTGCTGCCTCTTGGGCTTGGAAAATGGCTTGGCCTAGACTTGCTGCCATCTTGTGAAGGGGAATATCATGCACCCGCACCACTTCGACTCCTTGACTGGCTGCAATACTCGTCAAATGGCTCGAAGCCAGGTCCCGATTCCAAAAACCAGTCTCCGTTGCAGGATCTGTCTCAAATCCAGCTTCCTCAATAATGTTGACCACAAAGCGTTTGCGGGAGACCCCTAGAAAGATCGGATACCCCTTTTGGTGAATCGTCCCGAGTTCTTGTAATAAGAGTAAGTTCTCTCGCTTGGTCAACCCAAATCCGATCCCAGGATCCAACATAATACGATCCATCTGGACACCGGCTGCTTTCGCTACCGCAAGCGAGCGGTCAAAGAAGGTCCACATCAAGTCTTGAATCGGTTCTTGAGCCATCTGTTGAAGCTCTTGCTCTGAAAAGACTGGTTCGAAACCAAAACTTGGAAAGATAGTGGAACTTGGATGATGCGGTCTTGCCATCACTGGATTAAACATGAGAACTGCGCTCGCTTCATGCTCCGCGACGACAGCAGCCATCTTAGGATCTCCAAGAAAACCAGTAATATCGTTGACAATATCAGCTCCAGCTTCGAGCGCCGCCGCCGCCACTTGAGACTTCCAGGTATCCACCGAGATCAAGACATCACTTTCTTGCCGAATGGCTTTAATCACTGGAACCACGCGGTCAATCTCTTCTTGGATCTCCACATAATGACTTCCTGGTCTGGTTGATTCTCCTCCGATATCGAGGATCTGAGCTCCTTCTTGGATCAGTTTTCTCGCCTGTTGCAAGGCTGCATCCACACTCGTATACATACCGCCATCAGAAAATGAATCCGGAGTGACATTTAAGATCCCACAAAGAAAGGTCCCTTGGCCACTCAGCCATTTTTTATCAATCATTTTCGTTCTCCTTTGATTCCCTTCCTACAGCATGATTGCGAACAAAAGAGGCTAGAACAAATGTTCTAAACCTCTGAGTTCATTCTCCATACGGATTGCTTATTTTTCTGACCTTCTGTACGAAGGTTCTGCATCAAAACTCATTGGTACCTACCATTTTATCATAATTTATCATGGAAGAAAACTCTCGATACCGGCAATAAACAAAGGAGGAATACAGCTGGATAATAATAAGCTAGCGCATTCAAGGTCATATGGAGACAGATGCTATACTCGATCCGCTTATAGCGATAAGCCACCCAAGTTAAGATCAAGGACATGCCTCCGTAAGCTACCCACTCCCCTAGGGTACTCGGTCCATGCAAGTAGGTAAAAAAGAGAGCACCGGCTAGGTAACCGATCGGTTCTGCCCCTCGAAAGATCAAACGAGGGATGATGGCCCGACAGAGCAGCTCTTCTAGAATCGGAGCGACAAGGATCACGACCATTCCCATAGCAAGAAAAGGAGCATGAGATTGCAGCTCATTCAGAGCCGCTTGGTTTGCTGTTGTACCACCTGCCTCTTGTTTCAACAAGGGATAGGCGAGCAGATTATTAGCCATCAACAAGAGAAGAAAAAGAAAATTTCTCCCCAGAGCTGGCCAGGTAATAACCCGAACATCTAAGTTCTCCAGAGGGCTCATCTTGATGACCCTATAAAAAACAAAGAGTACTGCCACTGTCGCCAAAAGAGTGAGGATAGTGACCCACCTTGCATCTACTCCTTCTTGAAGGGAATAAACCATGGTGATGAGGGGGAATTGTGAGAGAAAGAATAAGGGGACAAAAAGAAGGAGCCAGAGGGCATTCTTACATAATGGGTGCTCTCGAATAAAAGACTGTATGTTTTTCAATGGACAACCTCTTTCTTGTATAAAATAAGAAGACTGGGGCTTTCGCCTCCAGCCTTCTCACTTTATTTCAGTTTACTGATTTTTGAAACGTTCAACGTCACGCGCAATCACCAACTCTTCATCGGTTGGAATCACCAATACCTTCACACGGGAATCGTCTGTGGAAATATCTCCGACAACTCCAAAGACGTTCTTTTCAGGGTCGACCTTGCAGCCAAACCAGCTGATTCCATTGATAATAGAAGAACGAACGTTTACTGCATTTTCACCGATTCCTGCTGTAAAGATGATGGCATCTGCACCATTCAAGACAGCTAAGTATTGACCGATGTATTTTTGCAAACGATCGATAAAGATATCGTAAGCCAATTTAGCTTTTTCGTCTCCATTGTGCATCGCTGTATGAATATCCCGCATGTCGCTAGAAGATTCAGAAACACCCAGAAGACCTGATTCACGATTGAGGATACGGCTAATATCTTCAGGCTTATTGAAATCCTCTGTATGCTTCATCAAGTAAGGAATAATCGCTGGATCGAGATCCCCTGTACGGGTTCCCATCATGACTCCACCTAGAGGGGTGAAGCCCATTGAGGTATCCACAGAGATTCCCTTGTCAACCGCTGTAACAGATACACCATTTCCAACGTGGCAGGTGATCAATTTCAATTCTTCTAATGGTTTTCCGAGAAGTTTAGCTGCTTCCCCAGCCACATACTGGTGACTGGTTCCATGAGCACCGTACTTACGGACCTTATTTTCTGTGTAATATTTGGTTGGAAGAGGGTAACGATAAGCTTTTTCCGGCATAGTTGTATGGAAAGAAGTATCAAATACCACAACACTGGTAATATTTGGACAAATCTCTCTAAAGGCACGAATTCCAGCTGCATTTGCAGGATTATGAAGAGGTGCTAACAAAGACAATTCTTCTACTTTTCGAAGGACTTCGTCATCTACCAAGGCAGAATCCTTGAAGTATTCTCCACCAGCAACGACGCGGTGGCCCACACCTGTAATCTCATCGTAGGATTTGATAATATCAAAGCGAATCAAATCATCCAACAAAATTTTTACAGCTTGTGTATGGTCCTGGATATCTAATACTTGTTTTTCAGAGCGTCCATCAAATTTAACAGTTGAAATAGAATCTTTCAAACCGATCCGTTCAATCAACCCTTTTGCAAGAACAGTTTCCTCTGGCATTTGGTATAATTGCCATTTCAAACTAGAGCTTCCTGCATTAATAGAAATTGTTTTCGACATATATTCACCTCATTAAGCGTTTTCACTTCCTCTATTATATCAGATCTTTGATCAAATTTCACTATCCTTTAACCAGTTTTGGAAACTTTCCATAAAGTGAACCACCTGGTCTTGATCCTGGAGATCGGTAAACGGATAGACAAAGGGCTGAACAGACTCTTCTTCTTGTTTTCGTAGGACGAAAATCGTCTTTGCATAGGCTGGATTTGAAAAGAGAGATTCTGGCAAGGTCAGCATGGCAAGGATTTGAGCCTTGTCTGTTAGCCAAGCTTTCAACAGATCACTCTGAGGGCTTGTCAAGAGGTTATTTGGAGCTAAAAAGATGGCAACTCCTTGAGGTTTCAGGTATTTCAGAGCTTGTTCCATCATGAGGTGATGGGCATAGGTATGGCCTTCGGAGCTCGCCACCTGATAGCGCTGTGCAATCGCATCATCTGGATAATAGCCAATCGGTAAGTCACTAACGATCAAGTCACTTTCTTTCAACACTTGAGGACGCACCGCGTCTCCTTGTGCAAAGACAACACTGGATTCCATCACGTCTGCGATACTAGCAGATAGGTCAATCAAGAGATCATCTACTTCCAATCCTAAGTAATCAATCGTGAGACGGCTATTGTTGACAATAGTCTCAGCGAGATTTCCGGTTCCACTTCCCACTTCTAAGACATCCAGTTGGTCGCTTTTAGCCAACTGATCGATCAAAAATGTAATGATAAAACCAATCGCATCTGGTGTGAACTGGTGATTCGCTTGTAAAGGCACTGTCTGAGCAGCTTTCATAAAAAGGAATTGGTAGGCTCGGCGCCATTCTTCCTTACTTAAACCTAGTTCTTTTAATTTTTTGCTATTGTTTTTAACAATGTCTAGATCTGTCTTGCCATCCAAATACATGGCATTTTGTTCAATCAAGGCGTCATAAAAGTTGGTCGACAATTCATTTTGAATACTTTGAGTGTTTTCTAATAGATAGGTATAGGCTTGTTCAATTTTTTCGAAATTCATGATTTCCTCCGCACCCTATCATACCAAAAATTAGTCTTTTTCGCTATTTTCTGATGGCTCCTTGGTCTCATTTGGCGTCTCTTCAGAAGGCTTTTCGCTCCCTGTCTGCTCTTTATCTTTCTGCGTCTTCTTCCTTTCTTTTTCTTCCCTCACAGGAAGGACAAACTCATAGCTTTCGCCATCCATCTTAGCCTGAGCATGAAGAAAATCAGTGTCCTGCTGTAGCTGAACAACTCCAGATTTTAAATGAATCTCTGATGTCTTCTCATCACTCTTTCTCTTTTCAAGAGCCATTTGCACCAAAGCATAGGCCCGAAGGCGATCTTGACTCGTCTTTAAGATTCGTCTTTCCGCAACCTGACGGTGCAGGTAAAACTGAAGTAAGAGACTAAAAATCGCTGCCATCAAGAGGGCGTAGAGCAAGACACCAGCCTTAACTTTTTTCATTTTGCATCGCTGGTACCACATGGTAGACATACTCCCTTTCTAGACCTTCTTCGAAATTCAACCGCAGATGAATCAACTCTCCCTCCTGCCAAATTTGGCTAGAGCGAACCCCTGAAATCATAGGCTGATAGCCCCTGCCCTTATCATCTGTTTTTCGGATATCATCTCCTTTAGATTGACCAATGGCAATTGGTTTTTGATCCTGAACCAAGTAGATATGATTGTCCGCTACTTTTTCAAAATGGCTCCGGTCCAATTCCACCTGCAATTGTTGCTGAAAAAGTATCCATTCTTCCTGCTTTTGATGCGCTTGGTAGTCCAATTCAGCATGCAGGAGCTTGGTCAAGCCTTGAAAGACCAACACTCCCCCACTGAGCACCAAGAGAGCGACCAAGGCTTCGAGCAGGGTAAAGGCCTTGACCTTTCCTTTATTCCACATGCAGTACCACCTTTCCTTGATGATAGACCGTGAGTTGATCGGCATCTTTTTCGACTTGAACCTGAATGCCATTGGCCTCTAGATGATTTTGCCCTGTCTGAAGCGCCATTTGAGCGACAGATAAGACCTCTACCTCTTTGAAATCCGCTAGTCGCTCCTTGCGCGAACGCCGGATCTCCCCTAACAATAAGGTCGTAATCATGGCAAATAAACCCAAGGCTACCAAAGATTCTATGAGAATACTAGCGGGAACGGATGCTTTTTTTAATTTTCCCATTTCCAAGCGAAAGCTGATAGGTCACCACTCCTCTCTGTGTCTGAAAGTGAACATTGGCCAGGGATGAATTGCCACCTGCACGGTCTAAACGAATAGTTTTAGGATCTTGCAAAATGACAGAATCAGGAATCTCCACCGTCTGGTAGGGCGTTTGAATCTTCCTTGCAGTCACTTCAACATCCAATTCCGTTTGCCTTGCCAAGGCTATCTTTTGGCTTTCTTGATAGAGGTGTTCAAACTCTGCAAAAAATACTTTTTCTTCCACCTGCTGAAAGCTCTTCTTGATCGATCCCGATAAACCCAGATAAATAAAACTAACGATCATCAAGGTCAGAAGGGTCTCCACCAAGGTGAAGGCCTTAATCTGCAACCGCACGAGTTTCTCCACTATTTTTCGCATAATAGGCACGGTAGGACTCTGCTTGTTTGTTGGTAATATTTCCATCAGCAATCAGCTTTGCTAGAGTAGCTTGGTCATTGGTATGATTGAGCTCGTACAATTCAGCCTGGCTTTCGACCACCTTCACAACCGCTGCATTTCCTGTCTCTTTCACGGAGTCTTTTTGCTTGGTCAAATTCGGCACAAAGAGCAATAAGAGCACACTGATGATCAATAAGACCACCAACATTTCAATCAGTGTAAAGGCTTTAACCTTATAGGTTTTTAATGTTTTCATAAATGGACCTCCATATTTTGATAAATCGGCAGCAACATGGCTGCATAGAGTAACACAATCACAAGAGCCACAAAGACAAACACCAAGGGTTGTATTACATTCATGGCCTTGTGAACCCGACGAAAGAAATCTTCCCATGTTTTTTCAGCGTAGATCTCTAGCTCACTTCCGAGCTTTGATTTGACTTCACCGTATTCAATCATAAGGGGCAATTCTTTTTTGAAAAAAGTATACCCCCTGACCGTCTCTGAAAAGGACTGGCCACGGTCTAAAGAAAGAGCTAAGTCCCTTCCAATTTCTTGAAAAAGCTGGGATTTTTGCTCCTGCATCATGGAAAAAATCTGAGACAACTCCAATCCTTGCCCAATCAGATTGCCCCATTCTCTGGCATAATAGGCTGTCAAATAAGCTTGAATCATGCCTTTCCCGAAAGGCAGATGAGACAAGCTTCTAAAAACGTTGATCTTGCCTGACTGGCGGTAATAGAGAAAGCCGAGTAAGAAGAAGGTCACCAGTCCCACTCCTAAGGCCAAAAAGAGTTGGGGGAAGGAACTGATCAATTGCGTCCCAATATTTTGAGCATCCATTTGAGGAAGCAAATAATTGCGCAAGCCTAGCATAATCAGAACTAAAAACCCAAGCAAGATAAGAGGATAGGTGCTCACCTCAATCAGCTTTTTCTTGACCTTGCGCATGTTTTCTAGGTAAGCACTGATTTTCTCCAAGCTCAATGCAAGATTGCCATGGAGCTCAGCGAGAGACAGCTGTGTCGTGACCGCATCTGAAAAACCGATCCCTGCCATCATTTCTGAAAAACTCCGCCCCCTCGAGAGGTCCTCTCGCATCTGGGAAACCAAACGACTCTCCACTAGGTGAGAGCGATCCAGAAAATCGACAATCTCAGACAGATGAAAACCACTCGAATAAAGATTCAAAAACAATTCGATGATTTGCTTTTGTTTAGCGGTAGATAATTTTTTCGGCTTGCGCCTGAGCCAGCTGGATATATCCCGATTGAGCCAAGAGATCCATTTGTTGGTTCCAGCGGCTGGCTGAGTGCTCTTGGTAGTTTTCCGTCGCAAAATCGACCACACCTCCTCCTGCAATTAATCGTTGGTAGCAAATACCTTGTAAAACAATCTTGAGTTCTTCCTCACTCACTCCAAGTTCTAAGAGCCTCTCATAAACACCTCGAACGCTTTTCGCATGAATCGTAGAGAAGACGGTGACTCCTGTCAAACTAGCTCGTACGACTGCACGAGCTGTTTCCTTATCTCGGATTTCCCCAATGATGAGAAGGTCCGGCCGATGGCGCAAGGAGAGTTTGATCAGGTTGTCATAGGTCATGCCGATCTGGTCATTCAGCTGAAGCTGAAGCATATTATCCTGCTTGATCTCGACAGGATCTTCAATAGACATGACTTGCTGGTCCGCAAAGCGCTCTTGCGCCAAAGCATGCATGAGAGTGGTCTTTCCCGAGCCAACGGGGCCCGCAAAAAGATAAAGCCCACGACCAGCCAATTTCTTCTGCAAGTCTGGCAGCTGGTCAAACCAAAACCGCAATTCACGTTCCTCATCATGCAAGAGCCGAATGACCAAGCTTTCATAACCACGATAATCCCCCACCGTTGACAAGCGAATCGAGACCACTCCATCCTCTAATGGGTAATCACACGATCCTAGCTGGCTGCGCCTTTTTTCTCCCACATTCATCCCTGCTACAAATTTGAAGTGGCTGATAATAGCCGTCATCTCCTCAAAAGGGAAGGACTGCACAAAGCGCCTCTCGTCTCCCACCCTCATAAAAACTTGGTACTCCTCCTTCCGAGGAATGAAGTAAAGATCCTGAGCTTCTTCCTTTTTCCCCATGTGGATCAGTTTTTTTGCAATTTCTTGAACCATAGTTCCTCCTCTCACTTATACTATTCGAAAAAGAAGACAAAAAAAGAAGACTTTCTAGATCGCTCTAAAAAATCTTCCGAATGTCTCTTATGACAGGGTTGTCCCCTTTTTTGAATCGAGTGTATATTGACAAGAACGGTGCTTGCGACTGCCTTTTTCCTTTTCGTAGCCTGGGCGGAGCTTGCTTTTAGGGATCTTGTGCTCGTCTTCTAAGAGGACAATCGAGTGGAAAAGCTGCACATCTTCACTGCAGTCCTCACACCACTCTTGCTCCTTGGTATCCCAAAAGATCGTCATGAGATCACTCCGACTCTTATAACTTGGAAAGTGCTCATTTAACTCCAACCACTTCTGCTTGTAGTATTTTAAAGCCTGGTAATAGTCTTCAAACTTCCGACTACTCACGATATCATCTTCCCAACCTTCTAAAAACCACCAGGGTTCACAGTCCCCGTACATTTCAATCACTCGATACATAAACTCTTCCATCCTTTGTATCCTCTATTATATAGAAAATCCTTTGAGAATAAAAGTTTTCTGCTCAGAGCATGATTTTCCAGGTAGTTTTCAGGTGATTTTCACCATTATTTTTCAAAAATAGACTGCCTAATTGCTATTGGGTCCTTTTTTCAAAAAAAGCCGGAACATGTAGTTCCGACTAATTTTCTTATTCTTCTACGACTTCAGCTGTTTGAACTTCATCGACTGTTCCATCTGTTAATGGTACTTCTTCGATAATTTCAACTTCATTAATCGCTTGTGGTTCCAAATTACGGTAACGAGCCATACCTGTACCCGCAGGAATAATCTTACCAATGATAACATTTTCCTTAAGTCCAAGGAGATGGTCTTTCTTACCGCGGATCGCTGCGTCCGTAAGAACACGAGTGGTTTCTTGGAAGGAAGCAGCTGACAAGAAACTGTTGGTTTCAAGAGAGGCTTTGGTGATTCCCATAAGGACTGGACGAGCAGTCGCAGGAACTCCACCAGAGATAAGGACATCCTTATTAGCATCTGTAAAGTCTGTAATGTCCATAAGCGTACCCATGAGAAGGTCTGTATCTCCTGGATCCATGACACGTACTTTACGGATCATTTGACGAACCATTACCTCGATGTGTTTGTCGCCGATTTCTACCCCTTGGCTACGGTATACTTTTTGTACTTCCGCAAGAAGGTAAGTTTCAACCGACAAGACATCACGAACGGCAAGGAGACGTTTTGGTTGGATAGACCCTTCTGTCAGAGCCGCACCACGAGAGACTTGATCTCCCACTTCGACTTTCATGCGGGCAGTGTAAGGGACAACGTATTCGCCCTCACCAGTTGCTCCGCTAACAAAGACTTTCTTGGTGCGTGTAGAAGCATCTTCTTCGATCGCTGTGACTTCCCCTTTGACCTCAGTGATGACCGCTTCCCCTTTTGGATTGCGGGCTTCAAAGATTTCTTGGACACGAGGAAGACCTTGCGTGATATCGGTATTTGAGGCAACCCCACCCGTGTGGAAGGTACGCATGGTCAACTGTGTACCAGGTTCCCCGATAGATTGGGCAGCGATAGTTCCGACTGCTTCACCCACTTCAACCGCATCACCAGTCGCCAAGTTGATACCATAACAGTGACGGCAGACACCATGGCGGGTGTTACATGTAAAGACAGAGCGGATAGTGACTTCTTCCACACCAGCTTTGACAATTTCACGTGCTAGGTCTTCTGAAATCAAGGTATCTGGACCAACGATGACTTCACCTGTTTCAGGATGTTTAACAGATTTCTTGGTATAACGACCAGTCAAGCGTTCTTCGAGTGGCTCGATCATTTCCTTACCATCAGTAATGGCACGGATCACAAGTCCACGGTCTGTTCCACAGTCGTCTTCACGGATAATGACGTCTTGGGCCACGTCAACCAAACGACGAGTCAAGTAACCTGAGTCGGCTGTCTTGAGGGCCGTATCGGTCATCCCTTTACGGGCACCGTGAGTTGAGAAGAACATTTCGAGTACTGACAAACCTTCGCGGAAGTTTGACAGGATTGGCAATTCCATGATCCGTCCGTTTGGAGCGGCCATCAAACCACGCATACCAGCAAGTTGCGAGAAGTTTGAGATGTTACCACGGGCTCCAGAGTCCATCATCATAACGATTGGGTTCTTCGGATCTTGGTTATCCACCAAGCGTTTTTCCAATTTCTCACGAGCTGCACGCCATTCAGCTGTAACGGCATTGTAGCGTTCGTCATCCGTGATCAAACCACGACGGAATTGTTTGGTGATTTGTTCCACACGTTTGTGAGATTCTTCAATAATTTCTGCCTTATCTTCAACGACCGGAATATCGGCAATCCCCACTGTCAAACCAGCAAGGGTTGAATGATGGTAACCCAAGTCTTTCAAGCGGTCCAAGAAAGCAGAAGTTTCGGTTGTACGGAAGCGTTTGAAGATTTCCGCAATGATATTCCCAAGATTTTTCTTCTTGAATGGAACGTTCAATTCCAATTTCTCAATCGCCGCTTTCACATCTTGACCAGGCTCCAAGAAGTACTTAGCTGGAACGCCTTCTGTCAAGTTGGTATTGTTTGGCTCTTGAAGGTATGGAAGCTCTGCAGGCATGATATCGTTAAAGAGGATCTTACCAACAGTTGTCAAGAGAATCTTGTGTTGTTGCGCTTCTGTCCATGGTTTGTCCAAGCTATCGGTCGAAATTCCGACACGTGTATGCAAATGAACATAGCCATTACGAAAGGCCATCACTGCTTCATCACGATCTTTGAAGACCATGCCTTCCCCTTCACGACCAGCTTCTTCCATAGTGAGGTAGTAGTTCCCCAAAACCATGTCCTGAGATGGGGTAACGACTGGTTTCCCGTCTTTCGGATTCAAGATGTGCTCAGCAGCCAACATCAAGATACGAGCTTCTGCTTGGGCTTCTTCTGAAAGTGGTACGTGGATGGCCATTTGGTCACCGTCAAAGTCAGCATTGTAGGCTTCACAGACAAGTGGGTGCAAGCGAAGAGCTTTCCCGTCAATCAAGACTGGCTCAAAGGCTTGGATCCCCAAACGGTGAAGGGTCGGTGCGCGGTTCAAGAGAACTGGGTGTTCTTTGATCACTTCTTCCAAGATATCCCAGATGCGTTCATCTCCACGTTCGACCAATCGTTTTGCAGCTTTAACGTTTTGTACGATATCACGCGCAACGATTTCACGCATCACGAATGGTTTGAAGAGCTCGATGGCCATTTCACGTGGCACACCACATTGGTACATCTTAAGAGTTGGACCAACGGCGATAACGGAACGTCCTGAGAAGTCCACCCGTTTACCGAGCAAGTTTTGACGGAAGCGTCCTTGTTTCCCTTTGAGCATGTGGCTCAATGATTTCAGTGGACGGCTACCTGGTCCTGTGATCGGACGACCACGACGACCGTTGTCGATCAAAGCATCGACAGCTTCTTGGAGCATCCGTTTTTCGTTTTGCACGATGATACCAGGGGCATTCAACTCAAGCAAACGTGCCAAACGGTTGTTCCGGTTGATCACACGACGGTAAAGGTCATTCAAGTCAGAGGCAGCAAAACGGCCACCATCCAATTGGACCATCGGACGAAGATCTGGTGGAATAACCGGAAGGATGTTGAGGACCATCCATTCTGGCTTGTTGCCAGATTTGTAGAAGGCATCCAAGACATCCAAACGACGCACAGCCTTCACACGTTTTTGACCAGTTGCAGTCTTCAATTCTTCTTTCAAGAGAGCAATTTCAGCTTCCAGATCCACTTGTTTCAAGAGGTCTTGGATCGCTTCTGCACCCATCTTAGCTACAAAGGAACCTGGTCCGTATTCACGTAAGCGTTCACGGTATTCGCGTTCCGTCATAATGGATTTGTGCTCAAGTGGAGTATCTTTTGGATCGATCACCACGTAAGCTGCGAAGTAGATGACTTCTTCAAGGGCACGAGGACTCATATCCAAAGTCAATCCCATACGAGAAGGGATTCCTTTGAAGTACCAGATGTGTGATACAGGTGCTTTCAACTCGATGTGCCCCATGCGTTCACGACGAACTTTCGCACGTGTTACTTCAACCCCACAGCGGTCACAAACGATCCCTTTGTAACGGATCCGTTTGTATTTCCCACACGCACATTCCCAGTCTTTTGTAGGTCCAAAGATGACTTCATCAAAGAGACCTTCACGTTCTGGTTTCAATGTACGGTAGTTGATTGTTTCAGGTTTCTTGACCTCTCCATAAGACCATGAACGGACCTTGATTGGAGAAGCTAGGGTGATTTGCATACTTTTAAAACGATTTACATCAACCACTATTTCTTACCTTTCCTTGTTTTCATACTTGTTTCATTTGGATACAGCTTAGGTGGGGGAAGAAAGGAAACTTTCTTGCCACCTCCTTGTGTCTGCATCTTGTTATCGAATCATCCTGTCAGAAACATTGGTTTCTCGCAGGACAATCATTTTTACTGATTATTTTTCTGATTCTTCAGCATCAAAGGCCGCTTTTGCTTCCTTGGCTGCTTTTTCACGTGCTTTTTCAAGGTCATCCACATGAATCACATCATCGTCTTCCCCTTCATCGAGGTCACGAAGTTCCACTTCTTGATCATCTTCGTCCAAGACACGCATGTCAAGACCAAGAGATTGCAATTCTTTGACAAGAACGCGGAAAGATTCTGGTACACCTGGTTTTGGAATTGGTTTACCTTTGGTAATCGCTTCATAAGCTTTCAAACGTCCGTTGACATCATCTGACTTGTAAGTCAAGATTTCTTGAAGGACATTTGATGCACCATAAGCCTCAAGGGCCCACACTTCCATTTCCCCGAAACGTTGTCCACCAAACTGAGCTTTCCCTCCGAGTGGTTGTTGGGTAACCATTGAGTATGGTCCGACTGAACGGGCATGAAGTTTATCATCAACCATGTGGTGAAGCTTGATCATGTACATGACACCGACAGAAACACGGTTGTCAAACGGCTCACCTGTACGTCCATCGTAAAGGATGGTCTTGGCATCACTATCCATACCAGCTTCTTTCACAGTATCCCAGAGGTCTTCTGAGCTTGCTCCGTCAAAGACTGGTGTTGCGATGTGAATACCCAAGTTACGAGCTGCCATACCAAGGTGAAGTTCCATAACCTGACCGATATTCATACGTGATGGCACCCCAAGAGGGTTCAACATGATATCAACCGGTGTACCGTCTGGAAGGTAAGGCATATCTTCAACTGGAACAATACGAGACACAACCCCTTTGTTTCCGTGACGACCGGCCATCTTATCTCCGACGCGGATCTTGCGTTTTTGTGCGATGTAAACACGAACCAACATGTTCACACCAGATTGCAATTCATCTCCGTTTGCACGCGTAAAGATCTTGACATCGCGAACGACTCCATCTCCACCGTGAGGTACACGAAGAGAAGTATCACGCACTTCACGAGATTTATCTCCAAAGATCGCGTGAAGGAGACGTTCTTCGGCAGAAAGGTCTTTTTCACCCTTCGGTGTTACCTTACCGACAAGGATATCGCCTTCTTTTACTTCCGCACCAATACGGATAATACCTGTTTCATCCAAGTCACGAAGAGCATCTTCCCCGACGTTTGGAATTTCACGGGTAATTTCTTCAGGGCCTAACTTAGTATCGCGTGTTTCTGATTCGAATTCTTCCAAGTGAACAGATGTGTAGACATCTTCTTTCACCAAGCGTTCGCTCATGATAACGGCATCCTCGAAGTTATACCCTTCCCATGTCATGTAAGCGACGATTGGGTTTTGACCAAGGGCCATTTCCCCTTTTTCCATCGATGGACCATCAGCGATAAAGTCGCCTTTTTCAACGACATCGCCAACTTTTACAAGGGTCCGTTGGTTGTAGGCAGTACCTGAGTTTGAACGACGGAATTTTTGAATATGGTAGACATCAAGCGAACCGTCTTCCCGACGAACTTCTACCTTGTCCGCATCTGCATAAGTGACTTTACCATCATATTGAGCAATCACTGCAGCTCCTGAATCATGGGCTGCTTGGTATTCCATACCAGTACCCACATAAGGTGCTTTTGGATCGATCAATGGGACAGCCTGACGCTGCATGTTGGCACCCATGAGGGCACGGTTAGAGTCATCGTTTTCCAAGAAAGGAATACATGCTGTCGCAACAGCAACTACTTGTTTTGGAGAAACGTCCATGTAGTCGACTTGATCAGATGGGAATTCTTGGTTATTACCACGGTGACGTCCCATAACGATTGGCTCTGCAAAGCCACCTTCTTCGTTCAACTTAGAGTTAGCCTGTGCGACAATGTACTCATCTTCTTCATCGGCTGTCAACCAAACGATTTCGTTGGTCACCACACCTTTTTCACGGTCTACTTTACGGTATGGAGTTTGGATGAAACCATATTTGTTCAAGTGTCCGTAGGATGACAAGTTGTTAATCAAACCGATGTTTGGTCCTTCAGGTGTTTCGATTGGACACATACGACCATAGTGGGTATAGTGCACGTCACGAACTTCATATCCAGCACGGTCACGTGTCAAACCACCAGGCCCTAAGGCAGACAAACGACGTTTGTGAGACAACTCAGAAAGCGGGTTGTGTTGGTCCATGAACTGTGACAACTGTGAAGATCCAAAGAATTCTTTAATTGCTGCAGTTACTGGGCGGATGTTGATGATTTGTTGTGGTGTCAAGACGTCGTTATCTTGTACAGACATCCGTTCGCGAACGTTTCGTTCCATCCGTGAAAGTCCAAGACGCACTTGGTTGGCAAGCAATTCACCAACGGCACGAATCCGACGATTTCCAAGATGGTCGATATCATCTACACGGCCAAGGCCTTCTGCAAGGTTCAAGAAATAGCTCATTTCTGCCAAGATGTCAGCTGGAGTCACAATCCGTACTTTGTCAGATGGGTTAGCATTTCCGATGATGGTGACAACGCGATCTGGATCTGTTGGAGCGACAACTTTGAATTTTTGCAATTCTACTGGCTCTGTCAAAACAGCAGCATCATTTGGAATGTAGGTGATTTTGTTCAAACCGTTATCCAATTGTTCTGAGATACTGTCGATCACATCGCGCGTCATGACAGTACCAGCTTCTACAAGGATTTCCCCTGTTTCAGCATCTACCAATGGTTCTGCGATTGTTTGGTTCAACAAGCGGTTCTTGATATTGAGTTTCTTGTTGATCTTGTAGCGACCAACTGGTGCCAAGTCATAACGACGTGGATCAAAGAAACGAGCTACCAACAAGCTACGTGAGCTTTCCGCTGTTTTTGGTTCACCTGGACGAAGACGCTCATAGATTTCTTTGAGAGCTTCATCTGTCCGTGAATCCATTGGGTTTTTGTGGATATCTTTTTCAATGGTATTGCGAACCAATTCGCTATCCCCAAAGATATCGATGATTTCATCATCTCCAGAGAATCCAAGGGCACGCACAAGAGTTGTAAATGGAATTTTACGTGTGCGGTCGATGCGCGTGTAAGCAATGTCTTTTGAGTCAGTTTCAAGCTCTAACCAAGCCCCACGGTTCGGGATAACAGTTGATCCATAACCAACCTTACCATTCTTGTCCACCTTATCATTGAAGTAGACACCTGGTGAGCGGACCAACTGAGATACGATAATCCGTTCTCCACCATTGATGATAAAGGTTCCCATTTCAGTCATGATTGGGAAATCACCAAAGAAAACTTCTTGGGTCTTGATTTCACCTGTTTCTTTGTTGACCAAACGGAAGGTCACAAAGATTGGTGCCGAGTAGCTGGCATCGTGGATGCGCGCTTCTTCAAGCGAATACTTAGGTTCGCGGATTTCATAACCCACAAATTCCAATTCCATTGTATCCGTGAAGTTTGAGATGGGAAGCACATCTTCAAATACTTCCTTCAAGCCATGATCCAAGAAATCTTTGAATGAGTCTGTCTGGATTTCAATCAAGTTTGGTAAATCAAGAACCTCTTTGATTCTTGAAAAACTACGACGGGTCCGATGTTTCCCGTATTGAACGTCATGTCCTGCCAAAGTTTTTTACTCCTTTTTCCATACTAGGATAGCTTAGTAAAACGATTTCTACCACCTATCCGATTTTAACTACATTAGTGTGATTTGCATCACGTGAAGAGCTGTCTCTTCCCCTTATTTGTCATTTTTGTAATTTTTAGAAAAATTAAGTTTCTGTAACAAGCTATAATTTTCCCTAAAAATAGACACAAAAAGAGCAGCTAAATCGACTTATTCAAGTAAGATTTAACTGCTGTAAGCTCTTATTTGGACAATATTTCAAATAAAGCACACGACAAATTAGTTGTAACTATTATATCGTTTTTTCCTTCAAAAATCAAGACTTTCACTAGGTTTTCTACTAGATAAGACTAGCGCCGATTGTCACGATTTGAGCTGTTTCGATTTGTAGAATTATTGCTTGAATTGCTACTACTTGAACTACTGCTTGTTTCACTACTATTTGTATTATTATTTCGGTTATTAGTGTTTTGATTGCCACCAGCATTACCTAGAATAGCCGCCCAAGCGTTCTGATAATCGCTGTCAGAACCTCCAATCGCAAAATGATACTGAGTGGTTGGGGCTCCATTTTTTGCCCAAAGGCTTGTTACCATTTGACCACTCACATCGACATCTCGACCATTCACATTGACGCGGCCTGGTTTTTCACCAGTCGATTTGAGTACTTCAGAACGGATTACACTCTTGTCGAAAGTGAATTTGTCTTGGACACCCAAAAGACTCGGATCTGCTTGATAGATCGCATTCACTAATTGTGCCATATACTGAGCATTATTGTTATATCCTGTTAGTGCCTGCATGGAGGCATTGTTGTCATGACCAATCCACCCTCCTAGAGAGACAGTTGGCGTGGACAACATCAACCACATATCCCCATTTGAATTAGTGGTACCAGTTTTTCCAATCCAGTCAGCACCAGCCAGCGTTGGATTGACTTGACTAAGCCGTGATTTGAAGGTTGTGGTTGCCCCAGATGTGAGCACTCCACGTAAGAGATCTTGCATAATCGTTGCCGTTGCTGGAGAGTAGACACGAACAGGATCTGCTTCATGCTTATAGACCACATCCCCATCCCGATCAATAATTTGCTCTACCATATAACGCTTGAGGTAGTTTCCATTATTGGCTATGGTCTGGTAACCATTGGTATGTTGAGCAACTGTGACCTCAATTCCTCCACCCATCGGCAGACTCTCAATTCCGTATTCAGAGATATCATAGCCCATCTTCTTCATGTAAGAGGGAACATCCACCCCTTTTTCACGTAGGGTTCGGTAGGTCCAATAGGCTGGGATATTCCATGAAGTATTGAGAGCCTCACGAAGATCCATCATAGCCGTTCCTCGGCTATCCACGTGCATGATTGGCTCACCACTTGAGAAATTAGTCGGATAGTTAGAAAGGATGCTATTGCTTCCCATCAAGCCTTGGTCGATGGCAATCCCATAGGCCAACAGTGGTTTGATAGTAGACCCTGGGGAACGTTCTGTATCAAAGGCATGGTTGTTTTGGTTGCCGTCAAAATTCCGTCCGCCGATAAATCCTAAAACGGCACCCGTTCGGTTGTCCATAAGGACATTCCCAACTTCTACAAGACCTGTCCCATCATCCAAGACGCTTCCAAAATTAGCTATTGCGGCCTGCATGGCATTGTGAACCGGTTTGTTAATCGTGGTTTGAATGGTGTAGCCACCTTCGCGCAACTCGCTCTCAGCTAATTCTTGGTAAGCCTTGACGGTTTCATTATTTTTCAAATCTTGCTTGGTGACATTGTCTCGCTTGATCAAGTAATCATACATGGCCTCTTTTGCTTCTGCCATGGCTTGGAAGTAGAGGTAGTCATGCGGTGTTTTCTCGATGCCATCTGGAGCGATGAAGTCTTTGGTCAAGTCGTACTGAGCATAGGTCTCGTAGTCTTTTTTCGACAAGGCTCCTGTCCGGTACATATTGAACAAAACGTCTTTGGCACGCGCCAGACCTAACTCGAGGTTCTCCTTGCTCTTTAGGCTACCGTCTGCAGCATAGGGGGAGTAGACAATCGGACTTTGTGGCAAGCCAGCGATAAAGGCCGCTTGTGGAACAGATAAGTCTTTCGCAGAGACGCCAAAGATCCCTTGAGCCGCAGCTTCCACACCCGCAATATTTTGTCCCCGATTGTTTCGTCCAAAAGGCGAAACATTTAAGTAGGTGGTTAGGATTTCATTTTTATCCATTCCCCGCTCTAAAGCCAAGGCATCGACAATCTCTGTCGCCTTACGAGTAAAGGTCGGAGCGTCTCCCACAACTTGCTGTTTGATCAACTGCTGGGTTAGGGTTGATCCCCCACTAGAGGAACCCACACCGGCTACAGATCCAAGCGTTGCCCGAAGAACGGCTTTAGGTACAACCCCCTTGTGGCTTTCAAAATTCTCATCCTCAGTAGCGATCACAGCCTTCTTGACATTGTCTGAAATGGCGTCTCCTGCTACTGGCGTGCGGATCAAATCACTGTCCACTTCTGCAATCAAGCTCTTATCGGAATAAGTCAGTTTTGAAACACTGCTGACGTTGCGAACCTGCTGGACCAATTCTTCTGTCTTTGGAACCTTGACGTTGCTAAAGAGGCTCGCCGCATAACCAATCCCGATCCCTGCGCCAAATAAAAAGAGGCACACGAACAGAGCGATCATGACATCCCACAAGAGTTTGAGGGTTCGCAAAAAGGTCGCAAAAATATCACCGACAGACCAGCTACTTTCTTCATTTTTTTCCTTATTCGGAGTTTCTATATACATATTTGCAAAGAATTTTTGGACTTTCTTCCAAAACTCTTGCAGTTTCTCTTTTAATTGATTCACTGATTCTTTCTCCTTGTTCCCTATATTATAGCAGATTAGACCCTTTGTTTTCAATCACAAGAGCGTAGAAATCGTCACTCATTCTTCTTGGGTCAGGACAAGAAAATGATGGAAAGCATTGCCATTTCCGTGGTTTATGGTAGAATAGAGAAATGAATAAACTTATAAAGGAGAAAAGACACATGCACATTTTTGATGAGCTAAAAGAGCGTGGTTTGGTATTTCAAACGACGGATGAAGAAGCCTTACGCAAAGCACTGGAAGAAGGTCAGGTTTCTTATTATACTGGTTATGATCCAACTGCTGACAGCCTTCACCTTGGTCACTTGGTTGCCATCTTGACGAGCCGTCGCCTTCAACTAGCAGGCCACAAACCTTATGCGCTCGTTGGCGGTGCGACTGGTCTCATTGGAGATCCGTCCTTCAAAGATGCTGAACGTAGTCTCCAAACAAAAGAAACTGTACAAGAATGGGTTCGCTCCATTCAAGGACAATTGTCTCGTTTCCTCGATTTTGAAAACGGGGACAATAAAGCCGAAATGGTCAACAACTACGATTGGTTCGGAAGCATTAGCTTTATTGACTTCCTTCGTGATGTCGGAAAATACTTTACAGTCAATGCTATGATGAGTAAAGAATCTGTTAAAAAACGGATTGAGACAGGGATTTCTTACACAGAGTTTGCCTACCAAATTATGCAAGGCTATGACTTCTACGTCCTCAACCAAGAACACAATGTAACCCTTCAAATTGGTGGATCTGACCAATGGGGAAACATGACAGCCGGTACTGAGTTGATGCGTCGTAAAGCAGATAAAACTGGTCATGTTATGACTGTGCCTTTGATCACAGATGCAACTGGTAAGAAATTCGGTAAATCAGAAGGTAATGCGGTCTGGCTCAATGCAGACAAAACATCTCCATACGAAATGTACCAATTCTGGATGAATGTTATGGATGCAGATGCTGTGCGCTTCTTGAAGATCTTCACATTCTTGTCACTTGATGAGATTGAAGAGATCCGTAAACAGTTTGAGGCTGCTCCTCATGAACGCTTGGCTCAAAAGATCTTGGCGCGTGAAGTGGTCACCCTTGTCCACGGTGAAGAAGCCTACAAGGAAGCCCTCAACATCACAGAACAACTCTTTGCAGGAAACATCAAAAACCTTTCTGTCAAAGAGCTCAAACAAGGCCTTCGTGGTGTGCCAAACTACCAGGTCCAAGCAGAAGACAACCTCAACATTGTTGAACTCTTGGTCACAGCTGGTGTGGTAAATTCTAAACGCCAAGCCCGCGAAGATGTTCAAAATGGTGCTATCTACGTTAACGGCGAACGCATCCAAGACCTTGACTATGTCTTGAGCGATAGCGATAAATTAGAAAATGAATTGACCGTTATCCGTCGCGGTAAGAAAAAATACTTTGTTTTGACTTATTAAGAAAGTAAAACCACGAAGTTTGGTATGAACTTCGTGGTTTTCTTATACACTTTTTCTGGGACTATTTCCCTTTTCTGCGATGCAACAATGCCTGGTTGATTCGTTGAGTTTTTTTATGGAGCTGCCAAATCTGGTAAAGCCAGATCAGGCCGTAAATGGCTAGAAAGATCAACCAAGGAATCGGGCTCCGTAAGGCTGCCCCCCAGCCAAAAAATAAAGTAGGTCAATGCTAAGATGGTAGCTGTCACAACTAAATGCAAGGCCACACGCAAACTATAGGTCAAAAACTCTTCTTCCTCAAGAATGAACGTCAAGACTCCCATTGTTCCACTCATTAAAAAGATCGCCAGGATGTTGCGGGCATTTACAGCGGGATAGACGATGTTGGTATAGAGATGGGATAATAACACCAAACACAAATAAAAGAAGGAACCTGTCCTCATACCAGATACAAAATAAGCTATAACTCGTTTCATCACTTTCTCCTATACCCCTAAATAATCCATCAAGGATTTGACATATTTCCGACTGACACTTGATTTTACTCCGCGTGTCAGTTTAGCCATCATATTGCCTGAAAAACTATCCGATAGCGATTCCAAATGGTCGATATTCATCACCGCGTGGCGTGATATCTGTAAAAAATTACGACGATTTATCCGATGTTGAAAATTTGTCAAAGTATCTCTGACGGTGAACATTTTGTCTGTCGTATAAATGGTTAGCTGATTCTTATCAATCTCGGCTAAAATAATGTCATCAATTTTTACCATGATCAAATGATCATCTGTTTTGATAGGAATCACTACTTGATTCACTGTCGAAAACTGTTCGAGGTAGTCCATCACCTCTCGTGCTTGATCAGATAATTGCTTGGCTTGAATGACCACACAGGGGTCGTTTTCTGGGATATCCTGTTTTTCCTCAAAACGAATCTTCATTCCTACTCCAATTCTCACTTACTTTCTTTTATTCGATCTTTTTGCTAAGGAAACCCAAATCCCCAAAGCTAGAAGAATACCACCTAACACTATAAGGTATGTTTGTTCCTTTGTCAATAACGCTTGCCATTTGAGCTGAACGCCCATTTTTTCTTGAAATTCTCGAAGAAGATCATCTCGCCCCTTAAAGGTTTCGCTCACTGCTTCTTTCATGAGTACTTGCCGATAAAGTGATGCAATATAAGTTGCTGGAGTACATTTCATTAGTAGTTGTGCAAAATCAGGTAGAACACCTAAAGGTACATAAGTCCCTACCAAAAAACCAGAAACTGTACCCACTATGGTCGAAAACTTCCCAAGACTGTCTACGGAATGGAAAAAATAAACAAAAATGGCATTCACTAAACTAGAAAGCAGGCTACTAAGCAGCATGATGAGGAGCACTTCAGGTAATAAAGACAGTGCTGGAACTTCTCTAAAATAGCCACACATCAGCACATACATAAGGGCCTGCATGAAAAAAGAGATGATGATTGCGCTCGTTAGATACGAAAATGGTAACCGCCACTTTCCTTGATCCGATAAACAAAGATCCTGATCTACTTGATGTTCACGATCCTTTACTAGCTGAGTCAGGGTAGCCAGACTTGTCGTAATCCCTGTCACAGCCAGCGTCCCACTCATTAACCAATTATTTAACACAGGACCTCTATTGGGGAGCTGAGCCCAAGCATCTGTTAGATTTTTTTGAAGAAAAATAATATAAAGAATAAAGGAAATCAAGGCTCCCAACAGAGAGAAGAAAACTCCTGAACGATTCCTGAAGTACAATAAAAAATTTCGCTTTAGTAAGGTTAGCATTAGCGAACCTCCCTTCCTGTAAGTGCAATAAAGGCATCATCCATGGTCCCTGGACGAAACTCAAAATGGGCTATTTTATCTCTAACTTGTGCCAGATAATCAATGGCTTCCCTTTCACTCTCGGGTTGAAAAACATATTCTAATGATCCCTGTTGTTCTACTGACATTCCTGAATTTTCAGGACTTTCTATCTGCTGCATCTCCTTGAAACGAATCTTCAAGATGTTTTTTGCATACTGGCTCTTAATATCTCGTGCTGATCCCTGAGCAATCACTTTCCCATGGTCCACAATATAAATCTGATCAGCTTCATCTGCCTCGTCAAGATAATGCGTGGTCAAAACAACAGTCATTCCCTCTTCCCTCTGCAATTGATAGAGCAAATCCCAAATAGACTTCCGGGTTTGGATATCCAAACCTGTCGTTGGTTCGTCTAAGAAAAGGATATCTGGTTGTGAGAGCAGGGCACGCGCAATGTCAACCCGACGCTTTTGGCCACCTGAAAGCGTCCCGTATTTCTGCTTTTGGAAAGCTGATAGACCTAGCCGATTAATGAGACTAGATACACGATTGGGTTTTAGGCCTTTGTACTGTCTGGCACGAATGGTCAGATTTTCTCTAACCGTTAGCATCTCATCTAAGACACTAGTCTGGAAGACCACACCAATTTTAGTACCTGGTTCATAGATGATTTCACCTTGCGTTGCTTGTTTCAAACCAATCAACATGGAAATCGTAGTTGATTTCCCCGCCCCATTTGGTCCTAGAATCGCATTAAAGGTTCCCTTTTCAAACTGTAAGTGAATATTGTTTACGGCTAAATGATTTCCATACTGTTTGCTTATGTTTTTAGCTTGTAATATCATGTTCTCTCTCCTTTTGATAGAACCAGTCTAGCAAAAAAGCCGTTTAAAAAACGGCTTTTGGGGCTAAGTGGTTAAAATGAAGAGATGAGTGGCGAGATAGAAGAGATTAAAATGAGGAAAAAATTTATTACACCCATTCTTTTCCCCATTGATTCAAGTCCTTTAAAATCGGCATCAGTGACTTACCTTTTTTTGTCAGCTCATATTCTGTATGGAGTGGCATAGACTCAAAATCATATTTCTCAACCAATTGGAGCCTCATTAAAGCATCGGTTGCTATCTAGAGGCTCTTTTGTTACACTACTAATATGAATACACCGATCAAACCAAAATTACAACGATTTCAAACAGCCACTGCTTTTGCCTGTCCCATCTGTCAACTAGACCTAGAACTTGTGGAGACCAGTTTTAAATGTCCCAAGAGCCATTCTTTTGATTTAGCGAAATTCGGCTATGTCAACCTGGCTCCCCAGATCAAGCAATCGAAGGACTATGACAAAGAAAATTTCCAGAATCGCCAGCTGATCTTGGAAGCAGGTTTTTATGAGCCGATTCTAACAGCGATCGGACAAAAAATTCCGACCAGTGATGCCAAGATTCTAGATATCGGATGTGGAGAAGGCTATTACTCCCGAAAACTACAAGAAGCCTATACCGAAGCTACTTTCTATGCATTTGATCTTTCCAAGGAATCTGTGCAGCTAGCTGCCAAGAGTGACGCTAGCTGGAAGGTCAATTGGTTTGTAGGAGACTTGGCTCATTTACCCATTCAATCTAAGAGTATGGAGGTCATTTTGGACATCTTCTCCCCAGCTAATTACGCTGAATTCGAGCGTGTCTTAAAGGCAGGAGGGGTCATCATTAAGGTCGTCCCAACCTCTTCTCATCTGAAAGAAATTCGTCAGTTGGCTCAAGATCAATTGACCAAGCAGTCCTACTCCAACCAGGAAATTTTGGAGCACTTTGAAGACCACTGCCAAATCCTCTCATCCGAAACGGTCAGCCTCACCAAGAGTTTAACTCCTGAAGAACGCCAAGCGCTCCTCGCCATGACCCCTCTTCTATTTCACGTAGACCAAGAAAAGATCGACTGGAATCAACTCACAGAAATCACCATTGAAGCTGAGCTGCTGGTTGGGAAAATCAAGATACAAAGGACGTAGCGGATAAAGTCAAAATAGGGTATTCGACGCAGAATCATTAGATTCTAGGAGGATACATCTTTACAAATCTAATAAAATCTTAAAAAAATTCATTCGTTAGAATTATCTAATCATCTACTGAAACTTTCCGCCGTGAGGAAAGTACCTGAAACACATTTGTTTCAGGTACTCGGAATTATTGAAACCTTAGGTTCAATAATTAGTCATGGAACTTCCTGGATTGCTGAAATCATCCACTGGATAATTTCACCTAACGTCCGTACTCACCTAAGGAAAGTTTTTAAGAAGACTTTATCTTCAATTAAAAGGCTGAGACAAATCGTCTCAGCCTTTTACTCATCTTCTGCATGCTCTGTCATGACTTGTAAAGCACTTTTTTAAATCCTTTTGGCTATTTGTGCGATTTTTTCGAGTTCTTCTTTCCGTTGACGATCACTCATATACTCCACTCGTGTAACTTGTGTCACTTTAACCGGTTTAATACCACAGGGTTTCAAGATTTGGGATTTTAGAACCTTTGCGTAGTCTTGAGAAAAAGGAAGAAACATTTTTGGCGTATTATGCGTCGTAATGATCCACGCTTTTCCATCTAGTTGCCCCACCGGACCTCGAGGTCCATTCTGATAAGCAAAACCTGCAACAAAAACACGATCAATAAAACCTTTTAAAATAGCTGGCATTCCACTCCACCAAGTAGGGAAAATAAAAATCAACTGATCCGCCCAACTCAATAAATCTCTATACGGTTTCATGTCTTCATTATGCTGTAAATCTCTCCTTTTATGCCTTTCATCAAAACGTAAAACCGGATCAAAGTTTTCTTTATATAAGTCTACTATTTTAACCCTATGCTCTGGTGCTAAATGCTTTTGCACAGTTTGAAGGATTGATGCATTATAACTTGTTTCATTCGGATGTGAATAGATTATTAAAACATTCATCAGCTATCTCCTTTTATATAAATATCAAGCATCGTTCTGACGGTCTTTTGAACATCATTTTCTTTAAAGCTTTCTCCAACAGGACTCCTTACCAATAGAGCCAAACCAGCAATAAAACTCCAAAAATGGATCAAAATTTCTGCGTCACTACTAGAAAGATTTTCCTCATCTTTAAGTCTTAACGCTACCGACTTAAAATGTTCAAATCCTGGTAAAGAGGAATTGACTGAAATAGTTTCCTGGGATAACTCCAAATAGTTATATGGAAATTTGATAAATAATGCTTCAAATAGATAGGTTTCATCTTGGGCAAACCTTACAAAGTTACAGCCCATCAGAGTTAGTTGAGTTCTTGCATCTATGGAAGTATCAATCCCTTGTATCATATTTTTCAAAAAGAACATTGATAAGTGTTCCATAACCACTTGAATATATCTATCTTTACTTCCAAAATGCTTATAGGGAGCTCCATGAGTCACCCCACATTTTTGAGCTATTGTACGCATAGACATCCGGTCAATCCCGTTAGTTCTGATTTCTTCAATGCCGACCAAAATTAACTTTTCTTTCAGTTCTTCCGTATTCCGTTTCATTTGACCACCTTTTCTTATCAAAGTATACGTCGTCTACTTTTTATAAAGTATACACTGTCTACTTATGTTTGTCAAATTAAAAAATACTCAAAACTCAGCTTCAGAGTCTCTGACCTTCTGTTATCTACTCACCTAAGGGAAGTTTCTAATAAGACTTTGTCTTCAATTAAAAGGCTGAGACAAATCGTCTCAGCCTTTTACTCATCTTCTGCATGCTCTGTCATGACTTGTAAGCGATAGGTTTTAGGCGATTTTCCACAGAGTTTACGGAAAACCTTGTAGAAATAGCCCACATTACTGTAACCGACTTTATAGCAGATATCTTCAATGCTGTCATTGGTCGATAAGAGGAGCTGCTGGGCAGCCTTAATCCGCTGTTTGTTGAGGAGTTCTGCGAAAGTCGCATTGGTTTCTCGTTTAATCAATTGGCCTAAATAGACTGGATTGATAAAGAGAGCCTGACTGATGTCCTTGAGTGACAGCTCTTTTTGGTAATCACGGCTAATCACTTGGAGGACACTCGCTACATTTTCATTCATCCGATAGTGGGATAAGAAACGGGACAACTCTTCCTGGATAAAGCCAATCATCTCGCTAAAGGTGGCAGCATCATGGACTTTCTTAACCACATCGGCCAAATCATCTCCTTGCAGGTATTCAAACAAATGAAAGACATCCATCAAAAATTGGATAAAGAGCTGCTTGGTCAGTGAAACCTTAGGTGTCTTCTCAAGGATCATTTTTTCTAACCAGTCCAGTTCTTCTAAGATCTGTTGGATATTTCCTTGCATGATCACCCGGTAGGCCGGTTCGTAGTAATGGAAGACCTCTTCATCTTGATTGAGAGGGATCGCCCCATAAAAGAGGCTCCGCTCTACTAGGTCCTTAAATTGATGAAAGTGCTCCTTATACGGAGGCTCAAATGCCTTCTCAATCATGGCTTCTTCTTCTTGATCTGAGATAAAGAGTTGAAGATTTTGCCCTAGAACTTGGTAAGACGAGCTGATAAAGCCTTTTTTCTCCTTAGCAACCCCAATCCACAGTGAATTCCGACCTGCGATATACCGACAAAACTCTTCCTCAGAGATGTCATCGTGAATCAAACGGTTGGCCAACTCTTGGCTTGGTTGCTGGATTTGGTTCCGAATTTTTTCTAGAATATTGCCCATCTCCACCTTATTGACAGGTTTGAGCAGGTAGTCTGCCACGCGCAAATTGAGGGCTGTTTTGACATATTCAAAATCCTGATAGCCTGACATAATGATAAAAGCAGCATCTGGGATCAAATCCTTCATCTCAGCAATCATCTGAAGTCCGGTCTTGCCAGGCATATTGACATCCGTGATCACCACATCCACCGGATGCTCTCGCACATAATCAAGAGCCTGGTCTGCATCTTCAGCAGTTGCGACCACTTCCATATTCCAGTGGTCAAAGGGGATTAATTTTTTTAATCCTTCTGTAATCATATACTCATCGTCTACTAATAAGACTTTGTACATTCTGTCTCCTTTATTCATCTTGAATGGTTATCGTATAAGTCACTCCATGGTGAGGTTGGGAGAAGGCTTGGATATGGTAGCGATCTCCAAAATAGAGTAGCATGCGTTCATGAACATTGACAATTCCGATGGACTGCCGCCCACTCTTTTCTTCGATTTCTGAGCGTGGATTGCGATTGGCTAGTATTTCTTGAATTTTTTCTAGCTGTTCTTCTTCCATCCCGCGCCCATTATCACTGACCAGGATCATGACTTGCCCTTCTCCTTGCAAGACTTTGACACTAATCACATTGTCCTTGCGTTTGTGGTCCACCCCATGTGCAAAATAGTTCTCAACCAAAGGCTGGATAGTAAATTTTGGAATCTTCATTTTTTCCAAACCTGGATCGATCTTAAAGCCATAGGCAATCGATTTTGGATAACGCACCATGCAGAGGTAGCTGTATTTGCGACAAAATTCGAGCTCATTTTCAACTGTCGTCACTCGCTCATCTGAGATATTATTGCGCAAGAGACTACTAAACTCATAGATAATATCACCCAACTCTTCTTGCTCTTGCATCACGGCATACATCCGGATAAATTCCAGTGTATTGTACATGAAGTGGGGATTGATCTGGGCTTGTAGCGCCCGCATATTAGCATCTTTTTGGCTGAGCTGTAGCTGATAGATATCCCGAATATTCTTGTCCATATTGTCCAACATGGTATTGATCATATTACCAATAACCAAAAGTTCTTGGTCCTTGGTCGAGGTATCAATCCGTCGTTCACTATCGCCTTGACTGATCTGATTCATGGTATCGACTAAATCGAGGACTTGACGCCGGTAATTTTTGAAAATCTGACCTAATAATAAGTAAAGGATCAAGAAAATCAGGAAGGAAACGGAAAGAAAGGTAGTCAGGTTGGCTAGACCCTTTTTGACCAGATAACTTTCAGAAACAGCTACATCCACCTTGTAGCCATAGATCGTGCTACGGGTTTGCCATTTAATATCCTTCGATTGTCCCTTATCCCCTTCATGGTACATCTCTTTCCCAAAGGGCGTAAAGATCCGCACAGCGATTGGAAGATCACCTCTGGCATTATCAATCGCTGCCGTCAAAATTTCCTGGTCCAAGGTCATATAAGCAATCCCAACTCCGGCTCCCGTTGTCGGGTCTGTCAAAGGAACTGGAATAGCTGTCACAGGAGCCTTGTAATGATCCGCCGATACTTGCTTACCTCCCTTCGATTGCCGTGTGGAGACAAATACCGTCTTGTAATCAGACAAGGTGACATCGATGCCCTCTATGTTTTTATTGCTCAAATAGAGGCTATCAATATTCTTATGTAGAGACAACTGGATATAAGAAGGGAATTGGGCATTCAATCGCCAAGTCTCATATTCCGATGGCGTCAAGGTAAAATAGCGATAAACTCCTTCTAATTTTGCAGGGTTTTCAACGAGACTACGGCCTTCTTGTGTAACCCGCTGATAAGAGGTCTCGAGATCCGTCACGACTTCGGTCAAAACCCGTTGGGCGATCCGATCTGCTTCAGCTTGCTGGTTTTTCCAAGAGATCCCCGCGACGACCAGGCCCATGATGGTCAAAATGGCCACCATGACACAGGCGTAAAATTTTAAAAGCGTACTTAACCAGATTC
>NZ_KQ969691.1:299370-306262 GCF_001578955.1 Streptococcus parasanguinis
TTAACCAGATTCTTTTCATCGTTAGGATACCAATTTTTCGTGGATGTTTTGATAGACAGGGTCAAAAATATCATTGACAAAGAAATGCCATACACCGATCAAGACGAAAAAGAGAAGGGCTGGCATATAGTAGCTAATGACGCCAAGTAGCGCGGTTCCAAGGATGAGCTTCAGAACTGGACGAATGTCCAGCAACATTCCGATCAAACTGAGCTTGATACTATTGGCATAAGAGAGATCGAAATGAACTTGCAATTTCAAATAAACGGCGTAAGCTAGAGGCGCAACCAAGAGGAAAACCAGATTAAACAAGAGAACCAAAATTTGGAAGAAATTCAAGTGAGGAATCTGGATCATGAGATACATGCCATAGAGGAGAACCCCTTCAATCGCAAAGAAGGTGTAAAAGACTTGATTGGCTGGGACCAGATTTTCTTTGAAGAGTTCCCAAGCGCGTGACCAGTGATAGTCTTTGTAAGACATGCCATTTTCTGCATAGAGGCTCATAACTGTGGTGCCGGCTGGTCCTACTCCTAGCAGAACACCCCCACAGATCGTCAAAACCCAAAAAATCCCTGTTACCAGCATAGCAACATAGACTCTCGTAAAAATGAACTCAATGATTTTTCCCATGTTTCAGCCTCTTTTCCAATTAGTCATTCTATTATATCATAAAAATAAAACGCTTTCCTCAAATTTGCATTCTTCTATTGAAATCTCAATTTTCATTTCCAAGATTTGTTTTCATAGAGGAGTGAAAAGGCCTTGGAGACAGCCCCAAAGCCTTTTCGCACTACCTGTTCTTATTTTTTAGAAGCAAGGAATTCGTCGTATTGTTTTTGCATTTCATCAAGTACTTTTTGGTAAGCACCTTCTGATTTCAATTTTTCAAGCATCTTAGGAACTTCTACTTCAGGATCCACAGTACCAGTATTGATCGCACCTGCAAATTGGTTCAAAGTATTTGTAAGAGCAGTGATTTCTGATTTCACTTTATCTGTGTTAAAGATGAAGCCAAGTGCTGGGGATTCTTTTGCAGTTTCCAAATCTTTCTTAGATTGTGCAATTTGTTCATCTGTTACGTTTTCGTTGATGTAAAGAATCCAGTTGTTACCAGTGTTCCATCCAGACATGTGAGTGTTTCCGTTGTAGCCATCCAAGACTTTGACACGGTTTTCTTTGCCGGCAACTTTTTCCCAGTTCTTGCCTTCTGGTCCATAAACAAGGCCGTTCAAAAGTTCTGGATCAGTGTTCAAGAGGTTCAACACTTCCATGGCTTTTTCTTTGTTCTTAGAGTTGTTTGAGATAACAAAGTTAGCTACTTGAGTAGTGTTGTTCTTCTTGTAAAGTTCAGTAAATGGTTTGATTTCGATCTTACGGTTTGCTACACGAGTAAGCAAGCTGTTACCGTAGTCAGCTGGTCCTACTGTTTCTTCACGAACCAACCATGTATCTTGAGAAAGATCATAACCAGTATCGCTAGTTGCTACGTCTTTTGGAATGTATCCTGCTTCGTAGTATTTGTGAAGAGTCTTCAAGTTTTCTACATAACGTGGAATTGTATAACGGTCAACGATCTTAGTGGTGTCACCTTTCAAGTCAACTACGAATGGAAGTCCATCAACAGCCACATAGTCGAAGTCATCTGAAGGTCCACCGTAGCTCTTGTTCATTGCAAATGGAACAACGTTTGGATCTTTTTCTTTGATGGCTTTCAAGACTGGTTCAAGGGAAGCATAGTCTTTCACGTTTGAAACGTCGATACCATATTTTTCAAGAAGTGGTCCGTTGAAGGCAAAGTTTTGAGAAGATGCAACGTTAGCTGCTACTGGAACAGCATAGATCTTGCCGTTTACAGTGTTCCCTTTGATGTAAGCTGGGTCAAGTGCTTTGTAAAGGTCTTTCCCTTCTTTCTTGTACAATTCTGTCAAGTCAGCATAAGCACCTTTTTGAGCGTTGATCACGTAGTTATTAGCAAAGGCGATATCATAGTTTTCACCAGATGAGATGATAACATTCATTTTTTGTGCGTAGTCACCCCAACCAAGGTATTGGATATCCAATTTTGCGCCGACTTTCTTTTCAATAATCTTGTTGGCATTTTTAAGAAGAACATCCAAGTTATCTGGTTTGTCACCGATTTGGTACATCTTGATGATTGGTTTACCATCTTCAGTTGTTGCTGATTTCTTGTTGTTCCCTGTAAGGCTTCCACAAGCAGCAAGAGTAGCTCCAAGAGCGATCACACTAGCAGATGCTAACGCGTATTTTTTCCAATTTTTCATAAGAAAAATCTCCTTTATGTTATTTTCTTTATAGACTAAGTTATGAGTTGAAAATCCTGTTGATTTTCAATGAACGGCTTTATTCTTTCACACCACCGATGGTCAAGCCTTTTACAAAGTAGCGTTGGAAGAATGGATAAAGAATGGCGATTGGCACTGTTGCCACAACCACCATGGCCATACGTCCTGTTTCCCGTGGGATGGATTGTACAGCTCCTGCCAATTGGCCAGATACCCCGACGTTTTTAGCGATGTAATCCATATTGTTTTGGATTTGCATCAAGAGGTATTGCAATGGGTAAAGGTTGTCACTCTTAATATAGAGCAGGGCATTGAACCAGTCGTTCCAGAACCCTAAAGCAGTGAACAAACTGATAGTCGCAATCCCTGGTAGAGACAATGGCAAGCAGATTTGGAAGAAGATCCGTGTTTCACTTGCCCCATCGATCCGAGCGGATTCAAGGATGGCTTCTGGAATGGTCCGTTTAAAGAAGGTCCGCATCAAGATGATGTTAAATGGACTGAGCAACATTGGGATAATCAAAGCCCCGATGGTATCACCTAACTGCAAGAGTTGAGTGGTCACAATGTAGCTTGGAACCAACCCTGCACTAAAGAGCATACTAAGGAGTGAAAATACGGTAAAGAACTTGCGGTATTTAAAGGTACTCCGTGAGATAGCGTAAGCATAAGTTGTGGTGATAAAGACATTACATGCTGTTCCCACAATGGTCACAAACAAGGTAATGAAGAGGGCTTGCAAGATTTTGTCTTTGAACTGTACCAAGAAGAGGTAACCATCAAATCCAAATTTTGCTGGCCAGAATTGGAATCCATGGACTGCCAAACTTTGTTCGTCTGTCAAAGAGATCATGACAACGAAGATGAAGGGAAGCACACAGGTCAAGCCGACCAAGGTCAACAACAAGGTAAAGAAGAAGTTGCTCTTCTTACTGAAAGAATGGATCCCGACATTATCAATTTTTTCTTTTTGAATGGTTGATTTTTTCATACGATCCTCCTTTCTAGAAGAGAGCGGAATTCTTATCAATGCGGCGAGCAAAGATATTTGAGATCAAAACAAGAATTAAACCGACAACCGATTGGTAGAGACCGGCGGCTGCTGTCATCCCGATATCCCCTGACTTGGTCAAACCGTTGTAGACATAAACATCAATAACATTGGTCACGCTATAGAGCGCTCCAGCATTATGCGGGATTTGGTAGAAAAGACCGAAGTCTGCGCGGAAGATATTTCCGACTGCAAGAATGGTCAAGACTGTAATCAAGGAAGACAACTGAGGAATGGTGATGTTGCGAATGCGTTGCCACTTAGACGCACCATCCACGGTCGCTGCTTCATAGAAGGTTGGATCGATTCCCATGATGGTTGCATAGTACATGACACTGCTATAACCAAAGCCTTTCCAGATTCCTAAGAAGAGGAGAAGCGCTGGCCAGATCCACAATTCTGAATAGAAATTGATGGCCTTCATGCCAAATGAAGTTAAGATGTGGTTGACCAATCCTTTGTCCACGTTAAGGAAGGCATCGGTGAAGAAGCTGATGATAACCCATGATAGGAAGTATGGGAAGAGCATGGAGGTTTGAAGCACCTTGACCACTCTTTTTGATCTCAACTCACTAAAGATGATGGCGATCCCAACGGAAACAATCAATCCTAAGAAGATGAATCCTAAGTTGTACAATACCGTGTTTCTTGTAATAATGTAGGCATCTTTGGAACTAAAGAGGAATTTGAAGTTGTCAAAGCCAACCCACTTACTCTTCATGACACTGTCAATGAAGCCCTCTCCCGTAATATGATAGTCCTTAAATGCTACAATATTCCCAAAAACCGGAATATAGAAGAATAAGATTAACCACGCTGCACCAGGTAAGACCATTAAAAGAAAAATGAAATTTTCTCTCAGAGTCCTTACAAACTTTTTCATTTAACTCCCCCCTTTGAGCCTTGAGCGTGTTTATTTACTTTGGTAGCGTTTACATCACCTATTATAAGATAGCCCATTTATATTTTCAAACTCCTAATTATAGAAAAAATTCTACAAATTTATGACATAGCTTTAAAAAAAGGAGTAGAAAAGGGTGATCGTAAAGACAGCTCCTCTTCTACTCCTATCCCACCGTGGATGAGATACCTGTCATCCAACTTGGCATTTTTTACGTTGTATAAATGGTTGAGGCCGTCGCAATGGTGTGCCATTGATTAGCTGTTGTGGCTGCGAAGTCCTGATCCCCGTAGAAATCGTTGAATGGCAAGATCTCTACTTCTAGTTCATCGATACGAGAGATTTCGCCTGCTAGGTAGTTTTCAATACGGATTTCTGCGCGCTTGATGCGTTGCAAGAGTCCACCCATACGGATGTCTACAGTATCCAAGCCAAAGACCTTGTTTTCTTTCAACCATTGGTGGCTAAAGAGAGCATGGAAGGTTTCAATCTCGCTTCTAAGTTTTGGCAATTCTTCCTGAGCGATTTGTTGCAAGCTCTCTTTATCACCTGCTTGATAGGCCTCACGGATGCGTCGTCCTACATCGACCTTGCTACTTAAAATAGCATTCAACTGAGCCTGAGTTTCGAAAAGATAGGCATAGACACCCGCTTTTTCTTTAATGTCAGAAAGTGTCTCAGCTGCCTTGGCAAAGTGAGGCTTATCCTGTCCAGGTGTCATGTGCTTGTCAAGAATTGGGCAGAGAACATCCTGATAAAAAACATAGCGGTTGGGGTTAATCCCACTGAGATTAGCTGGTAGGTCTGGCAAGAGATTGGCCAGATCCAGCTGCATAAAGTCCCCAACTGAGAGGCCTGTATTGCCCTTAAAGTGAGCAGACAGACGCTCTAAATCATTGCGGTAGCTGAGCTCCGCCCAGATTTGTAAGCTAGGCAGGATCGAGAACTGGGCCGTTTCACCACCGTTGTCCCCCCAACCTGTCACGATGACTTCCTTGATCTGGTTGGCACGGCAGGCTTTGTTGGCTTCAAGAGCGATAAGGCGACTGAAATGGTTATGGGGCGTGAAGCCAATCCACTTCCAAGCCCCACCTGCAAAAGCGATATCCTGACTGATCTTGTGGTGATTACGGAAGTTTCGGTTGTATTTTTCTTCGCTATCCTGATAATAATCCCAGTAAACCAAGGTGACACGGTCTTTGAGACGGTCTAGATAAACTCGCGTTTCCTCTGGAATTTCGACATCACGGTCGTACTGACCATCTGCTGACATGAGTTTGAAGAACATATCGCTCCACATCTGGCAGTGGAAACCATACTTGTCTGCAATATCCAGCACGCGCTCCAAGTGTTGGCACATAAGGAGACTACGGTCCACAATACCGTTCAAGATGAGGTAGCGTCCCAAACCAACCAGGTGAGCTTCGTCCATCCCAATATTGACCTTGCGAGTTTGTAGCTTAGACAACGTCGCAAACATGCCATCAATCAGGTCGTAGACTTTTTCTTCACCGATGAGGAGGATATCTTCTACATCGCGGAGTTGCTGCACTTCCTTGACACCCCATTTGACAAAGGCTGATAAGTGAGCTAAGGTCTGGATGCATGGGACAAAGGTCATGTCAAACTGCTGGGCGTAGGCTTCAATTTCCTGTAACTCTTCAGCAGCATAAGCTCCACGGAAATAACCAAAGTAAGGTTGCCCTTCAATCTGATAGGTGTCTTCCATGTAGAGCTCAAAAGTTGAATAACCCATGAGAGCTAAGACCTCAATCATCTGCTTGGCAGATGCGACATTGAGCACGGCATTGCGCGAACAGTCGGCCATATAGGCCAAATCTTCATAAGCTGCCTGCTCCTCAATCTCTACCTTATCCCCTTCTGCTAAAGCTGTTGCGAGGACAGACAAGGCACGGTAGAGTTGATGAGGTTTACGGTAGGTCAGTTGATACTGCCCCTTCTCACCCTTGATAGAAATAGAAGCATGGTCAGACTGAGCGACTACCACTTCTACATCTGGTAGAGAAATGTGATTTTGGAGCAACTCTAAAGCTTGCGCTTGTTTACTGCTGATTCCGGTAAAAGTTACCATTGGTTTTCCTCCTGTAACCAGTTGACAAGGGCACCGTAGAGATTAGCATCTGCCTGATAGGTGCAAGCTTGAATCACTGGAGCAATTGTATATTCTTCATATCTGTCCACAAAAGTATCTACTGCTTTTTGAACCCCTTTGATAAAATCTGGATTCTGACTGATAGAGCCACCCAGGCTAATGACATCTGGGTCGATGAGATACTGGATATTGAGCAGTCCTTGGGCTAGGTTGCGATTCATGCGCTCAATGGCTTCTTGGCAAAGGGCATTTCCTGCCACAGCCTCTTGATACACCTTGCGGCCATCCCAGTCAGACTGACCAGATTTTTCAATGACATAGCGAACCATGTTTCCTGTAGAAGCGAGTTGTGACCAGTTATTGAGCTTTTCTGCAGGTTCGATGGTTGTCATGTAGCCAAACTCACCACCCAAGCCATGACGACCACGGTGAAGCTTGCCATTGATGATCATGGCGCCACCGATCCCTGTACCAATCACGACACAGGCTGCATTTTCAATCTCAGGATGCGCCAGCAGTTC
>NZ_KQ969691.1:306282-318030 GCF_001578955.1 Streptococcus parasanguinis
AGCAGTTCACTCAGTCCAACACAGTTGGCATCATTTTCTAGATGGACAGGGAGCTTATGATGAGAAAGAGCCTCATACCATGAAAAACCATGGATGTAAGGAATTGCACTGATCCCTTCAATCACTCCTGTTTCTTGATGAACGGCTCCTGGCACACTCATGGCAATCCCACGGTAGTCACGTTCTGACAATCGCTGGTCTAACCAAGCAAGCAAATCTTCTAAAGTTTCTGGCGTTGGGGTGCTGGCCTTATCTAAAATCTTTCCATCCGGAGTGAGACTAGCAAACTTAATCCCAGTCCCTCCGATATCAATCGTTGCAATGGTCATTGCTTTTACCTGTAAAAAGGAGCGAGTCAGCAGTTGGTTCTTACTTTTTCGCTCCTCCTTTCCTTTTATTGTTTCTTCAGCTGCAACCAGCTAGACTTCTTCTTTTTTAATCCATTCTGTCCGGATTTCTTGCGGTGCCAATAAACCTGTATGGACCGGATACGGTTGTTCAAGAAGATCGACAACCGTTTGTTGTCCTTCTGACACGCGCACATTTTCTTGGCTCATGTTGTAATAGCGAAGGATGTAACCTTCTTCATTTTCTGCTACCTTAAAGGCTGTTGGACAAACCTGAGGATGTGTCAAGGCTGTATGCTTGAGTAAGCTACCAGACGCTGCTACACTTCCTTCTTGTTTTTCAACTTGAAGGCTAGTCATCGGTGTCTGCAAAGCTTTGGCCCGGCGATAAGCAGAGAAGCGCCCCTGAGCTTGATGGCATTCTACTGCATATTCAACCTCAAATTCCCGCAAGCATTGTGCTTCTGGTGTTGGGAAATAGCCCCAGTCACCAAGTTCACCGGAAGCACGAAGAAGGGTTACAGCTATGGTGTCGTCTCCAAGGATTTCGTATTCATGCAATCCTTTATTGGCCACTGTTACCCCTTTGACGTCGTCATACAAGCTGACGAAAGCTTGCTGGTGTTGGGGATTTTCAGGATTTTCCCAAGAAGCAGCCGGTTTATTTGGCCGTGTCACAACTTCATAGATACTTTCAGAATCGTTGCTTGGACGCGTATTGTGAGTCTTGACCAGGAGACGGATGCGGTGATCCTTGGCTGTATTGGTAAAGCGCGTCTTGAAGCGAATTTGCGGATCATCTACAAAGATGGTCATCTCCGTTTCAAGAGGGATAGTTGTCAGCTCTTCTGAGCGACTTGCCTTGCGGTTCATAAACTCGATAATGCCTCTTTGTTCCGCATCCAATTGTTCATCCGCGCTGACCGGGATCGTCAAGTCATGCTTGAGTAAGATTTTGGCATAGCGAGCATTGTTTTCCAAGACCTCATGAGCTGTTAAATCCGCATAGATTGGCTCTGTTCCTTTTGGTTGGAAGTAAATATATTCATTTCCGATATCCCCACGATCTTCAAAGCGAAGGAAATCCTCATAAGCCTCATTGGTCGTTTTATCATAGAGGGTCAAGCCATCATCGATACTAAGGGTTACAAATGGCGTATCGATCACCCCATTTTGAAAAAGACCATCATGATGAGGTGCTTTGCCTTCCAAGAGCTGGAAGGTTGTCCAAGAAAGAGGCGCTAGGTGAACCGGAACCGTCACGCGCACTTGACGCGCGATATAAGGTTGACGGAATTTATCCTTAGGCAGGGTATAGCCAAAGCTTGCTCCCAAGTCTTCAATCTCTGCTTCTACAAGATGTCCATCTAAATCCTCTACATGGTAGTCTGGCAAGCTCAAAGCAGCCATTTTCTTGAAGCCTTCTGTCGGATGCAATTCCTTAAATGGACAAACCGCAACATCGACAATCGTGCTGACGGTGTCCACCTTATTATGCAAGCCAGTGTTGATGACCGTAAAGAGGTGCTTACTCTGGGCTTTTTGAGTCGCTAGTTTACCCTTCCATTCGTTCAGAAGGTTGGTCTTGACAAAGTTTCCGACTTGGTTGACCTTGGCAAAACGAACTTCCATTTCACGGTGAACATCATCTACGCTACATCCACAAATACTATCGTGTGGCGCATTTTGTAAGAGTGTCTTCCAAGCATAGGTCAATTGATCCTTATGGTTGTGCCCACCAGTAATGATGGTCAAAGGTTCCACCACTTGCTCGAGCAAGTTGCTGTTTTCTTGGAAGGCTTGTTTGAGGTAAATACGTGAAGAAGAGGTATTAGCAAGAGTGTACCAACCATCGGTTTCCTGACTGGTCAATTCTCCCGTAACCGTTGATAATTGTTCGGGAAGTGCACTTTCCACTGCTTGCACATATTCATCAAAGGAGCTATGAATAAAGGTCACGTCAGGGAACAGTTCGTTGGCCACGCGAATAGCTTCACTCAAGTTTCGTTGAACCGGTTGGTGGTCGCAGCCGTTCATCATTAACCATTGGTTGGTTGAGGCATAGTCGCGAACATCTGCCAATTTTTGTTTCCAGAAAGCCAAAGCTTCGTCTTTATCCACTGGAATTTCGTTCCCGTTACTGTACCAGTTGGCAAAGAGAATACCCAGCACACGGCTACCATCCGCCCCTTGCCAGTACATTTCAGAAAATTGAGAGGTGAATTGCTCATCTTCGAGGACTTGGTTGTCAAATCCGATTGGTTTGACCCCACGCCCAAAAGCTGCTACGTGAATGCCTGATTTTTGAAGGATTTGAGGAGCTTGCCCCATATTTCCAAAGGTATCTGGGAAATAACCAATCTGAGTAGATTTGCCCCATTTAGCGCATTCAGCTTGTCCAATCAAGGTATTGCGGACATTGGCTTCGCTGGAGATCAAGTAATCATCCTGCAAGATGTAGAAGGGACCAATCTTGAGCTTGCCCTCGTCGATATAGCGCTGCACCTTGTCGCGATTTTCAGGGCAAATTTCTAAATAGTCATCGAGGACGATGGTTTGTCCATCTAAGTGGAAACTTTTGAACTCCGGATCATTTTCAAAAAGATCAAAGAGATTGTCAAAGAGTTCCACCAATTGCATGCGGTGACTTTCAAAAGGTAGATACCACTCACGATCCCAGTGGCTGTGAGAGATAATATGTACAACAACATTTTCCATGAGTAAAACCTCATTCTAACTTAAATTTTTAATGTTTTAAATATAAACTTGTGATTCTAACAAGAATCAGTGAAGCTAAAGCGTGCTCCTTATACTCAATGAAAATCAAAGAGCAAACTAGGAAGCTAGCCGCAGGTTGCTCAAAGCACTGCTTTGAGGTTGTAGATAGAACTGACGAAGTCAGTAACATATATACGGCAAGGCGAAGCTGACGTGGTTTGAAGAGATTTTCGAAGAGTATTAGCGAATATCCAAGTAATCCAAGACTAATTCACAGAACATCATGTTGGCCCAAGAGAACCATTCACGCGAGTATTTAGTTGGATCATCTACATGGAAACTTTCGTGCATGACACCCGTGCCTCCATCGCAGGCAACCAGCTGATCGAGCAAGAATTTTTTCTCAGCTTTATCTGTCGTTGTCAATCCTTGAATAGAAAGGGCAATCGGCCAGATATAGCGATAAAAGGTATGAGAACTTCCGAGTCCACTTGCGTACTTCCCTTCATAGAAGTAAGGATTTTCAGGGCTCAAAATAGTCCGACGAGTGGCTTGGTAGACTTCGTCGTCGATGGCGCAGTAGCCCAGATACGGAGCAGCTAACAAACTTGGCACATTTGGATCATCCATGATGCTAGCATTTCCTAAACCATCTACCTCAAAGGCATAGATTTTCTCGCCCTTGCTGTTAGTCGTGTAGGCGTAGTTTTCGATCCCTTCTTGAATCTCCGCTTGGAGGCGTTTGGCATCTGAAATGATGCTTTCACTATCAGCTAGATTCAATGTTGCAAAGATTTCTTGGACATAACCCAAAACAACCACTGCAAACATATTGGATGGAATCAAATAGCTATACTGACAGCAGTCATCACTTGGACGAAAGGCTGACCAGGTCATCCCTGTCACGGCAAAATCTGGCCCAAAGCCGTCATTCACCAGCGTGTCTTCCTTACGATCAGTATCTCGAACGAAGCGATAAGGGGAGTTGTTATGGTCTTGTTCCACCATCCAGAGATGAAGGATTTCCTTGGTCGCTGTGACAAAGGTTTCATCAAATTGGCTAGTCTCACCAGTTTCCTTCCACAGGAGGTAAGCCAATTGCAAGGGATAGCAAAGCGAATCCACTTCATACTTACGCTCCCAAATCCAGCCATTCAAATCGGTGTGGTCAGTCTCGTGGTGGCCTTTCCAGTTCTCCTCAATATTAAAAGAGTTAGCATAGGGATCTTTGAGGATCAAGGTCATCTGGCGTTTGACCAAACCAGCAATGGTCTGGCGCAATTGGGGATCTCGTTTAGCCACATAAAGATAGGGCCTCAATTGAGCCGTCGAGTCACGCAACCACATAGCTGGGATGTCCCCTGTTAACACAAAGGTTGAACCATCTTCTAAAATTTCAACTGTATTGTCCAAAGTGTCTGTATAACAACGTTCAAAGACATCCACCCACTCAGGGTACTCCTTAGCTCGCTCAGCCACTTGATCCAACCATTCTCGCACAATTTCTTTTGAATAGGTCATTTATTTTCCTCACACGTATCGATTCTTTCCTATTCAGTATAAAAGATTTCTAAAGGGAAATACATACGCAAACTATAGCCCTTTTTCTACTAAATTTTCCATTTGATAAAAACGCTATCATATTTGACAACACTTTGATACAATGAAGAAAATACCACCGCGTGTTCCAATAAAAACACAGATCATTTAAAGTTGATGAAGAAAAAGGAGACAAGATGCGCACACATTGCCAAACCATCGATACCCGCTGGGGAAGCGATAATCATCCCCACTATTCGCACGGGAACACCCTCCCTTATACCGGAGTCCCTTTTGGGATGAACTACTTCCTTCCCCAGACGACACACGAACAAGGAGCTTGGTTTTTCAACCCCAATCTCCCTATTTTTCAGGGATTTCGTCTCACCCACCAGCCTAGTCCTTGGATAGGAGACTACGCTTGGTGCCTCATCACGCCCATCACAGGAGAAATTGCAAGTTCCGACCTCTTCCGTCGTCAAAGCAGTTATTCGATGAAAGAAGCTCTTTTCCAGCCCCACTACCTTCGGATTTTTTCGGAACGTTATCAGATTCACAGTGAGCTGGTTCCAAGCCGCTACGGGGCTGTCATGCGCTTTCGAGCACCAGAAAAGCTAACACTCTGCTTTCATGCAGCAAAGGAACTAGAGGACTTGACCCTGACAGACCAAACCTGCCACTTCCATATTCTGGATCAGGCCCATACCGCAGATACTTCCTACTCTTTCTATCTCCAGTGGCAATTTAGCCAGCCGATTGAGAGCGTCACTCACATCGATCAAGATCTTTTTCTCACCTTTTCTAGCAATGAAGTGACCGTCCAATTAGGAACTTCTTATCTGTCCCAAGACATGGCTCACAGCCATCTTCCCAACCTTTCCCTAGAGGAAGCTAAAAAAGAAGCAGCCGATCAATGGAATCAGCTGCTAAAACGAATTGAAGTAAAAGATGCCGGAGGGCGTGACCAAGCCTTTTTCGACCATTGCCTGTACCGACTCCTCCTTTTCCCTCAAACCTTTTATGAAACAGATACCGAGGGAAATGACTGGCACCTGGATGTTACTCATAATGAAATCAAACCAGGAAAAGCTTATACCAATATCGGATTCTGGGATCTCTTCCGAACATCTTTTCCGCTCTTTAGCCTTGTCTACCCCGATTATTACCGTCACTTTCTCGAAGGATTTTTAAATACATACAAGGATACTGGTTTTCTACCAAAATGGTTGGCCCCAGATGAACGAGGAATGATGCCAGGTACCCTCATCGATGGTGTCTTTGCGGATGCTGTCACAAAAGGGATCGCACCAGACCTACATGAAAACATGCTGACAGCCATGCTCCAGACGGCTCAAAAAACAGACCCCACTCAACATTTTGGTCGCCATGGTAATGAAAGCTACAAGGCCCTTGGCTACCTACCCGATGATTTTCACGAAAGTGTGAGCCATAGCCTCGATTATGCCTATAGTGATTTTTGCATTGCCACCGTTGCCAAGCAATTGGGGCATACAGAAACAGCCGCTCGGTATGCCGCTTCCAGCCTCTCCTACCGAACATTGTACGATGCCCAAACGGGCTTCATGAGAGCGCGATCCACCAATGGGAAGTTTAAAGCCCCCTTTTCTCCTACTAGCTGGGGAGGGGATTATGCAGAATGCTCTGCAATCCAGGCTACTTTTGGAGCCTTACACGACCTCTCAGGTCTAATAGAATTGATGGGGGGGAAAAGAGCTTTCACCCAACGACTGCTGGATCTGGCCAATCAAAGACCTCAATTTGAAGCAACAGGTTACGGCTATGAAATCCACGAAATGAGTGAGATGGCCCACGCTCCATTTGGGCAGATCGCCATCTCCAATCAGCCTAGCTTTCACATTCCCTATCTCTTCCGCCATAGTCTTCATCCCGAATACACCAATCTCCTGATCCACCAGATCCGTTCCCAAGCTTTCCATCAAGATTTCCAAGCCTACCCAGGTGATGAGGACAACGGTAGCCTATCTGCTTGGTACATCTGGTCGGTCCTTGGGCTCTACCCAACCTGCCCAGGAAAACCAATCTATGATCTGGGCCTCCCTCTCTTTAAAGAAGTTCTTCTCCATCTTCCAAACCATGAGCTCAAAATTTGCGCTAACTCCCATACTACAGGTGCCTATTTCATCCAAAAAGCCCTATTAGATGGCAAAGACCAGCAAGAGATTTCCCATCAGGATCTCCTTGAAGCCCAGCTGCTTCAGTTCGATCTTTCTTGGCTCCCCCCCACATCCATAAAAAAAGTTCGTCTGAAAGCAGACGACTTTTTTTCTATTATTCATCTCCTACATGATAGTAGATCGATCCTTGTTCCCCAAAACTAGCGATTCCAACACCAGACCACAAGCGGTTCTTAGAGGCATCGGATGTATCCTTAAAAACAACTTGCCCTTGATCATCGACCTGATCACCAATGGTTACTCCCGCAGGAATATACTCCAACAAGAAGCCACCATCACGACCACCATAAATGCCTTCAGATGCTGTCCCATAATCCGTCAAAGAAGCACCATAGCCCTCCAACTCTTGTGAAACCAACCCTTTGTCGTTAAAGACCAACTTGTTTCCTTTATCATCTTGCCAGACACCAGCAATACTGCTGTAATCCCCATTAGCAATAGCCTCAAGATCCATTTTCTTCTCTTCTTTTTTTTCTTTCTCCTTCACTTCTGAACTAGAAGCTGTCGTCTTTTTCACCTCAGAAGAAGCACTCGTTTGACTAGAAGAAGAATCTGATTTCTTACTCGCGCTCTGTTGCGAACAAGCCACCAACAGGAGCAAACTAAGAAAACTCACCAGAATTGCACCAACTTTTTTCATTTAAAATTCCCCATACATTTTTTTAGTTTAAAGCCCCTTCATTGTAACGTATTTTCAAACATTTGACAAGCTCTACTTCCTATTTCGGATCAAAAAAAGACCGGGATAATACATCCCAATCTCTCTTTGAATACTACTTTCAGTGAGCCAGCATTTCCTGTGCCACTTCTAAACCAGATAAGTTGGAAGGATAATAAGTTGGCCAATTTTCCAACTCATCATAAAGCGCTTCTTGACTCTTTCCTCCATGGAAAATGTGGAAGTGAGCTGCCTTTACCGGAGTGATTTCATGGTCACTAAATTGAACATATTTGAAGTCTCCCGCATCGCTCTCCTTGGCTTCAAAGAGATAACGAACACCACGATTCCCCTTCTTATAAGTCAAAATGTGCTTACCTACATATTTATAGGTATATTTCTTAGAAGATCCTTTTTGATAAAACTCCATTGAATCCTTATCAATCTTAATCCGATCAATATCTGTTTGGTAACCCTTGGTATAATATTCCTTATACTCAGCAGCAGTCATGGTTGGATTTAATTTTGCCTTATAATCGAAGACCTGATCCAAAGTTCCATCTTGCAAGTATGGATAAACCGATTTCCAATCACCCGCGTAATTTTCTAAGCTACGATCCTTCACTTGGTTATCCTCGAAATAGCCCTTTTGAACCGTCTTAGAATCTTCCTCATGTTCCGGTTGAATATCCTTACCAGCTTGGGATGTGGTTTTCTCTAGTGCCTTCAGATTCTCCTTCATGACAGACACGTAGTCTTCGCCATCTTTCATTTCTTGATCCGTCAGGCTTTCCAAAGGATTTAAGACAGCTAACTCAACACCAGCTTCAGAAGACAAGGTTTTCGCCAAGGACTTAGAAGCATTTTCCTCAAAGTAAATCACCTTGATCTCATTTTTCTTGATATACTCTGTCAATTCACGCAATCGTGCAGCAGAAGGCTCGCTATCAGGTGAAATCCCTGAAATGGCCACTTGGTTTAAGCCATAATCCAAGGCCAAGTAACGGAAAGCCGCGTGTTGGGTCACAAAATTCTTTTGCTTAGCATCTTTCAAGCCATCCTGATAAGCTTGATCCAAAGCCTGTAACTTCTTCAAATAAGCTTGCGCATTTTTCTCAAAAGTCTTTTTCTTATCTGGATAAGCTGCGACCAACTGATCGCGAATCGACTCTACCATCTTCATTGCACGATGTGGAGAGAGCCAAAGGTGAGGATCATATTCATGATGGTGTTCTTCGCCCCCTTCGTGTTCATGTTCCTCTTCCAATCCAGGAAGCAAGACCATGCCCTTGGTGGCATCGATCACTTTGGTTTTCTTATCCTTCATTGATTTCAAAAGATTTGGAACCCACGTTTCCATGTTTTCATTCTCATAGACGAAAACATCCGAATCTTGAATCATAGCCCGCCCCTTAGCAGACAATTCATATTCATGAGGCTCTGATCCCGCTCCAATGAGCAGGTCTACCGTTCCTTCATCTCCGACAATATTTTTTGTAAAATCATAAACAGGATAAAAAGTGGTCATCACTTTTAATTTCCCATTTTGACTCTGACTTTTGCCACAAGCAGTCAAGATAAGGGCAAAAGCCACCAACAACATTAAACCTATTTTTTTAAATTTCATATTTACTTCCTCAAACGTGATCCAAGATTCACAAGCAAGAACAGTGCCACAAATAAAAGCGTGATGCTGGCACTCGCTGGTGTATCTGCAATATAAGACAAAATCAACCCACTAAACATCCCGATAAAACCAATGATGACCGCAATCAGCATGACCCCACGGAAGTTCTTCCCTAATTTCAGCGCAATACTAGCCGGTAAGACCATGATGGTTGAAACCAATAACGATCCTGCTGCAGGAATCATTAAGGCGATAGCAACCCCCGTTACCACATTAAATAAAATGGACATGGTCCGGACCGGAAGGCCATCTACAAAGGCCGTATCTTCATCAAAGGTCAAAATATACATAGGACGCAAGAATAAGGCCGTCAACACTAATACAACAAAAGCAATCACAAACAAGGCGATCACCTGTTCATCCGTAATGGTTAGGGTAGAACCAAACAAATACTGATCCAAGCTCATCGAGCTCTTCCCACCACCACGCATCAGCACTAAAGCTAGGGCAAGACCAGTGGACATTAAAATTGCCGTCCCGATCTCCATAAAATCCTTAAATAAGGTCCGCAAATACTCAAGAAAGACCGCTGCTATAATGACAATGATCATAGTCGAGAGCGTCGGAGAGATCCCAAGGAAAAGCCCAAAAGCGACACCCGCAAGAGAAACGTGACTCAGCGTATCACTCATCAGACTCTGCCGTCTTAAAATTAAGAAAATCCCTAATACAGGAGAAAAAAGACTCATCGCAACCATAGCCAACAAGGCCCGCTGCATAAAATCATACTGGAATAAATCAAGCATGGTCACCCTCCCCTTCAGTATCATGGACATTAAAACATCTCCAAGGAGAGCTTTGGTCACGAACCAAATGAATATTCCGATCCGCAAATTGGTTAACCTCTTCAGGGTCATGCGTAATCATCAAAACAGATTTTTGATGGTGATGCGCACTGTGATGCATCAACTCATAAAAATCACTCTTTGTCGTCGCATCCATCCCTGTTGTCGGTTCATCTAAAACAAAGATATCCGGATCTGAAGCAAACATCCGAGCAATGACGGCCCGCTGTTTCTGACCACCAGACAAAGAACCAATCGCCCGATCCTTGAACTCCAGCATTCCAACAGATTCTAAACTCTTCAGAATATGTTTTTCATCGTGCTCATTCAACTTTCGAAACCAGCCTTTACGAGGATACCGACCTGACTTCACAAATTCATAGACCGTACTTGGAAATCCAGCATTAAAACTAGCAATCTGTTGTGGCAAATAAGCAATCCTTAACTTCTTTCCCTTAACATTCGTCTTTGAAATCTCAACTTTCCCGACCTTGGGCTGTAAAATCCCAAGACTAGCCTTAATCAAGGTTGACTTAGCAGCACCATTTTCACCGGTCAAAGTCACAAACTCCCCACTATCTAAGTAGTAATTGATCCCTTCTAAAACCGGTTCCCGATCATAATAGAACGATAAATTCGAAACCGTAATATACCTCAAACTATAACTCCTCTTCCAATAGATCTAAAAACCGCGAAATGACCCCTTGCTCATTCTTAGTAAACTTCGACAAAACATCCTCATAAGTGTGAAGGGTATGCTGATGGTGGTGCTGATGCTCTAATGCAATCGGCTTACCAATCTCAGTTAAGCGATAATAGAGAACCCGAGCATCATTCTCATCGCGATAAGTCTCTAACATCCCCTGGCTTAATAAGGGCTTCACAGCCTTCGTGATAGCCGCCTGACTGACATTCAATTTCTTAGCTAAGACAGAATTGGTTAGAGCTTCATCAGCAACCAGCATCAAAATATGTTCCTGAGTGTTGGTTAATGAAACACCACTTGTACAAGAACCAACTAAAATCTCATGCTGATTTTCTGATAACAATAAAATAGAATTTAAAAATCGATCGATTTTATTTGCAACTTCAGACAAAATTAACTCCTTCTAATTCACTAAAAGAAACTTTACCGGTTAATTATATCATAAAAAAGAAAAAATTAAAACAAAAAAAGGAGTAAAACTCCTTTATAATCTATACCGGCGGCCGGGGTCGAACCGGCACGTCCTTGCGGACACTGGATTTTGAGTCCAGCGCGTCTGCCAATTCCGCCACGCCGGCATAAATTTAACTGGGGTAGCTGGATTCGAACCAACGCATGAGGGAGTCAAAGTCCCTTGCCTTACCGCTTGGCTATACCCCAATAATAATATTAATAAATAGGCGAGTGATGGGGATCGAACCCACGCATGCCAGAGCCACAATCTGGTGTGTTAACCACTTCACCACACCCGCCATAATTATTAACACGGGCAGTAGGAATTGAACCCACACTGAAGGTTTTGGAGACCTTAGTTCTACCTTTAAACTATGCCCGTAAAGGATGGAAGGGGAGGGATTCGAACCCCCGAACCCGAAGGAGCGGATTTACAGTCCGCCGCGTTTAGCCTCTTCGCTACCCTTCCTGATTATTGAATTGATGGCGCGAGACGGAATCGAACCGCCGACACATGGAGCTTCAATCCATTGCTCTACCAACTGAGCTACCGAGCCAAATTGCGGGAGCAGGATTTGAACCTACGACCTTCGGGTTATGAGCCCGACGAGCTACCGAGCTGCTCCATCCCGCGTTAAT
>NZ_KQ969692.1:0-8464 GCF_001578955.1 Streptococcus parasanguinis
CTAAGGCTACACGTTGTGCTTCTCCCCCAGATAGCTCTTCTAATATTTTCTTCTTTTAAATTATTCATGGATCAATTATAGAATAAAGTACTATATAATTTTTTGATTTAATTATTTGGTAAGAAATATAAACTATTTGGTACAAATTGATAAGTCCAAATAGATAAATCATCTAAAAAGCACTAAAATACACCTATTCGGTAAAATAGGTGTATTTTCTTATCTATAACCAAATTCTTTAAGAGCTTTCTTATATGCACTGCTACCTTTTAAGTAGTAGTCATGTTTCATTCCACTAATATCAACAGAAAAGACTCCATCGTTAAACGAATATTCTTCTGTCCTGTTTGCAATATCTTGTCCAGTTAACTCAATGGTTTTCTTCTGTTTATCAATACTAAAGTTATCAGCTTCTCCATGCTCAATAGAACCTTTGTTACCTTTTATAGTAAATGCTAATTCATTTCTTTCGTCCGATATCCAATAATATTCACCATCCAACGATTGTTGATTGCTTTTAGAACATGCAATTAATAGAACTGCCATTATTGACAGTAGCAAAACACTTATAATTTTTTTCATATCCTTCGCCTCCTTTTGTAATATTATTTTACCAAAATAATATTACAAAATTGTGTCAATGTCTGTTATAATGGAAAATCAAAAAAATGTCTATTGTAACAGACGTTTTTTATAAGAAATTTATTATTAAGTAAGGTGGGGCATTCAATTATCCACAAAAATGTAATAATGACCTTTTATTTAAAAAACTATTACTAAGAAAAATCTAATTAACTTTACCAATTAAATGTGTTATGATATTCATATAAATAGGAGGGGGTTATGGAAAAGAAAAAGATTAAAAATTTCATAGATATCACATTTCAACAAATAAAAACTAAGCTAATTAATGATTGGAATAAGCCATTATTACTGCTATTCATGTTTCCCATAGCATTCTTAATTCTAATCAATATTATAACTATTCCTCATACAATATTTTTACCTTTACCTATAGCTACAACATCTATTATATCTGTGACAATACCCACGTGGCTATATTGGACTATTTCAATTATTAGTACGTTGTCAATTAATTACTTCATATTCTGGTATTTATCAAGTAAATATTTAAACGGTATTTTTCAAGAAGAAAGATTATGGGGTAGGATCTACCGAATTTTGTTTTATTTGCCAATTGTGATATGTGAAATAGAGATAGTAAAAGAATTAATATCAATTACATATAAAGGCAAAACTCTCGGTGAATTTCTACCTCTCTTAATGCTATTAATAGTATGTCTTATTTTACGCTCATCATATCTAGTTTATTATAAGCAATTTAGACATTATTTAAAAATATATTATCTCGTAGTAGACATAATAGTATTAACAAACATAGCTATAATACTGAGTCTTATACAATACTTTAAAAAGTCTATTGATAGAATAGAAGATTTGTTAATTATATTAGTAATTGTTATTGGATTTTTTGGATATCACTTTCTTATTAATAGTTTTATTACTAGAACTAATTTTAAAAATATACCAGAACAAACTTACAAAGAGATAAAAAAACTTTTTTCTACACTCCATATGTTCCACAAGATTTAAAATTAGAATCTGAAGATATTGAAACCAATGTTAAATACCAAACTCATTTTTTTGGAAATCTATTTTCATATTTATTGTCGTTAGTATTCCTTTTAAATTTCCAGTTGCAATTTGATAAAACTATTTTTAATGAACTAATTGCTATAATGGCGATTTATTACGTATTACTATTTATCCGAATTTTTCTTTCCAAAATTATGGTAATTGAGAAGGAAGAGTTTAAGATTATAATGATAATTATCATTATTACTGGATTTGTAGTATTTTTATTAATAGCTATGATGATAAACGATACAAACCAATCTCACCATAATGAGTTAAATTTCGCTAGCATAGGTATGCTACTTTGGATACTACCTAAAATTGTACCTGCAATTATGGATAATATACTTTCACAAGTATCATATTTTAAAGGTGTAATCTCTCCAAAATCCACAAACTATCTGGCAATAACTGGATTTGTGAATATTTTTATATATAATTTTTATTTAAGTTTACTAATATTACTTCCTAAGACAAGAACTAATTTTAATGATGTAGTTATTTCTACTTATGTTTTGAATTCAATTTCTTGGAGCTTGGCTCTCTCTTTTGTTCTGATTTCAGTATTCTCTTTTCTATTTTATCATTCAAAGAGTTTATATTATCAGATAAATAAAAAGTACAATATTTCAATTGAAAAAGGGAAAGGAAGTTTTAAATTTAAAGTTCTTAAATTAAAAGATAAGACCAATAAAATTCTTAAGCACAGATCTAAAAAAACTATTAAAGCCAATTCTAGCAAACTTTTAATTAATGATGAATCTAAAAAAGACAAAAAGAAATTTATATTCTATGTAAATACGGTTTCATTAATTATTAGTTCTACTATTCTTTTAACTCTTTACACATTTAACAAAACTAATGATAATACATTTGAAATAATAAAACTGTCTTTACCAATTTTTGTACCAACCTTTTTAAAAAAGCTTCCCGATTTCTTAAATTTTTACTTTAATTTACGTCATACAAAGATTAAGCCTACGTTAAAAGGTCATTATGTTGAATCTGTAATTGATCTCAACTTGTTTTTAATAGTCACAGTTTTATATGGCTTTAATTATTTAAAAATCCAACTTCATTCGCTTCTATGTCTATTTTTAATTATATTTGGAGTACATTTTTTAAGTAATATAACATTAATCTTCTACAAGAAAACACAGAAAAAGTGATAATCTTCATAACGAACTAATAATTTTAAATACTATACTATTTAAAATCAATACAAATCATTTTTTAAGAAAAGGCAGAATTTAAAATCAATTACAATATGTCGTATTCGAAAAAATATTGTTAGAAATTGAAAAGCATCTGAACAGTTACACAAATCAACTGTTCGGATGCCATTTATATTTATTTTATCAAATTTCAAATATCATTTACGATTTCTGTAAATAAGCATACTAATTGACAAAATTATAGTGAATAGAGCACTTATCAATATATTATTTTACTATTAGTAAAAATATCTACAACTTGTAAAACAGAGACCAAACTAACAAAGAAAAGTATAATTTCCATAACTCTATTCTTCTGTAATTCATTAAATTGATTTCTATCCTTTAACAAATCATATTCCTCCTGCTTAATTTTTTCTATATATTCATCATGCTTGAAATAAGAAGTTTCTTTTAAATGATTAAATAGATCAAAAATAGCAATATGATTTATTCGATAGATATATAGAAAAGATCGTTTATAACCGTGAACCCACTCGTTAAATTTAATTAGCTGTTTATCATTTGAAAGTTGGAATTTGTCTAGTCCATCCATAATGGTTTCATCTAAACAAACTAACTGAAAGAATGGAATTGCTGAAGATAAAAAGAAACTGGCTTGTCTCAAAAAATTATTTTCAAAATTATTAGAATTATCATTAGGCCATATGATATAATTCCTCCCCTTATTTATGTAATTGATATTAGTTAAATCATAATAGTTTGTTAGATAATTTTTTGATCTAGATTTTGAAGATACATTATTCTTGTTGTAGGGAGCATTAACCATCCAAGTATACAATTTATCATCTTTAAAAAACTCCATTTTATTCATCTGCTCCATATTTGTGACAAAATGTAAACAAAATATACATTCCGTTAACTTCAATCCCCCATTTATTGATGAGAGCTCTTTTTTTATATACTTCAATATATCATCAAGTTGATGATTAGTATTTAAAGAATACTCTCTATCACTCTTTTCAAAATCAGGAAATATTTGCCATCTCATCATTGTAATTGGATAAAAAAAGTCAAATCTATAGAATGATGATCTTAAATCTTCAAATAATTCGATAACTATTGATCCGTTTTGAAAAACAGTGAGTGTCACAAAGAAAAAATGTAATTCTTCCTCACTATCCACTTCTATTAAAGGAGCAAAAACAAATTTAATAAATTGAATAGATCTAGCACTAAATAAACAATTCTGTTTTCCTTTTTCTAATCTTGCAAAATATAAGTCTAAATAATAATTAGTTTTCTCATCCACTTTGTTTTTTAAATGTTGCAACTCTTTGGGAATTTTCCATGGCTTATATTTCTTTTTTAAAAGAGTATTATTTTTTGTACCTATTAGTGTCATAATCGTAGCCGGATGATTTTCAAATTTTTTAGTAATTATCTCTATTAGTTTATTGTTGTCTATCTTATATAAATCTGTGCTCAACATATAGAAAGAGGTGATTTTCACTTCTTCTATTTTTTTTGAAATCTCAGGAATTTTTTCAAAAGCAGTATTCTCTTTTATCTTCTGCATATTTCCTACCTTTTATTATCTTATTTCATTAATTATATCAAAATATAATTCAATAAAATGATAATCAAATAAAAAGTTATGTAATATACTCAAACTAATTTTTAGAAGTTTAGAAAGATTCATTCTATCAACTCTTACTATATTACGTTTAATAATTTCTGAAATTGATTTATTATTATTTATAATAATAAAAGTAATTAACATAAAAGAGACCCTTAGGCCTCTTTTTCTCTCCTTCAAACACTCTGTCACTGTCCATTTACTGTCCAATATAATGTAATATTACTTAATGTTGATAAATTTATTGAATGCTAAATCCTTTAAAATAAGGATTTCTAAAGATGGCAAGACCTAAAAAATCTTAAATTAAGTCTTGCATATTCATCATAGTAATGACATTCCTTCCAACTTCTGAAATTTACAGTTCATTATACCATTTTTTAGACGCTTGGAAAAGCTTTGGATAGTAATCATGAAAAGCTTCTTTCACTCCGGATGGATTTTTAAGCTTTCACTATAAAATAAAAGAGACCCTTTTTGAGCCTCTCTCAGAAAATAATAAAATGTATTAGGATAAAATCATCGAAGCCACAATTGGACTAATGAATACATACAAAATTCCTGTGATCCCTATTGCCAATCCTGCCATAGCACCGGCCACATGACCATACTTAAACGCTGTCCCTGTTCCTACTGCATGTCCAGTTCCTCCAAGGGCTAACCCAATAGCTACTGGATCTTTTATTTTTAACAGTTTCAATATCGTTGGACCCAAGACACTTGTTAATAATCCAGTTGCTACAACTACCACAAGAGTGATGGTCGTAATTCCTTGCATTTTTTCAGTAATCCCAACTGCCATTGCAGTCGTAACCGATTTTGGAAAGAGCGAAATGGCTAGAAAGTACTTCATTCCAAATGCTTTCGCAATCAAGGCTGTAAAAATCGTATTCACAATAACTGCCACTGTCGAGCCAATCAGAATACTCCGTGCATGATGCTTCATCAAATGGAAACTTTTATAGAGAGGAATCCCCAAAGCGACTGTCGATGGTCCAATCAACTGATTTAACAGGGAACCACCGACATAGTAATCTTTATAAGAAATTCCTGTAATCATTAAGAATAAGATAACGATTACTGTAGCCACTAAAAGTGGCGTTGTTATTGGATGGGGATACCTGCGGAAAATTAACATTCCAATCAAATAAGCCCAAATAGATAAGACAATCCCAAATAAAGGATTACTCGCAAAATTAGCCATGCTTGCGTCCCCCTTCTGGATAATCACCTTCAAAACGATTTTTTATAAAACTAACCACGATTGCAATTAAAGCCACATTGATGACCAAGGCTCCAACTAGAATCAACATGATCGGAAATAGATAAGGAGCAATCACATGGAATTTATCCATGATACCGACCGCAGGGGGAAGAAACAGAATCGTCATGTTAGCTAACAAAAAATTTCCTACCATATTGACGTGGCGCATGCGTAATAATTTAAACTGCAATAATAAAAATAGGATCAACAGCCCGATCATACTCCCAGGAATTGGTAAGTGCAACCCATCCGAAATGATTTCACCAATTAATGAAATCGTGAAAATAATCGTCAGTTGTACATATAATTTCATCTTCATCTCCCTTTTTATAGATCATTTCCAATAAGGATTCATATCCTCGCTTCTGTCTACTTAGAAGTAAACATCCATTTATCCCTATCAGTTTACTCCTTTTCGGAAAATTTGCAAGCTTTTTTCTAAAAAAATAAAACAAATTACCAAAAATTGAAGCTACTATTTTGATTCATGACATCCATTTTATGATACAATGAAACCAAAAACGGTTAAGTTACCATGAAAGGATCTACATGACTCATTTTCACACCATTGTCATCGGTGGTGGCCCAGCAGGTATGATGGCGGCCATTGCCAGCGTCTCTTATGGCCAACCTACGCTACTGATCGAAAAAAATAAAAAGCTCGGTAAGAAACTCGCTGGTACCGGAGGAGGCCGCTGTAATGTCACGAACAACGGGACCTTAGACGATTTGATGGCCGGTATCCCTGGAAATGGCCGTTTCCTTTACAGTGTGTTTTCCCAATTTGATAATCATGATATCATCCAATTTTTCACCGATAATGGCGTCAAGCTGAAAGTCGAAGATCATGGTCGGGTCTTTCCTGTTAGTGATCAATCCCGCACCATTATTCAAGCTTTAGAGAATAAGATCCTTGAGCTAGGTGCTAGCATTGCCACCAACTGTGAAGTGGTCTCTGTCACCAAGCCAGAAGACGTCTTTATCGTCAAATCTGCTGAAAAAACATGGACAGCTGACAAGCTGATTGTCACAACTGGTGGCAAATCCTACCCTTCCACTGGCTCTACCGGCTACGGACACGATATTGCCCGCCACTTCAAGCATAGCATTACGGATCTAGAAGCGGCAGAAAGTCCTCTTTTGACAGATTTTCCACACAAGGCTCTCCAAGGCATTTCTCTGACAGATGTGACCCTCAGCTACGGTAAACACATCATCACACACGACCTTCTCTTTACCCATTTTGGACTTTCTGGCCCTGCAGCCCTTCGGATGTCCAGCTTTGTTAAAGGCGGGGAAATCTTATCTCTGGACCTCCTTCCGACCACTTCTTCTCAAGAGTTAAAAGACTTTCTAGAAGAGCATCGAGAAAAGGCGATTAAAAATAGCCTCAAAACCCTTCTTCCTGAACGGTTAGCTGATTTCTTGGCGCAAGGATTCCCTGAAAAAGCCAAGCAACTCACTCCTAATCAGACAGAAGAGCTCATCCAAAAGATCAAAGAGATGCCTATCCCCGTCACTGGGAAGATGTCTCTAGCCAAGTCCTTTGTGACCAAGGGCGGTGTCAGCCTTAAAGAAATCAATCCTAAAACCCTAGAAAGCAAGCTCGTTCCTGGACTCCACTTTGCAGGAGAAGTCCTCGATATCAATGCCCATACAGGCGGTTTTAATATCACATCCGCCCTCTGCACCGGTTGGGTAGCAGGGAGCCCTCATTACTGATAGAAATTCACTAACTTTATTCTCATCTATTGAAATAAAATTTTTAAAAATTCTTTACAAGTTAGTATTTACTTGATAGAATGGATTGGTATAAAATTTATAAAGGAGATTATTAGAATCATGGATTTTGATTTTAGTGTTAAACTCTTTTCAGAGTTTATTGGAACGGCTTTGCTGCTTATCCTCGGAAATGGTGCAGTTGCAAACGTCGAATTAAAAGGAACAAAAGGTCATCAAAGCGGTTGGCTTGTCATTGCGATCGGATATGGGATGGGAGTAATGATTCCAGCCTTGATGTTCGGTAATGTTTCAGGGAACCACATTAACCCAGCCTTCACTCTTGGACTTGCAGTTAGCGGACTCTTCCCATGGGCAAATGTTTTACCATACATCGTTGCTCAACTTCTTGGAGCTATGTTTGGACAATTGGTTGTCGTTGCGACTCACCGTCCATACTACATCCAAACTGAAAATCCTAACAACATCTTAGGAACATTCTCAACGATTTCTAGTTTGGATAAAGGAACTCCTGAATCACGCAAGGCTGCTACAATTAATGGCTTCATCAACGAGTTTGCCGGATCATTCGTCCTTTTCTTTGGTGCCCTCGGCTTGACGAAACATTTCTTTGGTGCAGAAGTTGCAGGTCTTGCTCAAAAAGCTGCTGCTGAACAAGGAGGCGTCTTTGATGCTACCACATCAGCAGCAAAATTGGCTTTATCACAAGCACATGCTTCAGGTTTAGGAATTGCTCACTTGGCTCTTGGATTCCTTGTTATGGCTCTTGTTACGTCACTTGGAGGTCCTACTGGACCTGGTTTGAACCCTGCACGTGACTTTGGTCCTCGTTTGGTCCATGCCTTCCTTCCAAAGTCTATCTTGGGAGAACACAAAGGGGATTCTAAATGGTGGTATGCTTGGGTACCAGTTGTAGCCCCAATTCTTGCTGCTATCTTAGCTGTATTATTGTTCAAAGTTATCTATCTTCGTTAATCTATCTAAAAAAAA
>NZ_KQ969692.1:8528-14829 GCF_001578955.1 Streptococcus parasanguinis
GTTGTAGTCAAATGGTGTATTGGTAGCCGTTGTGAAAACAATCGGTGTATAGTGTCCTTCTTCCAAGATAAAACCAGGTTCGAGTCGGAAGTCAGCGACACCCAGACCTGTGATCCCAGGAAGCAAGGCATCAGCCCCATCAAGACCTTCAGCATCCCAATAGTAGATATTGCCTGTTGCTCGGACAGCTCTTGCCGTATAGGTCGCTGTCCGAGTCGGTTCGCTATCATTTTTGAAACTTACCACTGTTGTTACATCCCCATTGGCATCCACTGTCATTTTAATCGCATCCGCTTGTGGGCTAGATCCTACCCAAGTTCCCACCAATTCTGCAGGGACAGTAGCTTGCGTCGTAGTAGACGCATTCTCGGTCTTACCAGAGTCTTTTGAAGTTGTCGCGCTACTTGCTTGAGTCGAAGAGCTAGCTGTATCGTTTGCCTGAGAAGAAGATGCTGCACTCTTTTTGCTATTACTTTTGGCTTTTTTCTCTACCTTGCTAGTAGATGCTTTTGCGGATGAGGAAGCTGTCTTTTTATCCTTTGCACCACAACCACCGAGAGCTAGACCAAGTGAAGCAGCCACCAGAACAGCGGCACTCCAACGGAAGATTGATTTTTTCATAAGATCACCTCTTTATCTTTCTGACTCCCATTATACTCCAATTGTTACAAAAATCAAGTTTTTTTGTAACAATTGTAATTTTTTTGTAACATATTTTTACATTTAAAATACCAATCGTAATAGGGCGATCAAGACAATTCCAAACAAAACGGTTCCCATAAGGTTTTTGTAACGAAAGGCTACAAAGAGACTGGGAATGGTCACTACTAGGTCCAACCAGTGAAACTGCGGGAGGCTTCCAATTTTTCCATCTACTAAGCTTGATAAAACCAAGGCAAAGATAATGGAAATAGGCAGGTATTTGAGAAAGCGAGTTACAGGAGCCGGCAGTCCCTTGTATTTGACTAAGAGGAAGGGCAAGATCCGAGGAATCCAGGTAACGAGGGCTGAGGCCAGAATGGCCATGAAGATATAACTATTCACGCGCATCACAGACCACCCCCACAAAACAGCCGATCAAGGTCGCAGCTAGCACAGCTAGCGGTTGCGAAACAAAAAAGAGTAAGAGAAAGAAACTCACTGCTACTGCTAACAGCACCATGAGCATGGTCTTGGTCTTTTCTGTCAGTTGCATTCCTTGAAACTGAGCTGCAAAAATCCCAATAAACATAGCCACTAAAGCAAAATCAAGCCAAAAAGCCTTTGGATCAGGTAGGAGAGATCCTAGAGCTGTTCCGATAACCGTCGCACTGATCCAAGCCACATAGCCTACTAGATTATTCCCATGCATCCAAGGAACTGTAATGGTGTCCGTCTTTAACTTCTCACTCAAGTAGACCCCATAGCTCTCATCGGTCAGGAGACTTCCAATCCCGATGGTATGAGCGAGACTAACATCCTTAAAGTCAGACGACGTATGCAGGCTCATCAACATATTACGGAGATTGATCAAACACACCGTCAAGGCCATATTCAAGATCGAAGAATGAGCCGCAATCAGAGAGATCATCGCAAACTGGGCCGCCCCAGCATAGACCAATACACTCATCAAGGCCATCTCCAAAGGAGAAAGATAGGGAGACGCTACCACACCACAAGCCAGGCCAATACTGATATAGCCCAAAGCCGTCGGAAGTGCGTCCTTCACCCCCTGCCAAAAATCTTTTTCCACTCTCTCACTCCTTTCTGAATCATTGACCTCTATTATAACACAAGAAAAAAGGTTGAAAAAGGACCAATGAAAGAGAAAGCTTTATAATCCCTTCGCAAATCCGCTACTAGTTGGTGAGATCCCAGCAAAAAAGCCATTGGAATCGCTCATCCAATTGGCTCCTTTTTCTTATTCAATTCCTTCAAAGGCTAGGCTTGGTTTGGCATTGAGGTCCCAGCCAGCGAAGTTTTCTTTGTTCCATTCGCTGACGCTAGCATAGGCAATCATCCCTGCATTGTCCCCGCAGAGACGCAGAGGCGGAATGATGACCTTGACATCTGTGATTTCAGAAGCCAGGCGTTCACGAAGACCTTGATTGGCTGCGACCCCACCCGCGACGACTAGGGTTTTGACCGGATATTTCTCCAAAGCCTTCTTGGTCTTGGCCATGAGAATGTCTAAGACGGCTGCTTGGAAACTCGCTGACAAGTCCGCATTGGAGAGACTTTCCCCTTTTTGCTCGGCATTGTGGTGCAGATTGATAAAAGCCGATTTGAGCCCTGAAAAAGAAAATTCCAGATTGTCTTCCTTGATCATGGCCCGTGGGAAATCGTAGATATCAACCCCTTGGTGGGCTAGCTGATCAATCTCACGTCCTGCTGGATAGGTCAATCCCATCACGCGCCCGACCTTGTCATAAGCCTCTCCTACAGCGTCATCACGGGTCTCTCCGACGATCTTATAATCCCCCGCTTCACTGACGTAGACCAACTCGGTATGTCCTCCACTCACCAGCAAGGCTAAGAGCGGAAATTCTAAGGGCTCCACGCTTTGAGCGGCCATCAAGTGTCCTGCCATATGATTGACAGGAATCAAAGGAAGGCCGTGCGCCCAGGCAAAGGCCTTAGCTGCAGCCAAGCCGACTAAAAGAGCCCCAACCAGGCCTGGGCCGTAAGTAACGGCTACAGCGGTGACCTCATCTTCTGTGATCCCTGCTTCTTCTAGGGCTTCTTCAATACATGCCGTGATGACTTCCACATGGTGACGAGAGGCTACCTCAGGCACCACTCCACCAAAACGCTTGTGACTTTCGATTTGACTGGCAATGACATTGGATAAGAGTTGGTCGTCATTTTTCAAGACAGCCACACTGGTCTCATCACACGATGTCTCAAAAGCCAAAATATATCTATCTTTCATTCAGGTTCCTCTTCATGATCACGGCATCCTCTATCGGATCGTGATAGTAGTTTTTCCTCCGTGCAATTTCTTCAAAATTCATTTTTTTGTATAGGCCTTGGGCCGGTTGATTGGACACGCGCACTTCTAAGAAAATCTCTTTTTTATCCGGCAACTGCGCGAGTAACTGCTGAGCTAGGCCTCGGCCCTGAAAAGCGCGCTTGACCGCAATCTGCAAGACCTCTGCTTCATAGAGAGTCTCTTGAATGGCGACAAACCCAAGGACTTGTCCCTCATCCACAGCTAGAAAATAGGAGATCGATTCCTGCTCTAAATCGGCTTGGATCTGATCCAACTTCCAGGGACTAGCTTCATAGACATCTTCCATCACAGAGAGAATAGCGGCCGCATCCTTGACGCTCCCTTTCTTGATTGTTCCTTTCATCATAGACGCTTGATGTAAGAGGTCGTTGTTTCCTTGTGGTCTTTGAGCCAATTTTCCTCTGCTTCGACCCGTTTGAGATAATGAGGGACAAAATCATGGAGGCTAGCAGGCGCTTGTTTGAGACCGAGACGTCCGATTTTCACTGCATCTGGCAAGGTTTCATAGTAAGCAGCACTTGGGAGGCTAGAGGCAATCTGCTCCTTAAAAGCCGTGACCTCTCCGACAAAGGTGACCTGCTCACTCGTTGCTGCACGCTCTAGGACTTCCTCAAATGGAAAATGCCCTTCTGGTGCGACCAGCTGATCTTCTTGGTAAAAACCCGCATAGACATTGTTCCGACGAGCATCCATGACAGGTACTACCAAACCTTCTAGATCATCCGGCACTAGAGCTAAGAGGCTTGAGACCCCGACCAATTCAATCCCTAAAGTATGAGCCAATGTCTTTGCAGTTGCGACTGCAATGCGCAGTCCAGTATAGCTCCCAGGACCTTCTGCCACCACGATGCGGTCCAAGTCCTTGGGGGTCAAGTCGATTTGTTGCATCAAAAAATCGATGACCGGCATCAAGGTGATACTATGATTCTTTTTAATGGTTAATGTTGTTTCTGCAAGTAGAGTCTCATCTTCTAAAATCGCTACAGAAAGAGCCTTACTCGAGGTATCAAATGCTAATAATTTCATTTCCTACTCCTCTTGAACTGGATTATATTATACTACAAATTCCCTTCAAATCCCAGCGAAACTCTCCCTTAAAGCGCAGGATTTTCATACACCAGACCTCTCAAAAGCTTCTCTATTATAGGTCTTTGCCCCTCTGACTTTTCCAGTCTATCTTTTACTTACAGGCGAATTTATGATATAATGATAATTAATTGTATCGAATCAGGTCCACTAGTTGCGAGTCGAAAACTCTAGTGATTACACTCCTTCGCAGCTAACAAATGGACCGAAATAATGAAAGGAAAATTACTTCATGATTTACAAAGTTTTTTATCAGAAAACAAAAGAACGGAACCCTCGTCGTGAAACGACGCATGCACTTTATCTCGATATTGATACACCAAATGAACGCGAAGGACGCATCCAAGCTCGTCAATTGGTTGAAGCAAACACAGATTTCAACATTGAATTTATCACACCACTTTCTGAGCAACACCTTGCTTACGAGAAAGAGTCAGGTGCCTTTGAACTAACGGAGTACTAATCCATGGCCTATACCTTAAAACCTGAAGAAGTTGGTGTATTTGCCATTGGTGGACTTGGAGAAATCGGGAAAAATACCTACGGGATCGAGTACCAAGATGAAATCATCATTGTCGATGCCGGGATCAAATTTCCAGAAGACGACCTCCTTGGGATCGACTATGTGATCCCTGATTACTCTTATATCGTTGACAATATTGATCGTGTCAAAGCGGTCCTCATTACCCACGGACACGAAGACCACATCGGTGGGATTCCTTTCCTTTTGAAGCAAGCCAATGTCCCTATCTATGCTGGACCTTTAGCCCTTGCCTTGATCCGTGGAAAATTAGAAGAGCATGGCCTTCTTCGCGATGCCAAACTCTACGAAATCAACCAAAACACTGAACTTCAATTTAAAAATCTTAAAGCAACCTTCTTCCGTACCACTCACTCTATTCCAGAACCTTTAGGGATTGTGATTCACACCCCTCAAGGAAAGATTGTCTGTACCGGAGACTTCAAATTTGACTTCACGCCCGTTGGGGAACCGGCTGACCTCCATCGTATGGCAGCTCTTGGAGAAGAAGGCGTTCTCTGTCTGCTCTCAGACTCAACCAACGCGGAAATTCCAACCTTTACCAATTCTGAAAAAGTGGTTGGCCAATCCATCATGAAGATCATCGAAGGCATCCATGGGCGCATCATCTTTGCTTCCTTTGCCTCGAATATCTTCCGTCTTCAACAGGCAGCTGAGGCCGCTGTCAAGACAGGTCGCAAGATCGTCGTCTTTGGACGCTCCATGGAAAAAGCCATCGTCAATGGAATCGAGCTTGGCTACATCAAGGTCCCTGCTGGAACCATTATCGAGCCAAACGAGATCAAAGACTATGCGGCCAATGAAATCCTGATCATGTGTACAGGAAGCCAAGGAGAGCCAATGGCAGCCCTCTCTCGGATTGCCAACGGAACGCACCGCCAAGTGCAACTCCAACCAGGAGATACCGTTATCTTCTCTTCTAGCCCGATTCCTGGGAATACAACCAGTGTGAACAAATTGATCAATACGATTTCTGAAGCGGGTGTCGATGTCATTCACGGGAAGATCAACAACATCCATACCTCTGGACACGGGGGGCAACAAGAACAAAAACTCATGCTCCGCTTGATCAAACCAAAATACTTCATGCCTGTCCATGGTGAATACCGGATGCAGAAGATCCACGCAGGACTCGCGCGTGATTGTGGAGTAGAAAAAGACAATATCTTCATCATGAGTAATGGTGATGTCCTCGCTCTTACAGCTAACTCTGCTCGGATCGCAGGAAGCTTCAATGCTCAAGATATCTATGTCGATGGAAACCGTATCGGTGAAATCGGGGCTGCTGTCCTTCGTGACCGGAGAGACCTTTCCGAAGACGGTGTCGTGCTTGCTGTTGCGACTGTTGACTTCAAATCGAAGATGATCCTGGCTGGACCAGACATCTTGAGCCGTGGTTTTATCTACATGCGTGAATCAGGAGATCTGATCCGTGAAAGCCAACGCATCCTCTTCAATGCAATTCGCATCGCCTTGAAGAACAAAGATGCCAATATCCAAACCGTCAATGGTGCGATTGTTAATGCCCTCCGCCCATTCTTATACGAGAGCACGGAACGTGAACCTATCATTATCCCAATGATTCTCACACCAGATGACGAAAATTAAAAAAACAACCAGTTGAAACCTCTGTTTCAACTGGTTTTATAGTGACTTTTTGAGGATCAAAAAGAGAGTGGGAC
>NZ_KQ969692.1:15193-17696 GCF_001578955.1 Streptococcus parasanguinis
GTGTCCTAGCCTCTTTACTCTTGTTTCTTAATAAAGATCTAAATAGTTGTCTACTTCCCATTGGGATACGAAGGTCGCATAGCTTGCCCATTCGATTCGTTTGGCTTCAAGGAAGCTGGTGTAAATATGTTCACCCAAAGCAGCTTTCACCACTTCGTCTTCTGTCAAGGCTTTCAAAGCATTGTGAAGGGTAGAAGGGAGATCTGTGATTCCAGCTGCTCTACGTTCTTCCGGTGTCATCACATAGATATTTTCTTCGATCGGAGCAGGTGCTTCGATTTTATTTTCAATCCCGTGAAGGCCAACTTCAAGCAAGACTGCCAAGGCTACATAAGGATTAGCCATTGGGTCTACGGAACGCAATTCTAAACGAGTTCCCATACCACGTGATGCTGGCACACGTACCAATGGGGAACGGTTGCGACCTGCCCAAGCGATATAAACAGGTGCTTCATATCCAGGAACCAAACGTTTATAAGAGTTGACGGTTGGGTTTGTCACCGCTGTAAAGTTATATGCATGCTTGATCAAGCCACCCAAGAAGTGATAAGCTGTTTCTGACAATTGCATGCCCTTTGGATCTTCTGGATCAAAGAAGGCATTGTTGCCATCTTGGTCAAAGAGAGACATATTACAGTGCATACCTGATCCGGCAATTCCAAATTTTGGTTTGGCCATAAAGGTTGCATACAAGCCGTGTTTACGAGCGATAGTCTTCACAACGAGTTTAAAGATTTGGATCTTGTCACAAGCGCGGAGCACTTCGTCATACTTAAAGTCGATTTCATGCTGACCAACGGCTACTTCGTGGTGACTGGCTTCTACTTCAAAACCCATCTTGGTCAAGACATTTACGATTTCACGACGAGTATTATCTGCAAGATCTGTTGGAGCCAAGTCAAAATAGCCACCTTTGTCGTTTACTTCCAGAGTTGGATCTCCATTTTCGTCCAACTTAAAGAGGAAGAATTCTGGTTCTGGTCCAAGGTTAAAGGATTTGAAGCCAAGTTCTTCCATATGACGAAGGGCCCGTTTCAAGTTGCCACGTGGGTCTCCTGCAAATGGTTCTCCTTCTGTCGTATAGACATCACAGATCAAGCCAGCTACGCTACCATTTTCATCTCCCCAAGGGAAGACTGTCCATGTATCCAAATCTGGGTAAAGATACATATCTGACTCGTTGATACGGACAAATCCTTCGATAGAAGAACCATCAAACATGGCTTTGTTTGAAAGAACCTTGTCCAGTTGCTCATCGGTAGCTGGAATTTCGACGTTCTTCATGGTTCCCAAAATATCAGAGAACATCAAGCGAATAAAAGTAACATTTTTTTCTTTTACTTCACGGCGAATATCTGCAGCAGTAATTGACATTTTTGTCTCCTTAAAATAGATTACAAGCTTATGAAATGATCAACGAAATTGACCATATGGCGATGGGGAAGATGTGAAGCGACTTTGCTGAAGAATGTCGCGATGAAGAGCCTTACGAATGGCTTCTTGGCTGACCACCTTGGTTTGCTCTTGCTCTTTTTCCGCATATCTCTTCTTGATATCCGCAATATTCAAACCATCTGAAATATAATCTTTGATCTCAAGCAGACGGTCCATATTGTCCAATGAATACATGCGGCGATTGCCTTCTGTTCGATCAGGAGAAATTAACCCTTGATCTTCATAATAACGAATCTGACGAGCTGTCAAGTCGGTCAACTTCATAACACTTCCGATCGGGAAGACAGCCAGTGAGCGTCGTAATTCCTTTTCCTTCATACCATTCCTCTTTCTATTCTATTATATCGAAAAAAAAATCTATGTCAAGATTAAATGTTATATAATCTTACATAGGTTTTTTGTGTTTCTTGAGAAAATCTCGAATGCGATCGACATCCGAATTGACCAAAATCGCAACAAAAACGCCGATAAAGGTCTCAAATATTCGGGCAAAAACATACAAGAAGGTTTCTCCGTTAGGAATCGAGAGAGTAATGATCAGCATTGCCGAAACTCCTCCGATAATTCCTGCTTTATTATTCATAGCGACATTTGTCATAATGGTTAACATAGTCGCAATTGGGACAAAAATCAGAGTCACCCAATACGCCCCATGAAAGAGCGTTTTTAAAAGGAAGAACAAAACAGCATAAAAACCTCCGATACTATTGCCCATGACACGCGAAGCCCCGAAGTGGACACTCTTATCAAAGTCTTCCCTCAAACTAAAAACAGCTGTCAAGGTCCCGATCTGAAGGCCGCGCCAGCCAAATATTCCAAAAATAAGTAGTACTATAAAAACGGCAATCCCTGTTTTAAAGGTTCTCATCCCCAAACGGAATTTTGACCAATCAAATTTGTGTCGTTTAAAGTAATCCATGGTCACCTATCTTTCTATCTCTATTATTCTACCATATTTTCAGAAAGGAGAGAACAGGTAAAAATAGAAAGAAAAGAGAGTGGGACAGAAATCGGTAATTCGTTAGAATTCTATTTCGTCGTCCCACCT
>NZ_KQ969692.1:17791-19975 GCF_001578955.1 Streptococcus parasanguinis
ATCAGCGTAGTAGAGCCCACTCAACCACTGCGTCTTGCTCGATAATCCAAAAACAATTAAGAGGCTAGGACTTTTGTCCCAGCCTCTTTCATTCTATTTAGATTATTTGTCTGTAAGAGCAGCCAATCCTGGAAGTTCTTTACCTTCAAGGAGTTCCATAGAAGCACCACCACCAGTAGAGATCCATGAGAATTTGTCTGCACGTCCAAGGTTGATCGCAGCAGCTGCTGAGTCACCACCACCGATGATTGATTTAACGCCTGGTTGTTTCACGATAGCGTCCATCACACCGATTGTACCAGCTTGGAAGTCAGGGTTTTCAAATACACCCATAGGTCCGTTCCATACAACTGTTTTCGCACCAGTTAATTCTTGGTCGAATTTAGCGATTGATTTAGGACCGATATCCAAACCAAGGAATCCTGGGTCAACTGCTTCACCTTCAGTGTCTTTCACTTCAGTGTAGTCAGCAAATGCGTTCGCTTCTTTTGAGTCAACTGGCAAGATCAATTTACCGTTTGATTTTTCAAGAAGAGCTTTCGCCACATCCAATTTGTCTTCTTCTACAAGTGAGTTACCGATTTCGATACCTTGTGCTTTGTAGAATGTGTAAGTCATCCCACCACCAATAAGGACTTTATCAGCTTTTTCAAGCAAGTTTTCGATAACACCGATCTTGTCAGATACTTTAGATCCACCAAGGATAGCTACGAATGGACGTTCTGGAGCTTCAACTGCTTCTTTGATGTAAGCAATTTCATTTTCAAGAAGGAATCCAGCAACAGCTTTATCAACGTTTGCAGAGATACCAACGTTAGATGCGTGTGCACGGTGAGCAGTACCAAATGCATCGTTTACGAAGACACCATCTCCAAGTGATGCCCAGTATTTACCAAGTTCAGGATCGTTTTTAGATTCTTTCTTGCCATCAACATCTTCGAAACGAGTGTTTTCAACCAAGAGAACTTGTCCATCTTCAAGAGCGTTAACAGCTGCTTCCAATTCAGCACCACGTGTAACACCTGGGATAAATTTCACTTCTTGACCCAATTTAGCAGCCAAGTCAGCAGCTACAGGAGCAAGTGATTTACCTTCTTTATCTGCTTCTTCTTTTACACGTCCAAGGTGAGAGAAGAGGATTGCACGTCCACCTTGTTCAAGGATGTACTTGATAGTTGGAAGAGCTGCAGTGATACGGTTATCGTTAGTGATCACGCCATCTTTTACAGGAACGTTGAAGTCAACACGAACGAGAACTTTTTTCCCTTTCAAGTCAACGTCTTTAACAGTCAATTTTGCCATTAGATATGACTCCTTCTTTTTTTAATACATGATAATTATATCACAAAAGCTGTAAAAGAGGTAGAAAAATCCAATGCTTTTCCCCTCTAATTCACAGTCTATCCCGGAAACCCTATAATAGGGATAAAAAGGAGATATAAATGAAAGAAGGATTATCTACTCAACAAAAAGAAGCCGACAAAGATTTAAATATCTTGGCACTTTTCACCTTGCTTCCACTGATGGGCTTTCTAGCTTTTCAGGAGCCAATCATCAACTTCAGTAGAAGTCCAGACCATTCTCTCTGGATTCGCTTAATGGTTCTCGCACTTTGTCAATTTTCTGTAGCTGGCTTGGGAACTAGTGCTGTCCTTATTCGTCGAAAAGAAAGCATACAGAAATATGGATTGGTTAAGAAAAAATTCTTTCCAACTATCCTTCAAACAGTTCTTATTGCCTTACCTCTTCTCATTTTCCTCATCGCTTCAGGTCAGGTTCATTCCTATCTTCCTTTTCAATCCATCCTCCTAACAAAAGAAGTCTTATCCAGTCCCTTCCCAACCAATTTCGTGGGCTATCTTCTCATTTCTCTTATTTGGGGATTCTGGGAGGGCTTTAATTATGTTGTGATTGCCCAAAAAATCAATCTCCGCTATCCTCAGTACGTAAAAGGAGTATGGAATCTAGGAGCATTTGTTTGTGCTTTGATCTGCTTGCTTATCCACGGGATGATTGGTTTTGACTCATTGTCCCTCTTGCAAGAAGGAACTGTTTTCATTCTAATTTATGGAATGCTTCTAGTTCAGAGACGTACAGGAAATGCTTGGGGCTGTATTCTTATTTTTATCCTCCTTTGGAATGCCTTTTAATATTCTCAAAATAAGATCAAACCTCTCTGGTTTT
>NZ_KQ969692.1:21112-32281 GCF_001578955.1 Streptococcus parasanguinis
TTTCACCAGAGAGGTTTTTTTGAGAGTGACTTTTTAAGTGAACGAAAGAATTCTGTAAAAGACTTACTCTTCTTTCTTCTTACCAGCCAAGAGGAAGCCGCCTAAGGCTGCTAGGAGAACAGCTTCAGCTGCAAAGGAAGCTTCTAGGCTAGCCGTATTTGGCAAGTGTTCCGATTGACTTTCTTTGCTTGCATCTTTTGTTTCTTGCTGAACAGTCGGCTGTGAGTTTACTCCTTGGTGGGCACTTAACAACTGATGGATCTCTTGATCGACCATATCCTTGTGATCTTCCTCTTGATGACTCGCTTGAGTAGAAGTCGTTGGGGGCAACTGATCCACTTGAGAAGGCTCTGTAGGCTTCAATGGATTAGCTGGATCTGGAGTCACTGGGGCAGCTGGTTGGACTGGTTGATTTGGTTGAGCCGGTTGAACAGGCTGATCTGGTTTAGCCGGTTCCTCTGGTTGGATCGGTTGGTCTGGTCCTTCCGTTTTGGCTGGCTTATAGACAATCGCATAGTGGGTAAAGTGAGGAGCGGTAAAGATGACCACATCTCCAACTCTCTCAAAGGCCAAGGATTGAGGAGCTTGACCTTCAGGGAAGAAGAGAACTTGCTCCACTTCTTTATCCTTATCCACAGGAATCTTCACAAGGGATGGATGGTGGGTATCGATATCCTGACCACTTGCATCCACGCCTTCAATATCAAAGACGATTCCTTCTCGGCCCTTCAGCTCTTCTTTTTCTACCTGATTGGCTTCAACTTTTGCGACTTTTAGTCCTTTGACAACGGTTGGCTCTAAGTTGGAGAATTGAACTTCGACTCCAGTCGCAGAGTCTACAAAGACCGCTGGCTTATCTTCTTTCAGGAGCGCAATCAAGGTCTCTAGACCGGTCTTAGCTGTTTCAAGCGCTTCAGGAGTGAGTTCTGAAGAAGCTAGAAGCTCTTTATTTTTCTCAATCAGTGCCTGCAAAGCCTCACCAGAAGGGTGATTTGGCTTGCTTGCTAATAGAGCGGTCGCTTCCTCTGTCAGGGCAGAGAGAGCTTCTTTTTCTTTTGTTAGATTAGCTTGACCATCCAAGGCTTTCAAGAGAGCGGTCAATTGGTTCAACTGCTCATTAACTTGATCTTGTGTACTGGTATCATGCTCTTTCAAGACTTTTTCAGAAGCAGCCATTCCAGCCAGCAAAGCTTCTTTGACTTCAGGAGTCGCAAAAGTAAAGTCTACTTTGGCTTTTGCAGCTTCAGCTTCAGCCAATTTTTGCTTGAGGTATTCATCGTTGAGAGCTGGTTTTGGATTGACGAGGACATCAAAGCTTGTGCTAGCTCCTTTGTAATGGACAGTGAGGGTTTGACGACCTTCCTTGGTCGTATCAAAGCCAGTTACTTCCACACCTTCATCTGTCAAGGCATGCGTTTCGGTCGTTTCATCTTCAAAGACGACTGTAAAGCGTCCGCCTTCTTTCTCCAATGCTTCTCCGACAATATATTCCACTTTTGGTTTGTCGGTCAATTCTAGACCAGCAACTGCTTTTTCACCCGCTTCCTCTGCACTGACCACAAAAACAGTGAGAGTCTTATCCAATTTCTGACCAAGGTAAGAAACTTCTAGGTGTTGTTCTCCAAGCTTGCTACTATCAAAGCCATGAATCTCTACACCTGAGTTGGTGAGGTTGACCAGTTGATCTGCTAGGCCATCTTTATAATGAACACGGAGTGTTGCTCCTTTCAAGGAAAGAGCATCCCCTTCCCGGTAGACCTTCTTGGTCAAACCATCTTCAAATTGAAGTCCCGCAATTTCTTTATCATTCTTTGGAACTTCGATCGCTAGAACATTACTGATATCTTTGCCAGGTTCTTGCGCACGATAGTAGAGAAGAGATGGGGTTGATTCAAAAGCGAGCGGTTTAAAGATGAGATTTCCAGCTTGATCGGCTGTCATGGTCGCAATTGGACTGGTCGCTTCTTTATCAGCATAAAGAGTCAGTGTAGTATTGGCCGGAACATCTTTGAAGCCGACTTGGACAAAATGATTGCCTAAGTTTTGCGCTGCAGCATGTTTCATCGGGATGTTGACCGTTTCCGTATCCAGACTTTCATACATCTTCCAATTGTAAATCCGGATGGCTTGCCATGGGGTGCCGTTATCTGCCGTAATGACATGGAGACGCCAGTCTTGAGCCTTGATTGGATGGTCGAGTGTAATGTCGGATACATGGGCTTTATTGCCACGAACTTCCTTAGCGAGCTTCCATTCACCCGCTTCATCCTTGTAGTAAAGGTCGAAGTCACGGGTATTCATCTTGCCATCGTCGACAGATTCTCCACCCGCACCGGCATGGTCCATGACCCAACGAACAATGGTCCGTGGTTGTGTCAAGCGAATATCGACGGTTCCACTCAATTGAGCAGAGGACCATTTATCTGAAAGACTGGTAATGGTACCATTTAACATCCCCTCGATGCCTTCACTACCATCCGCATCTGGGAAACTCGAACCGATCACTTTGGCTCCGATGACCACGTTTGGTGCTAGGGCTTTTGGAAGACTGGTATCTGACACGGTCATGCCCCAATCAAAGGCCACAGTCCCTGCATCTGAACGTTGGCCATTCTTCCCAACTGCAACGACCTTGAGGTCCTGAGTCGTTCCTTCAGCACTTGCTGAACGACTAACTTTTGGTAGATAGACGGTGGTTGCAGAAGACCCCGTTAAGAGGCGCCAGTTGTCGCCATCTTTTTCATAGACTTCATAATAATCTGCGTCCGCTACCCCTTTAAAATTGAGGACTGCTTCTGCTTCTTGCGCATTTTGTAGGCGTTTGCCTTGCACAGTTACTTCAGAAGGAGCAGCTGGTTTCTCTTGGTTCGACGTAATCGACAATTGGCCAAGATTAAATTTGTAGTCTTTGACATCCGTATCATGGTCAAAGAACATCTTCACAGCATAAATGGTTTTGCCAGCCAAACTTCCCAAATCAAAGGTTTGAGTAGACCAATCCGCACTCGGTGTCAATTCTTTCCATTCGTATTCAGAGTAGTCTTCTTTTGTGGCAACAGCTACCCAGGCAGCTGCTCCGACCCCACCTTTATGACTGACGCTTAATTTTGTCGTTTCTGTCACAGGAATCTTGGTCGAATAGAGCATGACATTTTGACTGCTATTGGCTTTTAAATCTCCCTCAAAGGCTAGAGAGTTCCCTCCATTGTAGGCTTGATCAAAATCATAGCGCCCTTTCAATGGCGTACTATCTTCACTATGTTCTACCCACCAACGCCAGGTTGGAAGGTAGCCAGAAACAGAACGGTAGTTCCATTCCCCTTCTTTAGAAATCTTGCCATCGACAAACCAGTGTTTGCCGTGGCCAGTATTGAAGGAAGTATTAAAATCAGCGTTTATGATTGGTGTTTTATCCACTACTAGATTGGACATGCCGTACCAAGATTGGTCTGCTGGTTTTCCTTTGGTTGGGTCCCCTTGGAAGCCAGTCCAGAATAAATCTTCATGGGTATGGTAACCTTCTCCCGTCTTTCCTAGACCCGTAATGGTATCTGGCGCATAAAGACCTAGGGAAAGACGCAACTTACCATGCTCATCTAAAATGGCATTCCAGTCGACATTAGTCTTATAAGAACCTCCTTTTTGGAGCTCGAGTCCAGCAAGAACATCATAAGGATTCCGGTTAATCCATTTGGCTGTACTGATGGAATAATCAACTTCTGATTTGCCCCAGTTAAAGTTAGCAAAGAAGGTATCAACTGGATTTTCCCCATTTTCTGGCTGCATGAAATTGTAGTTATATTCTCCCAGCGCATTCTCATGGTAACGGCCATATTCATAGGTCATAGCATCATACCAGGAATACTTAATCGGATAGTTCAGACTTTTCGCATATTCCTTGGTATAAAGAAGGAAATCTCTCAATTTTGGACCTAATGGTTCTACAAGATTTCCAGTCGTTTCTTGGTTGATAAAGTAACCATCAAAGCCATAGTACTTAGCAAGTTCGACTAATTTACGAGCGATCGGGAAGGTTTTAGAGCCTTCACTATCTTCTTTCAAGGTTTCTGCAAAATGTTCTTGATCCTTGATGCTGCTAGACCAGTTATAAAAGATTGTCCCATAAATAGGAACCCCATTTCGGTGGGCAGCATCGATCACATCTGCTGATGGGACCAGCCCTTCCCAAAAGACCATAGAATCCAAATATTGCCAGTAATCAAAAGCATAGGCCTTAAACTCTTCCCCGCCGACAGACGCATGATCCTTGGCTTTGGAGTTCATGTTTGACAGCGCTTGTATCTTAGCTTCAGGGTTGGCTTGTTCATTAATTTGTTTTCCTTGGAAACGACTCGCAAGTGGAACGCTTGCTCTGTTCATATCGTCATCCACTCGTTTTCCTGGTTCCCACTTCAAGAGATCGTCCCAGGTATCGAACTTAACTTCTTTGGGTCTTAATTGTTTTTCTTCATTGGTTGGTAAATCAGCCACTTTTTCAGCAGTAGCTTTCGGTTTTTCAGTCTCTGAAACAGCTGGATGATCTGTAGTTGTCGAGCTAGCTTCTGTACTTGTAGGGCTAGCCTCTGGAGTGACCGCTTCTGTGGCCGGTTTTGCAGGATCAGCTGTAGGAAGTGCCGCATCTGCAGTATAGACGCCAGCTTCTCTCACTAGATGATTGACCTCTTCAGTCGCTACTGAAGAGGTTTCCAAGGGTTGTTCACTAGTAGAAACCGTCTCATCTGCAGAGACAGCGCCTGTTCCTAAAAATGTTAACCCAATCAATGCGGAACAAACTCCCACACTGAATTTTCGTATACTAAATCGTTCTTTCTTTTCAAATAGATGACCTTTCATCTTGACCTCCTTGTATGTTTTTTTCTATTTCTTGAGCGATTTCCATTGGCTCCTTTCTATACGACCTGTAATCGCTTTCATTTTGTTGTATTAGAAATCTCCAATCAAGAATAGGATACCTTAATCTATTTAGCACTGTCAATCTATTTTGGCAATTCCTATAATATGATGAGAAAGCCCTAAAAAAAGTACAAAAAAAGAGGAGGTTTCCCTCCTCTCATCATACGCATGAATTATTTAGCAATTTTTGCGAAGTATTCAAGAGTACGAACAAGTTGTGCAGTGTAAGACATTTCGTTGTCATACCATGAAACAACTTTAACCAATTGTTTACCGTCAACGTCAAGAACTTTAGTTTGAGTTGCGTCAAACAATGATCCGTAAGACATACCTACAACGTCTGAAGAAACGATTGGATCTTCAGTGTAACCGTATGATTCGTTAGCTACTGCTTTCATAGCTGCATTTACTTCATCAACAGTAACGTTCTTTTCAAGAACAACTACCAATTCAGTAACTGATCCAGTTGGAGTAGGAACGCGTTGTGCAGCTCCGTCCAATTTACCGTTCAATTCAGGGATAACCAAACCGATTGCTTTAGCAGCACCAGTTGAGTTAGGAACGATGTTAGCAGCACCAGCGCGTGCACGACGAAGGTCACCTTTACGGTGTGGACCGTCAAGGATCATTTGGTCACCAGTGTAAGCGTGGATAGTAGTCATCAATCCTTCAACAACACCGAAGTTATCTTGAAGAGCTTTAGCCATTGGAGCCAAGCAGTTTGTAGTACATGAAGCACCTGAGATAACTGTTTCAGTACCATCAAGAATATCGTGGTTAGTGTTAAATACGACTGTTTTAACATCTGATCCACCAGGAGCAGTGATAACAACTTTCTTAGCACCACCAGCATGCAAGTGTTTTTCAGCAGCTGCTTTAGTAGCAAAGAAACCAGTTGCTTCAAGAACGATTTCTACACCGTCGTTAGCCCAGTCGATTTGTTCTGGATCACGTTCAGCAGAAACTTTAACGAATTTACCGTTAACTTCGAATCCACCTTCTTTAACTTCCACAGTACCGTCGAAACGACCTTGAGTTGTATCGTATTTCAACAAGTGTGCAAGCATAACTGGATCTGTAAGGTCGTTGATGCGTGTAACTTCAACACCTTCTACGTTTTGGATACGACGGAAAGCAAGACGTCCGATACGACCGAAACCGTTAATACCAACTTTAACTACCATTCGTGATTTCCTCCTTATGAAAATCAAAAAATTTTTTTGTGAAAAGAGTAACTTGACACAGCGCCAAACATCTTTTAACAGTCTCTATTATATACTTTATTGCATTAAAAAGCAACTATTTCCCCACGAAAAGCAAGATTTATCATAGATCACTACCTCTTTTATTAAAGTTTTTCACAAAGTCCTGATCAGCACTTTTTTTTACTTGTACTCACTTTTGGAACAAAGAAAAACTCTTCCCGAATGGGAAGAGTTTTTCAGCTTTGGTAAATTAAGCTTCACCTTTAGCTTTTTTAATGATTTCTTCTTGTACTGATTTTGGTACATCTTCGTAGTGGTCAAATACCATCATGAAGGTACCACGTCCTTGAGTTGCAGAACGAAGGACAGTAGCGTAACCGAACATTTCAGCAAGTGGCACATAAGCACGAACGATTTGGCTTGCACCGTGTGCTTCCATACCATCTACACGTCCACGACGAGCAGTTACGTGACCCATAACATCCCCAAGGTTTTCTTCAGGAACTGTGATGGTTACAAGCATCATTGGTTCAAGGATAGCTGGTTGTGCAGTCTTAGCAGCTTCTTTAAGTGCAAGAGATGCAGCGATCTTGAAGGCAGTTTCAGATGAGTCGACATCGTGGTATGAACCATCGTAAAGCTTAGCTTTCACGTCAACCATCGGGTAACCAGCAAGAACACCGTTCGCCATAGATTCTTGAAGTCCTTTTTCTACTGCAGGGATGAATTCACGTGGAACCACACCACCGACGATCGCATTTTCGAACTCGAATCCTTTACCTTCTTCATTTGGAGTAAATTCGATCCAAACATCACCAAACTGACCTTTACCACCAGATTGACGTTTGAAGAATCCACGTGCTTGTGTAGAAGCGCGGAATGTTTCACGGTAAGATACTTGAGGAGCACCAACGTTAGCTTCAACCTTGAATTCACGTTTCATACGGTCAACAAGGACATCCAAGTGCAACTCACCCATACCAGAGATAACTGTTTCACCAGTTTCAGGGTTTGTTTCAACGCGGAATGTTGGATCTTCTTCAGCCAATTTTTGAAGGGCGATACCCATCTTGTCTTGGTCTGCTTTAGATTTAGGCTCAACCATCAATTGGATAACTGGTTCTGGAACTTCGATTGATTCAAGGATGATTTTTGCTTTTTCATCTGTCAATGAGTCACCAGTTGTAGTATCTTTCAAACCAACGGCAGCAGCGATATCTCCAGAGTAAACTGTTTCGATTTCTTTACGAGTGTTGGCGTGCATTTGAAGGATACGTCCGATACGTTCACGTTTACCTTTAGAAGTGTTCAATACGTATGAACCTGAGTTCAAGACACCTGAGTAAACACGGAAGAATGTCAAACGACCTACGAATGGGTCAGTCATGATCTTGAAGGCAAGAGCTGCAAATGGCTCTTCATCAGATGCTGGACGTTCTTCTTCTTCGTCTGTATCTGGGTTTACACCCTTGATTGCAGGGATATCAAGTGGGCTTGGAAGGTAGTCAAGGACTGCATCCAACATCAATTGAACCCCTTTGTTCTTGAAGGCAGAACCACAAAGTACTGGGTAGAATTCAACGTTGATTGTAGCTTTACGGATACCAGCTTTCAATTCTTCGTTAGTGATTTCTTCCCCTTCAAGGTATTTCATCATCAAGTCTTCATCAGTTTCAGCAACTGCTTCAACCAATTTTTCACGGTATTCTTGAGCTTGTTCAAGGTATTCAGCTGGAATATCTTCTTCAAGGATATCTGTACCAAGGTCATTAGTATAGATTTCAGCTTTCATCTTGATCAAGTCAATGATTCCGCGGAAATCATCTTCAGAACCGATTGGCAATTGAATTGGGTGAGCGTTTGCTTGAAGACGGTCATGAAGTGTGCTTACTGAGTAAAGGAAGTCAGCACCGATTTTATCCATCTTGTTTGCGAATACGATACGTGGAACTCCGTATTCAGTTGCTTGACGCCAAACTGTTTCAGTTTGAGGCTCAACACCTGATTGTGAGTCAAGAACGGTTACAGCACCGTCCAAAACGCGGAGTGAACGTTGAACTTCGATAGTGAAGTCCACGTGTCCTGGTGTGTCGATGATGTTTACACGAGTGTCTTTCCATTGAGCTGTTGTAGCGGCAGATGTGATAGTGATACCACGTTCTTGCTCTTGCTCCATCCAGTCCATTTGTGACGCACCTTCGTGAGTTTCACCGATTTTGTGAATCTTACCAGTGTAGTAAAGGATACGCTCAGTTGTAGTTGTTTTACCAGCATCGACGTGAGCCATGATACCGATATTACGAGTTTTTTCAAGTGAAAATTCGCGTGCCATGAGGTTTGTTTCTCCTATATTTTTTATTTCTATATTCTATTATAACATGATTTAATAAAAACGGATAGGCAGGACCTACCCGTTCTCAGTGTTTTCATGCTAAGTTTTGGTTCCAACTTGTAAGAAAAGTTGAATTGGGTTCAAGAGCTGACGAAGCTTAATTGAACCCGAGCTAAAGTTAATTAGCCGATTTGAGCCGGAACGGGATGCTGTGTGAAAAAGATAAACTTCCTTGTATTCATCGAATACTGCGTCAGTTTCCTATTTTCACTTTGCATCCTTGCCGTTCCTAGCATCATGATCTAGTTGAGCTCAAGCTAAAAGTCTGGAGAAAAAGATGAATCTCATTGGTTGCAATCGCAACCTGCTTCGATTCCCTATTTTCTCTGGGACTTTCTTAACGCTTTCGCATCCTATCTTACCAGCGGAAGTGTGCGAATGCACGGTTAGCTTCAGCCATACGGTGAGTATCTTCACGTTTCTTAACAGCTGCACCAGTGTTGTTCGCTGCATCCAAGATTTCTTTTGCAAGACGATCAACCATTGTGTGTTCACCACGTTGACGAGCGATTGTTACCAACCAACGAAGTCCAAGTGTTGTACGACGTTCTGGACGAACTTCAACTGGGACTTGGTAGTTAGAACCACCGACACGGCGAGCACGTACTTCAAGTACAGGCATGATGTTTTCCATAGCTGTTTCGAATACTTCAAGAGCATCGTTTCCAGTAGCTTCTTTAATTTGTTCGAAAGCTCCGTAAACGATTGAAGCAGCTGTACCACGTTTACCATCAAGCATAACGCGGTTGATAAGACGAGTAACTAATTGTGAATTGTAAAGCGGATCTGGCAATACATCGCGTTTAGGCGCACGGTTTTTACGACTCATTTTTCTTTATCCCCTTTCCTTATGCTTTTGGTTTTTTAGTACCGTATTTAGAACGGCCTTGTTTACGATCGTTTACACCTGCAGTATCAAGTGCTCCACGGACGATATGGTAACGTACCCCTGGAAGGTCTTTTACACGTCCACCACGAAGAAGAACCACGCTGTGTTCTTGCAAGTTGTGTCCGATACCTGGGATATAAGCAGTTACTTCGATCAAGTTGCTCAAACGTACACGAGCGAATTTACGAAGGGCTGAGTTAGGTTTTTTAGGTGTCATTGTTCCAACACGAGTTGCAACACCACGTTTTTGTGGTGAAGAAACGTTTGTTTGAACTTTTTTATGACTGTTGTAACCAACGTTCAAAGCTGGTGATTTAGATTTTTCTACTTTTGATTTACGCGGTTTGCGAACCAATTGGTTAATTGTAGGCATCTACATTCTCCTGTGAAATTTTTTATTTTTGGTGATGGTACACTTGGTGACAGCTACCATCTGTGTGTACTTTTGCAACATTTGTCAGCACGTCCCTGTACACTCTTGAGAGACCAAAAGTAAAAAGTACCGTCTATTATTATAACATGACGGCACTTTGTTTGCAAGATCTTTTTTCTGTTTTTTCAAGAAGTCTAAAAGTTAAACTATTGAGCTGTTTGAGACGGAGTTTGCGTCCCTGCATCTACAGTGGGTGTATATTGTTGTTGCTGTTGTGATTGGATTGTCGCGTCTGTCGTGTTCGCTCCTGTATCTGTATTTGAATCTGTTTGATTCTGATGAACAGCCGTTGTGTCTTCCTCATAGGTTAAACCATAATAGTTCGCAATGTATTGGATACGAGCTTCTAGTGATTGTTTTTGAGTTGCATCATTCACTTTCTTAACAGCTGTTTGCGCAGCAGTTACAGATTCTTGACTCGGATTTTTCTCCATTTGGTCTACTGCTTTCTCTGCAGCTTCAATATTTTTCTTTTCTTCCTTCTTTTCTTTTTCTTCCTTTGTTTCCTTTTTCACTGGAAGAGCCCCTGTCTTTTTAGCGGGTTGGATCTCTGTCGTTACTTGGGCTGCCGTATTCTTTTTCACTGTATACAAACCAGCTACTAAAATAAAGGATAAGGCTAAAACAGTCACTAAGCGAATCCACAAAGGGCTGTTATCAAATCGATCTAAGATTCTTTTCACTTTTTGATCCTCCTTTGTATCCTTTAGTCAAAGATATTTCCAACTTCAACATTCAATTTATTTTCTTTCACATCAATATTGGTCACTCGTAATAAGGATTTGTGTTCAAAGAATTCGCGATCTGTTGAAGCATTATCAGCAAAAACAGCTACCCCTGCTAATTCCGAATCGAATTCAGCCAAAAGACTGACCATCCCGTTGATCGTTCCACCGCCTTTTAGGAAATCATCCACAATCAAAACCCGACTTCCTGCTTTTAGACTACGTTTTGAAAGGAACATTTTTTCAATACGGTCGCCACTAGATCCTGAAACATAGTTAACACTGACGGTTGATCCTTCTGTGATTTTTAAATCACGGCGGACAATAACAAAAGGAACATTCAAGACGTTTGCCACTGCATTGGCTAGAGGAACTCCCTTGGTCGCTACAGTCATGACAGCATCAATCTTCTTATTACGGAAGGCTTTAGCAATGATACGGCCGATACGATTCAAAATCTTTGGATTGCTTAAAAGATCAGATAAGTAAATGTAACCCCCAGGAAGAATACGGTCACTTTCAGACAATTGCTTGCAGAGGTCTTGAACGATTTCTTTTGATTCCTCGTCTGAGATAGAGGGCGTAAAAACAACGCCTCCTCCAGCTCCTGT
>NZ_KQ969692.1:32301-34783 GCF_001578955.1 Streptococcus parasanguinis
CGTAAAAACAACGCCTCCTCCAGCTCCTGTGATGGTTTCAATATTTCCAATTTCCATCTCTTCAAAAGCCCGCTTAATAATCACGATATCTTCTGAGATAGAAGATTTAGCAGACTCATACCTTTCTGCAAAGGTATTGAGGCTAGTCAATTCATAGGGATGGTTGATCAAGTAATTAGAAATTACAACCATCCGTTCACTTCTTCTTAATTTCATTTTCTCACCATGTAGTTTTTTCTATCATTATACCATAAGAAGCGAAAAAAACGAACATTCTGATTTACAGAAGGCCGTTTTTCCCTAATTTTTTTCTTTTTTTTGGAATAGTTTCCGTATTTATCTCTGTTTTTACTGATCGATATTCGGTTTATAGAAAGATCGGTTTTCCATAGCGAAAATCTTGTTGGTCATCTCGCCAGGACCAACCAAACCTAGAGCTGTTGTCATCATCATCATTTCTGCATCCAAATTGTCGATCATATGAATAATCTCTGCTTCCATGATCTTTGGACGAACAGGACTACCGTATTCGAGTAATCCATGATGACTCAAGATCACATGGCGAAGGACAATTACCTCTTCTTTTTGGTCATCAATCTTCAAATCTTGCAAGACTTTGGTGATTTCTTCATCTATCAAAGCAATATGACCAATGAGATTGCCCCGAACAGTGTATTCTGTATTTTCAGGACCCGTCAACTCGATCACTTTAGCCAAATCGTGTAACATAATCCCTGCAAAGAGCAAACTCTTATTCAATTGAGGATAGATATCGCCGATACTATCTGCCAAGCGGACCATGGTCGCTGTATGATAAGCGAGACCTGCTTCAAAGGCATGATGGTTCGTCTTAGCAGCTGGATAGCTATAAAACTCTTTCTCATATTTTCCATAGAGGGCACGGACAATCCGTTGCCAAACTGGATTTTCAATTTTGAAAATCATGTTTGACAGGTATTCATGCAATTCCTTGGGATCTACTGGTGGTTTTTCCTTGAAGTCTGCTGGATTGTTGGGCTCTCCTGCTTGTGGCAAGCGCATATTCAATTGATTAACTTGTGGAGTATTATTGTAGACCTCCCGACGACCAGCCATATGGACCACGCGCCCAGCTATAAAGCTCTCTACATTGTGTGGTTGGGCATCCCATAGTTTGCCTTCGATCGTGCCGGTCTCATCCTGAAAAACAAAGGCTAGATAGTTCTTCCCAGCCCGCGTTTGACGCACTTCTGCTGACTTGATCAAATAGAATCCTTCGAACAATTCATCTTTTTTCATTTGGTTAATTTTGACCATCATCTTCTCCATCTTCTATATATACATCTAGTCCCAGCAGGTCCTCATCGCTTTCGATTTGGCGGAGTGTCCGCTCGATGGCACTGGTCCGTCTGGTTAGCAAATCATCAATATTATTGGAAGCATTCTTTAAATGGCGTTGAGTCTTGGCCAAAATCCCTCCAAACTTATGGAATTCTGATTTGACCGATCCCAACACCTTGCTAATGTCATCTGCACTCTTTTGGATGTTGAGCGTTTTAAAGCCAACAGACAAGGAGTTCAAGAGGGCTGATAGGGTGCTTGGACCAGCCACTAAAATTTGTTCGTCCCGACGCAAACGATCGAAGAATTCTGGATTGCGAACCACTTCGGAATAGAGGCCTTCAGTTGGCAAAAAGAGAATTCCGAAATTAGTTGTCGCTGGTGGAAAAAGGTATTTTTGTTGGATATCCTTAGCAAAACGCTTGATACTAGCAAGAAGAGCCTTGCGGTAACGCTCAATTTCCTCTTTCTCTCCTAATTCATAAGCTTCTTCCAGACGATAGTAGTCTTCCAGTGGGAATTTAGAGTCAATAGGCAGATAGACTGGCTCCTCTCCTTGCCCTGGAAGCTTAATGGCATATTCCACGCGCTCACTGGATTGAGGAACGGTGACAAACTCTCGCTCATACTGGGCTGGGGTCAAGATATCTTCAATGATTTGGCCCAGTTGCAATTCGCCCATAATCCCACGCGTCTTGGTATTGGAGAGAACTTTATTAAGGGTTCCGACATCCCGCGCCACCGTCTGCATTTCTCCCAGCCCTTTGTTGACCGACTCCAATTGTTTTGAAACCGTCTCAAAGGAGGTCTGCAAACGGTGTTGCAAGGTTTTCTCCAATTTTTCTTCTACCGTTTGGCGCATCTGTTCTAGCCGCACTTCATTGGACTCTTGGATCTGGCGCATGCGCTCATCTGTTTTGTCCCGATTTTTAGTAAAGTGCTCATTCATCTCAGCGCGCAGAGCCGTCGTCTGCTGGTGGATCTCCACTCGCATCTCGGTCAAGCGATCTGTCAGAGCGATCTCTAACTGCTGATTGGTAATCTGGCTGGCTTGTCTTTCTTTTTCAAAACGATAGTCCAACTGGTCTGTCAAATGATCCTCGTGGTCTTCCAACATCTCTCGTAAAGCCGGTCTTGTATCATCTGACCGTTGCAAGAAATA
>NZ_KQ969692.1:35050-38748 GCF_001578955.1 Streptococcus parasanguinis
AAATAGATGAGGAAGCCCAGATTGAGCAGGCCAATCAGAAGCAGAATGATATTCATATTAACCTCTGTCTTTACTATAAACAATGACAAGATAGCCACGATCTAGACTCACTTGAATCGGTTGATCCAAAAATTCATTGGAGCCATACATGGCCTTCAAAAAATAATTCTCCTGATGGAGCGGATACTTGGCCCCTGTGATCTCTAAATAGCCTTCTCCGACAGGCATAAAACCAACATAGGACATGGCTGGATCCGGCTGAATCTCATGGCAACCAGCTGGTCTGTAGATCAAGCGATTTTGACCATCGACTAATTGAATCTGCTCCATATAGGGAGTTAGGTATGGATCGGTCGGCAAAAAGATATTGGACAAGAAGTGATCCAAGCGACCGCCAAAAGCACCATAAACGGTGACAGTAGCCTCTGGATAGGCCTCAAAGACCGCTTTCAAGGCCAATTCCAAATCCGTATCGTTCTTTTCAGGGACGGATTGAACAACTTGCTTGGCTTGGGTACGGATCTTATTCAAATCGGTCTCATAGACAGAATCGAAATCCCCCACAGCTATATCTAAAGGCAGACCTTGTTCCAGTAACTTCAAACAGCCTCCGTCGACTCCTACGTAAAGCTCTTGATCTCTTGGCAAGAGCGTGCTGTCACCTCCTGCCAGTATTGCAATGTTACCCATTTACAGCATCTCGGAGCGTTTGTACGCACTCATTGACATCTCCATTAAAGACATAAGAGCCTGCTACAAAGACATTGGCCCCGGCTTCTTTGGCTTGCGAAATACTTTGGTCATCAATTCCACCATCCACTTCGATATCAAAGTCTAAGCCTTTTTCTTCACGAAGAGCGGCTAATTCGCGCACCTTGTCCATTGTTTCAGGCAAGAAGGCTTGGCCACCGAATCCTGGATTAACGGTCATAACCAAGACTTGATCCACCAAGTTCAAGACATGTTTGATACTGTCTACAGGAGTCCCTGGGTTGATCACGACACTAGCCTTCACACCCGCTTGACGAATTTTTTGAAGAGCTCCGTGAATATGGGGAGTAGCTTCCACATGGATGCTGATGATATCAGCTCCTGCACGGGCAAATTCTTCGATATGGTGTTCGGGATTGGTGACCATCAAATGGCAATCAAAGACCAACTTGCTATGTGGACGCATGCTCTCTACGACACCAGCTCCAAAGCTGATATTGGGCACAAAATGGCCATCCATGACATCGATATGGGCATAGTCAGCTCCAGCTGCTTCTAAGCGTTTCAATTCACTTTCAAAATTGGCATAATCGGCACTCAAAATTGAGGGGGCTAATTTCATTGTTTTCATTCTTGTATTGTCTCCTATTTTGGCATTTTTTTCGAAACTTTTTTATAGGTTTCGCGACGATTTTCAATCTCACTTAAAAATTGCAAGTAATCCTCATAACGGAAAGTCGCAATTTCCTCTCTTTCAACGGCTGGTTTCACCGCACAAGCGGGCTCATGCGTGTGGGTACAGGTACGAAATTTACAAGAGTGGCTCACGTCGGCGATCTCTGGGAAGGCTTGATTTAAGTCTTCACTGGTCGTCACTTCATAATCAAGGGAGGAGAAGCCAGGCGTATCTGCGATCTTTCCTCCATTTAAATGGTAAAAGCTGACAGCTCGAGTCGTGTGTCGACCGCGCCCCAGACTATCTGAAATCTCACCCGTTTCAAGCTCCAGATCCGGAGCGATTTTATTGAGCAAGGTCGATTTTCCTACACCGGTCTGTCCCATAAAGACTGTGGTTTGATTGGTCAAAAGGGGCAAGAGTTCCTCAATCGACAAGACAAAATCATAGCCAATAGCCTGGTAGATTCCTTGGTAGTAGTGGATGTCTTCCATATTTTCTAACAAGTCCAGTTTTGAAATATAGACAATGGGATGAATCCCCTTATGCTCCAAAAGAACCAGAAAACGATCTAAAAGATTGGCGTTGAAATCCGGTTCCTTAGCTGACATGATGACTACTGCCTGATCAATATTGACAATAGGAGGGCGCACGAGGCTGTTTTTTCGAGGCGCAATGCTCAAGATGTAGCCTTCTGAATTCTCTTCAGCAGAGAACTCCACCTGATCCCCCACGTAAGGAGTCTGTCCTTTTTTTCTAAAATTTCCACGAGCCCGTGTCTGGTAAATGTGCCCGTCTGACTCCACGTAGTAGAAGCCAGCCAAGGCCTTGACGATGGTTCCTTGCAAATCGTACTCCTTTGAGTTTAATACTCCTATTATACCAAAAAATGAGAAATAAGGCTGGAATGCTTGATAAGAAAATCTGGAACTAGTTTCAGCAATTTTTTTAAGGATAACAAGGAGAGAACTTGCAACCGCTTCCAAATTTAGGTATAATAAATGTGAAAAACATTCATAAATAAGTTGCATGTGGGAAGCTAGAGACAAGCATGATAGAAAGGAAGTGAAGACCAGAAACGCACCTTGTTTCAACGCTCACTTGGCTGAACAAAAAATTTTTCTTTGTTCTTCGTTTTTAGATGGAGGTTCTTTATGAGTCTTTCTTTTCTTTCTAAGCAAAATCCCTTGATTGACAATATCAAAAAGGGAAAATTTCTGACACCTTGGTTTTTGGCTCCGTTCATCTTGTATTACATCACGGAGTATATGTCACCTGTTAGTACGGCATCGACTAGCTTCTTTCTCAATAAGCAACACTGGATCCCAGACTGGTGGAATATCCTTGACCTTTGGTCCTTCCTCTATACCATCATCGCCTTCTTCCTTTGGGTTCGCTTGATTGAAAAGCGTCCTATTCGAACCATGGGATTTTCCAAAGGAAATGGGCTTTCCGAGTTTGCAAAAGGTTGCCTTGTGGGAGGCATCATGATCACAACAGTCTTGATCGTCTTTTTAGTCACAGGAAATGCCACATTCCATCGCATTCAATTTAGTATGCCATTTCTTGTATCTTGGATTTTGGTCTTGATCGGCTATATTTTCCAAACTGCGGCAGAAGAAATTTATATCCGTGGTTGGTTGATTCCAACTATCTCCTACCATACCAATGCCCTTCTAGCTATCCTGATCTCAGCTACTATGTTCTCCTACTTCCATATGAATAACAACGGTGCTTCTTGGTTCTCTACTGTTCATCTCTTCTTCTTTGGGGTCTTTACAGCAGTCTATGCCCTAAAACGCGGGAATATTTGGGGACCTTGTGGCTTCCACTTTGCCTGGAATTTCCTGATGGGAAATGTCTATGGTTTTCATGTCAGTGGCTTTGACAGCGAATCATCCTTGATGTACTTCACAACTTCAAATCACACCTTGATCACCGGTGGTGAATTTGGTCCTGAAGGGGGTATCCCGGGATTAGTGGTCTGCATCTTAGCTCTTTTATGGGCCATCTTTATCCTCAAAGATACCTCCAAGGAGCAAGATAGCCTATATCCTGCGCCATTGAAATGATCTATTGATAAAGGAACAGGAGCCACCTGTAGGCTCTCTGTTCCTTTTTTTCCTTGGCATTTTTCCTAAAAAGTGTATAATAGAACTATGCGGAGGTGGTGGAACGGCAGACACGCATGCTTCAGGCGCATGTGCCCTTTCGGGCGTGAGGGTTCAAATCCCTTTCTCCGCATCTTGGAAAGGTGGCCCAGCTCGGTACGGCACCGGACTCGAAATCCGGCAAGTGGATTTTATTCACG
>NZ_KQ969692.1:38768-42606 GCF_001578955.1 Streptococcus parasanguinis
GAGTTATGAAGCTCATGTCTTTTCTGTTATTTTATTCCTGCTTCTAGAAGGCCATCTGCTAGGCGGGCGAAGTCTTCTAAGCTAAGAGCTTCTCCTCGTACAGAAGGTTGAAGGCCTGCAGCTTGGATTCCTGCTTCTAGTTTTGCTTTGATATCTTCAGTCTTGCCAAAGCGACTGGTCAAGTTGTTCCAAAGCGTTTTGCGGCGGTGGACAAAGCTAGCCTTGCTGACAGAGAAGAAGAAATCTTCATCCTTGACGGTTACTGCTGGTTTTTCACGACGGACCATCTTGAGGATGGCAGAGTCGACGTTTGGTGCTGGCACAAAGACGGTGCGAGGCACAATAAAGGCTACCTTAGCAGTCATATAGTATTGGACTGCAATGGATAAAGAACCATAAGCCTTGGTGTTGGGCTCAGCTGAGATGCGGTCTGCCACCTCTTTTTGCATCATGACCACAAATTCTTGGAAAGGAATCTTGGATTCGATCAAGTGCATGAGGATGGGAGTTGTGATGTAATACGGAAGATTGGCCACTACCTTAATCGGAAGGTCTGGGTTTTTAAACTCTGCGATGTACTGGTTGAGGTCTACCTTGAGGATGTCTTGGTTGACAACCGTGACATTGTCAAAATCCCGCAAGGTATCCGCCAAAATGGGAACCAAGCGGTCATCGATCTCAAAGGCCATGACTTCTGCCGCATTTTCCGCCAAGAACTCAGTCAAAGCTCCAATTCCAGGACCAATTTCGATGACATTGACTTGCTTATCAATCTCTGCCGTATCCACAATTTTTTGAAGGATGTTGGTATCGGTCAAGAAGTTCTGACCGAAGGATTTTTTAAAGGTAAAACCGTGACGCTCCAGCACTGCCTTGGTCACGCTATAATCTGCAATTCTCATTTTTCTCTTTTCTCTTTTCTAATCAGTTTAAGAGTAAAGGATCCCCTCTACTTCCGTCTTAATAACGGGCCATCGCCTCTTCGACTTGGGCCAAACAAATTCCAAACAACTCCAAGCGTTTGATCAATTGCTTGCCATTGCAGTAGCCGATGCGCAAGGCTTCTCCTAGATATTCCCGTCGTTTGCGACTATCGTTGCCCATCAATAGGCCGAGACGCATCAAGTCAGTCTTTGTGATATCAAAGAAATTCTCATCTTCATAGGAGCCCACAAGTCCAGCTAGGGCTTTTTCTAAGTCTTCAAAACTGGCATGCTCCACTCCCAAGGAACGCCCCTTGGTCTTGGATTTGGGGACTGCTTCGCCACGATTTAAAAAGGCATGTTTGGCCTGGGGCACCTCTTGCATAATGATCTTGCGAATTCGCTCGCCATTATAGTCTGGATCGGTAAAGACAATGACCCCTCGCAACTCTTGCAAGGTAGCAATTCGTTCCAAGTCATCTTGATCGATTGCAGAGCCTCGCGTTTCATAGGTATCCACCTCATAAAAACGACGGAGATTGGCTGTGTCGTCCTTGCCCTCCACGACAATCACTTCTGGTATTTTTCTTTTCTCAGTCAAGGCCAAATACCTTTCTTGCATTGTCATAGGTTGCCTGAGCCACTTCTTCTGTTGTTAAGCCACGTAGTTCTGCAATAAAATCTACCACATAACGAGTGTAGGCTGTTTTATTTTCCCGACCACGTTTGGGAACTGGTGCCAGGTAAGGGGCGTCTGTTTCAACCAAGATCTTCTCGAGCGGAAGGCCAGCTGCCACTTCTTGGACATCTGTTGCCTTCTTAAACGTCACTACTCCAGAAAAGGAGATCATCATTCCCAGATCCATGAAGCGTTTGGCTTCTTCTAGACTTCCTGAGAAAGAATGCATGATCCCACCGCGAGGACCGACTCCTTCACTCTTGATGATGGCATAAGTATCTTCTAAAGCATCGCGTGTATGCACCACAAAGGGGAGGTCCAAGTCCTTAGACAATTGAATCTGACGACGAAAAACCTTTTCTTGGACATCTTTTGGTGCCGTCATCCAGTGGTAATCCAGACCGATTTCTCCGAGTGCGACGACTTTGGGATGTTTCAACTGTTCAAGTAAATAGGCCTCCACTTCAGGACTATAATCGCCTGCCTCAGTGGGGTGCCAACCCAGCGTGAGATAGAGTTCTGGGTGCTGGTCTGCCAAGGCTATTCCTCGCTCAATCGTCGGTTTGTCAAAACCAACGATATTATGGGCTACAACGCCCATTTCCTTGGCCAAATCGAGCTCTTCTTGTTCTTTTCCTGCGAATTCTTCCACATTGAGATGGGTGTGGGTATCAAAAATCTGCATGATCTTCCTTTTCTTCCGAGTTTTTCTTCTTTCTATTATAGCAGAAAGCGCCTCTAAATTCACTTTCGGACAAAACAAAAACCAGTAGTCTCGAGTTTCTACTGGTTTTTAGGTTTTTATCTGAATTACGCAGCCAAAACTTTGCGTCCTTTACGACGACGAGCTGCCAATACGCGACGACCGTTTTTAGTTGACATACGGTTACGGAATCCGTGTTTGCGCGCACGACGAAGTTTACTTGGTTGATAAGTACGTTTCACGATGAATACCTCCTCATAGATTTTGTATTCGTTTAGCCGGCTAGTTGTGATCAGTTACTAAACATACTTTACTATTCTATCGGATTCAACTCTATTTGTCAATAGCTATGGCAAAATTGTTGCAAATACAGGTCGGAGAAAACCTTTCTACACCTGACGGGTTGCCAAGTAATAGGGTTCCAGAGCCACCAGCGCCCTTTGCAACTGATCCAGGATATCCTCAAGAGAATCTTCCTCAACTAGAGAAATATCGTATTTGACGAGGACCTTACGAACCGCCCCTTCTGCTGCTGCTTGCAACAGATCATGGCGATTTTTTTCTGTTCCTTCTACCCTTTGACTCTCTCCATTTTTCTGGACGAAATAATAAACCGGCTGAGAGATAGGAAGGACGAGAACCTTATGTTGTTTTTGAAGACTCTGCTCGTCTTTTTTTCGCTCGATAAAGCTCACCTCTAAGGAAACACCAAAATCAACTGCGTCTCCATAAAGTCTCAAAGCAAACATGGGTTCTGCCATCGTCCCTTCTCCTTTTAGATAGGCCCAAAAATGAGGCCGCAAGACTTGAGCCTGGTTCATCCATTGGCTAGTCCGATCCTGCTCCAAGTAAGGGTGACGCTTCTGAAAGGCTGAGACTAAATCGGTGAATTCCTTACGAGCCGCTTGAGCCAGTGCACGATACTGCTCCATCTCCGAGGCTAGCCCCCCTGCCTTTGCCGGTGTCTGGTAGTGAATTCCTTGAAGCTTTAAAAACTCTCGAATCGCTACAAATGTCATCTGGTTCCTTTCTAAGCCTAATCATGACCACCCGTCAAACGGGTGGTTTGTACCAGGGCTATAAGCCCAGATAACTAGCCAGCGCCTAAAGACGTTGGCTTTCACTTTGTTCAAGCCTTATTGCATTTGACTCGTCACAGACCTCTCAAAGAGGTATACGTACTACTTGCCACTATCCCTAAAGGGATCTTCATATTCTTTTACACTCAACTTATCTAAAGCAATATCTTTTCGCTCTTGTTCCTGAATGTATTTCTTTATTGTGGCTTCATTGAGGCCAACTGTACTTACATAATATCCCTCTGCCCAAAAATGTCGATTTCCAAACTTATATTTCAGATTTGCGTGTTTATCGAACATCATTAGAGCACTTTTACCTTTTAAATATCCCATGAAGCTTGCAACACTAATTCTAGGTGGAATGCTTACCAACATATGAACATGATCTGGCATTAAATGGCCTTCGATAATCTCAACACCTTTATAACTACATAATCTATGGAATATTTCTCCC
>NZ_KQ969692.1:42816-46792 GCF_001578955.1 Streptococcus parasanguinis
AAATAATAGCTAGATTATCCTTCGATGTCTACCACCACGTAACGGTTTGGTTCTTCCCCTTCAGAGTAGCTAGTGACTCCTTCCATCTTAGAGACGATCCGGTGAATGATTTTCCGTTCACTGTTTGACATCGGATCTGTCTGTTGGGCTTGCCCATCTTCGAGGGCACGTGTTGCCAACTTCTGAGCATAGCTTTGAAGAACTTCTGCCCGGTGTTCTACATAGTCATTAACATTAATGGTAATGTAAAAATTCTTTGAATAACGGTTATAGAGGTAATTTTGCGCCAAGAGTTGAAGAGCCTTCAAGACTTTTCCATGATAACCAATCACGCGCCCAGGCTCATTGGTATCAATTTGCATATTGACCGTACGGCGGTTGTGACTGCTTGAGATGGTTGCATCGACATCCATTTCATCAACCACTGTTTGAACATAGGCTGTCACATCAGCTACGACTTCTTCGATATTGTAGTTTTCCTCTACCTCGATACCAAGGTTTGAGAAATCAGACTCGCTTGATTCTTTTGTCGCTGGTTCTTTGACTTTCTCAAGGATATGCTCATGCCCTTTTTCTTCAAGAACCGTATTCGCTTCTTTTTCATGTTTGAGAATCTCCGTCTTGATTTCTTCAGAGACGACTTCCCCCTCTTTTTCAACCTTCTTAATCGCAGCAACCACGCGCCCAAGGTCAACTGTTGCTTCGCTCACGGTCTTGACCGGCTCGTTTTGTGCATTAATTTCGTCCGGTACGCCTTTGACAGCTTTTTGATTGGCTTTGACGACCGTTGTTTCTGCAATCGGCTCAATCTCTACTTGGGCTGGCTTCTTCCCAAACAAGCCAAGAAAACCTTTCTTCTCACGTGCTACAACTGTAATATGTGCCTTCATACGGGGAATATCTAAATCGTTCAGGCCTTTTTGAATCGCTTCTTCAACAGTTGCTCCAGTATATAGGACCATATGTCCACCTCTTTCTTATTTTTTCTTTTTCTGTGCTTTGTTTAGGGCACGGCGTTTTTGTTTTTCCATGTCGCGCGAAGCTTGCTCTTTTGCTTCACGCTCTGCAATAATCTTGAAGGGGTTGTTCAAGAGATAGGTTTGCCCGACTTGATAAGCATTGGAAGTCACCCAGTATAGTGCGACCCCGCTGGCTGAGAACAAGGCAAAGAAGAAGATCATCACAGGCATCACATACATCATAGTTGTTGCACTTCCATTGCGCTCTGGCATGGCTTTATTTGTCAACCAACTACTGAAAAATGTGAAGAGTGCGGCAAGAACCGGCAAGATGTAGGTCGGGTCGATCGCGCCAAGGTCCAACCAGAGGAAGTGACCGACTTTAAGGAATTCAACACGGCTCAGTGCTTGGAACAAGGCCATCAAGACCGGCATCTGGATTAAGAGAGGAAGGAAGGCTGAAGACGTTTTGACGCCTTTTTCTTTGTAAAGGGCTCGCATCTCTTCAGAAAGCTTGGTTCGGCTATCAAGATCCTTCCCAGGATACTTAGCTTGCAATTCCTTGAGTAAGGGTTGAATTTCCTGCATTTTGCGGGTTGAATTCATTTGATATTGGAAGAGCGGCAAAAGGACCGTTCGGATGACAATGGTAAAGACGATAATCCCTACACCGATATTACCGCCAAATGACAAGAAGCGGATGGCTTCTGCAAAGAAGTAGACGAAGCGTTCCCAACCACCTGTCGACTGAGCTGTCACTTGAGAGGTTCCACAAGCTGTCAAGACCAATAAGGCCGCTCCTAATAATCCAGTTAACTTCAGTTTCTTTTTCACTTTATTCCCTTTCTTGGTAGACATGCGCTAATTTTAAGACATGTACAAGATTTTTCTCTACTTGATGAAAGTCGAGCTCCTCCACTCCTTTACGAGCAATGACAACAAAATCATCGGTCGTAAGGAAGGCTTGGTGTTTGATCAAAACATGGCGAATCAAACGTTTGATGCGATTTCTGGTCACAGCATTTCCCAGTTTCTTACTAACAGATAGACCGACTCGAAAATGTGGTTGGTCTTTGCGCAAGCGGTAAACAACGAATTTCCGATTGGCAACATTTTGACCACTTTTAAAAATAGCATTAAAATCTTTGTCACGTTTGACGCGGTAGCTTTTTTTCAAACCTCCACTCCCTCTTTTAAATTTATTCTATTATACCATATTTTCAAAAAAAACCAATCTCACTCAGGAAATCGGTTATTACTTGAATACAGATAAAAGTAAAGGCAAGGTGTAGTAGAGATTGAGCAAGATATGAGCCAAAATAGGAGAAAGGAGTGTCTTACTCCTATAATACAGGATCCCAAAAATCACACTCGGCAGGAGATAGATGATACAAGCCCCTAACGAAAAGGGAGTGTGGAGAAAATGTAGGCCACTGTAGATGAGGGCTGGAAGCCAAATCTCAGCATAGAGTTTCCAGCCTTTGAAGTAGGCATTCACCAAGGCTCCACGAAAGATCAGCTCTTCTGTCACCGGCCGGATAATAACCATTGCAATCACTAGGATAAGCACCCCTGTGGGGCTAATTTCCCGTGGAAACAGACTCAAAACGGCTGCCCGTCCTTGAACAAAACCACTGATGAAGTAGTCCAACCAGTAAACCAAACAGGCCGCAAAAACGGCTTCTATCAGAGCTTGAAGAGGGTTCTTCCCCAGCTTAAATTGCGCTTTTTTAGAAAAACGGTAGACCAAAAATCCTGTAAAGACTGCATAGAGGCCTTCTAGGCCAAATAAGGTCCAATAATAGCTATTGGCGCTTGCTACACTATTGGAGACGTACTGGGCCAAAGGGCGAAATTGGGGCCGAACATAAAAATAAAACAAGAGCAGAAAAAGGGGATAAAGCAGCGAGATCTTTCCTTTAATGAATTTCATAGATACCTTTCCTATAGAGTATGACAAATCGTATAGTGCATCTTACCATAATCGTGACAAGGTTTCAATGAAAAAGGATGACTTCCTACTCCCTGAGATAGACCACATAACCTCCTAAAACAGCGACTAAAATCAAGAGACAAAGAAGAGTTTCCATCCATACGAGAGCTGTCAAGAAAGGCCACTGCAACAAGCCTTGGGCCATTTTCAAAGAGGTCGCTGTGATGACCGTTGGAAAGGTCAGGGCTGAAAAAGCAGGTTGAAAACCTTCTTTGATCATTCTCGGTAGACGCGTCAAAACAAAGAAATAAAAACCTTGTGAGGCAACTACCATGATCAGTAAGAACCAGACAGGAAGGCTTGCTCCACCCACACGAACCAGAGCTGCTAAAAGAAGGGAAAATGGAGCGCAATAGATGCCTTCTTGCCCCAACAGATGACTGGGCAAGGGGGACTGCTTCAAATCATGATAGATAAGGGGATAGAGAAGAAAGGTCAAACCAAAACCAATCACTAAAGCGAGATAAGCAATCTCTCTGATTCCTACAACTGGATAAGTCAAGGCTGCTACTGCAATGCCCACATAGAGAACGGTCCAACTCGGAGTGGCATTGGCTCTTGGTCGCGCTAGGATATGGGTCTTGGTAAAATAGAGAATTAAGCCCAGATCCAAGAGAAAGGCAGACCACCAGACCAACTGTGATAGACCTCCAAAGGCTGGAAAGAGGCGCAAAAGATAGGTGGATAGAATCATCCCTGCCATGGGAAAAGTCGCCATCCCAGATAAAAGGGCTGGTTGTTGGAATTCTATCTTGGTTTCTTGCCAGCGAATTGCATGATAAACGACAAAGAAAAACCAGAAGAACAAACCTGTCAGACTAAAGGCGTGAGCAAGGAAGGGTAGCGAGTCTGCGAGAAGGTTTCCAGCGCCAACCAGTCCTAACAGACAGCCTGAAAATACTAAGGGGATCTTTTTCATCGGGAGCTCCAATCATGTTGTCGCTTTCAGTATACCATAAAAACAGAGGGAACAGCATCAAAAAAGAAGTCATACAAATATGTGCTTCCCCAAAAAAGAGGCTGG
>NZ_KQ969692.1:47211-51472 GCF_001578955.1 Streptococcus parasanguinis
ACTTCTTTTTTAGTATCGGTGATTTTTCTACATCATTGATTACATTCAGTGCTAATGGAAGGAGGAATTAGCCCGTAGAAACAGCATAAATTCCTCCTTCCTTTTAATCATTCAACTTGCATGCCTATTTCTTCTTGCAAACGAGCTCGGAAAACAGCTGGTTCAATGCTATTTGATTGGGTAATTTGCTGAACCACAGCTTCTTTGTATGTCTCTACAGATTGGTAGATTTCCCGGATACGCGCTACAAAGTCAGCTTCCTTTCCTTGTTCAAAGATATTCTCTTGCGCAATATAACGTCGATCATGTAAAGTGTGTGAAAAGCCTAGAATAATTTGCTGGTGTTCAAATGCTTTACGAACAATACCTTGTACCTCGCCATAGTGGTTGATATCCAAATAAATACTTGACTGAACCAATAATTCTTTGATTCGATCTTGACTAATATTTTGGTATAAAACAACGTTAGGATAGCGGACCATTGAAGAAAGTACTGGAGACATTTCCGTTAACGCTGCAATTCTAAAAGTAACATCCGGCAACTTCTCTACTAGCTCCGTTAGAGCCTCAATTTGATCAGAATTAGTCAAGACAAAGGTATCCTTACGAATATCTTCTTTAACCTGAAAATCATAAATGTAGCCCAACGGCATAAAGAATCTGTGTTGTTCTGATGATGTTAATTCTAAAGCACGTTGGTAGGTGCTATTCTGAGGAATCACAATTTTATTGGTACGCAAATTTGGAGTAGATAAAATAAACTGCATATTTCCAGGCAATTCATCATAAAGAGGTTCCTGCCAAATTAAGAGATCATGCCCCTCAACACCTTTATTTCCCAAGTGTAGACTGACATTGAAGGAGAGGGCCAGTGTATTATAGATCACTTTATCTAGATTAAAACCTCTATATTCTAGATAGAACATGAAATAATCTAAGCGACTCTTGAAAATTTGCATAGGGGAATTAGGCAAGGTTAAGATCAAATCACCTGTTTGATGATTTTCTGTCAGGCGCTCAATCGTTCCCTCCAAATAAGTGGTCACTAAGGGTTGTCCTTGACCATCACAAGTCGTAACAGCAATCTTGCGACCGTATTGATCATAGCGCTCGATCATCACAACTTGATTTTTGTCATCCAACCACTCTACACGTTCAACAATACGTTTATAAGAAGCTATATGATAATAAATACGAGCCTTCTCCTGACCATAATAAGTCACTTTCCCCATATTGTTATCACCAGAAATTTCCCAAAAATCTGGAACTAGGACTTCATTAAAATAACGTCCTCGTTTTTCACCTTCTGGCTGTCCTAAGAAATAAAGGAAAGGAGACTCTACACCGTCTGGCAAGAAACCATCTGGCTCTAGAACGACTGTCGGATGATGAAAACCAGACTCCTGCATAGAATGAAGCAAATCTTGGCTCTCACGAGAATAACTATCAAATACATTCAGCATGTGTCACCTCTTCTATCAATTGAGACCAAGCTTCTTCTACTCGGCTGGTCAAAAAGTCTTCCGCACGCGTATAAGATGCTTGGCGCATATTCGCTAGCTCTTCATTTTGGTAGAGCAAAACAATCTTTTCAGCATAGGAAGAAGCAATATGATCCACCACTTGATCAGAAGAAGATGGAATCAGATAGCCGTTTTTACCTTCTGTGACAAAGGTTTGGTTGCCATAAGGAACATCAAAACCGATAATCGGAAGACCAGAACCGATGGCCTCCATCAAAGTCAAACCAAAGCCTTCGCTAGTTGATGCAGATAGGTAAACTTCATAGTTCTTATAAATCTCTTCAAGATTGGCATGTCCTTTGAGATGGATATAATCTGTCGCCCCCAATTCATCGATAAGAGAGCGCAACTTCCCCTCTTCTCCACCATCGCCATAGATATCAAAGGATAGCTCCGGTAACTCTTTTTGGCACAGACCACTGCTCGGATCAACCAATCAATATGTTTCTCAGTAGCTAAGCGAGAGGCTGTAATCATAGAGAATGGCTTGCGATTTTCATTTTGTGGCAGGCTTGCAAGGCTACCAACTGGAATGGTATAGATAGCTGGCCGATGGTTGGTGTATTTGGCAAACTGCTCTGCCAAGATTTCTTTTTGGCGGTCAGTAGCGACAATAAAGAAGTCCACCTTGTCTGCATTGGTAAATTGGTAGTCGTAATAGTTATTCCACAGGATGTACTGATCATCAACATTATTGGCACTGAAATGCTCTGCATGAACAACCACACCTAGGCGAGCTTTTTGGGCTTCTTCAAAGATAGGCTGTCCGATATTAGTTTCCCGATCTAAAATAACCAGATCTTGTTTGGTCAATTGAAGGGTCTGCATAAAGTAACGGATCAATTCTTGCCGACCAACTAGAAAACGATCTGGAAAACGGTAGACTTCACGACCATCCGCCATTTGCATGCTGTAAGCAACACTTCCATCTTCATTATAAAAACGACGCTCAATCAAAGTAGCTTGATTATCCTTAGGAATAAAGTACTCGGTACAGTAACGAGTGTAGGAGAAATAATCCTTTCTCACCAAGATCCCTCTGGACACATACTCGCAGCGTTCTACATAGGGACTGTTTTCTTCCCGCAGGTAGCAGGTCAAAAAGTTGTCTTGGTCCTCATAAAAGAAGCGCTTGATCTTACCATCAACTTCTTCACGAGTGGGTTTTCCTGCAAATCCTGCTAAGACCTGATCAATCGTATAGGTCGTAGGTGCTATCTTTATATCCGTGAAATGGCTGTAGAGCCAGATGATTTCATCATTTTTAAAACCGATATTTTCTGTTAGATGCTGGATATTATCGGCAAGGATCATATCCATAAACACAAATTTGGCTGGTTCATGGATATTGCGTAACAACTGAGCACGATAGGCCTGGGCATACTCGACACCACTGCTGGCCCAACCAATTCCCAGGTTGATATTATATACTGTCATAATGTCCTCTTTTGTGGAAAATGCAAGGCGCTTTTCCTTTTTTAATTTCTACATTACAGAATGTGGAGGGAGATATATGCCCCAACCACATTTTAACCGATTAGAAAAAACTAATCTTTTCCAATTAGTACGACTAACATTATAACACACAATTTACTATTAAACACTGGATGAATACTTCAAAAAACAACATCCTACTCCCTCGAAATACTTGTTCTTCAATTATTATTTTAAAAGTTTCCTTTTATCCTATCCATTAAATATAAAAAGGGAGTGAGACTGAACAAATTTAAACTAAATTCGTTCGTAGTCCCACCCCTTTAAAGGTTATATAGCATAAGATTATAGCTAAAAGAAACTTTCTTTATAAGTTCTCACCACTACCTCAAAGCAGTGTTTCAAGCACTTATAACTATTAGTCATCGAAGGTTGGGCACTTTGTTTCCAACCTCTCTCGTACTGAAGAATAAAGGTGAACTAACTTCACTACTGTCCAGTTACTCCATCTTCATCCTCATCTTTTCTTCTTTTAGCAACAACTCCCAAGCCGACTAAACCTGTTAGCAGACCAAGTCCCAGGGTAGCTGTATTAGCTGACTGATCACCTGTTTGTGGCAATTTCGCATGTGTTTCTGACCTCTGTGCTGAGGCTGAAGCTGAAATACTTGTACTTAGCGAAGCACTGGTACTTGCGGACTCGCTCGCACTTGTCGATGCACTTTGTGAAGCTGAAGTACTTGCGGATTCACTGGCACTTGTCGATGCGGACGCACTTGCGGATTCTAATGCACTCGTTGAAGCGCTTTGTGAAGCAGACGTACTTGCCGATTCGCTCGCACTTGTCGATGCACTTTGTGAAGCTGAAGTACTTGCTGACTCTGACGCACTGGTTGATGCACTTTGCGATGCGCTTGTGCTTGCTGATTCGCTGGCACTTGTTGAGGCACTTTGTGACGCACTTGTACTTGCGGATTCTGAGGCACTTGTTGAAGCACTTTGTGAAGCCGAGGTACTTGCGGATTCTGAAGCGCTTGTTGAGGCACTCATTGACGCTGAGGTACTTGCTGACTCACTTGCACTAGTTGAAGCACTTTGCGATGCACTTGTGCTTGCGGATTCGCTCGCACTGGTTGAAGCACTTTGTGAGGCACTTGTACTTGCGGATTCTGATGCGCTTGTTGAGGCGCTTTGTGACGCAGACGTACTTGCTGACTCTGACGCACTGGTTGAGGCACTTTGTGACGCTGACGTACTTGCTGATTCTGAGGCACTAGTTGAAGCACTTTGTGAGGCTGAGGTAC
>NZ_KQ969692.1:53226-63518 GCF_001578955.1 Streptococcus parasanguinis
GCAGACGTGCTTGCGGACTCTGATGCACTCGTTGATGCACTTTGTGAAGCTGAAGTACTTGCTGACTCTGACGCGCTGGTTGATGCGCTTTGTGACGCTGACGTACTTGCTGACTCAGACGCGCTGGTTGACGCGCTCATTGATGCAGACGTACTTGCTGATTCTGACGCGCTGGTTGACGCACTTTGTGACGCTGACGTACTTGCTGATTCGCTGGCACTTGTTGAAGCACTTTGCGATGCGGATGTGCTTGCTGATTCGCTCGCACTTGTCGATGCGCTTTTTGAAGCAGACGTACTTGCTGATTCGCTGGCGCTGGTTGACGCACTTTGCGATGCAGACGTACTTGCTGACTCTGATGCACTCGTTGAAGCGCTTTGTGAAGCCGAGGTACTTGCTGATTCGCTGGCACTGGTTGAAGCGCTCATTGATGCAGACGTACTTGCTGATTCTGACGCGCTGGTTGATGCACTTTGCGATGCGGATGTGCTTGCGGATTCACTTGCGCTTGTCGAAGCACTTTGTGATGCGCTAGTACTTGCTGACTCACTTGCGCTTGTCGAAGCACTTTGTGATGCGCTAGTACTTGCTGACTCACTTGCGCTTGTCGAAGCACTTTGCGATGCAGATGTACTTGCTGATTCTGACGCACTTGTTGAAGCACTCATTGATGCAGATGTACTTGCTGACTCACTTGCACTTGTTGATGCACTTTGCGATGCGCTAGTACTTGCTGACTCACTTGCACTTGTCGAAGCACTTTGTGAAGCAGATGTACTTGCTGATTCTGATGCACTCGTTGAAGCGCTTTGTGACGCTGAAGTACTTGCGGACTCTGATGCGCTCGTTGAAGCGCTTTGCGATGCGCTGGTACTTGCTGACTCTGACGCACTGGTTGAGGCACTTTGTGACGCACTTGTACTTGCTGATTCTGACGCACTTGTTGAAGCACTCATTGATGCAGAAGTACTTGCGGATTCACTTGCGCTTGTCGAAGCACTTTGTGAAGCTGAGGTACTTGCTGACTCACTTGCGCTTGTCGAAGCACTTTGCGATGCGGATGTGCTTGCGGATTCACTTGCGCTTGTCGAAGCACTTTGTGATGCGCTAGTACTTGCTGATTCTGATGCGCTGGTTGATGCACTTTGTGAGGCACTTGTACTTGCGGACTCACTTGCACTTGTTGAAGCACTTTGCGATGCAGACGTACTTGCGGACTCGCTCGCACTTGTCGAAGCGCTTTGCGATGCTGATGTACTTGCGGACTCTGAGGCACTTGTGCTTGCAGACTCACTTGCACTTGTCGAAGCGCTTTGGGACGCAGACGTACTTGCTGATTCACTTGCACTTGTTGAAGCGCTTTGCGATGCTGAGGTACTTGCTGATTCACTCGCGCTTGTCGAAGCACTTTGTGAGGCACTGGTACTTGCTGACTCTGACGCGCTCGTTGAAGCACTTTGCGATGCTGAGGTGCTTGCGGATTCAGAAGCACTAGTTGAAGCGCTTTGTGAAGCTGACGTACTTGCGGATTCGCTCGCACTTGTAGACGCACTTTGTGAGGCACTTGTGCTTGCAGACTCACTTGCACTTGTTGATACACTTTGCGATGCGCTAGTACTTGCTGATTCACTCGCGCTCGTTGAAGCACTTTGGGAAGCTGAGGTACTTGCGGATTCACTTGCACTCGTTGAGGCACTTTGTGAGGCACTGGTACTTGCGGATTCTGATGCACTTGTTGAAGCGCTTTGCGATGCTGATGTACTTGCTGATTCACTCGCGCTTGTAGACGCACTTTGTGAGGCACTTGTACTTGCGGATTCTGACGCGCTCGTTGACGCACTTTGTGATGCTGATGTACTTGCTGACTCGCTCGCACTTGTTGAAGCACTTTGCGATGCGCTAGTACTTGCGGATTTACTTGCACTCGTTGAAGCACTTTGTGATGCTGATGTGCTTGCAGATTCTGAAGCACTAGTTGAGGCACTTTGTGAGGCACTGGTACTTGCTGACTCGCTCGCACTAGTTGAGGCACTTTGTGATGCTGATGTACTTGCTGATTCGCTCGCACTTGTAGACGCACTTTGTGAAGCGGATGTACTTGCGGATTCAGACGCACTCGTTGAAGCGCTTTGGGAGGCAGATGTGCTGGCTGACTCGCTGGCACTTGTCGAAGCGCTTTGCGAAGCGGACGTACTTGCTGATTCACTTGCGCTCGTTGACACACTTTGAGACTTCAACACACTTTCAGATGTTCTTTCTGATTCCTTTGTCGATAGACTTGTTGATGCACTTGTACTTGCTGATTCACTTGCACTTGTTGAGGCACTCATTGACGCTGATGTACTTGCTGACACTGATGCGCTGGTTGAGGCTGACATACTTTCCCTATTAGGGGTAACTGTATAGGGTACCTCCAATTCATAAGTGCTACTAAGGCCTGTCCCGTCAGGTAAGGTTGTAAATCTAACAGAATAAGTGAATCGTCCAGGAGTACTAATATCTGGTAAGTCTGAGCTGACAAATTTTGCAGATAAGATGGCTGATTGTGAAACCGAATCTGCACTATACCATTCACTTGGTGTATAGCTACTATAATAATAACCATCATCAACATTTTGTTCAAATGTATGAGAAACACCAGTTACCTCGATAACTTTGTGTTTCAGAGTTGTTGTACTCACTAACAACTCTGAACTGTTTGAAGTTGCCCCATAACGACCAACATCATAGGTCCGTGTAATCGTATAGTTAAATTCACCTGCCGTTGCCGTTGACAATGGTAGAGTTGTCGTTGTTGAAGATGTAGAGTTATTGGTCCATTTGGTTGTGTAAGATTGGTCTGTTACATCAGATGAGAGATACGCATCTGCATTTGAACCATTGTGAAGATTTTGACCTTTAAAATCATAAATAGGTGTTTTAGCCTCAATCTTAGGTAAAACTTTGTAATTCACATTAACGGTTTGCACAGAACCATCTGAATAGGTTACTTTTGCAACAGCTGTTTGATTCCCCGAAGTAGTCGTTAAAATCGGTGTTGACCAAACAAGACTATAACCAGAGGCTGCAGGTGTTGTACTTTCATTTGAAGTGACCGTCACAAATTTACTTACATCAGAAAGATCCGAAGCTGTTTCACCCTGCAACGTGTACACAGTTGTTGCTTTGGCAGAGGCTGTGTAAATTTCGTTTTGTCTGATTTTATGGAAGGCATAGGTAATTCCTTGTTTTCCTTCAAGAACTCTGACAGTATTGCCCGATACGTATCCTTTGGCAGTTGCAACGTTAGTTGCCTTCAACTGATAACCATCAATGTTCAAATATTGTGAAAGATCGACAGTTGTTCCTGGAAGTTGTTGGATAAACACCTCATCCTTACCAGGGATTTCCTCTCCAGTATCTGCATCGATGAAATTAACTGTGACATAGGCACCACGAGCAGAGTATTCAAATTTTTCTAGTCTAAACTGTTGCAAGTTGTATGCACCGCCTGTAGAAGCAAAAATAGCCAAGGCTAGCTCTTCAGGATATCCAGCGTTTGATAATAAACTATTGAAAGTATTTTGGTACTTAAGTGCATTAGTATCTGGATTTCCCCATACATTCGCATCACTCATCAGTGCCAGTTTGTCTGATTGCAGGTTCATAGACCATGTTTGACCATTGTAGGTAACCGTCATTTCTTTCGTTCTACCGTCGTAGGAAACTTGGTAATCTTTCAGAGAATTATCCGTTGGATTTTGATTCAATTTTGAAAATGTACGTATTACTGGATAGACGGTTCCTCGTGCCCCAGCATTGTTACCATTATAGTTATAGATAAAACCACCAAAGGCGCCACCACCACTTACACTTCCGGGATCGGAAGATGCTTTATCAATAGGATTAGTTCTACTAGTATTGTGATAGGTATCAAGCTTAAAACCAAAGGAACCCTTGAGGTTGTCTCCTCCCATACCGAGAGAGCCACCAGCACCATTATGATTTTTACCACCATTACCGATGACACCAGGTTCGGCAGTTGAAAACACCGCCGCAATCCCATCACCACCATCGTGACCATTCTTATGACCTTCATAAGAATCTCCAAGATTGATCTTACCTGTTAGGGTGAAGCTCTCAGTCATATCTATCTTAGTTTTCAATGTATAGGAACCGGCTTGCCCACCTGTATTTTGTGTCAAGGTTACTGTACCACCACTAAGATTTGCATTCCCTGATGTTTTAAAGTAGTTTGCTTGGTTTTTATTGGTTACAACCAACTTAGCTCTTGAGTTGTAAGTCGCATTTCCTAAAGAAGCATTTGTATTAAATGGAATACGAAAGTCATTTGAAGAAGTCAAAGCTTGACCATTACGATAGTCACGCGCTCCAGAACTTGCACGAAGAACTGTGTTTACCACAGTATTACGTGTTCTAGTAGCCTCAGAGATAAGGGTGTTAAAGTCAGCGTTAGGATCTGCCAAAGCATTTTGAATAGCTTCAATCGTAGCCTTTCCTTTTAGAAGGGCGCTTTCCGCTCCTTCACGATTGCCTAGCTTCTCTAGATAGGTTCCAATTTCAGCAGACAGTGAGGTAAGCTTGGCTTCTTGCTCTTGACGTTTCTTATCTGCTTCAATGGTTGTCGCCGCTACCGCTGTTGTGGCTGTCTCTGTCACTTCTGAAGTCAATGAAGAAGCCTGCGGAGAAAGGGCTGGTGTCTCACCAGAAACAAATCCAGCTACTGTCGAGCTGCTCACTTCCTCTGCCTGAACTCCTACTTCACTTCCTGTAGAGCTAGCTTCTGAAGTTAGGCTCTGAGAACCCTGATGACTCGCAGAAGCTTGAGTTGATTTAGAAGTTGAACTACTTGCGGATTCACTGGCACTGGTTGAAGCACTTTGGGACGCTGAAGTGCTGGCTGATTCTGAAGCCGATGTCGATGCTGACTCTGATGCAGACGTGCTAGCTGATTCTGACGCACTCGTTGACACACTCAATGAATGAGACACAGAAGCTTCTACAGAGGCTGACTCTGAAACAGAGGCTGACGCTGCTTCTGTTTGTGATTGTGTTTGTAAAGGCTCTGTTGAGTGACCTAAAACAGCTGAATCCGATGCCGCCAAAACATCTGTCGCTGGACTTACCGCACGCTCAAGAGCAGATGCATCATTCGATTCATCTGCTTGTACACGATATGTCGTAGCTGCTCCCGTTAACAAGGCCCCCGTGGTTAACAGTCCCTTTAATAAGTGCTCTTTTACTGAAGAAGGTGCGTTTTCTTCGAGCTGTGTCACTCGGACGCTGGCCTTATCAACTCCTCCCTTGAGGACTCGGAACAGTCCAAAATAAGAAGTCGCTGCACGGAGCCAATGTTTTCCTGATTTTATTAATTTGAAACGTGTCACGCGATCTGTTTCGCGATATTCACCTTTGGTTCGTTTAAAATGCATACGTTCTTTTTCCTACCATATAGTATTTTTTTTCATACTTTTTATTATATCAAACCATCTCTGCTATGACTAGTATCTTGTTGAAATTTTTTCAACTATTTTAAATATCCAAGTTCTCCTTCTAGACGCTATCCCTATCCAAATAAATTACTGGTACTACACACTTATTTTTGTTCTAAAAAAGTGCATCTAAAATGATGCACTTGACTCAATCTTAACTTGACCACTAATTGTAAACGAAAATCATCAGGAAAAGAAGTAACACTAAAAGAGCTAAACTCGTCACCAAGGTCCCGATTTTTAGCAAAGGCTGGCTTGACCAGTAACTACCTTTTCCGATATTGCTCATAGCATCATTAGAAAAAATCTGTGTTTGCCGTGGCTGTAGTGTAATCAATACAATTAGTAGAACACTTAAAACAATCAATAGGATTAAACATAAAACTTCCATAATCACCTCAACAAACCAAGCAGGGTAAAGAGAAGACCGACGATAATCACCAAACCAAACAAAGTGGTGAAGATTTTATTAATCCTTTCGCCTGTTGTCGCTTTTTCTTTTTTGATTGGCTTTTGCTTTAATTTTTCCATGCGCCCTTCAACTTCTTCGTGAAATAGATCTTTCTTTGACATAGTTTCCTTTCTTTTTATGGGAAATGGGTCACAATCTCACCATTTGGTGAGACTAAGATTTGGCTTAGTAGCAGATTACGTACCATATCTTTTTTGATTTGTGATTTCATTGCCTCAAAACCAGCAAAGGCTTCTTGGTAATATTCAACAATAGGGTTTTTGCGGCTTGCTTGTTGCCCACCAATAGCCTGTTGCAACTGTTGCAAATAGTCTACCTGTTCAACCCAGTTATCATCAATTGCTTTTAACATCGCTAAACATTGGAAATAGCGAACAAGTTCAAAAGCTTCTAAGAGTTCTTTTTTTCGATTCAATTCTTCATACGCGAAATGATAGATCAAAGAAGCAACTGCCCTTTCATCTAGTAAATCAAGATTTTCTGGTATTTGATCAATCTGAAAACTGACATTGTTGAGAATAAAGTGATACAAATCTTCCTTTTTTGTTAGGCTTCCCTCTTTTACGACATTTTCTATATAATCATGAAGGACAGCATCTATGGTCTCATTCAAGTCTTGGTCTTGATAAATCAAGTGATCACGTTGTCCATAGATTAACTCCCGCTGGATATTCATACACTCAGCATATTCTAATGTCTGACGCCGTGAAAAACGGCTTGCACTATCACTTGCTCTTTGAGCTTTTTCAACCAACCTACGGTAACGACGCCCTGTTAGTTCCTGATAATGAACACGATCGTCCACATTGTAATCTTTGTAAAAATTATGTACCCACTCAGGCCCGAATTTTTTGATGACATCGTCTTCTAAGGACACAAAGAACTTCGATATTCCTGGATCTCCCTGACGTCCAGAACGACCGCGAATCTGTAAATCTATCCGTTGACTTTCCATTCTTTCTGTCCCAACGACCACAAGACCACCCAACTCTGCTACACCAGGGCCCAATTTAATATCGGTCCCTCTTCCGGCCATAGAAGTCGCAACCGTAACAGCACCCATCTGACCTGACTCCGCAATCATCTCAGCTTCTCTGGCAACATTATTGGCATTTAAGAGGTTATGAGCGATTCCTTCTCTGAGGAGCAAATTCGAATAAAGTTCAGACATCTCAACAGATCCAACAAAAATGAGAAGAGGATTGCCAAGTGCATGGTAGGTCTTAATACACTCTAAAGAAGCATAAACTTTTTCTGGCAAGGTCACATAGAGATTATCTGGGTAATCTACCCTTTGTTTGGGACGATTGGTCGGAATCTGAATGACTTGCATTCCAAATGTATCTAGAAATTCTTTCTCAGCTGTCTTCCCGGTCCCAGTCATTCCTGAAATCTTCTTGAATTTTCGAAAGAGGCTCTGATAAGTAACGGAAGCCATCGCACGCGTCTCGGGAGAGAGTTTGACTAACTCTTTTGCTTCAATCGCTTGATGGAGCCCACCTTGTAATTTTGTCAACTCCATGAGGCGACCTGTTGCTCGATCAAGTAGGACAACCTCAGCTCCCATATCTCCTTGGCGAACGATGTAGTCTTTATCTCTTTTAAAAAGTTTATGGGCTCTCAATGCATAGATGAGATGTCGAGCAAATTCTCCATTATCTTTAGCATAAAGATTATCAATTCCCAGATAAGCTTCAGCTGAATGAGCACCTTTTTCTGTCAGCCAAACCTCACCTTTTTCTTCTTTAAAGATGTAGTCTTCCCCTTCAACCATTGTAGTCATAAGGGTATTGATCATGCCATAATAATTTGATTGTACACGAGGAGATCCCGAAATGATTAATGGCGTTTGAGCACTATCCAATAAAACCGAGTCAACCTCGTCGATAATCGCGTAGTTAAATGGACGTAAAAATTTCCCTTCTTCATTCGATGCCAGATTATCAATTAAGTAATCAAATCCGAGACCGCTATTCGTCGTATAGATAATGTCAGATGCATAAATCGCACGTTTATCTGATGCTTCCAGATCTTCTCCATCTGGTGCAAATGGAACGCCGATAGATAAGCCTAGAAACTCATAGACCTGTCCCATCTCTTCCGCGTCACGTTTGGCTAGGTATTCATTGGTTGTGACAAGAATAGCCCCTTCACCCGTCAAAGCATTTAGATAAATGGGCATGGTGGCTGTCAACGTTTTTCCTTCACCAGTACTCATCTCAGCGATATGGCCCTGGTGCATCACAATAGCTCCCATGACCTGTACATCGTAAGGAAACATCCCTAAAACACGCCGATCGGCTTCACGGACCACTGCATAAGCTTCTGGCAACAGATCATCTAGCGTTTCACCTTGTTCCAGTCGCTTTTTAAAGGTAATCGTCTTGTCCCTTAATTGTTGATCTGTTAAAGGTTCGATCTGCTCAGCCCAACTATTGACTTGGTGAAGTAAATCTTTGACAGTTTTCATCGGTCTTAAACGTTTAAACATGTCCATCACCTACTTCTTCAATGTTCATCCCTTTAAAGTTCAACTCCAGCACGCCTGCACTCAACAAAGCAATACTATAATAATAGGCTTCCTTAGGGTAGACAAATGTCACCGAATGACTCTTTTCAATAATTTGTTTCACTTCCTTATCATAGCGATCCCAAAAACTTACTTTGAGATAAACCGAGTCTTGCGGAACCGTCGTATAAAAAGCATCTAGTCGGTAGGTCTGACCCTTTTTCAATAAAGGCAAGACTGGCTGGGTCCGACTTCCTTGATAATTTTGTATGGCAGTCCAAGAATGTATCTCCGTTCCTGAAGCCACTAAAGGATTATAAAAACGAACCGAACCATCTTGAAATTGTTCAACTTGTGAACCATGCATATAGGTTCTCATATTCGCTCCCCATAAAATTTGAGGTGTTTTCATATATGTCATCTCTATCCTTTTCTTCCAAAATCATTTTCCAGTATCATTCGATAAAAATTGATAAACCAAGTTGTCGCAGTGGTCGAATCATCATTGTGTCGTCCTGTGGTTCCCTTGCTGAGGATTTTAGCACCTGAATAATAAAGTGCAGTGGTCAAATCGTCATAGGCAGTTGGATCCATATCTTCATCCTTCATATAAGAAAGGCCAAAGGTTGTATTGCTAAAATCTGCCTGCTTAAACTTATCCCAAAAACGGTTATCCAGTTCCTGAACCTCAGCATTCTCTAAACCACCTGTCTGCATATGAAGGACATCAATTCCTGTTGGAAAGACTTCCGGCGCTAACAACCGTGCTCTATTTCCAATCGTTCCTATATTTGTAAGAGGTTTTGCAACAATAATGGCATGCGGCTCAAAATCAGCACCATAATACAAAGAAGGATAAGTCCCCATTGACATTCCAGAAAAAATCAGTTGGTCCTGATCAAATCCCAAATAATCTAAATAGTGCTGAATGGTATCTCGTACACCTTGTTCTAACTCATCACTCCCCATATAAAATGCCCCACCTAGTAATCGGGGATCTGAAAATAGAAGAAAGGGAGTCCCCATCGAACGCATCATCCAATACCCCTCGAAACCTTCTGCCGGGCGAAAACCTGCAAAATACACGGATAAGGGTGGCTTGAAATCTCCTGGATGAAAGAAGTAATTCAATTCTTGACGGTGACGATCATGTAAGATGCCTCCTCCTAATAGGTACTTCCCAAATTGGAATCGTGTCCAACGTTGATGAAGATTCCCAACTATGAGACGCCCTTGCCCCTTGGCTTCAAGAGTTGCAGATATCATATAGGTCATCTCTTGGTCTAGGACAATCGCGCCTTCACGCATCTCTTCTTCACTGACAATGACCGTCTTTGCAATATCGGTAACAGCACCTTCTGGGATCACTCTTAAAACCAGCTGACACTGACAAGTCTCTTCTTTTTCAAACTCCAACCACAATTCGACAGGTCTATCTTTATCGACTCGTATATTATAAGACCAATTTAATAGGGGTTTAAAAGAAGAACCATAGTCTCCTTCAAGGCACATATTCTCATGACCATTATAGGTTACCTTCCCTTTAAATCGTGGTTGTACCTGAATTTGGAAAGGAAACAGTTTATCACCGTACTGACCTGAAAATAGCGCCTTCGGTAAGATCCGAAGGAGTTCCTGAGGACGAGAGAAGTCAGCTGGTACTGCACACACCTCTTTTGTAAATTGTTTTACACGCGGATCGACAATTTTGATAGTTTCATCATAGAAAACAGTATAGGGGGCCAAATAATCACGTAAATCCGATAACAGCCACAAGGCGAGCGGATCATTTACTAAAACTGCATCAAAACTTTTTATT
>NZ_KQ969692.1:63627-67929 GCF_001578955.1 Streptococcus parasanguinis
CATTCGTGCCTTAATATCACTTGCTAGCCCGGCACGCAGGTAGATCCATGTTATATTTTGGGGAAGCTCTAACTGGTTCATCCAATTGTCACGTCCAATTTGCAAAATAGTCACTTTAGACATTTTATTTCTCCTTCAAGTCATTTTCCCATTTTGCGACAAAGCGATCCCCTGTATTTTCTCTGATCTTATCAATTGCAGCAATTAAAGCTTGATTCCAATGTTTTAATTGACCTAGATAATAGTATGCGGCTTCCTCAAAGTCTTCTAATTGTTCTAAAATATAACCATTCTCTAAGTGACTAACATAATCAGAAGCTACAATATTTATCTGAGGGATCCCTGCGCTGATACCAGCAAGCTGGGTGTATCGATGAGGCTCCGGACTCAGATCGACAATCAGACGTGTGTACTCCAATTCCCTCATCAAAGTTGTTTCATCAAGAAGGTTTACAAAGTCAAAACGATACTCCATCTCTTGATTTTCTACTAGCTTATTTTCAGCACCTTGACTTTCTTTAATAGATACAAAATCATCTAGTCGAAAGGACCTTGAAATGCGGTCTTCTACTCCTTTTTTCAAACTTTCAAAGTCAGCATGCTGGGCATTGAAACAACCAAACAACACCTTCGTTCTAGGGTATTTAGCTACAAATGCCAATACTTGATAAATGGCATCCATATCCAACTGGTCTAAATCGATCTGATAAAAGATTTTTGATTCTTTTACACGTTGACTCATCCCTAGAGAAAGTCGCGTATCATAGGGCGCCATATGTCGAACTTTTGACGCCTGATCTGGGAAATATTCACAAACCTGATCCACAAACTTCTGATGATCACTAACCACTAATTGGGTTGCTTTTAAATAGGATTCGTAATCTTCTATTGAATCTGATTGATTCCTCTCTTTAAACCAGGTTAAAACCTTTTTGCTCTCCTGAGGAAGATGCTCAAAAACATCTCGGTTCATTCTTTGCTCAGAAGCCACTACAAAGCAATCCGAGCTTTGGACCTGTTCTTCAAGATAGCGATCAAAGAACTCCCAAATAACCTCTTCCAAATTAAGATAGTAGTCTTTTTTAAAGCGATGCTTCATATCCGGATTGCAGACAATTCCACGCCCATCAAGAAAATGGCACAACTGCCATATCCCTTCTGAATTCATATAGGCACGATAACTTGCCCGCCCATCTTGAAATTGAAGGACACTGGAAACAAAGCCGCGATCATCATAAATCACTTCCCTCAAAATTTGACCATTTCGAAAATAGCGGATCATGCTCAGATATCCTTCGGGTCCTAGTTCAATTTCAGCGTAACGTTGGCCCCTCTTCTCTACTACAATTGCAAAGGGGGTATAGATAAAATCACAATCATCTCCCCAACTTAAGTCCTTCACTTGAAGACAACGCATGGGTTGATCGGGAATTCCTTGAATCGCATCAAAAACTGAAAAATAATTGGCTTCTAAAAGATCGTATCGATGCAAAAAATACCGTAAATGAGGTTGGTAGGTCAACAACAATAGGGTCGGATCCAGATCCTGTTCTTGAAAGATTCTCACTTGATGGAGTGTATCATCAAAATCAATTTTTTTTCTTCTATTGTACCATGGGGTCATATCTGGTTGCCAAAACTCAACCCCTTGCCCGTACCAAGCAGGAATAAAATAGTACATAGTGCTCCTTTTCAATGACTTTATTTTGATTAAAATTCACGCGCTTATCCCGCTTATCCCCACAACAAAGCGGGGGGATAGCATTAAAGATGCCTTTTCTATAGAAAACCAATCTTCCATAAGCAAAGACCAAAACTTTTTCTACTGGGCTGCGAACATCGTAGTGATAGGTAGCCAGACAATTGATTCATCTAGCTGCCTATCACTCTCAAAACATTCTTGAGAGCGATCGTATTTGCACCAGCATTTCTCACTATCATTCTACTCAAACAATCCCTTGTAGGATTCATTTAGTGTCAAGGCTTTTACTTCTTCTCGAATATTATAAACCATCCCACTAAAAATCAGAAACATACCTGGGATCATACTTAATTGTAGATATTGTGGATCCATTAAAACGACCAACATGGGGCCTCCCGCCATCAAAACAGTATATACTGCTCCAATAACTGCAAATCTCATGACTAAACGATTCAGGAATCGACTAGTATCGGGACCAGGATAAATACCATAGATATATTCGCCGGACTTCCGCATCCGCTCCGAGATTTGTTCACCACTGACATTTACAAAGGCAAAAGCAATGGACAAAACAAACAGAATCAGTTGGTAGAGCACCAGCCAAAGAGGTTGCCCAATTGTGAGAGCCGATATCCATTTAGGAATCCAGTCAGCTTTAGGCAGTACCATCCGCAACAAGAGCAGCACATACTGAGGAATAGAAACCATTGAAATGGCATACATAAAAGGCATCCCACCCGCTGGTGTCAACATAATATCCAAATAAGAGTATTGTTTAAACCGATTATGAATATCAATTTTATTTACTGGAATCCGATAGCGCGCCTCCTGGAAAGTAACAGAAACGTAGAGAAAGATCACACCCATGACAACCAGTAAGAGAATAAAATCCAAGCCAACATGCAAGCGTTGGATACTCGTCACAATCTGTTGTGGAATATTCGCTACCATACTAGCCATCAAAATCACAATAGAACCGCCAATTCCCATGAAAGAATTCAGGTCTGACAGCCAAACCAGAAAGAAGGCCCCCGCTATTAAAAGCAACGTATTTGTGGCAATTGCTAGTCCCTTGGGGATGCCCGCCTCAATCGGTAAGTTGAGAGAAACAGCCAATGACTGGATCAAAGCAATCCCTAATGTCAAATACATTCGTCTCCGATCTTGAATTTCTATTGGTAATTTCCCTAAGTTTGACTTTTTCGAAAGTGTGAACATTTGCCAGAGAATCATGGCAGACATCCAGGGGGATAAGCCGACAGAGAAGACAGAAAGCGACTTTAGATTCCCTCCCATCATGGCACTTGTAAAAGTTAACGAGTAAGTGGCTCCACCTAAAAAGTTAGGATCATCTAGATTGACAAAAGGTAATAGCAATTGGCTTCCTAACATATATATAAAGAGGAAAAACAAGGTCCAAGAGATCCGTTTTAAAACAACGGTATGTCGAAATCTGCTCACAATAAGTCTGGCCCCTTTCTATTACTTCTACGCTCTTCAATATAATGACGGATAGCTGCCACCATTTCTTCTGGATGTTCATGAGAAAAAACAGCCTGGTAAGTTTGTCCCTGTCCCTGGGTATTTTCAAATGCAAACATCGCAATTCCGGCCTGACCAACCAACTCATATATCAATGGGATTTTATCAAAATGATTGATATCTAAATAAAGATCTACCTGTGGTAACTGTTGCTCGATCAAAAGCGGATACGTATTCGGATAAAGACTCACATTTGGATATTGTGATAAACGTAATAACTCTACTGCCATATAAGTATAAGCAGCGATTTCAAAATGAACTTCTGGAAGGTGTTGGACCAAATATTCTATCTGTTCTAAGAGATAAGAATTCGTTAGTGTATAACAGGTTAGAAGGGGCTTGGAATTTTTTGGTCCCAACTCAAAGCCACGTTCTTTCCAATGACTCAGCACCTCAGACCACTCCATTAGATGATACCGCCACCACTGGTCACGTAATCTCACTACTGAAAATTGGTTCCACGGTTTATCAGGAGAGATATAATGAAGAATCAAAGGAAGCGGGTCCAAAGGGATTTCAAACACAAAACGATGACCAGCTTCCCCTGCTCCCGCATCAAAGCCAATTTGAAAATTGTAAATATCATCCAATTTTAAATAGCGATCTTCAAATACCATATTGAGAATCGACTGATCCCCTTCTCCTACATTTGCATGTTCGCGCTCTGTCGTTTCGACTAGAACCTGACGGATTTGCTGATCCTTCCAAAGACGGTTATTGATCAATAATACGCCCGCATTAAAACCAATTCCCGCATCAAAACAAGAACGAACGGCGGCAACATAATTCTCTCCCAACTCCTGATTGAAAAGAGAATCAAGATTCCCAGTCACAACAAGATCACTATCCAAATAAAGAACCTGATCCTCCTGAACAAAATCTGGAATAAAATACCGTGCAAAGGTCATATGGTTGATATGACCCAGTTTATTCGTCCAATTCATCTGGAACTGTGGTCCGATCAACTTAATATCAAGAAGCTCTCCTCCGAGTCTCTCCACATGCTCTCTCGTGGCACGGAACCACTCGACTGGGATATCTTGATTGAAAAGGTATAT
>NZ_KQ969692.1:67987-82165 GCF_001578955.1 Streptococcus parasanguinis
TAAGCTGGCGATTGTGATAGCAAAGAGATTTTAAAGCGGTCTCTATCTGACGAATATAAGCATAATCTCCTGCCAATACTACTGCATTTTTATTATTCATGTATCTTTCTTATTCTATTGGCAAACGAGATAAGTCTGCCACGATTTGTTTGGTGTAGGTTTCATCCTCGATGAATTCAATATCTTGGTCAAAATTATATTCTGCCGTGTGTTTGTGTCTCAACTTGACTTTCGTCTGTGCTCCCATCTGCAGCCACTCGTATTCTGAATCTATATGCCCAATATCCAGTGCTTGGTAACCATCATTCGCCAAATGAGCAGCCAATACTTTTGCTGTTGGGCCTAACATAATCAGAATTAAGCGATCCTCCGCATATTGGCGAATCGTGGCCTCAATTGTGTCCACATCCTTATAAGCATTGTGTGAAGAACAAACAATTCGTAGGATGGAGTTTGCACGATCAAACAGATCATTACCCACCCCTGTACGAGAAGTTGCTCCTTCAACAATCAGAATATCCCGATTCTCCCACAGTTTTTTAAGTTTGTCAAACTGGGAGGCTGCTCGACTTTTATCTTTAAAGTCAATATAAGGACGTGAAATAAAGGTAGATCCATAGCAAGGAGCTGGAGCAATTTCACGATAAAACTGATCATAATGATCCAAATGCTTTTTCCAAAAATCTTCTGCCCACCATGTAAATTGGAAGCGATCTTCGAAAGCATCTGGCAAACAGACTAAGAGTTTTTCTGAACTGTTCTTTCCAACCAACTCACGTAGAGATCGTGCTAGTTCAGGATGATAATCTTGGTAGGCGATAGAATGGCCAGCTATTAGATTGATTTCACCATCTCCAAAACGAATGACAGATGAATGATTTTCCCTAATGAAGTCCAGACTCTCATCAATGGACTTAACCGTTGGTAGAGGGAGAATTTGAGGCAAGCTTCCTTCTCCATCCAACTGCTCAATCGCCGTGATCAGTTCCTGTAGTCGCTCACTTGAAAAAAGAAACTGCCCATGGTCCCCGTGTTGGGTTTTATAAAAACCAAAACTAGGAATCCCCGCCAATTCTACCTGTGATAGAATCTCACCAGCTTCATCGCCATGATTAATATCCAAATAAAGATCCGCACTATGAATCAGCTGGTTCAACTGCTCCTGATTGATCGCAGGATACAAACTAACATTGGGATGTTGCTTTAATTCGACTAACTTAGGCCCCATAGCTGTCCAAGCACCAATATGAAACTGTACAAAAGGAAGAGCACAAACCAGTTCTTCGATTGACTCGAGATCTTGCGTTTGGGTCATGGTAAAGGAGTGCAATCGTGGAAGCTCGTGAACTTCTCCCCATTTACCTGTCTTTATACGCTCTTTAATGAGTGAATGCATTTGTTCAATCGTATTGACCTCTAACTGCGCTTGCTCACTATGTCTGGTTTCTGGGAAGGACAAGATCGGTTTCCCTGTTTTCGCATAAGCCGCCAAGGTTGCTTGATCAGCAGTACCATAGTTAATATCTAAATAGGCAGCAGAACGATGGATTAGTTCTTCCAATACTGGAGGGACGACTTCTGGATACAATCTCACATTTTCATATTTTGCAAGACGCACCAATTCCTCTCCCATTTCCGTATAGGCAGCAATATGGAACAAGGCCTTCGGATGTCCCTGAATCAATTCCTCAAGGTTTTTGAAGGATTGAGAATTGGTCAAATTGAACAGATGGAGTTCATAATCTGGATCCATCTCTATCTGGAAGTCCCCCATATGGTGAGACAAGACCTGACTGTAATCCATGTCATGAAAGGCCCACGATAATTGGCGGAAACGATTGGCACTTAGCGTCGTCCATGGTTTCCTGTGAGAAAGAAAGTGGACAATATAGGGATCTTCACTATCTATAAAGTGATTTGGCCAATGACTCATAAAAGCAGTCACGTCATGACCAACTTGGAGGTTCATCCTTTTATCCAAGGCTAACCATCTATCACGAAAGACCTTATTAAAGATTGTCTGATCCCCATTAAATTTAGGAATATTTCCTTCTAAAGCTTGCTGGAGTGAGCCATTCGTCTCATTCACCAACTGCTCTGTCATATTTTCTCGTTTCCACAAACCATTGTCAATTAATAAGACACCGGAATTAAAACTTTGGTTATCTGTGTCCATCACGGCTGCAATCGGGTGGCCCTTCATATCTATTTCAAAGATATCCTCTAAGTTCTTTAGAACCAGCAAATCCGCATCGAGATACAGCACCTTTTCCTCTGAGATATACTTCGGAATAAAGTAGCGAGAATAAGCATCCAGACTAATATGTTCCTGAGTCCACCAGGTATCCCTCACATCATCCGGATTCAATTTGACATCAATGAGGTCGCCCCCTAAGAGCTGAGCCATCTTCCGTGGTTTTCGAAACCAGTCTGGAAGGATGTCTCGATTCAAAACATAAATTTTCACATCTTTATTGTGATAAAAGATGGATTTTATGGTCGTCGATAACTGAGCGGTAAAGTTCTGATTTCCTGCTAGAACAATCGCCCGACTTTTTGTATCATGCATGAACACTCTTCTCCTTGATTCGTTTTTTTACCAATACTTGCTGATAAGCTTCCATGTCTCCATGTTTTAAGGTCTCTTCTTCATGAATGGCCAATCGCCACTTGTAAGCAGCAATTTCTGCATCTATTAAGCCCTTTGGAGCTCCGATCAATTGAAGAATCATCATGCGTTCTTCGATACTTTGTAACGGATAAACATCTGCAAGATTGACCGTTTTGGTCACACTTGTCTCACGTTTACGATGCAGATAGATGGCACGGTTCATATAGACAATTTTATCGGCTTGTAGATAGACCTTGTAGGTCGTAAAATCATCCTCTACCGTTTTATCTGTTGGATAAACAATCTCTTTAAACAATTCCGCCTTATAAAGCTTTGCCCAAGGGACCGTGAAACATTGGCTCAGATTATACTGCCCATCATATTGATGTTGGAACCACTCAAAAGGAGAATAGACACGCTCAAAATAATCATTTCCCCCAACATGGATTAAAAAGTTCCCCTCTTCTTCCATAAATTGAGTGAAATTCCCAATTGCAATATCTGCATCTGCTTTTTTCAGCAAATGATATAAACTCTCGATATGATCCAGTTCCAACCAATCATCGTTATCCACAAAGAGAATGTAGTCTCCTGTCACCGCTTCTAAAGCACGATTCCGGCTTGATCCAACTCCACCATTGGACTTATGATAGACCTTCACTCGAGGGTCCTGAATCTTGTAGCGTTGGCAAATAGCGGCAGAACCATCCGTTGAACCATCGTTGACTAAGATTATTTCTAAATTTTGATAGGTCTGTTGGATGATACTATTTAAGCAATTTTCAAGATAGGCCTCTGAATTATATACAGGGACGATGACACTAATTTTTTCCATTTTTTCCATTTTCTTTTATATTTTAGCAGAGAGTGCGATGTAAAAGGTATTCATAACTTGCAGGCCAGGCAAAAGATTGAATCAACTAACAACTTCTTAGTGATATAGCCCTCTTTAAGGAGGAAAGCAAAGCCTTGAGCCCTACTACTAATTTCTTGATAGGATTCTGGAGCCATGTTTTGAACCAATTGATTGGCTTCTTCCAAACTGTTCACAGCAAATCCTAAGCCACGCTCTTCTATCAGATGACTATTTGACAAGGTGTTGGGTACGATCACAGGAATTCCTGCTGCAAGATAGGTGCTGAGCTTATGTGAAATATTCATTTCGTAGTAGTCAACATTCTCCCCATCGTTGTACTGGGTATTCCAGACAAGACCAAAGCCTCCCTTTGAGAGTTCCATCAGGAGTTCTTCATTGCGCTTCCATCCTTCAATCACTAAATTGGCTTCTGGATTGCTCTTTGGCTCATTCGCAAAAACTCGCAAAGGGGTTTCATAAACCCAATTTTGCAACTCTGGAAAACGTGTCAAAGATCCTGCAAAGAAAATCTCTTTTTTAAATCCTGGTTGGTTCAAACTGAGGTTATGAGGATGGTCCCAAAATTCTTGAATCAAGACTTTTTCCACCGTTAGCCCTTCTTTACGCAGACGATCCACCATCTGCTGTGATGGCGCGATGATAACATCTGCTTGGTTGAACATATCCATATAAACTGGCATGAGGTAGGCATTATCTCGGAACATCAGTGGAACAACATCATGGATGAACACCACTAATTTGACCCTCAGATCCTTCATCTTCGCTACAAATTCCGCATCAAATTCCCAACCATTCCAAGTTGGTGATTGAAAGATAACAATATCTCCAAATGAGATACTAGCCATGATCCCATCCAGACGCTTGCTTCGTTCCCCTGGACTATCTGTCGTGATATTATAAAAATAGATTCCGATTTCACGAAAACCCATTGAACGTGCAATTTCTGTCACAGCATTCTGAGCTAAGATAACAGTACTATCGCCTGCCATACCATATAGATTTGTAATATGTACTTTCGTCATAGTTTCCCTTCTTTATTTTCTGTCATTTGAACTATCATCTTTAACTCTTCTTTTGTTGCTAGCGCCGGATGCATCTTTTGCTTATCATAGGCTGATTGATATTTTTTCGGATCTTCCAGCTGAGATAGTTCATCGATCAAGTCTGTAATGGCATCTTTTTGAAACAAGTGATCTTTTGTATAAACATTTGGTCGGTGACAGGTTTCTTCAAAGGCATATAAAATCATTCCTTTTTCAAGAGCCATTCGATTTCCGTCTAAAATTTCATCCGCATATGCGATATCTAGGTAAATACGGCATTTAGTTAATAACCGCTCATAATTCTCACCTGAAATTCCTGGATAAAGGTGAACGTTTGGATAATCATTGAGACGTACTAATCGTTCCCCCATCTCTGTCAAGGCTGCAATATGAAACTGAAAATGAGGAAGAGCGGTCACAAGAACTTCAATCTGTTCGATTTCTTGAGTGTTTATCAAAATGAGAACCTGTGGCTGAAATTCCTTCAAATCTCCCAAATAGGTAGGGAAAAATAATAGACGATCATGCGATGCTCTGCCGTTAGCATCACGAACGAATACTTTTACACCCTTGTCCACCAGAGGAGCAAGTTCTGCTTCAGGAAGAGTTGACCGACCATAGAAGATAATCTGTTCCTTCTCAAGTTTGGGTAAAGCCTTCAACAATTCTGGATCAGACAAAAATACTGTTTCAACCTGCAAAAGGACTTCTTGAAGAAGGGCTTTTTTCGCTTCTTCTATCGAGGAAAACCCCCGTTCTAAACCATCGATAGTTTGATAGAGCGCACGATCATGCTGATGGAATAAATGTAGTTTTCCCATTTTATCATTCGTATAAACAGATAAATGACATTCATTTGCACTCCAAACTTCTTTCAGAAAAAGTCTTCCAGAAAGATCATAGTAATCACAAGTAGAACAATTGTCATCTGGATTATACCACTCTACTTTTTTGACCCTTTGAGGGTAATCCTGATAACAGTCTATTCTCCCCCTCCTCACTCCATCAGAAACAATATCCCCATTCGCATACACTTCCCAAAACGGGGGTAACGAAAGACCAGTCATATGCAGAGGTGAATTTACTTTTTGATTAGAAGAAATAAAATCCAGAATATTTTCTATCTGTAGAGGCTGGATGGGTATTCCAATTTGTTCTAGGTCATCTCTCAACCTCTCATCATCTGAAGTCCATTCATTTACCAGATAATACATCGTTATTTTTTCCCCTATTCGTCAAAAACTCTCTCCATTGTCCAATAATTTGATCTGTCATATATCGTTCAGCCAATTTATAAGAACCTTCTCGTAGAAAATTTAAGTTTCCAAAAGCCTTCTGCATACTTCTCTTCAAGTCAGCAACCACTTCTTCATGTGATTGATTTACAAAGGGAACGAGAAAACCATTTCGACCATTTTTAATAAAAGTGGGATTCCCATAGGGAACGTCTGTTCCCACCATGACAAGGCCAGACCCTATCGCCTCTAGTAAAGTTAACCCAAACGTTTCCCACTCGGAAGTGGCCAAATAAAGTTCATATTCCTTAAAACGAGTTTGAAGATTTTGGTGCCCCTTGAGATGAATATAACTTTGAGCATTTAACTGCTTAATTTTTTCTTCTATTTCTTGCCAAAGCATACCTTGACCATAAATGTCCAATGTAACCTCTGGGATTTTTTCATGCAAGGCCACTACCGCATCAATCGCTAGGTCCAATCTCTTTCTCCGTTCAAACCGTGCTGCAATCATCAGGCTATAAGGCTTGCGATTATCAGAATATTGCAACCTTTCAAGCCCTCCGACTGGCAAGACCGATACAGGCTTATCCGTCGACAAATCCCGTTCTAATTCTTCCTTTTGAGCTTCCGTAGATACAATGATATGGTCGAAATAGTTAGCATACTGAAAAAGAAGGAAATATTCTGAATTGATACAGTCGCCCCAATGGTGTATCGAATGAAGGACACACGATAAGGTTGCTTCACCCTTCATTTTTAAAAGAGTCTGCGTAAAGGGAAGACGCTCTAAACGATCAACAATGATATGGTCTTTTGCAGAAAATTGTAAGGTGCCGATCGATTGGCTCAAAAGCTCCGACTCACTGTAAAACCAATGAGTCCCCTGCCGATAGACCGATTTCGTCAAATCACCTGGTGTCTTTTTGATTTCCTCCAAAGCTACGGAACCATCCAAATTATAAAAAAGACGCTGAAAGACTCTTGCTTCTAAGCCCGCATCAGTGGGAACAGCTGTAAAATATTCTGTATAAAGCTTTACACTCCCGTAATGTTCCCTACGAAGAAGATGACCAGCTACATAATAATCGACATAATCAACATAATTTGACTTAAGAGTATTTCGATGAAAAACAAGTGAAATCCCATTCTCTTCCGGAAATATTAACTCTTGATCTCGTTCAATCGGAGTGGAATGAAGATTCAAACCTTGCTTCATTTCCTCCACACTCATTGTCAAGGTCATATCACGCTGATCTGTTAGTAACATATGTACTAGAATGATTTCATCTTCCGCATATCCCAAAGATAAATAGTAATCCCATTTATATCTAGGAGGAACTTGCGTAAAGACAAAACGTGCTGGGCACCCCAGTTTCCTAAAGATTTGTCCACGGTAAGCCTGAGCAACATCGACACCGTTAGGCTCTAATTCTACCATCAGATTAAAAGTGTAAATCATCTCTCCTCCAAGCAAAATCCAGTTGTATTTTTATAACGATTTTTCTCTCTCACCACAAATCTAATTAGTCAATGTGACCAGATAAGATTTAATTTCTTCCACCATCATTTCAGGGTTCTGAACCGGATAAACATGACTTTCTCCAGACTGGTCCTTGCTGGTATTGTCAAAGGCGTAGATTGGTTTTCCAAGTTTATGAACTTCCTGTGTAATCGACATAATTTCATTAAAATGATTGATATCAAGATAAAAATCTATTTTTTCCAAAACGGTTTCAAAATTATATCGGTTAAAGCAAGGGTAGATTGTCACATTAAGATAGCGTTGAAGATCAACGACTTGCGATGCAAAAGTTGTATGGGCTAGAATATGGAAATGCACATTAGGCAGGGCTTGAATCAGGTACTCCAAATGTTCCATTTCACACGCATTTGTGAAAATAGCTGTATGGTAGGGTTCCTGTACAGTTAAAGCTCCTAAATCACGATTTGTGATTTCTGTGCGCAATAATACATCTGACCAATCTAGAGCATAATAGAACCACCAGCGATCACCTAAACGGTTTTTGTAAGTCGGTAACCATGGCTTTGCATCTGTATAGTGGATAATGAAAACATCCTTTTCATCAGCAGTCGCTCTTTCATTCCAATTCCTCCATTGTAATTGAGGATCAACCGAGTCTGTCCCAACCATGAAATTATATTTCGCTTCTAATTCTTTCCAATTCCCAGCAAAAAAACGATTCAATATCCCTTGGTCACCAAATACATCTTCATGGTATTGATCCGCCAATTCAAACAGTTGAGTGGAAATGTCATGTTCTCTCCAATATTTATTATTAATCAACATGACTCCTGAATTAAAATTTGACCACATAACCTCATCTCGTACAGCAGCTAAAGGGCAATCGTCAAAATCCGTCTCAAACAACTCTGTCAAACTTCCATCTACAATAATATCTGAATCAAGGTATAAAACCCTTTCTTCTTCTACGATTTTTGAAATGAAAAAACGAAAATAAGCTGCATACGAAAGATGAGCTGTGGGAAGATGGTAACCCTGTAAATGGTTGTCTGAAATTTTCACATTTACAATTTCTGAATGGATCGTTTTCAATCGTTTGTTCATCACACGAAACCATTCTGAAGGAAGATCATCATTAAAAACGTAGAATTTAACGCTATCATTATGCGCACAAACTGACTTGATTGTTGTTTCTACCTTGTCCATATAGCCATTATCAGCCCCTAACGCTATAACTTTATTCATCCAACTTACCTTTCTTTTTTTAAATCTAACTCTAATTTGATCTCATTTATCATCAAATCCACCTCAGAAACGGGAAACACCCTGCTTCGTCCATAATTATCATGGTTTGTGACATCAAAAGCATAAACCGGTTTTCCTATATTATGTACCTTATTGATAATATCAGCAATTTGATTTCCATGATTAATATCCAAGTAAAAATCAAGCTTACTCATAATATCATCAAGATTAAATGGTGTGAACCCTGGATGAATCGATACATTTTCATATTTTTGTAGATCAATAACAGAAGAGGCAAAAACGGTATGAGCCAATATTGTAAAATGGACTTGTGGAAGTTCTTTTAGAAATATTTCAATTTGTTCTAGTTCACAAGAATCCGTAAAAATAGCTGTATAGTACTTTGGTGGTTCTATGAGAGTATGCCAATCACCCACCTCATTTTCATTAATAGGATTTTTTCTTAACAGGATATCTGACCAATCCACACTATAATAAAACCACCACGTCGACCGGTAACGATTGTTTGAAAGATGATACCATGGCTTATCATCTGTATAGTGAATAATTAGCGGATAAGCACCTTCCGGTAAGGCCGAATCATACCAAGCTCGATCATTTACACTTTGCGCTAATGTATCCATACCGACCATAAAATTATTTAAGCGATTTAGTTTTTTCCATTGGCCTCTAAACAAGATATTTAAAATTCCTTGATCACCAAATACAGTTTGATGATACTGTTCTGTCAATTCTAGCAATTGTGAGGCAACTTGCTCCTGTTCCCATCTTGTGACAGGAATAACCATCATACCAGAATTAAAATCACCTGTATAATCACCATCAAAATAATCAGGTACCCCCGCCAACATATATTCTTCTAAGGCAACATTATACAAGTTATCTAGACTTCCCGTCACAATGATATCTGAATCCAAGTAAATTGCCCGTTCTTCCTCAACAAATTCACCAATAAAGTAACGAAAATAAGCCGCATAGGATAAATAACTAATGGCTAAACGATAATTTCTAAGCGAATGATCCGAAATTTTCACATTTACAATTTCTGAATGGATCGTTTTCAATCGTTTGTTCATCACACGAAACCATTCCGAAGGAAGGTCATCATTAAAAACGTAGAATTTGATATGGTCATTATGCGCACAAACTGACTTAATCGTTGTTTCTACCTTATCCATGTAGCCATTATCGGCCCCCAGTACAATCGCCTTTTTCATTTTATTTCCTTTTTTAGTTTAAACTATCCACAGCATGTCCAAACAATCGTCTTTGAATTTCTTCCACCATCATTTCAGGGTTCTGATGAGAAAATATACTACCACCCAACTCTGCCCTGTGAGCTACATTATCAAAAGCAAAGACTGGTTTTCCCTTTTCAAATGCCCGATCTACAATAGAATCCACCTGATCCCAATGATTAATATCCAGGTAGATTTCTGATTGATCCAATAAATCCTCTATAATATCATCATGGTGGACATTTGTATATAAGGTTACATTCTCGTACTTCTTAAAGGCTTCTAAGCGATCTGAAACATTGGTCTTGGCTGCAATATGAAACGAAACTTCTGGAAGATTTTCTACCAAATACGTCAGGTTTTCCAGAGTGTCTGAAGCTGTCAGAGTAAAGACATGATGCTCTAATTGCGGACGCTCTTTTATGATGAGTTCCTCTTTACTTACAACAATGGAGTTACTTGGAATATCCTTATGAATGACTGCTCCTGCACCAATAATAACATTGTCACCGATCGTGACTCCCTTAAGAATCACAACATTGGCACCAATCCAACAATTTTTTCCGATCGAGATCTTTCCGTAATTAAAAGCGATTTTTTCTACGTGGTAGTTGGAATATTGATGATTACTATCGAAAATACGAACGCCATCTCCAAACATGGTATCCTTACCAATTTCAATATGATATCCACAATGAATGGAACAGTTAATATTAAAAAAAACGCGATTTCCGAGTTTCAGGGTTGCTCCATTCCCCACCTCTAGGCAAACAAAAGAACGCAAGGTAACATCCTGCCCCAGTTCGACATGAGCTGTAGGGTCAATTGAAATCTGTTGAAATTTACCATCCAATTGAAATTCTGTCATTTATTCTCGTTCCTTTCTCATATTACAAATCGCATCAACCAATCCTTGCCAATCTTCCATTGGGAATACCTGTTGATGATGCTCTGTCGATTTCACTTCTTCAAAAGCCAAGATTGGCTTATCTTCCAACTGAAAACGATCTAAGATTTCTATTGTCTTTTCGCCAGGATTGATATCCAGTAATACATCACTCAAGGTAACTAACTCTGCATCTAGGTTAGGCATGTTATTAATTCCTGAGTATACAGTTACATTTGGGTAGACGAGCAGGCGTGCAAGCTCGTCGGATACTAGAACACGCGCAGCAATCTTAAAACAAACATTCGGTAAGCGTCGAATCAGATCCTCCAAATGAGGAATTTCAGCTACACTCGTATAAACCAAGCAAGTAAGCGGACGACCTTCTGGGTAGAGATCTACTTCACGCAGCGGAGATAAATCAAGATTATTAGAAACTTCCGACCAATCCAATTGCGCATAAAACCACCAAACATCCCGATAGGTCTGTGCCGCTAGCGGAAACCATGGTTTCCTATGAGATAAATAATGGAGAACCTTTGGAAACTCTTGACCTTCTGGAATTTGATAATCTGTAAAATGATTGTGCAGCACAACATGATTCAGATCAAATGGCAGTTCATACCAATTGTTTTCAAATACCATATTTAAAATAGATTGATCTGCCTGGTCCACTCGATCGTGCCATTCATTCGTCATTTCAATCAGGTATTGACTCATTTGTTTGGCTCTCCAATAAGCATTGTCAATCACTAAAAAGCCTGCATTGAAGATTTCTCGGTTGTAAAAGACACGTCCCCCATAATCTCGGACTGCTGCGACAGGATATCCCTTTAGATCCATTGTAAAGAGATCATCAAGCGGCCCCGTCACTACCATATCACAATCCATGTAAATCACGCGCTCTTCTTTAACAAAATCCGAAATAAAGTACCTCAAGAAAACAGTATAAGATATATCTGTCTTGTACTGTTGGATCTGCGAACTCGTGACACGACAATTTACAATGTCACTATCAAAACGAACAAGATGACGATTCATCCCCGTAAACCACTCCTGTGGGAAATCACCATTGATGAGGTAAAAGCGGATATTCCGATGGTGGTAAAGGACTGATTTCATCGTTGCCAAAACCTGATCTAGATAAGGATAATTGGCAGCCAAAACAATAGCCCGTTTTTCTCCACGATGCGGTTGTGGTTTCAAACTCAAGGCTTGGTATTTTTCCGAAATTTGTCGATAAGCCTCACTATTCTCTAAACCATGAAATCGACTGTTCGCCAAGCACGCCTTTAATACCATTTGATAAAGATTGATCGTTTTTTCAAGAGGATACCCCCGGTTGGCTAAAAGCGCCAATTTTTCTTCCATCTCACAAACCAAGGCAGGCATCCACTCCCCAGTCCAAGTATGAGAGAGACTACCCGTGCGTTCTCGATAAGCATATAAACCTTTATTCAGATAGACCACTCTCTCACTGCTCAAAAAAGCCTTGAGGCTCAAGAAACGATCCTCTCCTATTCGATCCTTTGAAAATTGTAATTCATCAAACAAGGAACGTTTGTAAAGTTTCCCCCAAGCAGAGAGGAGCGCAAAACTCTTATTAAACTTTGTCTCATAAAGTCCATCAATCAGCTGTACAGGGGTATAGAGGCGCTCATAATAATCCTGCTCCCCCATAAAGAAATAAAAGAGACTCTCTGCATCATTAAAGAGATAATAATTAGCGGCCACTATATCTGCATGATAAGTTATTAGTTTATCATACAGTTCTTCAATATAGGTTTTCTCTATCCAATCATCTGAATCAACAAAGGTCACATACTCACCCGTTGCTTGACGAATACCGACATTTCTTGTATCAGAAATCCCAGTATTTTCTTTTGCAAAGTAGGATATTCGTTCATCTTTTTCAAGATACTCTCGACAAATCGCATCACTTCCATCTGTTGAGCCATCATTGATGATTAGGATCTCAAGATTTTGATAGGTCTGCTGAAGAATGCTATCCAAACACTGTCTAAGGTATTTTTCAACGTTATATACGGGTACAATTACACTAACTTTTTCTGTCATTTTTACTTTTTACTTTTATTATTTGGGAAGGTATTCTGCAATAAAGGCAGAAATATCCTTACTCATAATTTTATCAAGCCGTTCTGCAACGACTTGTTCTGGCCAATCCCACCAGGAAATCTTTTGCAGTGCCAAACGTTGTTCTTCATCTTCAATACGATAACGGATGAGTTTTGCTGGATTTCCTCCAACGATTGCATACGGCGCTACATCTTTTGTCACAATAGATCCAGCCGCAATTACTGCTCCATCTCCAATTGTAACTCCCACCATAATTTGGACGTTGTTACCAATCCAGACATCATTCCCTACAAGAGTAGGTTTAGAAAGAACATGGTCATCGAGAATTGGCAAAGACTGATCTGTATAAAATTTTTCTAAGCTCTTAAAAGGATACGTCGTCACCAGGTCAAGAGCATGATTGGCGGTTACAAAGTAGACATTCTGTCCAATAGAGCAATAATCCCCAATGATAACCTTCCCTCCGTGATCAAAGTCAACCAACAAAGGAATGCCATAAGTATGTGGTCCCACAGTTAAGGCTCCATAATCAATTAAATGACGACTTGTGAATTTCGTTTTGAAATCGAATAAATCTGATCGCAAATCATAAAGACGCAACTCGAGCGGAATAGTCTGCTGATGCATCCCTTCCCAATAGGAATAGCCTTCCTCCTCATAACAACAGGCAAAGGTGGCTGTCAATTGCTTATCCTTGGAAAACAAACGAATCTGATGATTTTCAACATCCCAATATCGCTCGTTATCATGACCTTCTCCGCCAATATCTTGGATCTGCCCATCAGGTGATAATCGAAAATAACGCGAATATTGCTTATTCTTATGTGAAAACACACAATACCGTCCGACTACAACTGCCATTTTCCCTCATTTCTATCTAACCATATTTTTTTACATCAATAATTAGTACAAATAGGCTGAAATAGTTGGAAAATCAACCTCCAACCGGCCTTATTGCCACGTTATTATTATACCTTATTTCAGATAGTCGATCCATACCTTTGGCTGAAATTATCCGTATCTGCTGGAAAAGTTAGAGACAAAATAATACAAAAACAGGGGGATCTGAACAAATCTTGAAATGTTCTCCACGATCACCCCTATTTCATATTTTATTTTGTAATTTTATCCAACATGCTTTCAATATGTTGGATGGATTTTTCGCGTCCAAGTAAGTAGATGGTATCTGGCAATTCAGGACCATGCATTTCACCTGAAACGGCAATTCGGATTGGCATAAAGAGGTTTTTCCCTTTGATCCCAGTTTCTTTTTGAACTGCTTTGATTTGTGGGAAGATATTTTCTGCCACAAACTCATCGTCTGACATGGCTTCCAATTTTGCTTTGAAGGCTTCAAGTACAGTTGGCACTGTTTCACCAGCCATGACTTCTCGCTCAGCTTCTGTCAATTCTGGGAAGTCTGAGAAGAAAAGGTCTGT
>NZ_KQ969692.1:82236-86728 GCF_001578955.1 Streptococcus parasanguinis
CTGAGAAGAAAAGGTCTGTCAATGGAACGATTTCATCCACTGACTTCATTTGTGGTTTGTAGAGTTCAACCAATTTCTCAGCCTTGTCTGTCAAACGTCCTGCTTCTTCGAGGAATGGTTTTGCCATTTCAAAGATGGTCGCAAGATCCGCATTCTTGATATACTCATTGCTCATCCAGTCCATTTTCTTCTGGTCGAAAGCAGCTGGAGACTTGCTGAGACGATTTTCATCAAAGAGCTTGATGAGTTCTTCGCGAGAGAAGATTTCGTCTTCACCACCAGGGTTCCAACCAAGAAGAGCGATAAAGTTAAAGACTGCTTCCGGAAGGTAACCCTTCTTACGATAGTCTTCGATGAACTGAAGGGTGTTGGTGTCACGTTTAGACAACTTCTTACCAGTTTCAGAGTTGATGATCAAGGTCATGTGACCGAACTCAGGTGCTTCCCAACCAAGAGCTTCATAGACCATGAGTTGTTTTGGGGTATTGGCAATGTGGTCATCTCCACGAATGACGTGAGAGATTTGCATGTCGTGGTCATCGATGACAACGGCAAAGTTGTAAGTTGGGTAACCATCTTTCTTTTGGATAACCCAGTCCCCACCGATATTACCACCTTCAAACTCGATATCGCCTTTGACCATATCATGCCATTTGTAGATACCCGACTCATTCACTGCCAAACGAACAGTTGGAATGATGCCTGCTGCTTCACGTTCTGCGATATAAGCAGCTTTTTCTTCTTCGCTCATGCCAAGGTATTCGTTGATGTAGCGAGGTGTTTCCCCAGCTGCTTCTTGACGTTCACGTTCAGCTGCCAACTCTTCTTCTGTAACGTAAGATTTGTAGGCTTTTCCTTCGGCCAAGAGTTGGTCAATGTATTTTTGATAGAGTTCCAAACGTTCAGACTGGCGGTAGTTTTCATGCGTCTCTGGGCTTTCATCCCAGTCCATGCCCAACCAACGAAGGTTTTCAAGCTGTGAACGTTCTCCGTCTTCGACGTGACGTTTGCGGTCCGTATCTTCTATACGGATGATAAAGGTTCCACCATGGTGACGCGCATACAAGTAGTTAAACAATGCTGTACGAGCATTTCCGATGTGTAATAGCCCTGTTGGACTTGGTGCATAACGCACACGAATATCTTTTGCCATATTTCTCTCCTCTTATCTTGTTCGCTATTTCTAGCGCATTTATTCAATCGTTCCTATTATACCACAAAGAAAGCGGGACTGAAATGAATAAGTGAGCTTTCTAGCTTTTCTTCCTATATATGAAAAAAGTCAGAACAAATGCTCTGACTGATATCCAATCTATTTGTATCTTATTTTAACCGTTCTTCTAATTCAAAATCGATTGGCAGGGTTTGTAAAAAGTGCTCCAACTCACGTTCCCAGTAGAACCATTCGTGCTTGCCTGGACTGTGGGTATAGGTGACATCCAAACCCAACTTTTCTAATTCCTTAACTTCAAAATTATTGGCCTCATAAAGGAAATCCTGCTCCCCACACCAGATCCAGAGTTTGGTCTTCTTATCTGAAAACTTCTTGGCAGCAGTCTCTAGCGAATAGGGACTAGTCGTCCAATCCTCAATCTCTCCAAAGATCCCCTTCCAAAAAGCTGGTTGCTCCAAGTCATTGTTTTCAAGGTCTCTATCGTGGAAACTCAGAGCACCGGAAAAACTAGCCGCATGGGAGAAACGATTTGTCTTGAGAGCCAAGAGCATCGATCCATAGCCACCCATGGATAGACCAGCAATAAAGGTTTTCTCCCGTTTCTTGGTCATATTAGGGAAGAAGCGAGAAAGAGTCTCTGGCAATTCCTCCGCAATGGCCGTGTAGTAGTTGTAGCCATACTGGGTATCTGTGTAAAAGCCATTATTGGTATTGGGTAGGACCACGATCAGATTGGTATTTCGCAGAATGCGCTCCACATTGGTCCGCTTCAACCAGGAGTGGTGGTTCCCATTCATCCCGTGCAAAAGATAAAGGACTGGAATATCCGTATCTGCTGGATCTTCCACGCGCGATGCATCGGGATAAAGGACGGACACGCCCCACTCCATCTTCAAGGCTTCTGAATAATACTCAATCTGCATAACTACCATTTGATTTCCTCTTTCTACTGTTAAAAACACTCGGCAAGCCTCTGGCTGCCAAGCGTTTCCATTTTTTCTATTATTTCACTTCCATCACAACTGGTAGGATGGCTGGACGGCGTTTGGTTTGTTCAAATAAGAACTTAGATAAGTTGTCGCGTACCAAACCTTTTAACTCACCCCAGTCAAAGCTGTCTTGTGCCAAATAGTCTTCAACGCTTTGGTTGACCAATTCGCAACTTTCACGAAGAATATCCCGACTCTTCTTGACATAGACAAAACCACGGGTGTGCACGCGCGCTTTGGAAATAATTTTCTTCTCTTTGCGATTCACTGTGATCGCCACGATAAAGATCCCGTCTTCTGACAAGACCTTGCGGTCACGAAGGACAATATTGCCCACATCACCAATGGCATTCCCATCGATCATGACATCCCCAGCTGAGACGCTACCGGCAGGGACAAAGTCCCCCTTTTCGTACTCCATCACAGTTCCGCGTTTTGGAATAAAGATATTCTCAGGCAAGATACCGACTTCCATCGCTACTCGTGCATGGGCATCCAATTCGCGGTATTCCCCTTGGATCGGGAAGAGATATTTAGGACGAAGAAGGTTGATCATCAACTGCAAGTCCCGTGCGTTTCCGTGACCAGATACACGCAAGCTTGACGTGATCAATTTGACAATCCCACCTGCTTGGTAGACCATGTTTTCCACACGAGCCACCACAGCTTCTTTGGCAATAGATGGTGTTGTAACGATGTAGACCAAGTCCCCATCTTTGATTTCCACATAGCGGTGACGGCCAATAGACATCTTGCGCAAACCGTTGATCGGCTCACCCATCCGGCCTGTTTCCAAAATGATCAATTCATGATCTTCAAAACGGCTCATTTCTTTTGGCTTGATCAAGAGTTTTTCGTTGGCAAGAGACAATTTGTTCAAGCGAATAGCTGTCCGGACGATGTTTTCCACATCAAACCCTGTCAAGACCACTCGACGGCCAGTCTCAGCCGCAGCATCGAAGACCTGCTGGATCCGTGAGAGGTTGCTGGCTACCGCCGCCACGATGACACGACCATCCCAGTCCGCAATGGTGTCCAGGATCTCATCGCCCACTTCTTGCTCACTAGCAACTTGAATCTTACTATCCGCATTGGCTGAATCACTCAAGAGCGCAAGGACACCCTCACGTCCAATTTCAGCCAAGCGTGCAAAGTCGGTCGCATACGACTCACTTGCAGTTTGGTCAAATTTAAAGTCTCCTGTATAGACGATATTGCCCTCAGAAGTACCAATCACAATCCCAATACTTTCAGGGATGGAGTGAGTTGTTTGGAAGAAGGAGACGACTGCATCTCCAAAGTCAATTTCAGAATTTTGATCGATGACATGGAAGTCATTGAATTTCTTCACACTGTCATTGCCTTTCACAAAGAGTTTGGCCAACTCAATGGTCAACTCTGTCCCGAATACAGGGACTTTCGCTTCCGCCAAAAGATAAGGCAAGGCCCCAATGGCATCCGCATGACCATGGGTCAAGAAAACACCCGCAATACGGTCCTTGTTTTCAAATAGATAATCCATGTTGGGGATAACGACATCCACCCCAAGTTGCTCATTTTCTGGATACTTCAAACCTGCATCCAAGACAAAAATCGAATCGTTCACTTCGGCAACGTAGAGATTTTTCCCATTTTCTCGAACACCGCCAAGAGTGACTAATTTAATACTACTCACTGTTGTCTCCTTTAGTGTGATTATTTTAATACTTACGGTCCTTGGTTGCCCAAGTCGAATTACAGCTTTGCAAATACTTGCATATCCACTCTATTATACAATTTTTTTCTCTTTTTTTCAAAAAGCTTTCCACAGCCAAAAAAGCCTTCCCATCTAAATTAGATGAGAAAGCTTCTAGGCGCCTACTTTTAGGGGGAAAAGACCCTAAAGATGGTAATCTCCCCGTTTATTTTCAATGATCCGCATGGCTGCCTTGATCACATGAAACTTGCCTAACAATTCCTCTAGGCGCTTACTATTTCGCTCGCTCAATTGGCCGTTCTTGACCGCTTGGGACAGGTGATAAAAGTCATCCAAGTCCTCCCCAATGTTCTCAAACAGCTCTTTGGCTTCCTTGAGTCGGTAGCGATTGACTAGGTGGTTCACATCTTTTTTGAAGGAAGCGACATTGTTTTCGTGAATGTCCGTATAAGCTTCCTCTTCTTCCTTAGACTCATGGTAATTAACCGCCTTAAAACAGGTGATAAATTCCCGACTTTTGATATTGCAGACAAAGATGACACCATCACTGGCTACATAGGCTTCTGTATTAGCTGGTTGAACCGCATTACTATCATAAGGAGAGAGAGAGGGGAGGTGTTGGTTGATCCACCT
>NZ_KQ969692.1:86748-106284 GCF_001578955.1 Streptococcus parasanguinis
ATCCACCTGTTCAGGTGCTGATCATCTACGCCAAAGCGCTCAAAAGCTCTTTGCCGAAAATGGTCACGACAACTATATTCTTGCGCATACGACAATCCCATACTCTCACCTCCTCCTGGGTATTTTATAAAAAATGGCCTCCAGTCTTACGGGACTAGAGGCCTGGTCTGCTTCGCTGACTTGGTGCAATTAACCTATTGGCTAACAAAACAATGTTTATGATGTTGATTTCATTTAATAGTATTTGTGTAAAATACCAGAGGTTTTCTTTGCTTTCCCAAATCCAAATGATTAGTTTTCGACTGGACGCATTGAAGTTTGAAAACCTTTACAAAAAGCTTCTACCTACTATTTCCACGTTTTCTTATGTCTCCGGACAAACTACGCAGGTTTGACCGACCGTCCAACCGATCCGACACACACGACATAACTGCTCTTTTACGTCAAGAGCATGAACAGCTATCAGCAAAACAGGCCTAAAACGAAGTAACCTAAATTTTAACTCGATAAGGCATTGGTATCAATCCCTTCTTCATCTTTCTAACTATATTATACTCACCTACCTGAGTAATTGCAAGCGATTCCATCTGAAACTAGTTCCTATTTTTATGTGGTTTTATAGATGATTCAAGAAAAAGAAAAAGTTAGAGAGCAAGGTCTCTAACTTAACTTGCAGACAAACTACTTCTACATAAAACAATCTGAGTGATATCGCTTCTGTCCTACTCCCTATTTTGACTTTGCATTTTACGGGCTTTGTATCTTATTCTTTCTCAAATAATTGATAGTAGTCTGCAATGGTCATTTGGGCTTTTTCTTCTTGACTGAGGTCTTGGACGATGTGCCCGTCTTTCATCACAATCAAGCGATTTCCATATTTCAAAGCATCTTCCATATGGTGGGTGATCATAAGAGCCGTGAGGGCATCTTGTTTCACAAACTGATCCGTCAAGGTCATCAGAGCCTGGCTGGTTTTCGGATCCAAGGCTGCAGTGTGTTCATCTAATAGCAAAAGTTCTGGACGTTTTAGTGTCGCCATCAACAAGCTCAAAGCCTGACGTTGCCCCCCTGATAGAAACTCAACTGCTGTGTCGATATGATTTTCCAAGCCATTGCCGATCTTAGCAAGAACTGTCTGAAACTCTTCTTTATAGCTTGCCAAGTGACGTGGAATCAAACCACGTTTTTCTCCACGAAACTTCGCTACCAAGAGGTTTTCCGCTACTGTCATGCGAGGCGCTGTTCCCATTTTAGGATCTTGGAAGACCCGAGATAGATACTTGGCTCTCTTCTCAGGAGAGTAGTTGGTCACATCTTCCCCTAGAATATAGATCTTCCCGCTACTCACCGGAAGTGTCCCAGCAATGGTATTAAAGAGGGTTGATTTCCCAGCTCCATTGCCCCCTAAAATCGTGATAAAATCATGCTCTCGAATTTCCAAGGAGACATCATCCAGAATGACTTTTTCTTCATTCATCCCATTGCTCACAGCTTTGGTTACATTTTTTAATTCTACAATTGCTGTCATTTACTGAATTTCGCTCCTTTCATGATTTTTCCCTTAAAGGTTGGAATCATCAGGCAGATAGCTAGGATCAAGGCACTGAAAATCCGGATATAGCTAGTATTGATACCAAGCGCAATCACAGCCCAAATCAAAAATTGGTAGGCAATCGAACCGACTGCGACACTGAGCAAACGCTCCGTCAAGGTGACATTTGAAAAAAGAACTTCCCCAATAATGAGGCTGGCAAGCCCGATAACGATGACACCAATCCCACGTGAAGCGTCGGCATAACCTTCTTGCTGGGCCATCAGTGCACCAGAGAGGGCAATAATCCCATTTGAAATCACCAAACCCATCAATTCCATCCGGTCGGTATTGATCCCGAAACTTTTAGCCATGTCAGAATTGTCACCTGTCGCGATATAGGCTTGACCCAAACGTGTATCTAAAAAGAAAATCAAGCCAAGAATCACAAGCGTTACGAAAATCAAGCCAATCAAAATTTCACTTAAACCTCCAGCAAAGGGAAGATAATCTTGAATTTTTTTATAACCCAAGAGTCCCAGATTGGCCCGTTGCATCACAAAAAGAATGACTGAGTTACAAGACGTCATCACAAGAATTCCTGACAAGAGCGTCGGGATTTTCCCTTTTGTATAGAGAAGACCCGTCGCAAGTCCTGCCAAGCATCCTGCACCAATAGCAGCAAGCGTCGCAATCAGTGGATTGACCCCCTTGGTAATCAAGGTCACCGCCACCGCTCCTCCAAGCGGAAAGGAACCTTCAGTTGTCATATCTGGAAAATCTAGAATTCGGAACGTCATAAAGATTCCTAACCCTAAAATGGCCCAAATCAAACCTTGTGAAACAATTGAATTAATCATAGTTTCTCCCTTCGATAATAGTAGTTTAATTGTAACATAAATATGGAGGAGAACCTATAGGAAATTGTCATCAATTCCCTTTTCATGCTTTATAAAAAACCAAAAGGTTGTGCCTTCTGGTTTTTAATCGTGAGATTTTTTAAAGGATTAAAAGAAAATCTTAGTCTTCTTTTTTCTTTCTTGACAAAGCATAACCGGCAGTAGCTAAACCAATAAGTGCTGAATAAGTCATGAATGATTGTTCAACTGAACCAGTATTTGGCAATGATTTCTTAGATGATTCTGGTTTTGGCTCTGGTTTTGGTTCTGGCTTAGGCTCTGGTTTTGGTTCTGGCTTAGGCTCTGGCTTAGGCTCTGGTTTTGGCTCTGGCTTAGGCTCTGGTTTTGGTTCTGGCTTAGGCTCTGGTTTTGGTTCTGGCTTAGGCTCTGGTTTTGGCTCTGGTTTTGGCTCTGGCTTAGGCTCTGGTTTTGGCTCTGGTTTTGGCTCTGGCTTAGGCTCTGGTTTTGGTTCTGGCTTAGGTTGTGGTTTTTCATTTTCCTTGATAAGCACAACATTTTTATTCCATTCAACAACTGGTTTTTCTGTTTCTTTCTTAACAGGATCCTTCACCAACTCAGGTGCTTCTGGTTTAACCGGTTCACTTGGTAAGACAGGTACAGTTTTATATTCTGGTTCTGTCGGTGGAACTGGTTTTTCTTTAACAGTTGGTACTTCTGTCAATTCTGGTTTTTCAGGTTTAACTGGAGGTGTTGGTTCTGTTGGTTTAACTGGCTCTTCACCTGGATCTTGAGGGAAGCCAACGTTTGAGTTGATAGAGAACCAATAGATAGTTGCTTCGCCTGTTGCGTTAGCACCTTTTGCTGTAAATTCAAGATGACCATCTTTCAAAATAACAGCAGCACCACCATAGTAAAGGTAAGGGCTCGTAGGATCATCCCAACCCTTAGTTTGACTTGAAGAGTCTGCATTAAATGTAGCACCTTGATCCATGTATTGGTTTTGTTCTTTAGCAGATACTTCTTTTGTAGATGAATCTTGGTCTACACTTGAATTTGGAAGTTTAATAAACTCTTTGTCACCAATGTTTACAGACTCAACGTGAGGAGTATCTTGGTGTTTCATTTTTGGTGTGTATCTCAAAACACCTGATGTAGCGTCTACAGTGTAAGAACCGATAACATCTGATTTATCACCAAATGTGTAATCTTCAGTACCAACTGAGTGACCATTTCCGCCACCAGATGCGTTCACTGTTGTAGCATCAACTGTTGTTTCTTCAGTTACTTTGAAGGCATCATCAACCCATGTTGCTTTTTGAGCAACAATTTTCAAAGGATTATCAGCATTGATATCAACTTCTGCACTACCGAAGTCAGCTTTATCGCTTTTCACAACAACGTTTACACCATCGAGTTTTGGTTCACTTCCATCTGAATATGGATCCCAAGTTCCACGAACTGTATTGCCTTCGCTATCTTTAGCTTCAACAACTAGAGGACGAGGTTTGTCATTTTCAACATAAGATGCACCATTCCAGTGGTTAAGTGAGTTAAGGGCAAGGATTGCATTGTGTTGTGACAAATCAATTAATTGGTCATTTTCATCGTAAAACTCAATGTCAACACCAACAGTTACTGGGTTTTCAGTATCTGTTGAGCTACCAATTGTCATTGTAACTGCTGGATCGTTATAAATTTGAACGATTCCTTTTCCATCTGATGATGGAAGGCTCTTCACTTCGTATTTATAAACAACTTTTGCAATACGTTTTTCTTCGCTACCTTTTACAATTTTAGCTTGAGTAAGTCCTGTGTATGTCACATCAAATTTGTCTCCGACTTTTACAACTCCCCACTCAATTTCATTGTTGGCATATGGATTTGTAGTTGTCAAATCAGAATCTTGAAGATTCTTTGTTTCATACATTTTTGTAGCTTTCCCATCGCCGTACATACGAGAATGACCTTCTTTTGTCAAGTAAGTTGTTAATCCAGTTGTTTGGTGTGTGATTTTAGTTGTTTCGCCATCAGCAAGTTCTTCAGAGAGGAATGTCAAATCTTGTTTGTATTTCTCAGGATTTCCACCACGCTCTGCAACCATCTTATTGAAGGCATCTTTAGCATCATCGTATTGTGCTTTTTTCTTGTTGTAAATTTCAAGTTCAATCAAGTAAGCAGCTTGCGCTTCATCATAAACAGCTTTTTTAGTCTTGTATTCAGCTAATTTAGCTTCATAATCTGCTTGAGCTAATTTATTACTTTCAGTAGCTTCTTGATTTGCTGTTACAGATGCATTATATGCTGCAAGAGCTGTGTTATATTCTTCAAGCGCTTTTTCATAAGCAACACGTGCTTCTTCATTACTTTTTTCTACTGCTGTTTTTTCTGCTGTTTTTTCAGTCAATTCTTTTTCGTAAGCAGTAAGTTTTTCGTTGTAAGCTGCAAGCTCTTTATCGTAGTTTGCTTGTGTAGCAGCATTTTTAGCATCAACTTCAGCTTTTTCTTTTTCGTAAGCTTCTTGATTTGCTGCCACTTCAGCTTTATAATCAGCTACAGTTTTATTAATATCAGTAACTTGTTTTTCGTAATCTTTAGCAGCAGCTTCCTCAGAATCTTGCTTTTTAGTCTCAGTTTCTTTAACTTCAAGACCTTCATTTGTGGCAGCAGTTTTAGCTTCTTCCAACTTCTCTGGAACCGCAACTTCTTTTGTTTCTTCTCCAGCTACTGTTGTAGTTGAAGTAACAGGTGTAGTTGCTGATGAAGTTTCATCGGCAGATACTGTAGCAATACCTGCAACAGCAATACCTGCAACAGCAATAACTGTTGCGACTGCAACAGAACCAAAAGCAACTGAGGTTTTTCTCAAGGCATACTTAATCGTTTTATTATTCTTTAACGATGACATGACAAACTCCTTTTTAATTGTTTTTTATTTATGCTTCTCAAGCAAAAATAATTTTTGTTCTTCGACGTCAGAAAAATCGTAACAAAAATTATTTTAAAAGTCCAGTATTTTTATTTGTTTTTTTACTTTATTTTCAGGAGTTTTTTATTTTGATTTCAAAAAGTTTACGTTATTGTTGACATTTTCCTATGATATGTCGTATAATTTCAACTAACAAAATTTAATGATTGGGGGATATAATGAAATTTTCAAATAACTTTTCTCAAGAAAAAGGTCATGGCTATTTCCGTAAGCGAAATAAAGTACTTGTATCTATGATTACGGTCTTTGGTTCCTTGATGTTAGGTTCTGTTGCTATGGCAGATGAAGTTGCTTCTACTACAACTTCAACAACAAACGTAACAACATCAAGTCAACCAGCCACTAGTACTGAAACCACTAGTGAGCAACCTACTACAACAACTAGTGAGGAAAACCCAAAGACTTCCTCAAGTGAAGAGACATCATCTTTGCCTCAAACTGCAAGTGCCACTGAACCAACAACTCGTAGTACTTCAGCGGCAACAAGTACTTATAACACACCAAAAATCCAAAACGATGTAACATTTAATAAGGCCACATATAAAAGTGGTGAGGATGTTAGCATCTCAATCAATAATCCTGACGTAACTTCGTCTGATTTGACAGTGTCTCATTTAGACAAAGTTATTTATGAGTTGAAAAATGCTCCAGGAAATTCACTTGTCATTCCAAGCTCTGTTTTCTCTCCAAACTCTGGCTATCTCATTGACGTCATCGGAAAGAATGCTGATGGAAAACAAGAATTTCACAAGGTGGCTGGTCTATCAGTTGAAGATGATTGGACTGTATATCCACGTTATGGTGTTGTAGCAGGTTCAAAAGACAATCACAATTCGATCACTAAAGAGCAAGTGGAAGGATATAAAAATAGTATTGACCAATTGGCCAATATGCACATCAATAACTACTTCTTCTACGACGTTTATAATACACCTGCCAACCCATTCCCAGCTAATGTTGAACGATTCACACAAGATTGGGCTACTTTCTTGATTCCGAAAGGTGAGACTGACCCCGAAAAACGTAAAACATACTTACCAGTTATTGACACAGATGCCGTTAAAGAGTTGGTTTCTCATGTCCATTCGACTGGTGCTAAAGCTATGCTTTATAACATGATTTACGCTGTGTCTCTTGATGAAAAAATCCCAGACCAAGTAAAAAGTGCTATCGTACGTAACTTACAAGATCACTTCAACTTTGGAAAGACTGGTGATATTACTGCAACAGACATCCAACAATTTCTTGATCCAGGAGATCCGAACTGGCAAAACTTTATCATCAATGTGATGTTAAAAGCCATGAAAGAAGGTGGCTTCGATGGTTGGCAAGGGGACACTATGGGGACTAACTTGGTTGAAAAAGTTAACGAACCTGGAAAAGCTTTCTCTTTAAGTGAAAACTATCCAAAACTAGCCGCAGCTGCAACAGAGGCCCTCAAAAAAGAAGGCTATGACTTCATGATCAACGATATCTCTACTGGAGATGCTGATCGATTAGGAAAAACCAATGTCTCTGCACCTTACGCGGAAGTTTGGGGAGATAGCATCGCCTATGATTCTACCTATCAAGCCTTAACACGCTTGACTGAGCGTATGCGAGATTTATACAACGGAAAATCTCCAATTATCGCTGCTTATACTCACCGTGAAAAAAATGCAGCAAAACTCAGCAAAGACAATGAATTACTAACAGATGCAATTATTGCAGCAAGTGGAGGTTATCATATGACCACTGCTGCTCTCAATACATCTCAAGATGAAAAAGGTTTTGGTGTTATTCAGGCTGAATGGTACCTCAATCAAAACTTACCAGTCAATGCTGATTTTGCTAATGCAGAATTTAACTACCAAGAATTTATCGTTGCCTACCAAGAACTCCTTCGTGGACGCGACACCTTGGCGCATGATACTCGTCGGATTGTAGACAATACAAATGTACTGGTCAACGGCAACTTCATCGGATCCAACCTGGATAATGCTGACGGGGTTCAACCTGGAACTGTTTATACCATTACAAAAGAAACCAAGACAGGTGATCGGATTGCTCACTTGATCAATTTGGTCGGCATTACCGAAAATAAATGGAACAGCGCTGTTAACTCCACTACCAAACTGACTAACATCCAAGCTTTTGTACCACTTGGTAAAATTTCAAAAGATCAGGCCGAACATGCGAATATCTACTGGGCTACCCCAGATGCAGTAGATGGAAAGTATAATATTAAACTTCGCGAAACTACTGCTAATGTATATTATGATAGCGGGGCTGGTCAATGGATGGCTGCAATTGATGTTCCTAGCCTGGATGTATGGGATATGCTCTATGTCAAACTTAATGAAGTTGCCCGTGTTATTTATCAAGATGAAAATGGTAAAGAACTGGAACGTTCAAGCGACTTTGTTGGCCATACTGGTGAAAAGATTGACTACTCAACAAAAGATACGATTGCTAAATACCTGAAACAAGGTTATAAACTAGTTGAGAACGAATTTGATAAAAATGGACCAGTAAAATTTGACCGAGATGCTTCAAACATTAATGGTGATGGCGTACAGGAATTCATTGTTCGCTTTACACCAAAAATTGTAGATTTTTCTGAAACACAACCAATTCGAGTTGGCCAAGTTGTTCCAGGAGATACCGATGGTAGCATCTATCCAACTCCTAAAGCTCCAAATGGAAAATCTATTAGTGATCTCAATCATTTATCAGAAAAAGTAACTCGTACTATCACTTATGTTACTGAAGATAAGAATGGTAACAATCGTCAAGAAGCTGACATCGTTTCAAAAACAGATAGTTTAAACTTTAGCCGAAAAGGAACTATCAATTTGGTAACTGGAGAAACAACACTTGAAGATTGGGTGACTAAAGACGGTACTACTTTCGCAGATTATGAAAATCCAGTCAAAAATGGATATGTTGTCGTATCTAAAGAATCAAATGCAACAATCTCTCCTGATCTTAATAAATCTGGAGGTCATACTGGAATCCTAGCTGAATCTGATGACATTTCTGATATTGTTGTCTACCGACCAGTCGGTGTTTATACAATTAGTTATGCATCAGGAAAAGAACCATCAAATGCTATTAAAGAGATTCCATATTTAAATGATTCTTCTAATCCAACTGCTATTTCAGCGCCAACTGCAACTTTACCATATATTGAAGGGTTAGAACCAAAAGATGCTCGTGGACAAGTCTTAAACCTTGTGGATCCTCTTGACGAGACCAAAGGCTATCTTCTTCCAAGCCCTGATTCTCCAACAGCTGATACTACTATTACCTATGCCATCACCAAAGGATCTGTCAGAGTACGATTCCTCACTGAGGGAAGTGACACTGATCTGCAAGAGGCGCAAGACCTTGTGACAGAGGTAGATTCCGGCACCAAGTACACCAGTGAGGCCCCAACAGAAATCACAAAAGATGGTCGTATCTACCATCTAGTTGGCCACCGTGCTGATTCTGCTGATCCAAGTGGCACAGTCACTAAGGGAATGAAAACGGTCATCTATGATTACAAGTTAGCTACGGGGACGGTCATCGCGCGATTTGTCATCCAAGATACGAGCACTGAATTGCAACCAGAACTTGCGGTTGCAACGAATGTGGACAATGGAACCCATTACGTCGCTAGCGCACCAGATGAGATCTCCTACGACGGCCACATTTACGAACGGATCGGTGCAGCTGATCAAACTGGGAAGGTAGAAGTGGGGACAACCATCTTGATCTTTGCCTACAAGGTCAAAGAAATTCCTACTCCACAACCATCCCCAGAAACAGAAAAAGAAGAAACAGTTAGCCCTCTTCCTTCCGTGACAAAAGTAAACACGACTGATGCTCATGAAGAAAAGGGATCACCACTTCTTACTAATAAAGAAGAGGAGAAACCTCTTGAAACTACAAGCCAAACAGAGGAACTCCCTGAAGTTGTTCCTAACACCACTCAAGAAGGAACTCACCTACCTGCAACAGGTGAAGAAACCTCTCAGCTAGCCCTACTTGGACTTGGCATCTTGGCAGGTTTGGCCAGTCTTATCTCTTACAAAAAGAAACAAGAGTAGCTCTAAAACAAAAAGAAACTTCCTATGGAATTCTGTTCCAAGGAAGTTTTTTTATATTTATACAACTCATTCAGAGTCTAGATCCCATTTATGAGGGCGACTGACGACAATAAGGGTGTGAAGTACTACCACTCCAAACCCTACTGTATTCCAATTCAAAGTGGCTTCATTTCCCTTGTTGCTGGCAGTTTGAAAGATCAAATTGCTTTACTAGTATACTGTTTTCTCTACTTCAAGTCAATGGATATTCGCTGAAACTAGTAACAGAATGAAATGACTAATCGAATAATTTCTGAAACATTTCATAATATATACGCAATTTTTTCTAAGCTTTTAACACCAAACAAAGAGGCCTTGCTCTTTCGAGCAAAGCCTCTTCCTGTTGGATCTAAAATTGTCACCTCATCAACAAGTTTGCTGATGTCACCTCAATTTTAGTCTTCGCGTTTTTTACGTTTTGCAAGTCCCGCAAGGCCAACCAAACCAAGTGCAGCACCTAACAATGCAGCAGATGCTGATTGTTCTTCACCAGTTTCAGGAAGTGCTGGAGCTGGAGGAGTTGTAGGTGTTGGCGGTGTTGGCGGTGTTGGCGGTGTTGGCGGTGTTGGTGGTGTTGGTGGTGTTGGTGGTGTTGGTGGTGTTGGTGGTGTTGGTGGTGTTGGTGGTGTTGGCGGAATAACAGTGTTATTAAACTCTGTATCTTCTGGCAACTTAGTAGTAGCTACTATTACCTTACCTGCTTTATTCACCACGATACTAACAGTTGCAACCATCTTATCGTATACAACGCTAGAATCTGTGCCACGGATTTCTTCTACATGATAGAGATGAGTTCCTTCTTCACCACGTTTGAATTCAAGAGCAGTTACTTCTTTTCCTTCTTTATTAGTATATTTAACTGGAGTGAATTTAATGTTTCCATTAGCATCATTTGTTACTGTTGTAATCACAACACCATCTTTGTCTTTAAGCACAAAGCTGAATTCGTTGGCTTTAAGTACACGGCCTTCCAAACGTTTCGTGAAGTTGAATTCTACTGAAACAGGGATGTTCACAACACGTTTTTCAGTTGGTTTGTTTGGTTTCTTCACTGTCTTGCTTGTTGGATCGTATTGATGTACGATTTGAGCCGCAGTGTTTTCAATGTCCACACCATCTTTAACAGTATCTTTCACTGTTGCTGGGATATCGAACTTGTAGTAACGTCCAAACGCAAACTTAGTTGTGTCGATCACTGGAGTATTTTCTGCGTCTCCAAGTGACTTAGTCAAGTCCGCTTTAGAAGTTGCAGAGATCACACCGTTTTCAACTTTGATATCAAATTTAGCAGTCACATCTTCGCCTGTTACAGAGTCGTAAGCTTTGATGTTTGCAACATTGATGTCAAGTTTGTCTTCTTCGTAGTCATCAGTAACACCAACAGATTGGATGTTGTGCGCTTCAGTGAACTTAGTTGTATCCAACCACACTTGGTAAACAACCTTATCGCCACGTTTCACAGTCTTAGTATTGATGTTTGCTGCTTCATTATTATCAGCCTTATCAGCGTAAGGATTTGCGTTTGTTTCCGCAACCTTGTCTGCCAATTCTTTATCATCATCAAGAAGTGATTTACCAGTAAGGTCGAATTTCTCAGCGTTCAAGATGTATTTCTCTGGGTTGAACTCTGGGGTTTCTGGAGGAGTCACCTTGTTGTTAAATTCTTTATCCGCAATGTCGCCAACTTTCGCGATCAGAACTTTAGCTGTTCCGTCGTGTGAAACTGTGACTGTCACATTCGCTTTCATTGTGTCGTATGTAACGGTTGCGTCTGTTCCTTTAACTTCTTCTACTGTGTAGTTGTGAACGCCTTCTTGACCTTTTTTGAACTCAAGTTTAGAGAACTTAACGTTACCATCTTTATCGTTCTTCACAGTTTCAAGAGTCTTACCTGTTGAATCTTTAAGAACGAAGCTGAATTCGTTGGCTTTAAGCTCACGGCCTTCCATACGTTTAGTAAAGTTGAATTCCACTTCAACTGGCACGCTGTTGACACGTTTTTCAGTTGGTTTGCTTGGTTTTTCAACTTTCTTAGTAGTTGGGTTGTAGTAGTTGACTACTTGAGCCGCAGTGTTTTCAATATCTACACCACCAGGAACATCAGCTTTCACTGTTGTTGGGATGTCGAACTTGTAGTAACGTCCGAATTCGAACTTAGTAGTGTCAATAACTTGTGTGTTTTCCGCATCGCCAAGTGACTTAGTGAAGCCATCTTTAAGGGTTGCAGTGATCACACCGTTGTTCACAGTAATATCGAATTTATCTGTTACTTCTGCGCCTGTTACTGAATCGTAAGCTTTGATCTTAGTAGAATCAAGTTCCAATTTAGCTTCATCGTAGTCATCTGAGATTCCTACTGATTGGATGTTATCCTTGTTAGCTGCGTCGAATTTAGTTGTATCAAGCCATACTTGGTAAACCAACTTGTCGCCACGTTTAACAGTCTTGGTATTGATGTTTTCTGCTTCGTTGTTGCCTGTTTTGTCTACATATGGATCTGTATTTGTTTCACCATATTTATCAGTCAACTCGTCATCATCATCAACGAGCTTGTCGCCTGTGATATCGTATTTCTCTTCAGAAACAACATATTTCTCTGGTTGGAACTTAGGTTCTTCTGGAGGACGAACTGTGTTATTGAATTCTTTATCAGCTGGTTCTGTCACGTTTGTGATCAAGGCTTTGGCTGTACCATCATGAGAAACAGTAACAGTTACAACAGCAGCCATTGTGTCGTACTCAACAGTTGCGTCTGTACCCTTAACCTCTGTTACAGTATACTTGTAAGTACCTTCTTGACCCTTCTTGTATTTAAGGGCAGTAACAGTTTCACCAGCTTTATTAGTGTAATCTACTGGGGCAAACTTGATCTTACCAGCTGCATCGTTGGTTGCAGTCGCAATCACAACATTGTCGCTGTCTTTCAACTCGAATGTGAATTCGCCAGCTTTCAAATCACGGCCTTCCAATTTCTTAGTGAAGTTGAATTCTACTGAGATCGGAACACTGTTAACACGTTTTTCAGTTGGTTTGTTTGGTTTTTCAACCGTCTTGCTTACTGGGTTGTAGTAGTTAACAACTTGTGCTGCCTTGTTTTCGATATCTGCACCAGCTACAACATCGTCTTTCACTGTTGCTGGAATATCGAACTTGTAGTAACGTCCAAATTCGAACTTAGTTGTATCAATGATTTGAGTATTTTCAGCGTCTCCGAGTGACTTCGTGAAGCCATCTTTGAGGTTCGCTGTCAGAACACCATTGTTATCAGAGATATCGAATTTCGTCGTAACGTCTGCACCAGTAACTGAATCGTAAACCTTGATATCTGAAGCATTAACAGTCAATTTATCCTTGTCGTAGTTATCTGTGATTCCTACTGTTTGGATATTGTCTTTGTTAGCTGCATCAAATTTAGTTGTATCCAACCATACTTGGTAGTAAAGTTTTTGACCACGTTCAACTGGTTTCGTATTCAAGTTTTCATCTTCGTTGTTGGCAGTTGTATCGACATATGGATTTGTATTTGTTTCACCATATTTATCTGTCAATTCATAATCGTCATCAACGAGCTTAGTACCTGTAATATCGAATTTCGCTTTAGAAACAACGTATTTCTCTGGTTGGAACTTAGGTTCTTCTGGTGGAGTTACTGTATTATTGAACTCTTTATCAGCAGCGTCTGTTACGTTGGCAACAATTGCTTTAGCTGTACCATCATGTGAAACAACCACTTTAACAGTAGCAACCATTGTGTCGTATTTGACAGTTGCATCTGTACCAGGAGTTTCTTCTACTGTGTAGTTGTAAGTCTTACCAAGATCATCACGACCGAATTCGAGAGTCTTGAAGACGATCTTACCAGCAGCGTCATTCTTCACGCGCTCAACTTCAACGCCGTCTTTCTTCAATACGAATTCGAATTCGTTGGCTTGAAGTTCACGACCTTCCAAACGTTTCGTGAAGTTCATTTCCACTGGAACTGGAACGCTGTTGACACGTTTTTGTGTTGGTTTTTCAGGTTTTTCAACTGTCTTGCTTACTGGGTTGTAAACGTGAACTGTTTGGTTGGCTGTATTTTCAATATCAGCACCAGCTTTAACAGATTCTTTCACAGTTGCTGGAATATCAAATTTATAGTAACGTCCAAATTCGAACTTAGTTGTGTCGATAACAGGAGCATTGACTTTATCTTTGATAAATTCACCTTTAGAAGTTGCAGTGATCGTACCATTTTCAACTTTGATGTCGAATTTATTGGTTACTTCTGCACCAGTTACTGCATCATATGCTTTGATGTCCGCTGCATTGACATCCAATTTATCAGCATCGTATGTATCAGATACACCAACGTATTGGATGTTATTCGCTTCAGTGAATTTAGTTGTATCAAGCCATACTTGGTAAACCAATTTAGAACCACGTTTAACTGTCTTAGTATTCAAGTTTTCTGGTTCGTTGTTGTTTGTCTTGTCTACATATGGATCTGCATTTGTTTCAGTGTATTCATTTGTCAACTCATCGTCGTCATTCATCAACTTGTTACCAGTGATGTCGTATTTCTCTTTAGAAACGACAAATTTTTCTGGTTGGAATTCTGGAGTTTCTGGAGGAGTGACTTTGTTGTTGAATTCTTTATCTGCAGTACCATCAGTAGCGTTACCGTTGGCATCTTTACCACCAGTTGATGTAACGTTTGTAACAGTTGTCAATGAGTGACCGTTCTTGGCAACTTCAACTGTAACAGTTGCTTTCATTTGGTCGTAAGTCATTCCAAATTCTTTATCTGCAGGAATCACTTCTTCTACTGTATACGTATGAGTACCAACTTTCGTATTGTCGAATGACAATTCTGAGAAGGTTACGTTACCAGCAACATCATTTTTCACTGTTTCAACTTCGTTACCAGTAGCATCTTTCAATACGAAGCTGAATTCACCGGCTTTCAATTCACGGCCAGCCAACTTCTTAGTGAAGTCAAATTTTGTTACAACTGGAGAAACCACATAGTTGTTAAACTCAGTGTCTTCTGGCATTGTAACAGCTGCGCTCAAGAGACCTGTAGCTGCATTTTTGGTTACATTAACGGTTACGACTGCGTTCATTGGATCGTAGTCGATGTTTGTATCTGTTCCAGCTTTTTCGCGCACAGTGTAAGTGTGTTCACCTACAGCGTTGTATTCAATCGCATCAAATGTAATAGATCCATCAGCTTTATTTTTCTTAGTTTGGATCACATTGCCATTTTCAAGCAATTCGAATGTGAAGGCATCTGCTTCAAGTGCTTTACCTTCAAGACGTTTAGTGAACTTGAATTGAGCTTGCGTAGCAGCAGGTGTGAAGGTATTGTTGAACTCTGTATCTGTTGGAAGAGTTGCAACAGCAGTAAGCGCATGGCCTGACTTCGTAACAGTTACTGTTACGTTCGCTTTCATTGGGTCATACGTCATACCTGCTTCAGAACCTTGAACTTCTTCTACAGTGTACTTGTGATCACCCACTTGAGCGTTTGTAAATGTCAAGGCATCGAAACGAACACGTCCGCTAGCATCGTTTTGTTTTGTTTGAAGGACTTTACCATCTTTGTCTTTCAATACAAAGCTAAATTCGCCGTCTTTCAAGTCACGACCTGCAAGAGCCTTGCTGAAGTCGAATTGAGCAGTCACAGGAGCCACAACGTGGTTGTTGAATGTCTTGTCATCCGCACCAGTTGCTTCACCGCCTGTTGAAGTCATTTCAGTCTTGGCACTCAAAAGACCTGTTGCAGCATCTTTCGTAACAGTTACTTTCACGCCGATTGTCATTTCATCGTAGTCTACATCGGCATTGTTGCCTTTCACTTCTTTAACAGTGTAGTTGTAGACACCTTCTTTATCAAATGACAATTCGCTAAAGTTAATCTTACCGTTAGCTTTATTGGTAACAGTTTCATTAACATTGTTATCACCAGTCAAGGTAAAGCTGAAATCACCAGCATTCAAGTTACCGTTTGAAAGTGATTTATCAAAGTCAAGATTTACTTTCACCGCACCTGGAGTGAAGGTATTGTTGAACTCTGTGTCCTCTGGAAGCATATTAAATGCTTTAAGTACATGACCTTCCTTCGTAACAGTAATGGTCACTTCAGCCTTCATTGTATCGTAAGTCATACCAGCTTCTTTATCTGCTGGAATCACTTCTTCAACTGTGTAATTGTGAGTACCAACTTGAGCTTTTGTAAATGTCAAGTCGTCAAAAGCGATCACACCATTTGCTTTGTTCTTTTTCGTTTGAATAACATTTCCAGATTCATCTTTAAGAACGAAAGTAAACTCATCATCTTGTAACTTACGACCTGCAAGAGCCTTACTGAAGTCAAACTTAGTCTTAACTGGAGCTACTACGAAGTTGTTGAACTCTTTATCTTCTGAAGGAGGTAAAGAAGGATTTTTAGGCTGACCATTTTCATCCTCGCCTTTAACTGAACTATAAGAAACGCTTGCATTCAAACTGCCATTTTCTTCCTTAACTGTGACTGTCATGGTAACTTCCATGTCATCATAGTCAACATCAGCATCTGAACCCGCAACCTCTGTAACTTTGTATGTATATGTCCCAGCTTTAGTGAATGAAAGCTCTCCAAATGTAACTTTTCCGCCTTGGTTAGTTACCGTCTCTGTGTGTGATGCAGTATCACCCGTTGAAGTAATCTTAAAGCTGAAATCGCCATCATTAAGCGAACGTTTGTTTTCTGCATTTAAATCACTAAGAACTTTAGTAAATTCAGGCTTAACCTTGATGGTTTCTGTCTTGTCGTAGTAGTAGATTGGTTGTTTGTATGGTGTCAAGGAGTTGAGCAAGTCAACGTTGGTACCAATACCTCCTACTCCACGTTCCAATTGTGAATTTGGTGAAAGGTGACCGATATTGTCTCCCAAGAAAGGAACAAAGACTGTCTTATACGGAGTGTAGTTAGCAGCCCATTGGAAATCGAACGGAACTGTCTTACCATTTGGATGATTAACGCCGTCAGTACCAGTGAAAGCTATTGTATTAAGAGGTGATTTCTTAACAACTAGTTCTCTAGTATTCGCTTCTCCCGGCTTGATTGGTTTGGTTTCTGCTAAAAGCATATAACCATCCGTGTTTAAAGTACCATCTGAACGTTTATTTTGTTGCTTTGGATCTAGAAGGTAAACACGAACCACTACAGATCCATCTTCACCAACGATTTCCTTGATACGTTTAATCCCAGCACGCTCAGCATCCATGAATTTGGTACCAACGGTGTAAGGACGGCTTACATAACCAGAAGTTGTATCTGGATCAGCTGTTTGATATAGGGTATAAGCTGTTTCTCTAGTAATTTTATCCGTGAGTTTTTCAGTCTTTGTAAATTGACGTTCTCCAGAAGCTGTGAAGTTTTGACCTTCCTTCGCTTTCAGAGTATATTTGGCTAACTCAGTTTCACTTCCATTTTCTTTATAGTCCTGAGTTGTAACAGACTTACCAGTTTCCTTGTAGGTAGGGTTTTTCTTGTCAACAAGTTTATAGTAAGTAGTCTTTTCAACAGTAACAGGAATCTTAAAGTTTGTATCCGTAACTTCACGACCATTATAAGCAGGTTCAACTGCATTCAAAATATCTTTTGAGTTACGTGCAGAATATACAGCCATATAATGAGCTTGTTCAGCTTCAGTAAGATTATGACCAGGAGCTACCAAAGCTTGAATCGCTGGACCAACTTCAAATCCCATTTGAATAAATGGTTGGTCTGTCTTACCAGGACCTTGACCAGCACCTGCTTGATAGTCTACTTGTAGGGTCAACTCATTATTAGATTTTGGAGTGGTCGTAGTGAATTTTTGAATACCACTAGTTGCAGTGACAGTATGTGTTTCAACTACATTACCCGTATTCTTATCAATCAATTCAACCGTAGTATCGGTGGAAGTACCAAACGTCTTATAAGCACGCGCATAATAGTTTGTATTATAACGGGCATTGAATTTTGTCAGATTCCAGATACCAAAAGTATAGAAGTCACCTTCTTTAGCTTGGTAACCAGCAGGAATTGTTTGAGAGTGCACAGATGCTCCGTTAGGATCTGTCATGTCTGGATCAGCAGCGACTTTATCAGCTATAGCCGTTATAACATCAATCGGTGCTACATTATGGTCTGTCAATGCACGACGTCCACGACGACGGCTACTTGTTGCCAAAGCTCCACCATTAGTCATATCAGTTGCTGCTCGATCGAGTACTACACTGCGATCTTCTGTTGCAGAATCTGGTTTAGGAGCTTCAGTACCACGAAGTAATGCTGGCTGCGCTGTAGGTTTGAGGGCTACTGGTGTTGCTGGTTCTTCACTTGCAGCTGCTCTTTCTGAGCTTTCATCTGCTGCAACACGAGTTACAGTAGGTTTTTCTGTAGTAGCTGTTGTTGTAGAGGCTGGTTTAGAGCTTGACTCTTTTTTCTTCTCTACAGGTTTGCTGGTTTCTGATGACGCTGTCGTTTTTGGAGCTTCTTCAGATTTTTTAGTTTCAGCCTTTTCTTCTTTTTTAGCTTCTGCTTTTGCTTCCTTGTTTTATGTAGCAACTGGTTTCTCAGTTCCTTCAGATTTTTCAGTCGCTGAAGCTGGTGCTTCCGAAGTTGCAGCAGAATTAGAAAGGTCTACTTTCGGTGCTGGTGCTCCCACACCATAGACTGGGGAAGCAGCTGGTGCTTCTGCTTGACTTGACTCTGGTGTAACAGGTTGTGCTGCTTCTGAAGCTGCTGTTCCCGCAGATTCAGAGGCTGTTGTTGCTTCATCCGCTGATGCAAATTGAGCTCCTGCAGCAAAGAGTGCTGTTCCTAAAAGAACTGAACAAACCCCAATGCTATATTTTCGCAATGAAAAGCGCTGGCGCTTATTAAATACATCCTTCATTTATAGGATCTCCTTTTCCATATTTCATGATTCCATGATACAAATGAAATTGTAACATCCTTGATAACAAGAGTCAATCTGGTGAAATTAAAATGTAATGTTTTTGTAAAAATGTCATATTATACCACATATTTTTTAAAAATTTGTGTCAAATTGTCACATTTCTTCCTATTTGGTTCACTTTTTTTACACCAAAAAAAGAAAAGTACAGGAAAACTAAGATCGTTCTGTCTTCCTATACTCTTCTATATACTTATTTCACTTCTGAGATCAAACCGGTATCGACATCATACACAGCTCCTGAAATCACCACATCCTCTGGAATCAAAGGAGAAGCTTTTAAAAGCTCCATATCCTCACGGACGCTTTCTTCAATATCTTGAAAGGGTAGGAAATCGCGGTCTCCCACATCCACTCCCAGTTCTTTCTTGAGATGCTGACGGAAGCCCTCGTTTTCAAATGTCTGAGCGCCACAGTCTGTATGGTGCAAGACCACAATCTCACGGGTGCCCATCTGCTGCTGGGAGATGACCAAAGACCGGATCATGTCCTCTGTCACGCGCCCTCCAGCATTCCGCAAAATATGAGCATCTCCAAGAGCCAGCCCTAGCGCAGGCGCCACGTGAAGACGGGAATCCATACAGGTCACAATCGCTACTTGTGTTTTGGGCTTAATCGGAAGACGGAGGTCTCCATGTAGCGCCACATAAGCTTGGTTGGCTGTTAAAAAATTATCAAAATAAGACATGGTCTCTCCTTCATTCCTTTGAAATTCAAATTATCTATTATTTTACCATATCCGATTCTTTCTGTCAGGGGATACCTCCTGTCATCTGTCACATCTGAAAAAAAGCCTTAAACTTCCCGTTTAAGACTTTTCTACTATTAAAATTAAAATACTTTCTTCAAGACTTCAGACAGTGTACTCACACCGACCACTTGGATCCCCGATGGCGTCGTGATCCCCGTCAGAGAATTTTTCGGAACATAAATCTTGGTAAAACCGAGCTTGGCAGCTTCATTGATCCGTTGTTCGATCCGGTTGACTCGGCGAACTTCTCCTGTCAAGCCCAACTCTCCGACGAAACATTCCTGCGGGTTTGTTGGTTTGTCCTTGTAGCTGGAGGCAATGGCTACGGCT
>NZ_KQ969692.1:107058-118067 GCF_001578955.1 Streptococcus parasanguinis
AACTGGGTCGACACTTGGAGAAGCAGGGTCGATTTCCCAATCCCTGGATCTCCCCCGATGAGAACGAGACTCCCTGGGACCACTCCTCCACCGAGTACACGGTTGAATTCCTCCATCTCCGTCTTGGTCCGGTGAACATTGATAGAGGTCACGTCCGCCAATTTCATGGGTTTGGTCTTTTCACCCGTCAAGGATACCCGTGCATTCTTGACCTCTGCGACCTCGACCTCCTCGACAAAAGAAGACCAAGAACCACAGTTGGGACACCGTCCTAGATACTTGGGTGAATTATAGGCACAATTTTGACAAATAAATGTCGTTTTTTTCTTTGCGATGATAAACCTCTTTCTAAATCTCTATCTCACACTCAATCACTTGGCAAAAATCAATCTTCTCATTTGGCACAAACTGGCGCATAAGCATTCCGTGAGTTACAATGATAATAGTTTTATAATTTTTATATTTTTCCAAAGCTCTTAAAAAACGATGACGCATCTCTAGATCAGTTTCATAGCGATAAGGAGAATCTTCAGATAAAGCTCCTTGATGTTTTAGATAATATTCATGAGCTACCAATACACTAGTTAAATCAGAGTTAGTGCCATCTAAGTCTGGACGCCACTCATGAAAAAACGGCTCCACAAACAAGTCCAATCCTGTTTCAACTGCTATATAATGTGCTGTTTCTAAAGCCCTCGTCACAGACGATGAAATAATAATCTCTGCCTTTCCAAAACATACAGTTTTAGCAACTTCTTTTGCCAGACTGCGACCTTTTCCTGTCAATGGTGCTAAATCACGACCAAAACCACTATAGAGTTGGGGATTTTCAAGTTTATCAAGCATACTATAATCTGGCTCCCCATGACGGACAAAGATAATCTTCATCTTATTTCCCTGTACTTCCAAAGCCACCAGTCCGCACGCCATCAGCCTCATCTCCATCTGCAATTAAGAAAGGAGCAAAGACAGCTTGAACCACACGTTCACCGACTTCAAGGACTACTTCCTGGTCGGTAATATTTTTCATCTGAGCAAAGATATGGCCTTCATTTCCTGGATTTCCGTAGTAGTCTCCATCGATAACCCCCACAGAGTTGATTAAGACCAGGCCTTTTTTGCGAGGGTTAGAGGAACGGTCATAAAGATAGAGCACCTCACCCGCTTGCATATAGGCCTTGACCCCAGTTGGCACGAGGACGATTTCTCCTGGTGCAATGACCGTGCGTTCTGCCACCTTTAAGTCGTAACCAGCTGCGTGTGCTGTCTCCCGTTTTGGTAACAAGTCCTGATTGGTATAGCTTGATACAAGTTCAAATCCACGAATTTTTGTCATCTTCATTCCTCTTTCATTCTATATAGTTTCCATCTCTTCTATTATACCATCACTTCGCCCTATCGTCGCCCCTATACTACTATTCGTATTTTTAAAAAGAATTCTCTTCAATCTGGAAGTTACATATTGTTTTCATGTTTTTTCTGAAAACAAAACGCTATCATGACTGATATGACATATAATTTGTGCTAAAAAATGCTATTTTAAGCTTGAAAATAAGTTTTATTTTTGCTATAATTACCTGTGTAGTGAATAATTTTAAAAGCAAAATATTTTACCCTATAAAATTATTTTGTGGAGGTCGTGTCTCAGCATTCAATTCTTATTACCAACAGAAGGGAAGATAAAATGAAAAAGAATAGGAATATTAAAATTTTCTCATTTGTCCTTTGTTTAGTGGCCATGCTTTTCGCTTTAGGTCTGAATCGCACTTCAGCTGAAACTCCTGATATTTCAGTAACTGGAAAATTTGTAGATGCAATTACAGATGTCAAAATTTCTAATAATGAAGGCGGAGTTCTCGACTGGGAATTAGAACAATGGGCTACATTCCGTCTTAATGCAGATTTTAATTTAACCGGAAAAAATGTTAAGGCAGGAGATCAAACGATAATTACGGTGCCTGATGCTATAATCATTAACTCTGATAATATTGAAATCAAGGATATCAATACAAATGAGGTGATTGCACATGCAAAACTAAGTGCTGATAACAAGTCCATTACTTTAACTTATACGGATTATGTTGAAAAACACTCAGATACTAAAGGAACTTTCTTCTTCTATGCTCGTGTCGATTTCAAAAAACACCCTCAACAAGGAGAAATTCCAGTTGAGATTACGATTAATAAAGAAACAAAACCTGCCGGGAAGATTACATTTAAAGGTATCGGAGATGGAGATCCACAAGTTTTATCAAAGACTAGTTGGGTTAATGAGAATGACCGAAAAGAGGTTAAATACACTATTTCAGTCAATCGTACAAAACAAAACATCAAGAGTGTAACAATTGAAGATCACTTGAAATTTACAAATGCTTCTTACGTAAAAGATAGCATTAAGGTTGTCAAAGGTAAATTTGCATTTGTAGATGGAGAATGGAAATTCTCTGACCGTGTTGATGTTACAGATAAACATAAAGTTACAGTCGCTGAAGATGGACAATCTTTTGTTATTGATTTAGGAGATATTACTGAAGCGGATCAATACCGAATCGATTATAATGTTCGATTAAACTACCAACCCGTTGATGGCGAATTATTGAATAATGACGCTACATTAAAAGGTGAAGGTGTCGTTGTTAAAGAAGTGACAAATGGTGCTTTAGTTCAAATTGCTGGTGGTGTTGGTGTTGGTTATATTTACTCAATCAATATCCATAAAGTAGATGAGGCGAATCAACCACTTAAGGGTGCTAAATTTAAAGTAGTTCGTCAAGCTAATAACCAAGTTATTGGTGAGTATGTATCAGATGATAATGGTAATATTGCTGTTAACAAACTGTTGAAAGATAAATATATCATCACCGAGGTTGAAGCACCATCAGGCTATGTCATCAAGAATGCAGATACAGAAGTTAATATTGAAGATTTTGGAGCTGATCGTTCAGTAACTAAAACAATTGTGAATCCGAAAGATAAGCCAAAAGAAACACAAGCTACCATCGAACTAGAGAAAGCTCTTACCGGTCGTGCTCTAACAGATGGCGAATTCAGCTTTGAATTGTACGAGGGTGCAACTAAGCTTCAAACTGTTACCAACAAAAACGGAAAAGTAACATTTGCACCAATTGAGTACACCGAAGAAGGTGAACACACCTACACTGTTAAGGAAGTAGCTGGAAATACCCCAGGTATTACCTATGACAAGACTGATAAACAAGTAACTGTTAAGGTGAAAAAAGATGGCGACAACCTGAAAGCAGATGTGGCTTATCCAGATAATAAAACCTTCTCAAATACTTATACGGCTCCTCAACCAGCAAAAGCTAAAATTTCAGCTAGCAAGATTTTAGAAGGTGCTGAATTGAAGAATGGCGAATTCAATTTTCAATTGTTGGATGAAACCGGAAAAGTTCTTCAAACAAAACAAAATGCTGCAGATGGTACGGTAACCTTTGATGACATTTCATATTCATCAGAGGACGCAGGAAAAACCTTCCACTACACGGTCAAAGAAGTTATTCCTGAAAGCAAAGCAAAAGGAATGACCTACGATGAAGGAAGTATTGATGCTACTGTAACTGTCACAAAAGATGATGCAAGCAATACACTCAAAGCTTCTGTGGCATATGGTGATAAAACATCCTTCACCAACAAATTAGTAACAACCTCAATTCCACCAACTCCTCCAACTGTTGACAAACCTGAATTGAAACTCTACAACATTCAATTGCACAAAGCTAACGCAGATGGAAATGCTCTTGCAGGTGCTGTATTTGGTCTCTTTGAAGCTGATGGTACTACTCCTGTAGCAAATCCTTATGGTGCAGGTCAAGCGACCGCAACTTCTGATGCAAATGGTCTTGTAACTTTTACAGGATTTGAAGCAAAAGATTATGTGGTGAAAGAACTTACTGCTCCAGAAGGTTATCAACTATCAACAGATGTGATTAAAGTTTCTGCTAGCGAGTTGAAAGCTGCGACTAACCTCGTCGTAGACAAAGGAACAGTGGTCAACAAACCGTTCACTTCAATTCCACCAACACCACCGACTGTTGACAAACCTGAATTGAAACTCTACAGCATCCAATTGCACAAAGTGAACCAAGAAGGGAAAGCTCTTGTTGGTGCCGTATTCGGTCTCTTTGAAGCTGATGGTACGACTCCTGTAGCAAACCCTTATGGTGCAGGTCAAGCGACCGCAACTTCTGATGCGAACGGTCTTGTAACCTTTACAGGATTAGAAGCAAAAGATTATGTAGTAAGAGAGCTTACAGCTCCAGATGGTTACCAATTATCAGATGAAGTCATCAAGATCGCAGCTAGTGATTTGGTTGCTTCAAACAGTGTAGTGGATAAAGGAAATGTCGTTAACAAACCGTTCACTTCAATTCCACCAACTCCTCCGACTGTTGATAAACCTAAATTAAAACTTTACAATATTCAGTTGCATAAAGTGGACGCAGATGGAAATGCTCTTGCAGGCGCTGTATTCGGTCTCTTTGAAGCTGATGGTGTCACACCAGTTGCCAACCCTTATGGAGAAGGACAAGCGACTGCTACTTCTGATGAGCATGGTCTTGTAACTTTCATTGGATTTGAAGCAAGAGATTATGTTATCAAGGAATTGACAGCCCCAGCTGGCTATCAATTGTTGAGCGATCCAATCACTGTTACAGTGGAAGACTATGTGAAATCTACAAACTTTGTAGTAGATAAAGGAAATGTCGTTAACACGAAGACACCTCCAACTCCGCCAACTACTCCTTCAACACCTCCAACACCTTCGACTGATAAACCTAAAGGAAATCATCCTTCTGGTAAACAATCAAAAGAAGGTAAGAAACAAGTCCTTCCTTCTACTGGTGAAACAGTAAGTACTGGACTTATTGCAGCAGGGCTTGCCCTTGCAGGTGCTGGAAGCATGCTCGTTGCTAAAAAGCGCCACGAATAAGTCTAAAACAGGTTTTCATCTAGCATTGCTAGATGGACCTGTTTTTTTTATTGATGACCGCCCTGTTTTCTGATCTTATTTCCGGTGTTTTTGCGTCTTTTCTAAGACACAAAAAAGAGATCAGCTCAAGTCCAACCTCTTAACTTCATTATAATTCCTGTAATAAATAACGGAAGAGTTCTAAATTCCCTTTTTCTTCATTGACCAAGTATTCTGGATGCCACTGCAAGCCCATAATCCGATGGCCATCTACTGCTTCAATCGCTTCGATGGTGTGATCACGCGGATCAAAGGCAGTCGCACGGAAATTTGGTGCAAGATCCTTGATACTTTGACGGTGCACGGAATTGATCCGACTGGCCTGACCAAAGAGTTGCTCTACCACACTACCTTTTTTTGTCTCGATAGAATGGGAAGTCCCAAATGGAAGACCTTGCCAATGACCTTCGATCTCTTGGTTGAGTGTTCCTCCAAAAGCCACATTGATCAACTGAACTCCACGGCATATTCCTAGAACCGGTTTGTTTTGGCGAACTGCTTCCTTCAGTAGGGCAAGCTCAAATTGATCGCGTTCGATATTGTAATCATCGCTTTCGATCGTTTTTTCTTCGCCATAGAGACTAGGATCGACATTTTGGCCTCCGCTTAAGATCAATTTGTCAATCGTTTCAACATAGTCCTTAACCAAGGAAGGATCTCCCATTGGAATGACCATTGGAAGCCCACCTGCTTGACGGATCCCTTCCGCAAATTGACTAGACACGGAGGAATGAAGGTTTTTCCCTTCCGGGTCAACCGGACAGAGATTAGCGGATACTCCAACAATTGTTCTGCACATATTCATTCCTCCTTCATTTTAACTACTACTTATCTTACCACCCATTAGTGATAGTGTCTAATATGTATTTTTTAAAACCGTGATAGATTTTATTTATCACCCTCACCTTCCTCACAAAACAATTGATAATCATACAAGTTTTTTTACCTATATTATGTTAAAATAGAGAGGAAAATAGAATCGTCCTTCAAGGCACTCATTAGGCCTTTTCGAAGGTGCAAGCGCTAGATTCCTAGCCTTGTTGAAAAATAGACATAGAAATGGAAGATACAATGGAAAAACAAACCGTTGCAGTATTGGGTCCTGGTTCATGGGGGACAGCCCTTTCACAAGTCCTCAATGATAACGGCCATGAAGTCCGTCTCTGGGGAAATATCCAAGAACAAATCGATGAAATCAATACCGATCATACCAACAAACGCTATTTCAAAGATATCGTTATTAGTGAGGAAATCACTGCTACGACTGATTTGAAAGCTGCCTTGGACGGAGTAGATGCTATCCTCTTTGTCGTTCCTACAAAGGTGACCCGCCTGGTCGCTAAACAAGTCGCTGAAACACTGGATCACCCTGTCACAGTCATGCACGCTTCTAAAGGGCTAGAACCTGGTACACACGATCGGATTTCTCAAATCCTTGAAGAAGAAATCCCTGCTTCTCTTCGCAGTGAGGTTGTGGTCGTTTCTGGACCGAGTCATGCGGAAGAAACCATCGTACGGGACATCACCCTCATTACAGCTGCCTCAAAAGATTTAGAAGCTGCACGCTATGTTCAAGAACTCTTTAGCAATCACTACTTCCGCCTCTATACCAATACAGATGTCATAGGAGTGGAAACTGCTGGAGCCTTGAAGAATATCATCGCAGTCGGAGCTGGGGCCCTGCACGGTCTTGGTTATGGGGACAATGCCAAAGCAGCTATCATCACGCGCGGTCTCGCTGAAATCACGCGCCTTGGCGTTAAGCTCGGAGCTAGCCCATTGACCTATAGCGGTTTGTCTGGGGTCGGTGACTTGATCGTTACCGGAACTTCTGTCCATTCCCGCAACTGGCGAGCTGGGGATGCTCTCGGACGTGGCGAAAAATTGGAAGACATCGAAGCCAACATGGGCATGATCATTGAAGGGATCTCTACGACCAAAGTCGCCCATGAGCTGGCCCAAGAATTGGATGTCTATATGCCGATTACACAGGCCATTTACCAAGTCATCTATGAAGGAAAAGATATCCGCGAAGCCATCCACCACATGATGAGCAATGAATTTAAAGAAGAAAATGAGTGGAAATAAGTCAACCACCCTATCATCAATCCTACCCTTTAGAAAGGAAACTATATGACTAAAGTTAGAAAAGCAGTCATTCCTGCGGCTGGTTTGGGGACACGCTTCCTCCCAGCTACCAAAGCTTTGGCAAAGGAAATGTTGCCAATCGTTGACAAACCTACGATCCAATTCATCGTAGAAGAGGCTCTGAAATCTGGAATTGAGGAAATCCTTGTCGTAACAGGGAAGGCTAAACGTTCGATCGAAGACCATTTCGATTCTAACTTCGAATTGGAATACAACCTCGAGCAAAAAGGCAAGACTGACTTACTCAAGTTGGTCAATGATACAACAGCGATCAATCTTCATTTCATCCGTCAAAGTCACCCTCGAGGTTTAGGGGACGCTGTTCTTCAGGCAAAAGCCTTTGTTGGAAACGAGCCTTTTGTCGTTATGTTGGGAGATGATCTGATGGACATCACTAATGATGATGCCTTGCCATTGACCAAACAATTGATGAACGACTACGATGAAACCCATGCGTCAACTATCGCTGTGATGGAAGTCCCTCACGAAGAGGTTTCTTCTTACGGTGTGATCGCACCTCAAGGCGAAGGCATTAACGGTCTTTATAGCGTTGAAACTTTTGTCGAAAAACCAAACCCAGAGGATGCTCCAAGTGATCTCGCTATCATCGGGCGCTACCTCTTGACTCCTGAAATCTTTGATATTCTTGCAAATCAAGAACCAGGTGCTGGCAATGAAATTCAATTGACGGATGCAATCGACACCCTTAATAAGACCCAACGAGTCTTTGCCCGTGAATTTAAAGGCCAACGCTACGATGTAGGTGATAAATTCGGCTTCATGAAAACTTCGATCGACTATGCCTTGAAACACCCTCAAGTCAAAGACGATCTCAAACAATATATTATCGACCTTGGAAAAAAATTAGAAGCATCTGAACAAACTGCAGACTAAAAAAGAAGGAAGAGAGATTTCATTCTCACTTCCTTTTTTTGTTGTATCTTATAAACTGTATCGTTTAATGGGTTCTACGTTTTTCGATGTAGTAGCCAAATCCAAAAACTATCAAAAGAACTCCGCCTACCATTGTCGCAATGGAAATACTTTGACCGGTTGATGGTAATTTTTTCTCACCTTTCTTCTCTTCAATTTTTGCTGCAGATTTATAAACTACACCATAAGTTGAGAAATGAGAGGTTGTAAATGTTATGGCTGACTTATCTTCATTTAGTTGGAATTGGAAGGATTCCAATTGACCATTTTCACCGATACCATAAACTGCTTCTACTTCTTTTTGGCTATTTACTGGAATGGTCACAACAGTTGGACTAATTTGATGTACAGGATTATTTTGGTTCGATAATTGAATATTATATGCCTTGTACTCTTTACCAGCTAGTTCTTTGACATCTTTCAAAACTTCAACAAGAAGACTATAGCCACCTTGAGCAAAATCAGGGTTTTGCAAGACGATACCTGTTGCCTGGTCTACTAAAATATATGAATTTGTTGGTAAAACTGGGCGACCAACGGTACTAACACTGTTGCTATTTGTAGGAACAACAGTAGTTGTACGACTTGGTGTTGTTTCTTCCTTGCTTGGCTCTGTACTTGTTTCAGTGCTTGGTTTCGTTTCTGACTTGCTTGGTTCTGTACTTGCTTCGGTGCTTGGTTTCGTTTCTTCCTTGCTTGGTTCTGTACTTGACTCAGTGCTTGGTTTCGTTTCTTCCTTGCTTGGCTCTGTACTTGCTTCGGTGCTTGGTTTCGTTTCTTCGGTGCTTGGTTTCGTTTCTTCCTTGCTTGGTTCTGTACTTGCTTCGGTGCTTGGTTTTGTTTCTTCCTTGCTTGGTTCTGTACTTGACTCAGTGCTTGGTTTCGTTTCTTCCTTGCTTGGTTCTGTACTTGACTCAGTGCTTGGTTTCGTTTCTTCTTTGCTTGGTTCTGTACTTGCTTCGGTGCTTGGCTTCGTTTCTTCCTTACTTGGCTCGGTGCTTGACTCTGTTGGATCCTTGTAGTCATCTGGTAAAGATGCACGGTATGGATCATCTGTACGACCTGCTTCTTTTAGAGTTGCAGACAATTCAGACTCATATTGCTTGAATTGTTTGAAGAGACGTTCAGACCGAGCTAAAGCATCTTCAGTCACCTTATCTTCAACTGCTTTTGCTGCAGCTTCATCAGCTTTCAAGGCAGCGTATTTTGCATCGCTCACTTTTTGTTCAATAATGAGCTGTTTTTCTAGTGCTTTCCAGTGATTTTGGATAGATTTTCCAAAGAGATCTTGGTTATTGATGGCCATTTGGTCGATGTGCCAAACTGTCCAATACCATGAATTTGGATCATAAGTAGCCGTTTGAGGTTTAAAAGCTTCGTAAGTATCTTTTACATTTCCATAGAATGGAACATAAGGGGTATTCCGTGAAGGTCCCATGCCGAGCCATACAGTTCCACCAAATGATTTTGGAAGGTTTGGATTGATTTGATAGACATGGGCATCAATCACATTTTCATTTCCTAAAGCATACTTGTATTGGTCTTTCCGAACAGTATCGTTGCTACCATCATCACCTTGTTTCTTAACACCAATTTGATCATCTGGTACAAAACGTCCATTCAAGTGTTCAAACCGGTTCCGTTGCAAGGCAAACGCATCTTCTAAGGTGTATTTTTTGTTTGGATCGGTTGGTGAACGGAAGAGCTCATACTCATCATCCTCATAAGTGACTTTAGAGTCTGGATCTAGCAAGGTGATTCCTGCATAGGTCCGTGAGCGGTCTCCTTCAGCATATTTTTCTGGTCCATAAGATTTAGCGATATGGAAGTTGCCATCTTTGTCTGTCTTGTAGTTACCAGATTCCTTGGCTACTTTTTCGACATCTTTAGAGGCAATGACATTTTCAGTGTCATTCAAATCAACATGACCTAGGTAGTAGGTATTTGCAAAGACTGCATATTTATCTTCTGGCACCTTCACCGCTACATATTGGTGGCCAGAAAGAATTTCCATATACCAAGTTTCATTTTGGTCTGCAAAGACGACCACATTCCCTTCAGCTGAACCTTTTTCTTCGATGACTTTAGCCAGTAATTCAACTCCTTCACGAGCTGACTTAACGCGTGGTAACACTACGTCCAACATAGCAGCTTCTGGAATTCCGTTTTCTGTCAATGGGTCCGTCTTCAAGACTTTCTTATTCGGGATAGCTGTTACTGTCGCAGTCATGGATACACCGGCTTCATTAAATCCATGTTCACCAAAAGCACCGTTACTACCATCTCCACGAGCAGAGTCATAAGTCGCTGTGTATTTCATTTCACTGGCAGCATGTGGATAGGTAAAACCATTAGATTCGTCTTCCAGTTGATCCCCTTCCTTATAGTTCTTCGCATCAACAACTACAAAGTTTTTGTTGTGCTTTCCACCATTTGGATAGTAAGGGTAGTCTTCTGTCCGACCAAAGAGAGTGGTCCCATCCTTGGTCAATTGGCGACCAATGATAAAACCGCAACAGGCTTGAACAGCTTGAATGGGTAGGAGTAAGAGTGTCATCGCTACCAACGAGAGTTTTAACAACCATTTTTTCATGGCAAATCTCCTTTGTTTTTGCACTACTTTTGACAAAATAGCACTATTTTTGATTTTTATACCTCCAGTTTACACCTTTCTAAACCCTTTTGCAAGCGCTTTCTATTTTGCATTTTTATACCTTTTTACCCATGATTACCTTCTCTATGGACCTAGCAATAGAGGGCTCACTTGACTCCTGCAAACATATTATAATAAATATATACAATTCTTTGCTTTTCAAACAATTTTCTGTTAGTTTACGATTGCGCTACATTTTTTAGGAAAAAAAGAGAGTGGGACAGAAATCGGTAATTCGTTAGAATTCGATTTCGTCGTCCCACCTCCGCACAGTTGAGTAGGGCT
>NZ_KQ969692.1:118335-120104 GCF_001578955.1 Streptococcus parasanguinis
TCTTAAAATAGATTCAAGATTTTACCTAAGAAATAAAGCAAAAGCAAGAGATAAGATAGAGCTGCACTAATCTGATAGGTTCGGTTCATAAAGCGAGCTTCCCCTCTTACTGGAAAGACATAAGCCAACATGACCCCAGCTACTAAGCCACCGATGTGCCCCGCCATACTGATCCCTGGCATGAAGCTAAAGATCAAATTGACCACAATCAAGCTGGTATAGGACTGACTCAAGTGGCGAATATAGGGACTTTGAACAATAAAGCGCAGAGCACCAATGGTCCCAAACAGTCCAAAGAGGGCTGTAGAAGCTCCTGCTGCAATCACATCCGGCGTAAAAATAGCGACAAAGACATTGCCCATCATGCCTGATAAGAGATAGAGAGCTAAGAAAGCCTTGGAACCAAAGAGATCTTCTGCCAAACGTCCCAAGTAATAGAGGGTGATCATATTGAGCACAAAATGTTCTAGGCCGATGTGAACAAAGGTAGCTGTCACTATTCGCCATAACTGGCTGGGATCGACTTTCACAACCTCTCCAATAATCCCACCACTATAGTAAATAGCAGCACCTGTTTGGTAGTCGCCTCCAAATCGGATAAACATGGAAAGAAAGACTGCCGTTGTGACGAGCAATAAAATGCTGGTCACAGGATAACGACGATCAAAGAGCAACTTCATAGACTAGCACCTCCTGAACTGCCTGATCAAAAGCATCTGGCTGGAACTCCTTCTGCTGGATGGAATAAATCGTACTAACCGTTTTTCCAGTAAAATCTGCTAAATAACGATCATAATAGCCACCACCATAGCCAATTCGGTAGCCTTTTGACTGGAAGACCACGCCTGGTACATGGATCAGATCAATCTCTGACTGATCCACAACCCTTCCTTTTTCATTGGGCTCCAACAAACCAAAGCGTGTCTTTTCCAAAATGTCAGGATCGTATTCCACAAATTCCATCCGACCTTGTGGATAGGTACGGGGAACACAGACGCGTTTTCCAAGTTGAAGAGCAGCTTGGATCAAGCCAACTGTGGAAACTTCATGGTCAAAAGACAGATAGGTCGCAAGGGTCTTTGCCTCCTGAAAGGCTGGAAGCTCCAAGAGGCGCTGAGTCAGCTCTTCATCTGCTTGAGTTTTCACGGATTCTGGCAACTGTTTCATGGCTGCAATGGTTTCTTTTCGTAGTGTTTTCTTCATTCCCTACTCCTTTTGTCTAGCTTTAATTGTATCATTTTTTAGGAAAGATCCGAACAGTTTTTATACAACAAAGAAAAAATCCAACTCCAGACGGAGTTGAATCATTCCTTTATTGGTTGGCCTTCATTTTCAAAAATTTACCAATGTTTTCCACAGCGAAGGGAAGGGCTGCTTCATTTGGGCTCATCTTCGGATGGTGCAAGGCATATGGGGTATCAATACCCAGCCAGAACATGACACCCGGGACTTTGCTCAAGAGAAAGCCGAAGTCTTCTCCTGTCATCGCAGGCAGAATATCAATCAGGTTCACGTCTTTCTCAGCTGTGAAAAAGTCCATGAGTTCTTTGGCCAATTCTGGTTGGTTTTCCACAGGCAGGTAGCCCCCTTGCTTGAGTTCCAGGTCCAATTTCACATCAAAGGCTGCTGCAACTCCTTCTGCAATGGCTTTGACCCGTTTTTGAGTCAAAAGGTTCATCTCCATGGTCAAGGTCCGAATGGTCCCATGAAGGAAGGCTGTCTCAGCAATCACATTATTGGTTGTTCCTGCATGCATGGAACCAAAGGTC
>NZ_KQ969692.1:120124-123512 GCF_001578955.1 Streptococcus parasanguinis
CCTGCATGCATGGAACCAAAGGTCACCACAGCACCTTCAATTGGATCGACATTTCGACTCACGACCGATTGGACTTGGGTAATGAAGTAAGAGGCTGCTACAAGTGCATCATTGGCCTCATGTGGAAAGGCAGCATGCCCTCCCTTACCTGTAAAGGTAATCTTGACTTCACAGGTCCCCGCAAAAAGGGTACCCGTATTGGTCGCAATGTCTCCCACCTTCAAATCAGGGCGCACATGCAGACCATAAAATTCATCAGGGAGCCAGTCGCCAAAAGCATTGTCCTTATACATGAGCATCCCACCAGCTTCATTTTCTTCAGCTGGTTGGAAGAGAAAGAGCAGGTTATTTTTTGGTTGCACTTGAACCAGTTGATCCAAAAGCCCAAGAGCTGTCGTCATGTGCATATCATGACCACAAGCATGCATCCGTCCTTCGTGCTTGGAGGCAAAATCAAGGCCCGTTTGTTCCACAATCGGTAAGCCATCGATATCTGTCCGCCAGCCGATCGTTTTTTCAGGCGCAGATCCATGGAGATAAACCAGGATCCCGGTCCGCCAAGTCCGTTGCTCAACAAAGTCCTTGCCCGCTGTGATCTCTGCGATTCGCTCTAAGAGGTAGGCTTGGGTTTCAAATTCTTCCAATCCAATTTCAGGGATTTGGTGCAAATCCCGTCTGATTTTGATTAAGTCCAATGTCATAGTTGTCTTCTTTCTATTAGATTAGAATAGAGGCCTTGCGGCCTCTACTATCAATATCTTATAAATTACGCAAGGCGTCTTCTAGTGCTGTTTTTTGTTGTGTTTTTTCGTCGATTTCCTTGATGATGCGAGCTGGGACACCAGCTACAACCACATTTTCAGGGACATCTTGAGTAACGATAGCTCCAGCGGCAACGACGGATCCGTTCCCTACTTGAACCCCTTCAATCACAACTGCATTGGCACCGACCAAGACATTGTCACCGATCCGAACAGGCTCAGCAGAAGCTGGCTCAATGACACCCGCAAGAACGGCACCTGCACCGATGTGGCTGTTTTTACCAACTGTTGCACGACCACCAAGGATAGCCCCCATATCAATCATAGTTCCTGCACCGATTTCAGCACCGATATTGATGACAGCCCCCATCATCACGACAGCATTGTCTTCGATGGTCACTTGGTCACGGATGATAGCGCCTGGTTCGATACGCGCATTTAGATAGCGCTTATCAAGCAAGGGAACAGCTGAATTACGGCCATCTTGTTCAACCACATAATCCTTATTCTCTGTTAAGTTGGCAAGAAGGGGATCGATATCTTTCCAATCACCGAACAACACATTACCTAGTTTTGTGACAGAAGCAGGAACAGCTGTTGCCAATTCCCCTTCAAAGGTTACTTTCACATTTGTTTTCTTTTCTGCATTTCCAATAAAAGCGATAATTTCTTGTGCAGACATTTTTTGTGCAGTCATGAGATTCTCCATTCATTTCAATTAAAGGTATCCATATTATACCACAAACCCAAAGAGATGAACACCTAAGGCGAAGTGCTTGTAGACGAATCCTCCAGGCCTGTCATTTCACTGATGGTGCGATTGCTTCCAAAGTGAATCGTAACTAAACGCGAATCAGAAAGTTTATAGTGAAAGGTTAAAAAAGACTCTGAACTCATCATACTCGACCAAGAAACACGGCTAGGAATTCCTACGGTATTCACAAGATCTGCATAGCTGGTTCCTATTTTAATATTGGCAAAATCCTCTCTGTTCAAACTGCCATTTTTATTGGCTAATCGCTCACTGTTTAGGTTCTCAAAATTAAGAGAAGATAGACGGCTACTAATCATATTTGAAAGCAAAACAGATACAGAAGAAGGGGATCCTTCAGCCTCATAATCCAAGCTTGTCATGAAAGGACCGACACTACCCTCTTGGTAGGTTTCTTCCCCACTACTAGCCTTGCCCAGTACAGCTACCACATCCTGCGGAGACAGATAAGTTGAAGAGGTACGGCCTTGATCCTCCTCACTTAAACCAGGAATCAGGGAAATCGCCTTCTCATAGGTCACTTGAAACTGAAATTCACCTTCCGGTGCAATCAAGGTACTCGTACCACTCTTCAAAGTTTCCTTTCTGGTTCCATAAGACTGGCCAGGACTTCCGTATTCACTAGTAGTAGAAGAAGGAGCTTCCTTACTATGGATACCTCCTGAAGCCAGATAGGCAAATAAGCCCAGCATGGCCAATAATCCAAAAAAGGCTGCTAGCGAAGACCCTTCACTCTTAGAGGAAGGAGAGTAGGTTTTCGTCCTATCCGATTGGGAGTCTAGTACCGTTTGTCTTGGTTCTGAATGCCTGCCTCCCCCTATTGAAGCCAGGTCAGCTTCTGAAATCAAGCGACTCCCACCCTGGTGCTCTACTCTTTCCTCGCCCTTAGGAAACTGCTCTATTGCATCTTGTGTTGGTGGTTGTGATGTTAGCGGTCTGTCAGGCGAGTCTTCAAGCAATACTTCCTTTTGCTCATCTATAGCTTTCTCAGTACCAAGCGCCGGTTGGTTTTTTGGCTCCTCTACTTGCTTCACTGGTTCAGGAAAAACGGAGGACTCTATCACTTCTGTTTCTTTTAGGAGCGTATCTTCCAGCCATTCATCCCTATTTTCAATGCTCTGGTTGGTTGAAGTGGAACTTTTCACTAGACTAGTTTCTTCTTCTAGCTGGCGTTTCGCAAATCGACTCTTGTGTTCATTTCGTAGGTGGGACCAGTCTTTCTTTCCCATTGTTCCCTCCTTATTATTCTATGGCAAATTCATTCGGGCTAACTGTTTTTACTGTGCTGTAGGTGTCGAAGAAGAAGCTGGTGTGCTCGCTTCCACTTTAGGTGTGATATCCTTGATGGTTTGCCGGCTATCAAATTGGATTTGAACCGTTTGGGAATCAGCCAATCGATAAGTAAAGGTCGGTGCTTCACCGTAACCTAAAAATCCGGACACATCTACCTCATCTGGAATCCCCACCGAATTAAGCAAATCTAAATAAGGCATCCCAACTTTGATATTAGTAAAATCGTCCTTCGTTAAACTGCCATTCTTATTTGCAAAACGATCACTTTTTAAGTGTTTCAAACTTAAAAGAGAAATCCTGTAATAGGCACCCATTTTTTCAAGGAGAACCTTCCCATATGCATCATCTGATTGGTAATCTAAGGTCAGCAAAAAAGGACTTGAACTGCTGTCACTATACGATGCCTCTCCTCGGGTTGCTTTACCTAATGCTGCAACGATATCTTTGGGATCCACAGTTCCAAAAGATGTCTTTTTGTCATCCACTGCAAAATCAGGAATGAGAGACATGGCTTTTTCATAGGTTGTCTCAAATTGAACTTCCTTAGCAGATGCGACATAAG
>NZ_KQ969692.1:123747-136322 GCF_001578955.1 Streptococcus parasanguinis
ACTATTTTCACTATTTAGATATTCTTTTCTGATACTATTCCGTGAAAAACTGTCAGCTCCATTGCTTGAGGAAGATGAAGAAAGATCCTTGTTGCCTGTGTTTTGAAGTACGAATACAAAAGCTACTAACAAGGCGAACCACCCAAAAAATCGCAAAAGCGAACCAATCCCCTCTTTTGAGGAAGAAGGGGAAGACTCCATCATATCTGAATGGCTACTAGTATCCTGATGATTGTCCATCCCTAATGAAGCCAGATCGGCTTCTGAAATCAAGCGGCTCCCACCCTGGTGAGAGGAAGCTGCCTTGATGTCTGTCCGTTGATCGTCCAATGATATCTCCCTTCTTATACTAACACTAATTTCTTGCCTTTTTTCTTGAATTCCATCACCACTTCTGGCTGCCCTGCTACCTGGTAAGTCGCGCGATAGCCCATACCGCCATCTGGCATTTCCCCCCAGACCAAGCGTTGAGGATTTCCTAGTTGCTTAATAAGCTGGGCGAATTCTGTACCTTTTTTCTCTTTTTCAGTAGTGATTTCTTTCTCACTGCTTGCTTTTTCTTTTGCATCCAACAAATTCGTCGCATCCACTGTCGTCAAGCGATACCCCTGGTCTTTTTCCTGTTCAAACCACAAGGTTACACTTTTCTTGCCCTGATCGGTTTGCTTAGCCGCATAAGTCAAGACAAGAACGGTTTTATCCCCTTGAGCTGTCTTTGTGTAGCGAACTTTTTGGGCTTTTCCCCATTCAGTCACAACTGTTTCCAAGCGGGTTCCTGGTTGCTGAGTCTGCTTAAGACGAACTTTCAAATTCGCCACAGCTTCGATGGTCCATTTAAACTGCTTGATTTCTTGTTCCTTGCTGACCAAATTCTGATAATCCTTTGGCTGGAAACGAGTCAGTGTTTGGTCCTCCTTGGTATCGGTTCCTTGCTCTTGCACCTGGATGCTTGCAATCGCAAGTAACACTCCTAAAACAAAACACAAAAACGGCAGCAAGAGTTCTTTTCGATTCTTTTTCATCCACTCGATCATCTGCTTCACCCCTTCTTCGTCAACCGATACTGACCAGTCTGGTCGCGTTCAAAAGTCAAAGAGACCAGTCCATCTGTCACCTGATAAGACAGGGCTAAGACTTGCTTGTCCTTTGCAGAGGTCAAACTAAGAGAATTGGGAAGACCTGATTTTTTCAAAATATCTTCTACTGCTGTCCCCTTTTCCTTTCTTCCATCTAGCGTCTGATAGCCTGTAAAATCTGCTAGTTTTAAATTCTTTTTGCTCTGATAGTGAGCCGACTTGGGTGCAAATCCTTGAATCGAGCTCAAATAAAAGGTATCATCCTGCTTTTGAAATTCTATGGTATAAGGATAAATCCCCTGCACAGGAGTCCCATAACCTAGCTGGACTTGCGCTCCAAAACTCGTATCTTCTTGTGTAAAACTCGCTGCTTTTCCAATTTTTTTGACGAATGCAGATAAAGTCACCCAATTTTTTTGTGTCTTTCCTTCTTCCCTTACAAGCTCCAATGATAACAAGTCTTCTAAAGCCGGCTCTTTGGAAGAAGACGCAACAAATTGCTGGCTATCTTCGTGCATGCGAGACAAACTCAACAAGCGATCTTTGGGCAAGGTTTTCACTGGATGAATTATAAACACCAAGCAAACACCAACCATAAAAGCCAGCAAAGCACTTGCAGCTTTTTGGAGGATCCGCTTATGACGTTCTATCCACTGTTTCATTTCTTCCATCCTTCATGCTCTTTCTATTCAAACTCTTTCTATTGTATAGAAAATTAGCGTATTTGTCTCGTCTTATCCCAAAAAAGAGGCGCTTGCCTCTTTCTTGTCTGATCCTTTTAGTAGCTGTCTTTACTGCTCAAGAGAAAATCTCCATTTTCTTGGCGAATAAAGGTCAAATCCACGTAGTCCCCATTTTTCTTTTGGAAGTCCATGACCAATTCTATCTCGTCTGAATCATCAGATGAACTCACCGTCAGATTGACTGCATCACCGTATTTTTCTAAAAGCTCTTTGTAAGAGGTTCCTCCAGCACCGGTCTCACTATTTCCAACTTTGAATCCATCTGCAAAGTTGTCCTCAACCGTAAGATTTTTCCCAAATTGATTAAATTCAAATTTGACAAGCTGGAATTCTTTCCCTTTCTTAGAGTAAGTCGCTTTGACCTCTTTATTATAAGAGTTATCATCCCAAAATAATTTCAATTCTCCACTTTCAAATTGAACGGAGCTAGCTTTCCCATAAGCTTCAATCATTTCCTCAGGAGTCTCCCCAGCATCACTTCCTGTTAAAAACTGAAGTTGCTCGATATCAGACTGTTTCCAGCTAAAATCAACTTCCGCGTCTTCTGCGGTCAATTGATCCAAATCGATATTGGAAGACGAACCAGACTGGTTACCTGACCAAGAAGTCTGCTTTCTAGATGATGACGTGCTAGGGCTAGCATGACCAATCAAATAGCCACTGACTCCACCGATAAGAAGCCCAACTAAAATCCCAAGGGCAAAACGAATCGCCTTCTTGTCCGCAGTATCCATCGGTCTTCCAACAGGAGAAAGAGGAGCTTGTGGAATAGGTGTCTCAGGAACAGGCACTGTTTGCGGACCAATTGGTTCAGCTGCCATATTTTGAGGAGCTTGAGGTGCAGGTTGGAATGGAGGAGTCGGTTGGGGAGCAGCAACTACATCCGGATGTTCTCCAACAGTTGCTTCATCCACCTTTGGAAGCTCCACCGTTTCTGAAATAACTGGCTCGTTTGCCTCTTCTTTCATTGCTTCCGTCTCCGTCACTGAAAGGCCACTAGCTTCTGGAACGACCAAGTCTTCGGCTTCTTCTTTTGGGACAAAGGCTGGCGCAGCCACATCAAATTGAGGCGCACCCTCTACGGGAGTATGTTTCATAAATTGTTCTTGATCTTTCTCGGACATTTCGAATTCTCCTTTTTATTCTTCTCTTCTACTATAACATAAAACCAAGCAAGGACCAACTCCTGTCTGGATGGACTAAAAAAGATCGGAGAGATATCCGACCTTTTAGATGCTTATCTTAAAATTTCTTGCGAAGGGAGACAATAGCAATCCCTGCAAGTGAGAGCAAGCCCAATGTTGCCAAAACGACACCTGTTTCTTGACCTGTTTTTGGCAATAAACGGCCAACTACAGATTTGCTTGAGTCGCTTGAATGTGAGGAAGAACTAGAAGAAGAGCTTGAGCTCGATGAAGAAGTTGAACTTGAGGAGCTTGAAGATGAGCTGCTTGAAGATGAGCTCGATGAGCTACTTGAGCTTGAAGACGAACTACTTGAGCTACTTGAACTAGAAGATGAGCTACTTGAGCTTGAGGATGGGCTTGTTGTACTTGGTGAAGTCGACCCATCTGTACCAGGGCTTTTATAGCCTGCAATGAAATTACGATAAATTGGGTTGGAACTTTCAAGTGAATCCACCATCAAGCGTCCTGATCCATCGTAAGCAAGGGACACTGTTACTTCCCCTTCTCCATTATCCAACTGTTTAAAGCGACCATCATCTTTTGTAGTCTGACGAATGTAGAGTTTAACAGTTCCAGAATTCAGTCCAGAGAGATCCACATCATCAAATTCGATCGTCCCATCTGCTGTATTTTGCCCTTTAGCAACTGTCTCTTCTTCGCCACCTTCAGATTTGTAGATCAATGCAAATTGGTAGGCTCCCGCATCATGCGCACTTTCTTTCTTGCCTTCACGCGCTCCCACTACATCGACACGACCTGTTTTCAATTTCAAAGAAAGCTGATTCGATTCGAAACCTTCATATGTTGGTTTTTGAACAAGGTCTAGCTGACCATTTTTGTACTCATAAACCGCAGCTTTTGTATTCGCAGATACTGGTTGGGCAATTGCCATTCCACCAAGCATAGATGAAAGTAACAAGAATTTAGCCAAGTTCTTTTTCATATTTTCATTCCTTTTTCAATTATTTTCATTCACCTTTCATTTTATAATATGAAACAACAAATGACAACTTTTATGTTCAAATAACTTTTTATATTAAAGGATTTGAGTATAAAATACGTGTCTATAGCTATTGTCTAGCTAGAAACCCTGTATCATCAGTATTTTAGAAATGAGATTAGCAAATGATCGAAAATAATAACTAGTTAGTGTTTTTATAATTGAATCTAAGGGGAAAGTTTATGAAATTACTTTACAAGTAAAAAAAAAAACGACCTCTTGCGAAGTCGTTCGGGTACAAACGAGAATATATGGACCTTCCTTTTTAAAGACCGATTTCCTTTCTAATCTTCATCTCCTTTTAAAGCCAAACGATAATCCCCATCTGCTTGCTGGATAAATTTTAATTTATATTCATCTTCATCTGATCCAGATGACTTAAAACGGATTTCCATTTCATTCGTAATGGCCTTAGTTTTATAGTCCTGGTCTGCTCTTATCGAAATAGAGGATGGGGTATTGCTACTAAGAACTTCTTTATAAGATATTCCATCCTTCCCTGTTTTGGGATCTCCTACTTTCAATTTATCATAATCATCGGTCGCCATTGGATTGGCATCCGCTGTGTCATAATCTTCTGAGAAATATAGATTGCGTAGATAATAATGACCATCTATTTTCATAAAGGTCAGATTCATCTCGTTAGCGGTCTTATAATCGGTGCTTTCTTCATCTGTATCGTCCCTCTCGAGTTTGCCCCATTCTAACTCAACAGTTGTCCCATTAAATGAACCTTTTAAAGCTTTCCCATACTTCTTTACGACCTCTTCGATAGACATCGCATCCTCTTTGTCATCGTAGGTAGCGAATTTCAAGTCTCCGAGATTTGAAATATCCCAATCAAATGCTGTCTCTTTTGGGTCTATATAGCGAGAAGATATATCGCGTTTTGAGACTGTACTATCTGCAGTGGTATGTAAACGGGGATAAGCTTTCTTGGTTACGGCATTCACACCAAAAGAATGGCCAATAATAAGACCAATCACTAATCCTAAAACAATTGACCCAATCACACATCCAATGAACAAGCCCTTTCCGCTTTTTTGAGGGCCAGGATTTACTGGTACACCAAAGGGTACCTGTGTTTGATTTATACTCATCTCTCTTCTATCCTCCTCTTAATTTAGTTCCGCACCAATATAGCGAAATTCTCCATCAGGCTGTGCTAAAAATTTCAAAACTTTAAAATCCCCATCAACCTCACAGAGTACTGTAGCCACTACACGTGTAGACTTAAATGTTTCCCCATTGGCAGTTAGTTTGCGCTCTGTCCCAATTTCGACGGTTTTTCGATGTTTTTTCAAAAACTCAGATAATCTTGTCCCACCTTGCCCTGTCTGCTTGTTTCCTTTTTTCAGACTTCGAAATTCCTTTTCAGTCAAGGCGCGATTGCTCGAGGCATCATCGCTATCATCATCATCCTCTGGATTTTTATGCTCATACAATTCATCTAATTCCGTCACGGACACACTTTTTAAATAATAATTGCCATCGACTTCGTCAAATCTCATTCTCAAATTCTGATGTTCAGTAGCCTTTGAGTCATTCCAAGTAAACTCCATTGCATTCTTTTTATATTCAACACTGGATGCTAACCCATAGACTTCTACAATCTGATCTGCTGTCAAACCATAACCTTCCCGATTGGTGTAACTCAACAAGCCAAGATCCTTGAAAGTCCATGTGAAAATGACCTTTTCTTTATCCGTTACAAAACCTGCTTTTGTTTCATTTGCTTCGGTCTTTGCACGTTCTAAACGTTTAAATCGTTGCGACTCCTTACTTGTTTGAGAGGATTGTCCCCAAATATATCCGCTCACACCACCGAAAAGCCCACCAATCACAAGCGCTAAAAGTGAAAATAGTACTAATTTTTTCCACTTGTGCTTTGGCTTAGTTGGATAGGACCACTGAGGCGGAAGCATTTGTGGATTTGTTTCTTCAAATGGATAAGCAGGGCCCTGCATTTGAACTCCTCTCACCTGTCCTTCTCCTTGTGGTGTCTCTTGCATCTGTGGCTCTTCCGGCACTGAAAAAGGCTGTTTATCTTCTGTAGTCATACTCTCTCCTTTTGATTCTCTTTGTCTCATTTGATGATCACAGTGAGTGAAAATCATTTGATGAACAAAGTATAAAAATGCTCCTTCTACTATATCATAAATCTCCTGATGGCGCCAATTCATCACTAAATGGGGAAATAGGCACAAAAAAACGACCTCTTGCGAGATCGTTTTATCCAAATGCTGTTACATTCTCAAGTCGGTATTCCCCTTGCTGATTCTTTTTAAATGATAAGGTTATTTTTCTTTGATCAGTTGTAAAGTATAGGATATATATAACTATTTTCCCCTTCATACAGGTTGTTACTGTAACTGTTCTTAGGGATTCCAAACTGGCTTATAGCCTCCATTAACCCAATCCCTTCCTGACCACTTTTAGGCAAATAAGAACGATATTCTTCTAAAGTTTTATTCGCCTTGCCCGCTTGAGCTTTAGTAACTTCAAGATAGACACGCTCGACACGACTTTTTCCTTCAAACTCATTAATAATAATTTTGAAAAAACCCTGTTGGTCAGAAAGCTTATAATAAAAGGTTACCCGTTCTTTCCCCGAGGAATCATAATCAAGTAAACCTGCAAACGCCTTTCCATATTTCTCAATTATTTCTGAAGGCGTTAGCGTTTGCTTCTTTGTAGCATCCATTAGCTCAAAGACTTCATCAACTGAAAAAACTCTTACTTGAGACGGATCAACCCACTCAGAATTTTCTTTTTTCAATATCTGTCCAATTTTTTTATTCTCACTTTTGCTCGCTTGAATATTCGAGGAGCTGGTAGAAGATTTCTTTTTTTGATATCTTTCCGAAGATCTTATGATCTTATTTTCGGGTCTATGAACGACTGTTTTTTTATAATACCAGACTCCTATCAGAAAAAATACGAATACAACGATCACTGACAAGAGTACTCGGATTATGTTACGTGAAATCCGAAATCCTATTTGTTTCTTTTGATCTTCAAAAATCGCCCCTTGAGGTCCTTCATCCGAAAATGCACTCGGAAAAGAGTACAGATTCCCATGATTCTTAGACCATTCACGTTGTACTTTTCTTCCTCTTGACATGTCGTACTCCTTAACTTTATTATCTTACCCTACTATAGCATTAAAAACTGTATCACAGTATATATATGTCTTCCCCATTCTAGTCACCAAGTATTTCATGAAATGAATGTTCTATTTACTTTCCTCTTTTGTCGCCAAACAGTAATCTCCGTTTTCTTGTTTATAGAATGTTAGTTTATATATTTTTTTATATGATATTTTTTTAAATTCAATTACCATTTTCGTTTTATTTTCATGAGTGATTTTATCTTGGTCTGCCGACATCATGATAGACCCTGAATGATTATTTTTAAGTACTTCTGAATATGAAACTCCACCTTTCCCGGTTTCTGGATTCCCTACTTTCAGACCGTTATATTTATCGGCAGGCATCTGATCTTTCTCTAAATCATTAGAATTTCTGTCATAATTAATGCTTTTAAGGTAATACCTTCCCTCTGCTTTCTCAAAATAAGCAAATATCATCTCATTAGAACTATTCTCATTAACGTCAGATTTATCAAGGTTTTGCCATATTAACTCAATTTTATCATCATGAATTAATGCCTCTTGAGCTTTTCCATATTTCTCTAAGAAATCATCAATCATGACACCTTGTTTAGGGTTTTCTCGACTCCCAAACTTCAATTCTAAAAGCTGGGATATGTTCCAAGAAAAAGCAGAATCTTTTGGAGCTATAATCTTTTTAGATTGATCACGTATGGAGCGACTATTTTTTGTACGTGTTTTTAGCACAGGATAGGCTTTTTTAGTAATCATATTAACACCTTTAGAATAACCGATAGCCAGCCCTATAATCATTCCTAGCAAAATGTACCCAATAGAAGAAGCAATCCAAAAATCTTTTCCAACTCTTCTAAGTTTATCATTCCACCAACTATTATTTGATTTCATAAGTCGATTTATTTTCATTTTTCATTAATCTCCCTTAGAAGCGTTTCGATCCAATGTAAAGAAATTCTCCATCTGGCTGCGCCACAAATAGAAGTGTTTTATAATCACCATCTACTTGATAGGTTACATTCGCAAGCACTCTATTAGATTTATATTCTTCTCCTTCACTTGTTATTTTTTTCTCGGTCTCTATTTCAACGGATGCCCGATGTTTTTTCAAGATTTCTGACAATGGAGTCCCGCCTTTTCCAGTGTTTTTATCTCCTTTCATCAGATTTTGATACTCTTCTGTCGTCAAACGAAATTCATATGCACTATCGTCACTATTTTCTTTTTGTTCTTTAGATATCTTTTGGGAAGATAAGCCATACAAGTCTCGAATGGATACACTCTTTAAATAATAGTTATTATTATATTTTTCAAATTCAAAACTTAAGTCTTGCTGGTTTGAACCGATCAAATTAGTCCAACTTAGACTTAATCCATCTTGATTATATCTAGCTTATGAAGCTAAACCATAATTTTCTACAATCTGATCCGCTGTTAATCCAAGTTTAGATGAATTATTATAACTTAACAAACCTAAATCCTTAAGTGTCCATAAAAAGATGACGTCATTTTTTTTGGATACGAAACCAGTTTTTGTTTTTTTCGCCTCCTCTTTCACTCGAGTTAAGAGTTCGAAACGTTGGGATTCTTTGACTGTCTGAGCAGACTTCCCCCATGCATAACCAGCAATTTTACCAAATAATAAACTAATCACTCCGCATAACATGATGATTAAAGCCAACATTGATAATAAAATTATTTTTTTCCAATTACGTTTGGATCGCATCTCAACAGTTGCCTCTAACTGATCTTTTTGAAGTTCATTGGGAAAAGATTCCTTTATTTGCTCCTCTTCCGGCACTGCAAAAGACTGTTTATCTTCTCTTGTCATACTCTCTCCTTTTTGATTCTCTTTGTCTCATTTGATGATCATAGTGAGTGAAAATCATTTGATGAACAAAGTATAAAAATGCTCCTTCTACTATATCATAAATCACCTGAAGGCACCAATTCATCACTAAATGGGGAAATAGATACAAAAAAACGACCTCTTACGAAGCCGTTTTGTCTATTGATTAAAGACGAGCGTTGAGTTCTGCTCCAAGTTCTTCAAATCCTGGTTTACCAAGAAGGGCAAACATATTTTTCTTGTAAGCTTCAACACCTGGTTGGTCAAATGGGTTGATAGCGTTCAAGTAACCTGAAAGGGCGATGGCCAATTCGAAGAAGTAGATGGCATAACCAAGAGTGAAGGCATCTTGCTCAGGAAGAGTTACGTACATGTTTGGTACATCACCGTCTGTGTGGGCAAGAAGAACACCGTCAGTTGCTTTTTTGTTTACGAAGTCAACGTCTTTTCCTTGGAGGTAACCAAGTCCATCAAGGTCTTCTTCCAATGTAGGGATGATCACGTTCTTACGTGGTTTATCCACACGGACAACTGTTTCAAACATGATACGAGTTCCTTCTTGGATAAATTGACCCAATGAGTGCAAGTCTGTTGAGAAGTTTGCTGAAGTTGGATAAATACCTTTTTGGTCTTTTCCTTCTGACTCACCAGCCAATTGTTTCCACCATTCTGAGAAGTATTGAAGTGATGGCTCGTAGTTTACCAAGATTTCGGTTGCATATCCTTTACGGTAAAGGATGTTACGAACAGCTGCGTATTGGTAAGCTTCGTTTTCAGAAAGTTTGTCTGAAGTGTATTCTTTACGGGCTGCATTCGCACCTTCCATAAGGGCTTTGATATCAGCACCTGATGCAGCAATTGGAAGCAATCCAACTGGTGTCAAGACTGAGAAGCGTCCACCGATATCATCTGGAACTACAAATGTTTCCCAACCATTGGCATCTGCTTCTACTTTTACAGCACCTTTGGCACGGTCAGTTGTTGCGTAGATCCGTTTGTTGGCTTCTTCTTGACCATATTTCTTCACCAAGAGTTCTTTGAAGACACGGAAAGCGATCGCTGGTTCAGTTGTAGTACCGGATTTAGAAATCACGTTGACTGAGAAATCTTTATCTGAAACATACTCTACCAAGTCAGCAAGGTAAGTTGATGAGATTGAGTTTCCAGCATAAAGGATTTGTGGCGCTTTGCGTTCTTCTTTGGTTTGCAAGTTTGCAAAGTGGTGGTTCAAGAAGTCAATAGCTGCTTTCGCACCAAGGTATGATCCACCGATACCGATCACGACCAAAACATCGCTGTCTGATTTGATTTGTTCAGCAGCTTTCAAGATGCGGTCAAATTCTTCACGGTCATAATTTTCAGGAAGGTCCAACCATCCTAGGAAGTCGCTACCAGCACCTGTTCCTTTGCGGATCAATTCGTCTGCTGCAGTCACTTGTGGTTGCATATATTCCACTTCATGTGGGGCAACAAATTTACCCAAAACTTTTGAGTAGTCAAATTTAATATGAGACATGTTATTCCTCCAAATTTTGTTCTTCTCTATGATATCGCTTTACACGGATTTAATCAAGGGAAACCAATCTGTAAAACGTTTTCATTTGCTAATTTTTTTATTTTCACAAATCAAGCAACGACGCAATAGCAATCGTTTGCATATTTTCACTATTTTAGGCTAAAAAATCCAAAAAAGAAGCTTCTCACGAAACTCTATTTTTTCTCTTTTATTCTTTAAATAGGAAAGTTATTTCTACATGACTCTGGTGAGCAATAGCCCTCACGTCGCTTCGCTCCTCAGGATCAATATCTCTAAGCTCGGTTGCGCCTTATAGGCTAATTTCATGTTACGCTATAGCCCTCACGTCGCTTCGCTCCTCAGGATCAATATCTCTAAGCTCGGTTGCGCCTTACAGGCTTAATTTATTTACGCTATAGCCCTCACGTCGCTTCGCTCCTCAGGATCAATATCTCTAAGCTCGGTTGCGCCTTACAGGCTAATTTCATTTTACGCTATAGTCCTCACGTCGTTTCGCTCCTCAGGATCAATATCTCTAAGCTCGGTCGAGCCTTACAGGCTAATTTCATTTTACGCTATAGTCCTCACGTCGCTTCGCTCCTCAGGATCAATATCTCTAAGCTCGGTCGCGCCTTACAGGCTTACCTCACTAAGAGCTATAGAAAAAGAGCACACAGTTCACTTCGCTTAGGGCTGCTGGATTCCTCCCCTGACCCGCTTCACGCAGAACTGTTGCTCCGATAGGTATTATATCATAATTTGTTCGATTTGCAAAGGTCCGGTTTTTATTCTTGTGTTTCGGCCTTGGCTGCGAGTTTGGCTTGTTTTTTTCGTTCTCGACCTTGGCGGAAGAAGGTCTGCATGATGGCTGCACATTCTGCTTCCAAGATTCCTGTTTCTACTTCGACTCGGTGATTGAGGCGTTCATCTGCCAAAATGTCGTAGAGACTACCTGCTCCACCGAACTTCTGATTGGTCGCCCCGTAAATCACCTGGGGAATCCGAGCTAGACCAATGGCACCACTACACATGACACAGGGCTCAATCGTGACAAAAAGCGTCGTATCCAGCAGGCGCCAGCTATTTTCACGCTGATTGGCCTCCTCGATCGCCATGATTTCCGCATGCATGACTGCCCGCTGCAGCTCCTCACGCGCATTATGTCCACGCCCGATAATCTGACCATCCTTGACCAAGACACAGCCAATCGGTATTTCATCATTGGCGAGGGCAATCTCCGCCTCCTTCAGGGCTTCCCTCATAAACATCGCTTTTTCCTCTATCGTGTAGTCCATCTCTTCCTTCTTCCTTTTAGTTTCTTTGTTCATTATACCATAGGCAGCTTACGACTCACAAAAAAAGCCGCCGATTGGGCGACTCTTATGGGAGATTATTATGAAAAAGTTTAGGAGGTTTAAACAAAGTTAGGAGGTCTTTGTTTATGCTTCTAGTATAGCTGGCCTATCTTAAATAAAGCTTAAGTTCTCTGAGTATTGATGATTTTGGAAATATCACCACTTAGAATCTCAAAAATATCTGACAAATTGCTGGCTTACTACTATCCGCTTTGTCGCAGAACCAACTATTGTGGCATCGCTCATCCTTTACGTAACTCAAGGATTTGGTCATAGCGCTCTTCTTCATCAATATGATGGGCTATTTCTAGTACCGTGATCGGCAAAGAAAAGATTAGGTCTCTAACCAGACGACTATTTTTTTCGTCCAAAGCTGATGTCACTTCGTCCGCTAATAAAATATCCTTCTCGCGTAAGAGAAAACGAGCCAACTCTAATCTGACACGCTGACCTCCTGAAATGTTTTCACCATTATTATGAATTTCTACATTCAAAATATCCTGAAATTCATCTATTAAGCCAACTCGGTCCAATACCTCCAATAATTCATGGTCCTGAAAAGGCTGACCAAAAGTTAGATTATAGCGGATAGTATCGTTAAACAGGAAGGGATGCTGGCTAATTAAACCGATATTCCCTTGGAAATGACTCGTTATTTGATTTCCATCATACTGAACGAAAATGTCACCCTCATCACATACTTCTTCTCCTAAAATCAAGCG
>NZ_KQ969692.1:136342-138654 GCF_001578955.1 Streptococcus parasanguinis
TCCTAAAATCAAGCGAAAAAGAGTCGTCTTTCCAGACCCGCTCGGTCCTTTGATTAAGACCTTCTGACCTACTGAAATCGTCGCCGTCAAATCAGAAAAAAGCTGACGTTCAGCAAAACTTTTTGAAATATGATTTAAGCGCAACGATTCGAGATTTTCAACAAATTGATCCTTTGTCTCTTCGAAATCAGGTTCTTCCTCGATAATCTTAAACAGGCGGTTCGCAGTCGGCAAGGCACCTTGGAGATTGGCTGCACTGTACATCAGAGTTTGGATCGGTTCTACCAGCATCCCCGCAGCAACATACATAGAGATGAGGCTTGTAATAGAAATAGAATTTCCCTGTAAACTCAAATAAAAGCCTAAAGCAAGAGGAACAACCTGACTAAAAAAGACCATAAATCCATTAAAGAAAAAAATAATATTATGTGTGAAACAAAATCTTTGGATGGCTTTTTGATATTCTCCGTTTAAATCATTCACGCGCTCTTCATTCAGCCTCATGGCCTGATTAATCCGTAAGGTTTGGCTGCCTTGCATACTATCCGAGACAAGCCCATGTAATTTCGTTCTAAGCTTGGACCAGCTGTCTCCCGAATCTTGTAAACGACGATTCATGATGAACTGAGGAATAGGTCTCATAATCGTAAAAATGACAAAAATAAGTCCTAAGAGAAAATTTTGTGAAACAATATAAATGGCTGTAACAAGGGCGACAAATCCCCAACTCACCATAACATTTATATTTTCCAAATAATTATCGCCCACATATTCCATATCTTGAGTTAGCAGACTAACTTTTTCATCATTGGAAAATTTAGGATTCAATATGACTTTCTTAAATAAAAGGGCACGGACACTTTTGTTGATTTCTCTTCGGAATATATTGTGCGAATAGTTTGAAAACAGCATCAGACTATAAATAACAAGATAGACAGACAAACCAAATAAAACAAAATTGAGAATTTTTCCATAAGAAAGGCCGTCTTGATCTAACTTCAAGGCCTTCGTTAAAATCAGAGGTTGCGCCAACACCAAACCACTATTCACAATACGCCCTAAAAAAATAGGAAAAAGATACTTCTTATCAATGTACTTATAAATATTTCTCATAATTATCATCCATCAAAATAGAGGGCTAGCACAACCCTCTTCTCTAAATTTATTTAAAATCGTGATTATTTACAATCACAATTATAGTTAAATACTCTAGGTTTAGCATTCATTTTGTCATCGAATTTGTTATTCACTTTAACCTTCACCGAAAATTACAATCTCCATGTGTCAAAATTGTTAGTTCCAATAATTCAGCATCTGTATCGCTTATTTTAGATAGATACTTTTCGACCTCATACTCACCCTCACTTAAATATTTATTTTTATCAAGATAAGCATGAAACTCTTTCCTAATCACATCATTGCTGTCGACTACTCTATTCAATTCATTCGTAAGAAAAAATGAATGATTGGTTTTAGTATTAAAATACAACGTACCATCATCAGTACTATATTTTAATATATATCGTGACAAATTCATATTATCACCTCTTAATCTGTGTGACTTAACCTACAGTAAGTGTACACCGATAGAAATATTAAATCAAGCAATATTCAGCAGATTAGAAAAGTTCCAACTTTTAATATTTTGGAAAAGGTTATCCTATAAAAGCTGCAATTTCGCCAACTTCTTGAGCAATATAGGTGGCGCCGGCTTCTTCCAATTCTTCCCTGCTTCCAAAGCCATAAAGGACACCGATAGAATCAAGCTTTTGCGCTTGAGCGCCAAGCACATCGTGCTCCCTGTCTCCAATCATGATGGTATGCGCCAAATCTGTAATCCCATTTTGCTCCAAGGCATACTGGATAACATCGCTTTTTTTACTACGTTTTCTATCCATGGTCGCACCAGCGACAAAGTCAAAATAATCATACAAACCAAAGTGTTTGAGAATTTGAATGGAAAATTCTTCAGGCTTTGACGTAGCTACAATCAACTGTTTGCCAGCCTGCTTGAGAGAAGCCAGCAAGTCAGGAACGCCTAGATAGACCTCATTTTCATAAAGGCCTTTTTCGGAAAAATACTCATGATAGTAGTCAATGGCCTTTAAACATTCTTCCTTAGAAAATCCATAAAAGCGCTCAAAAGACTCCTGCAAGGGCGGACCGATGAAAACTCTCAATGCTTTCTTGTCTGGCACTTGAATCCCATATTTTCCTAAGGCATAGGCCACCGAGTTGGTAATCCCTAGTTCTGAATTGGTCAAGGTGCCGTCTAGGTCAAATAAAATCGTTTGATACATTTTTTCCTCTTT
>NZ_KQ969692.1:138931-142360 GCF_001578955.1 Streptococcus parasanguinis
TTGGTTTGGTCACGATCTGGTCCGACTGAGAAGGTTGAAATGCGCACACCAACCAATTCACCGATCCGGCGGACATAATTGCGAGCATTTTCTGGAAGCTCATCCAAGTGGCGAACACCTGTGATGTCTTCTGACCAACCTGGCAATTCTTCATAGATCGGTTTGCAACGTTTGAGTTGCTCCAAGCTTGCTGGGTAGTAATCGATGCGTTCTCCATCCAAGTCGTAGGCCACACAGATTTTCACTGTATCCAAGCCGGACAGAACGTCGATCGAGTTCAAGCTAAGGTTGGTAATTCCTGAGACACGACGGCTATGGCGCATGACAACTGAGTCAAACCAACCGACACGACGAGGACGACCGGTTGTTGTCCCATACTCATGGCCGACTTCACGGATCCGATCCCCCACTTCATCAAAGAGTTCCGTAGGGAATGGGCCATCACCAACACGGCTGGTATAGGCTTTACATACACCGACAACCTTGTCGATCTTGCTTGGGCCGACACCTGATCCGATGGTCACTCCACCTGCAACAGGGTTTGAAGAGGTTACAAATGGATAGGTTCCTTGGTCGATATCCAACATAACCCCTTGGGCCCCTTCAAAGAGCACGCGCTTGCCGTTATCCAAAGCATCGTTCAAGATAACAGAAGTATCGGTTACATATTGCTTGATTTGTTGACCATATTCATAGTATTCTTCGAAGATATCGTCAAATGACAGAGCCTCTGCATCATAGAGTTTGGTAAATTGACGGTTCTTTTCTTCCAAGTTGATACGAAGACGTTCCGCAAAGACGTCGCGGTCCAAAAGGTCCGCAATCCGGATTCCCACACGCGCAGCTTTGTCCATGTAGGCTGGGCCAATCCCTTTAATTGTCGTTCCGATCTTGTTGTCTCCTTTAGATTCTTCTTGGAGACGGTCCAATTCGATATGGTAAGGAAGGATGACATGGGCACGGTCTGAAATGCGCAAACTGTCCGTTGTCACACCTTCTTCATGAAGATAAGCCAACTCTTTGACCAATGATTTAGGATTGATCACAACCCCATTCCCAATGACAGAAATCTTTTCAGGGAAGAAGATACCTGAAGGAATCAAGTGCAACTTGAACTTTTTGCCGTCGATCACAATAGTGTGACCGGCATTGTCCCCACCTTGGTAGCGAGCAATGACTTCTGCATTGGCTGATAGGAAGTCAGTAATCTTCCCTTTTCCTTCATCACCCCATTGGGTTCCTACTACAACAACTGATGTCATAATTCTTTTTCATATACCATAGATAGGATGCTATCTATGCCTTTCTTCAAACTAAGGGCAGGAGTCTCACCTGCAAGTTTGTCTTACACTCTATTATAAGCAATTTTTGATGTTTTTTCAAGATCCACTCAGCTATCGTTTATTTTTCTCCTTCCTTTTTAAACCAACTTCTCTATGAAACTCGTCTTTTACTTGGAAATGGCTTCTTTCTAGAAATAATGTTCGGAATTTTCTTTTCTTCTTGCCCTACTTCTGAAACGACTGATTTTCGGAATTCTCCTTGTCCCCACTTTGCTTGATTTGTGCTAAAATAGTAGGTATGGACAAAATTATTAAAACTATCTCAGAAAGTGGCGCTTTTCGTGCCTATGTACTAGACAGTACAGAAACCGTACGAACAGCCCAAGAAAAACATCATACACAAGCTAGCTCCACGGTCGCACTTGGCCGTACCCTCATTGCCAGTCAAATCTTGGCAGCAAACGAGAAAGGAGATACTAAAATTACGGTCAAAGTCCTTGGGACTAGCTCACTCGGAGCCATCATCACCGTGGCAGATACCAAGGGAAATGTTAAAGGCTACGTGCAAAATCCTGGAGTGGATATCAAGAAGACCGCAACTGGTGAAGTCCTGGTGGGACCATTTGTCGGAAACGGAGAATTCCTTGTTATCACAGATTATGGTACGGGAAATCCTTATCACTCTATGACCCCTCTTGTGACAGGTGAAATCGGAGAAGACCTGGCCTTTTATCTGACGGAAAGCCAACAAACGCCATCTGCAGTTGGACTCAATGTCCTGTTGGGTGACGAAGACAAGGTCAAGGTGGCTGGTGGTTTCTTGCTCCAAGTCTTGCCAAATGCCAAGGAAGAAGAAATCGCGCGCTTTGAAAAACGCATCCAAGAAATGCCTGCCATCTCCACACTTTTGGAATCTGAAGACCATATTGAAGCTCTTCTTGCCGCTATCTATGGGGATGAACCTTTCAAACGCCTCTCTGAAGAAGGACTTCGCTTCCAGTGCGACTGCAGCCGTGAGCGTTTCTTGAACGCTTTAGCAAGTCTGCCAGCTAGTGATCTAAAAGAGATGAAAGACGAAGATCACGGTGCAGAGATTACCTGCCAATTTTGCCAAACCCACTACCACTTTGACGAAAATGACTTGGAGGAACTCATTCGTGACAAATCTTAATACGCCATTTATGATCGGGGATGTCGAAATCCCTAACCGTACTGTCCTAGCCCCAATGGCTGGAGTGACCAACTCGGCTTTCCGGACCATTGCCAAAGAACTGGGGGCAGGGCTCGTTGTGATGGAAATGGTCTCTGACAAGGGAATTCAGTACAACAATGAAAAGACGCTTCACATGCTCCATATCGATGAAGGAGAAAATCCTGTATCGATCCAACTCTTTGGAAGTGACGAAGATAGCCTCGCACGCGCAGCTGAATTTATCCAAGAAAATACCAAGACCGATATCGTGGATATCAACATGGGTTGCCCGGTGAATAAAATCGTCAAGAACGAGGCTGGTGCGATGTGGCTCAAGGACCCAGACAAGATCTACTCCATCATCAACAAGGTTCAATCCGTCCTTGATATCCCCCTCACTGTTAAAATGCGGACAGGTTGGTCGGATCCTTCCCTAGCAGTTGAGAACGCCCTCGCTGCTGAAGCTGCGGGTGTCTCTGCCCTTGCCATGCATGGACGGACTCGGGAGCAAATGTATACGGGGCATGCGGATCTTGAGACCCTTCACAAGGTTGCACAAGCTCTGACCAAGATTCCATTTATCGCAAACGGAGATATCCGTACGGTTCAAGATGCCAAACAACGGATCGAAGAAGTCGGTGCCGATGCGGTCATGATTGGTCGCGCTGCTATGGGCAATCCTTATCTCTTCAACCAAATCAACCACTACTTTGAAACAGGTGAAATCCTGCCTGATTTGACTTTTGAAGACAAGATGAAGATTGCTTATGAACACTTGAAACGCTTGATCGATCTCAAAGGTGAGCACATTGCCGTTCGTGAATTCCGTGGCCTCGCCCCTCACTACCTTCGTGGTACCTCAGGTGCAGCCAAACTCCGTGGCGCCATCTCGCAAGCTAGCACCCTAGCAGAGATTGAAGAACTCTTACAATTAAAAGCATAGAAATACAAAAA
>NZ_KQ969692.1:142747-151079 GCF_001578955.1 Streptococcus parasanguinis
ATAGATTATCTGTCTGTAATCCGAGTTGTTTGACCCTGGCGGTATAGTAGGTCATGATCAAAAAGAGGTTGGCTGTGATCAGCCAGATGGCCCATTGGTGAATGAAATGCATGAGGATTGCTACACTAATCGCTCCTGCAACAAAGCTTCCAACAACAATCCCGTAATTCATGGCCTGACGCCGATACTCGTCCAAATCTCCCTTTCCTCGAGTGATTCGGTACAAGGCCGTCAGCATCTTGCGGTAATTGCCGGAAGTCATAAAGATCACGTAAGGGTGGGTTTCAATCAAGCTTCCTGTAAAGGTCAACATCATCATCCCTGTCCCAAAAGCAATAAAGGGAACTTCTACAGGTGGTATGACAGACACCAAGGGAATCAGGAGTGTCACCACAAACAAAGGAATCAGCATCTTGGTCCGCCAAAAGGCTGTCCTGCGATACTCTTTAATATGGAGGGCAACCACAAAGCCGATCGAGAAAAATAAAATAGATGAAAAACGCATAATGGTGTTTTCGACACGGGGATCGTGCCAATCAGCGATGAGAAGCAGGAGATTCCCCGTTTGGGTCGCGACCAAACTCCGGTAGTGCATGTGGCAAAAGACATCGAGGCCTCCTCCGATAAAACCAAGCAGAGCCCCCATCAGTCGTGTATTTTGTGGTAAAATTATTTTTTCTTCCATCGTCTTGTCTCTTTTGATCTCAATTATGTTTATTATACCACTTTGCACACAAGTGGAGCAGGAAAAATCAGAAAAAGCCCTTCCGTTACTAAAAGTAAGGGAGGGCTGATAGAATGAACTCCGCTCGATCTACTGTTTTAGGCGATAGGTCTTACGTGGTTTTTTCTTAGGTACTCGCTTGACCCCCACTTCTTCCACGAATTCTCCGAATTTTACGAGGAAGTTATTGCTAACGATGGGACGTCCTGGATTGATCAAATTGACCAATTCGGTTGCTTCATAAACGGTGAAATGCTCCTCTAACAGATAGAGGAAGGTTGGATTCCAGTCGAGACGTCCCTGAATCCGCTTGATCGATTCTTGAATGATTTGATAGTGGTCAAAAGCAAAATCAGAAGCAGTTAAAACCTTTCCCTCTAGCAAGCACTGGGACTTTTTGAAGTCGACATCGAGAAAAACGACTTCCTTGGCATCGTCACCTGCATGAGCTAAGTCTACTGCTTCTGCTGGCAGATAGACCAGATGGGCAATGGTAATGACCCAGCCTCTGGGGTCCCGCCCAGGGGTGGAAACTGTCATGAGCTGCTCCACCTTATTCACTGCCAGGTCGAGCCCAACTTCTTCTTTGACTTCTCGGATACAGGCATGAGTCGCATCTTCATCCTTGTTCACAAAGCCCCCCACCAAGGCGAGGCGGTGTTGATAAGGGTGGGCCTTGCGGCGAATGGCTAAGAGCTTGAGCTTGCCTTCAACAAAACAGTAAGCTACCATGTCCGCTGTGACACTGGGAGTTTCATAAGTCGGCAGGTCTTGCTCCTTGTACCACTTGAGAAAGTCTGCTTCACTAGCGACCGTCTCAAAATACTCTTTCTCCGTCATTCCTGCTGGAATTGAGAGACTTGCCATCTAAGCCACCTCCTTCTTGAGGGCTTTGGTCCATTCTAAGAAGAAGGGAACGCTAGAAAGAAGAAGGAGATAGATCCATTGAAAGGCTGTGCGTCCTACAAAAAGGTCCTTCCATAGAAGTTTCATAATATTGACAAAGCCTTGCTTTTTCGCTTCTTGGTGAACATTTTTAAAGTCTTGGCTAAAAGTTGCGAATTTTTCAGATAGTTTTTTCATAAGCTGCTCCTTAGTCGGCTTGGTAAATGGCATCGATCACCTTCTTGGCTTCTTCGTAGTTGCCGAGGTAGTCTGATGCGAGGAAAGTGGTCGGAATGTTTCCTAGGTATTGCTGGCGCAATTGGTCCAGGTAATTTGAAAAGCTGGTGCGGATTTCTTCGTCCGCCATGGTCATATCTCGGAAACCATCATTGACATAAGAACCGATCGGCTGGACAAAGAGGATCAAATCCCATTTTTCTTTGGAGAGAATACTGACAAAGAGGTTGTCGAAGGTATCCGTCATGCTGGTATCCTGGCCTTCAACTTCCATATAGTAGTCGTAATAACCCTTGGTCACCAGGGAATTGGTATCGGCGATGACCAGACCTCGATTGGCACTACTATCGATGAGCTTAGAGGTTTGATCATACTGTCCTAAGAGTAGGTAATAGTAATCTTTTGGAGTGAGCTCATCATCTCGAACATTGTTCTTGATCTGGTATTCACGGGCATACTCAAGACTAACAGGTGCATCGTAAAAGCGGGCTAAGTCCTTTGCAAGGGTCGTTTTCCCGTTGCTGGCGCTCCCCATGATCAAGACTTTTTTCGTGAACTGGCGACGGAAGGGCTGGGCAATGTATTTCCAGTATTTGCTGGGATTTTCCCGGATCATGGTAGCAGAGATCCCGAAGCGACGCTCTTCTAAGTGAACTTCAAACCCTCTAGCTTCCAACTCTTCCTTGTAGGCTTTCTCCCCTACATAAAAGATCAACTCTTCTGTCTCTGTTTGATACTGGATGGTGTCTAGGGCTGTCTGTAACCAAGGCTCCCAGCCCAAGGGATAACGAGGAAGTTCTGTCTCATCTAACTTATAGACTTGGGTCAACTCATCATTTGAGAAAGCTTCGCGGATATAACGGAAGCGTTTTTGTAAAGGCAGTCCCACTTCTTCGCCACGATCCCCTTCGTAACCAGAAACGATGACACGAACGCGATCACACTGACGCTTGGCCCGCTGGATCAGGTCAATATGCCCTTGATGAAGAGGCGCAAAGGTTCCAAAAACCAGGGCAATTCTTTCTTTTTTCATATAAACTCCTTTTTATAATTTTTTATAAATAGATTTTCTTTATGTTTTTATTATAAACTATATTTTCTATCTGTCAGTAGTTTTTTTATAAAAAAATATATTTTTCTTCAAATCAACAAAAAAAAGATCTGAAAAGAGAAGCTTATCCTTTCAGATCTTTCGAATTTTATTCACGAGTGAGGGAGTGACTGACACCGTCTTTCAGAACCGTCACACTAGATACAGAACCATCTTTTCCAACTACGATATCTAGAGTCGCCGCAGACCCATCGCCTGCTGAGAGATTGGCATGGTAATGACCATCATCCAAGGTATAGTTATAAGCGCTGATACCATAGGCTACGGGTTGGCCCCCAGGAAGTTGGATGGTCACTTGACCACCTTGGCCAATAGTGACTCCAGTGTCGCGTTTGTCAGACCAATTCCCAGCTGCTGCGGAGAAATCTCCTGCTGCTACAGAATAGACTCCCTTGTATTGGGCATTCTCCGTAGCAGAAGCTTGCTTCTTAGCATGGGCATGACCGTCTTCTAGACTTGGCAATTTTGCTTTCGCTGGTGTTGCTGGAGTGGCTACTTCTTTTGTTTCTTTTGTTACGGGTGCTGCTGGTGTCGCTTCTTTAGCTGGAGCAGGTGTTTGACTAGCTGCAGCTTGGTTATTTTTGCTACCAACAGTATGACTTTCTTCTGATTTGCTATCAGAGGATGAAGAGGCAATCTGATCTTTACTAGTGATCACTTTTTTCTTAGAAGAAGAGCTGGTTTGTTTAACCAGACTGGTCTTTGAACTGCTTGCTTCTGAAGTTTTTTCTTCTTTATTCCCGCCACAAGCTCCTAGGAAAAGACTAGCTGTCAAAGCTAGGGCTGCTAGGGAAATGATTTTTTTGTTTTTCATAACAGAACCTCTTTTGTAACATTTGTAATATTTTGTAACATTATTGTAACACTGTTATATGAGGCTGTCAATAGTTTCTCAAATTTTTTTCTAATTTGAAAGAAGTTTTAGGTAAGTTCCTAAACTTTAGCAAAAAAGTCGGACAAACTAGCCGACTAGAGCACGTGTACAAACTGTTCTTTTATACAAATATTATACCTCCTATAAAGATAAAATAATTTTATTCGTTAGGGGTACTAAATGATCTACTGAAACTTTCCGCTGTGAGAAAAGTGCTAGAAACACTATTGTTTCTAGCACTCGGGAGTTTTGGAAGTAAAACAGTTCAGGGAACTGTTTTAGCATGAGCATAAAATTTGAAAAGCGAATGGGTTCAAAACGAATTGAACACGGGCTACGGATCTTGTCATAAAGATAAGTCTTCCTAAAATCTAAAGATTCTGCGTCAAACTTCCTATTTTGACTTTATCCGCGAACGCCCTTTGTATCTTAATTTAGTCATGGAACTTCTTCGAAGTTCGCTGACGTCCGTACTCACCTAAGGAAAGTTTCTAAGATAGCTTTATTTTTAATCTGAAGCCGGACAAACTAGCCGGCTTTTCTTATTTATACACTTCTTGATAAAATTCGATCTTGTCCCCTTTTTTGACAGTGGTTTCTGCTGCTCCTTTAGGAGCCATCTCGCCATTGATCTTGTACATCCAATAAAGCCCTTTGGCTTCGTCTTGGCTGTGGCCATCAATCGAGGTGATCATGCCATTTTTTTCTTCAATCTTGTAGTTGGCTTTGAGCACTTTCATAAGGTTGCTCTCTTCTGCTACTTTCAAGGTTTTCAATTGCGCTTTTTGACCTTCTGGCGTCACGCTAATTGTAATCGAAATTTCGTTTTTCTTGGCAACTTCTGCGCTAGAAGCTGTTGGTTGATTGTTTGTGCTATGAGACGGAGCGCAACTCGCTAAAAGAAGAGCTGCAAGTAAGGTCATCAAGCTAGAAATGGTTTTTTTCAACATAAAATCTCCTAAAGATTTGATAGATAATGGGATAGAAAATGATCGTCGACAGAGCATGGGCAAGGTTAAAACTAAAACCATTGACCAAAGCATAGGTCCACCAAGGAATATGGTATATCAAGGCATAAACACTATCGATCAAGACCCCATAAGCAAAGGACAGTAGGCCCACAAAAAGGATCTGAAGGACAAAGGGCAACCACTTGTAACTGATGCGCCAAATGAGCATCAAACAGCCAAAGGCGACAATCTGAAAGAACACAATCAGGCTCATCCCCAGGAAAAAGGCGGAGACAAACATGGTGATCATCATCACAAGAAAAGCAAAGCTATACCCTTCAAATATCACCAAGAGAAAAAAGATGGCAGAAATAGGTTGGACATTTGGGAAAGGGGCAAAAGCCTGACGTAGAGCGACACAAAGGGCCGCCAAAAGCGAAATACGGGTTAATCGCTGAAGCGTCATGACATCCTCCTAGACAATCTCAAACTTGATCGTTCCGGCTGTCGTTCCAACCTTGATCGTTTGTCCTTCTTGGGCTTGGCCTTTCAGCAATAGCTCTGCTAGTTGATCTTCCACTTCGGTCTGCAAGACACGACGCAGTGGGCGAGCTCCCATTTCTGGATCGTAGCCTTTGGTTGCTAGCAACTTGAGCGCTGAAGGCTGGAATTTGAGGGTCATGCCTTGTTCTGCCAAGGTCGCGATGAGCGGTTTGACCATGACTTTCACTACCTGCTGCATGTCCTCGCTTGAGAGACTATGGAAGACCACCTTTTCATCAATCCGGTTGATAAACTCTGGACGATAGGTCTTCTTCAACTCTTCAAACATGCGTTTTTCCATATTGGCTTGGTCAAAGCGGATATCTTTGGCACCAAAGCCAACGGTCTTATCATCCCGAAGGGCTGTAGCTCCCAGGTTTGAGGTCATGATGATAATGGTATTGGAGAAGTCGATCTTCCGGCCTTTGCTATCGGTTAAGACTCCGTCATCCAAGACTTGCAAAAGGACATTGAAAATATCTGGATGGGCTTTTTCCACCTCATCAAATAAGAGAACGGAATATGGTTTGTTGCGGACTTTCTCGGTCAACTCGCCTCCTTCTTCGTAGCCCACATAGCCTGGAGGGGCTCCGTTGAGGCGGCTGGCCGCGAATTTTTCCATGTACTCACTCATATCAAAACGGATGAGGGCCGATTCATCATCAAACAAAACTTCCGCCAAAGCTTTGGCTAGCTCTGTTTTTCCGACACCGGTAGGTCCTAGGAACATGAAAGAACCGATCGGACGTTTATTGCTACGGATACCTGATTGATTGCGTCGAATAGCCCGACTGATACTCGAAACGGCTTGGTCTTGACCAATCACGCGCTTATGCAATTCTGCTTCTAAGTTTAGGTACTTCTTGGCATCGGTTTGGGTCAGTTTTTGAGTTGGAATACCGGATAATTGGCTCAAGGTCACCAAGACATCTTGGTCAGTGACTTCTTTTTTGTAGACAATGGGAGCGGCCTCTACTTCTAAGAGCTGGGCTGCTTTCTTCCACTTGCCATCCATCAAGGCCCGATCCAAGGCGGTCAACTCTTCTTTTACGTGACCGTTGGAATCGCGGTTTTGTACGGTAGCTGCCGCTTCATCCAAGAGATCAATAGCTGAATCTGGCAATTGACGGCTGGTCAAATAGCGGTGGGCATATTTGACAGCTGTTTCGATCGCTTCATCGGTAATGGTCACATGATGGTGGTCCTGATAGGTCTCTTTCAAGCCTTGGAGAATTTGGATGCTATCTGCAACACTTGGCTCTTCAATGGTGACTTTCGCAAAACGTCGAGAGAGGGCTGCGTCTTTTTCGATATGCTTTTGGTACTCATCTTGAGTCGTTGCCCCAACTGTACGCAAGGTTCCCCGTGCCAGGGCTGGTTTTAGAATATTGGCTGCGTCTAAGGTCGAATCAATACCGGATCCTGACCCCATAATGGTATGCAGTTCATCGATAAAGAGAATCACGTGACCGTCTTCTTCGATGTCCTGGATGATATTGTTCATCCGTTCTTCAAAATCCCCACGGAAGCGCGTCCCTGCAACGACATTCATGAGATCCAATTCTAAGACACGCATCTGTGCGATTTCAGCTGGAACATTGCCACTAGCGACACGCTGAGCCAGACCTAAGGCAAGGGCGGTTTTTCCGACCCCTGCTTCTCCCACTAATACAGGATTGTTCTTCGTCTTGCGGCTGAGGATTTGGATCATGCGTGAAATCTCTGCATCCCGGCCGATCACAGGCTCAAGCTGGCCTGCACGCGCCATTTCTGTCAAATCACGGGTATAATCTTCAAGACCTCCACTGGTGCTTGGGGGCATGCCCATCATATTTCCCATGGTTTGGCGGTTGGGGTTTTGGGCCCGATAGAGACCCCGAATGGCTTTGATATCATTCTTGTCCCAGCCTGCCTTGTCTTCTAAATTCTTGCGAAGGGAGGCAATAGGAACTCCCTTGTCTTGCTCTGTAAAGGCAAAGCCGGCAAACTCCATAACTTGGCTCGCCAAGGTCCCACGGTCTGCTAGAAGAGAGAGGAGCACATGCTCTGTTCCCAAGGTCTTGGCATGAAGGACCTGGGCAATCTCTCTTGCGTGTTTCATAATCGCTTCCATCCGATAAGAAAATGGGAAGATTTCATACCGATTGTCGCTTTGAAAAGCTTGGCCTGTAATATGCTCCGCTGCATCCTGAAACTCATCGATCTGCATAGGATAATCGTTAAGTACAGAACCTGCTACGCTATAGGGATTATTGGCCATAGCCGTCAGGAGATGCCAAGTATCTAAGGTATGCCCCTGATAGTGGCCTGCTAGTATTTGGGCCGCTTCTATACTTTCTAACAGTGCTGTTGAATAGTTCATCTAGTCGGTATTTCCTTTTCTATCTACTTGTTGAATAATTTTTTTCAGCATACTTGCTCGTAGGATGAGAGCATCTCGACCTAGGACCTCATCGGAGGTCGTCGCAAGCAAGAGCTGAGTCTCACGTTGTGTCAATAATTTTTCTTCATAGAGCATCTGGAGGATATCATTGAAGACCTGCTGGCTGATGGTCTCTCCAATATTGGCTGCCAAGTCTTGGAGCATCTGATGGTGATCTGAAAACTGGACCTTGCCAATGCGGATATAGCCCCCACCACCGCGCTTGCTCTCTACAATATAGCCTCGGCTCTCGGTAAAGCGAGTCTTGATAACATAGTTAATCTGACTGGGTACGACCTGAAAGACATCGGCTAACTCACTTCTTTTGAGCTCTGCCATGCCAGCTTGAGCCAGCAAGGCCTTGATATAAGCTTCAATGCTATCAGATGTGTTCTTATTTGCCATGATGCTCCTTTCTGGCTTGTTTTTTTCTAGATGGATGCTCTGTTCTTGGCCCATAAAAAATGGCCTTGGAGTGTTCCTTCTCATCATTGACCTTATTTGACTATTATACAATTTTTACGGCTGTAAATAAAGCAAAGACTCCATGGAAATAGTAATCTCTTAAGGAAAGGAGAAAAATAAA
>NZ_KQ969692.1:151138-157200 GCF_001578955.1 Streptococcus parasanguinis
TCTTATGACAAGAATGAACTACTCTTTGCGACGAGCGAATTTGGCGCCTCCGCCCAAGAATCCTAGACCAAGAAGGCCTAACCAAGCAAAGAAACCACTTTCTTTTGTACCGGTTTGAGGAAGTTTTCCTTCCGATTGTAGAGAAGGACTTTCAACACCTTCTTTTTCTGGATGGTCTGAAGTCAAAACAGAAACTGCTTCTGAGGTTTTCGGTTGCAAGAGAACTGGTCTTTCTTTTTCTTTTTTGTCTTCAGCTTGAGAAAGAGTCGCAACTTCTGGTTGCACCTTACTTGGAGTTACAAGAGTGGTTGGAGTCGGCATATCAGCTATCAACGGACTTTCTTCCGCTTCCTTCGTTCCAACTTCTGTGATCTGGTCCTGAGCCTCCACTTCGACAAAGGCATCGACTTCTGTCCGAATTTCTTTGCCTTCTTCTTGTCGAACCTCGATCAATTTCAGCCGGCGTCCGACCTTCCCTGCTTGAAGGATCCGGCTCTCGCCCTTGGCCAAGTCCTTGTTCTCACGTGTTTGACTCTCAAATGGAATCTCCTCCGCTTCGATGAGAAGTTCTGGTTTTTCAAGAATCAAATCCCGAACACCTTCTTCTGGTCGTGTCTGCGTCAGCGGTTCATAATTGTGAGTATCTTCTAAGATGGTTTCAAGTGCCTCCACTTGATTAGCTGCAGCAACCAAATCTGGTCGCTCTTGATCCAACAACTGAGTCAAGTCCGTCAATTGTTCTTGAACCATCGGTTTGAGATCTGCTTTCAAGCGATCGAGAGAAGTAGCCTTGATCTTTTCTACTCCTTCTCTGATGATCTGTTGCAACTCTTCTTGACTGAGCAACTGACTATCTTTCCCTGAGAGGATAAATCGGTCTACTTGGATAGCTCTAGATGACTGAGGGTCATTGAGGGTTGGATCTAGATGCAAGCGTAGTTGGTGGTAGCCTTTTGCTAGGCCTTGCAGATTGACCAAACTCTGGTCGAGCTTGCGTTGGTCTCCATAGCCACTGAAATAATGATCGCCTTCGATCTCATAATCATGGCCCCGACCTTCTTCGAAGGCCATTTCTTTTCCATCCAGGGTGACGCTGTAGAGACCATGACTTGGGTCGACTACTCCTCGGACCTCCACACCAGTGCCCTTAAAGGTAATGGTCACTTCAATGTGTTTCTTGCCTTCCTCATCGGTCACTTGGTTAAAGCTAGACCAAGATTCTGTGCCATTTGAGAAGTTTTGATTGTCTGTCTCGTGCTGCCAACCCTCACTGTAATGCAGTTTTGGATCTTGGTCATCTACTTCTTTGCGATTTTCTGGAAGCAGGTCCTCGTTCATCACTTGGACTGTCAGTTCTGGAATAAAGCCGACCAGACTTCCTTGATCCGGATGCAACAATTTGACCTTAAAGTCATAGACGTCGGTCGCTTTTCCTGCAAAATCAAGGGTTGGAACTTGGACTGTTTTTTCTGTCTCGCCATCTGCGAACTCAAGGGTGACGTTGGTATCTTTGTAGACCTTGCCATGAACCCCTGTTCCTGGTTCTGTGATCAATTTAAGACTGGCACTTCCTTTAGAGCCACCTTTTCTCTTGACGAGGATTTGCGCTGGGTCGCCTTTCTTAACGGCTAGGATTGGCTGAGCAAATTCAAAGAGCCCCTTTTCTTGGTTATTGAGAGCATAAATCCCTTCCGTTGCGATCGCATCTCCCTTGCTATTGACCAAGGTCAAGGTGTGGGATCCTGCTGCCAAGTCCGGTGTTTCATAGACCTTTTGGCTGCGTTTGCGACTTGGGCTTTGGGTATTGACGGTCGCTAGCTTTTGGCCATCGACATAGACATACATTTCCCCATGACCAGGGTCGACAGTTGCGACCACATAGGCCTTGGTGCCTTCAAACTGATAGGTCACCGAAGCTCCTTTTTCCTTGGTCCATATAGAGGTGCCTCGGACGCCTTCTCCCTCTTCATTCCACTGGCCATTGGCCCGCTCTGCTGTCCGGTCGGAATGATAAGTCAAACCAAGCGGATAGCCATCGGTTTCTTCAATGCTGGCTGGTGTCTTATAGACAGAGACACCGTTCAAGATTGGAGTGGCTTGGGCATCAGTGATGGACACCCGGATATAGCGACTATCAACTGGTTGCCCTTTGATCAATCGGCGGTATCCCACAGTTGAGCCAGCTCCATAAGGAACCCATTGCCCATTCACTGCCACATCAATGGTGAAGCCAGAAATCCGTTGGCCTTTCTCGATGGTTTCTTTGAGCTCTACCACATCAAAATGCTGTTCTTTTCCAAGATCGAGAACAAAAGATCCGGTCTTGGCATCATCAGCCGGAGCCCAACTGGTCTTTTCATCGCCATCTGTCAAATGGCTGGCCTTGTAGAGCGGATTGCGTCGTGTTGAGTCAGCTTCTACCAAAGCTCCTGCCGCATAGTTCACACTGTAGAGTTGGTCCAAGGTCTGACGGAATTCTTTCAAACGGGCTACATCGGCATCCGCAAATTTCCCATCTTGGTTGGGTGGAATATTAAGCAAGAGTAGGGTCCCACGACCGACCGATTTGAAATAAATGTCCATCAATTCGCGCAAGGACTTAGGCTCTTGATTGTCATGGTAGAACCAGCCGGAGCGAATAGAGACATCGGCTTCTCCCACTGAGTATTGCTTCCCTTCTGGATCCCCGTGATTGAGGTAGCTATTAGATGGATTGTTGCGGATCTTATCCGGATTGACCTTTTGCCAAACCGGATCTCCAGCAATCCCCTTTTCATTTCCAATCCAACGAACATTGGTCGGCTCAGCTGAGAAGATAGCAATATCCCCTTGGGCCTTACGAATGGCATCAAACCACTTGTCAAAGGTATAGGTGACCTTTTGAGCCCCATCGCCACGCGCTCCATCCATCCAGACCTCTACGAACTTGCCCTTATTTCCATATTTTGGATCTTCAAGGATTTCTTTGAGCTGGTTGAGATAGTATTCATTGTATTGGTCCTCTGTATCCACATGGTAGAGCGGGCTGTGAGCATCCCAAGGCGAGAGGTAGACCCCCATATCCATGTCATACTTGCTGGCAGAAGCAGAAACCTCGGCTAGGACATCGCCTTTTCCTTCCTTCCAACCGCTTTTGGCAATGGTATGGTCGGTGTATTTGGATGGGTACAAGAGGAATCCATCGTGGTGCTTGACGACCATGATGGTCCGTTTAAAGCCAGCATCTTTCAGGGTTTTGATCCACTGATCGGTATCCAGATGCTCTGGATAAAAATCATAAGGGTCTTCTTGCCCATCTCCCCACTCCCGATCGTAGTAGGTATTCATCCCAAAGTGGATGAAAGCCGCTAGTTCTTCGCGGTGATATTGCATCTGAGCCTTACTTGGAAGTGGTCCGTAATCCGCAATCTCAGTCTCCTCGTCTAGAGAAGTGATAGGTTGAGTGGCTTCTGTTCCTTGACCGACCGCGCGATTCTCTTTCTCGCTAGTTGCTGGTGAGGAATGTTCTGATTCTTCTTGGTTCTCTATCATAGTTTTCTCCTCCTTTCCTTGGTGATCGACATCGCTTGTGTCGACCCGTTCTTCACGTGGTTCACTCCTCTCAGCTTGTTCCTCTGCGTAACTGGTAGTCACTCCCAAAAAACAAGTCGCTACTACTACCGAGCAGACGCCTACTGAGAGTTTACGAATGCCAAATCGATTTTTCTGATCAACTAATCTTTTTCCCATATTCTATTCCTTTATGTCACCAGGTAAAGAGGGTGGGGCTTCCCCATCCTCCTTCTTTTACCTGTGAACTTTTCACCGTTTTTTGCTAGTTTCTCTAGCTATTTTATTTGGCCTTTTTGGCTCTTTTTTTCTGATCGTCCAGCACAGCACTGGCAAGGCCTGCCGCTAGGATTCCAGCAACGAGGCTTGCGACGCTTTCTTCCGTTCCTGTATTTGGTAATCTACCTTCGGAAACTGGAGCAGCTGAAACTGCTGGCGTTTGAGCTGTTTTCTCGACTTTCTTCACTACTGCATCTGTCCCTTCCTGACGTGTCGCTTTGACCTCAAGAGATGTTTGAGGAGTTGCGGTAGCTACTGGTCCTTCTGAGACATGAGGGCGCTCTGGGTTCGGAAGTGGCTGTGGTTCTGGGTTCGGAAGCGGTTGTGGTTGTGGCTCTGGTTGTGGCTCTAGTTGTGGAGTGTCTGGAAGTACTTCTTTCGTGCCCACCTCTGTGATTTCTGCCACTGGATCTAGCTCTACAAAGGCATCTAGTTCCTTCCGGCTTTCCACACCATTTTCTTGAGAAACTTCTACCAAGCGCAATTTGCGGCCTTTTTGACCTTCTTGAACCACACGTTTCTCACCTTTTGGAAGATCCGCATTTGGACGTTCTAAGCGTTCAAAGTCCATCTCTTCTGGCTCAATCACCAACTCTGGTTTGGTATGAACCAGATTCTTAACCCCTTCTTCAGGAATGGCTGAGCCTATAGGTGCTTTTGCGGAGAGAGAAAGTTGATATACTTTTTCGAGCTTGCCATCTTCTGAGACAACCTTGACAAGAACAGGGGCATTGGCACTTTTAGCATCCACGACCGTAACGGCTGTTCCATTCTTGCCTTGTGCTGAAACGATTGGGCGTTCTCCCTCATACTCTAGATGATAATCTGTCACATCTGGTTTAAAGCCTTCTAGGTCTTTGCCATTCACTTGGATCGTGACATCAGTTGTTGCCTGGGCCTCTTCTGTTGGAGCATAGGCGCTCAATTCAACGATTCCAATTCCTTTTAGATGTTCATCACGGACCATTCTTAAACGGATGGCTTTAGTTCTGGTTTCGTTGAAGCTGAGGTTAGAGATATAACCAGGTTCAAAGGCATAATCCAAGCTATACGGGATTTCTTCCCAGTTAGAGGCCTGGTTAAATGGATGATCTGGAAGATTCTTCAGATTGCCATAATCATCCGGAACATCAAAGTCTGGACCAATGTAGCGTTCAAGAACCGTTTTCGTTGGCAGACCGGTTTCCTGATCTGCAAAGAAGTCGACCGCTACTTTATTGATCAAACGCTCTGTTACTTGACCATTTTTCTTGAAGATGAGACCAGCAAAGGCTTCGGTTTGATCCGGTTCCCTCTTCCAGTTAGTCCAGCGATAGTATTCGTTGTAGCCACCATCGTTGATGTAATCGATATAGTCGATTTGATTTGGATCGAGATCGTTGGTTTCACTAGCAAATGCTCTGGTATCCTCTGCATTGTAGTCACGGTTCACAGAGAGGATTTCTCCTGTCTTTTCGGACACCCGGACGGTCAGCTGAGCTGTCAGATCATAGCCAATGACTTTTCCTTCCAGCGTGAAGCTACCTTCGTGAGAAAGCGCATCAGCTGGTAGAGGCTTCCAGTCCACCGTAAGTTCCTTGCGTTCATAGCCTGTATCCCCTTGGAAGTAGACACCTACGGTAGATGGTAGAACCAGATCTTGACCGACTTTCACAAAACGTCTGCCTGCTTCTACTGCTACTGGAACAGCTTGTTTCAGTTTTTCTGCATCGCTTGTGAGATGGAGGCGGTATTCTTGTAAGATGGTGCCATCTTCCGCTTTGTGGATGACACGGATTGGCTCACCTTCATGGACACTTGGCACAACCGTTGCAAGACCGTGATGGCTAGCTGTCGCTTCCACTTGTGGATAAGCCCGATCACGCGCATCGATGTAGTAATCGGTCACACTTGGGTTGACACCTGGCAATACATCGCCATTGACGCGAATGGTCAACTGGCTCTTTTCTTCTGCCGCAACCTTATTGGCAAAGATCTGAATCTCTGAAATAGAGCTTCCACGCTTACCTTCTGGCGTCTTCATACGGATACGAACAGCATAGGTGTCGACTTTATCAAAACTGAAATGATTCATCTTACCAGCTGCTACCGGTTCTTCAACGGTTAGGTTGCTGACTTCTTTCCAGTTAGCTGGATTGTTAAATGGATGGTCTGTTTCGTCTTTGACACGATTTGGATTGCTTGGAACTGTTGGGATTTGTTCCCCTGTATAGTACTCAATCACATATTCACTT
>NZ_KQ969692.1:157370-159555 GCF_001578955.1 Streptococcus parasanguinis
ATCACATATTCACTTGGAGCTCCAACGCCGTGGTCTTCGTGGAAACCAACATGGAGGTTATCCACTGCTCGCTTGGTCAAGATACCAGAATCCCCAAACAAGATACCGACAGAATCTTCCGCATTGTTACGACCCCAGTTGGTCCAACGGTTAGCTGGAGCATCGGTAAAGGAGATGACCTTGTCATTGACCTTAGCAACTGGATCTGCATCGTTAGAGTCACTTGCAAAAGCGAGTGGCAAGACAGATCCTGTCCATTGCTCTGCTACGTTGGCCCCCTTGACTGTGTTTGCGGAAACACGAATATGAAGACGTGTTGGAAGATCCGTTCCTTCTACACGACCGGCTAGGACAACTTCTCCTTCTTTGGCCAAGAGTTGCGGATCGACCGCATCCCAGGCCACCTTAGCAGTATAGGTCTTACCATTAGAGTGATAGGTCCGCACGCTTTCTGGAAGAGCTGGTTTTTCTCCGACTGGAGTGGTAGTGCTGACTTCTTCTACAGCGATAATGCCTTCAACCGTCACTTGAGCTTGGGCTTCTTTTTCCACACCCTCTACATGACCTGTGACTGTAAAGCTATGGTAATCCTTGACTTGATCTGCGGTTACAGCATCCCAGGTCACGCGTTTTTCTTTAGGGAATCCCTTGTCATACTCGACCAAGACGGTCTCTGGAAGAGCTGGCAAAACATTTCGATCGGTGCTGATTCGTACAGGACGCACCTTCACAACCGTTTTTTCTTCTGGATTTGGCGTGATGGTAAAGGTGACTTCTCCTGTTTGTCCTTGGAAGTTAGCTTCTAAATGAACCAATCCTGCTTCCCGCAATTCCAAACCTTTATTGGTTGCGACGGCTTTTCCTTGGCTACCAGCTCTTGTCTTCACATCGATTTGATCTGCTTTGAGACTTGCCTGGCTACCATCTTGGTAATGGGCAATGACTTCAAGTGGTACCGTTTGGTCTTCCTTGAGTTCCTGTCCTTCTGGCAGACGCAATTCTAGGCGCTCAATCTGTGGACTTTCTTCTTGGAATTGGACCACATAGGTCTGTACAGCTCCCGTATCCTGAGCAGTTACAAAGATTTGAGCTTTCAAACCATTTTCACGGTTAGCTTGTAGGACCGTCACTTGGGCATTTTCTGCACTTGCTGTGACTTGACCTGGCTCTTGACCATAAGCGAGGGAACGGAAAATAGTATGGTTGCCACTACCAAATTTTGGAAGAGCTACTCCATCTAGCTGAACCGTTGGTTTCTTAGCCTTGGCTACATCTCCTCCTGCAACCACTAGTGTCGCTTGGACCGTTTCCCCATTGCCTAGGAGTCCTGTCGCCTTCAAGCGTGCTCCTGGTGTGGACAACTGATCTTCTTGACCAGCTTCCAAGGTCCATTGATCGACCTCATAGTGAGCAGTGGTGCCATCAGTGAAGACTAATTGCACAGCCTTATCCACCGTTGCTAGATCTGCTCCCTGTGGGATTTGTTTGATGACTGGAAGGACTTGTTCCACGCCGATCACATCGACCAGAGCTTCGACCGTGCGTCCTTGAACATGTCCTGTCACACGGACTTGGCCTGCACGGCTATAGTCTGCCGCATCCCATTCAACGGCTTCTTCTTGGGCCTTGCCATCACTATAGACCACATTGACCTTACTTGGTAAGGTTGGTTTTTCTCCTAGATAAGCACTTTGTCGAACAGGTTCCACACCTAATACAGTGCGTTCTGCTTGGTCCTTCTTACCTGTAAAGAGGCTGACTTGGTCTGATTGCAAGCGGTCTGAGTCTGCATACAGAGTAAAGGCACCCGCTTGCTCAGTTGATTTGACAATCACAACCCCTTTGCCATTGAAGGCTTTGCGTTGCCATGAGCCATCTTCCTGCGCTTTGTAGCGTTCACGGCTGGCTTGTTCCCCATTATCGACACCGACAATTTGGCCTTGTCCATGCAAATGGAAATGCACCAAATTATTGGCAGTTGGCACGACACGACCTTCTTCATCGACGATTTCATAGGTAATATAGGTCAGATCCTTGCCGTCCGCTGCAATCGCGTGTTCTTCTTTCAACAAACGAACACCCGCAGGCTTGCCGGCTGTTTCGACTTGATCTTTCGCGATCACTTCTCCTGCTTCGTTGCGCGCAATAGCTTCCACTTTGCCAGGTACATAAGGGACCAACCACT
>NZ_KQ969692.1:159713-160511 GCF_001578955.1 Streptococcus parasanguinis
GGACCAACCACTCTAGATAGAGTTCATCCGGATTTGCCCCTTCTTGGTAGGTCCGGCCATCAGCTGTGGTCTTCTTGGTAAAGGTCTTCACTCCTTGTGATTCCCCATTGACAATCAGTTCCACACTGTGGGCATTGGAGAAGGTTCGAACAGGGATCCGTCCTTCTTCATCCATGACACGATTGGCTAATTCTGGATTGTCCCAGTTCCAATGTGGTAAGAGATGCACCATTGGATGTTTCTCAGCCGATACCCATTGACTTTGGTACAGGTAAAAATCATTCTTTGGAAGTCCGGCAGTATCGACAATACCGAAATAAGAACTTTTCACAGGTGTATCATTTTGGTTGTGCCATGGGGTTGGCTCACCGATATAGTCCGTACCAGTCCAGATAAATTGTCCTGCATAGCCGGCATGATCACGGTCAAAGGTCCAAGAGGCGGTCGCTGTCCGACCCCAACCAACCCGGTCATTGCCGTAGTCTGATTGTTCATAATGGCGGTCTTCTTGGTTGCTGCCGACCCATTCTCTTTCAGGGTGGTAGTAAGAGCCCCGTGTCCGCGTTGCAGAAGAGGTTTCTGAGCCATAAATGAGCCAGTTTGGATGTTTCGCCCGTAAGCTTTCATAGTTGGCCTCTGAATAGTTGAAACCAACCGCATCAAGCTCTGCTGCTACTTTTTCATGGCCTCCTGAACCATCGCCAAAGCGGAATTTATCAGCTCCCATGGTGACATAGCGGGTTGCATCCACGTCTTTGATGGTCTTGACCAACCGACGAACGGTTGCGACAGATTTGT
>NZ_KQ969692.1:160531-161539 GCF_001578955.1 Streptococcus parasanguinis
CTGAACCATCTGCTTCACCAACTTCATTACCGATTGACCACATGACAATGGCTGGATTGTTCTTGCCCCGTTCTACCATGGTCCGTAGATCGTAATCGGACCAAGTATCCCCTTTCCGAGCTTCTGGGTGAGTGGCATCCTTTTCAAAGAAACGACCGTAATCGTATTGCTTCTTGCCACCATACCAGGTATCAAAAGCTTCTTCTTGGACCATCAAGCCCAACTCAGCAGCAATTTTTAAGGTTTGTTCACTCGCTGGGTTGTGAGTCGTCCGGATGGCATTGACTCCCATGTCCTTCATCTGTTTGAGACGACGGTATTCAGCCTTGTAATTTTCCTCAGCTCCAAGAGCCCCGTGGTCATGGTGAAGAGATACCCCGTGGAATTTCGTCGCCACCCCATTGAGGAAGAAGCCACCTTCTGGCGTCCAGTTGAGATAGCGATAACCAAAGCGTTCCTTTTGCACATCTACCAACTGCGAATCCCGATAGACACGTGTATACAAGGTATAGAGAGCTGGATGATCCGTTTTCACATCCCAGAGGGTTGGTTTTTCAACATGCAAGGTTTGAGAAAGGTTGATCTCTTGACCTGCTAAAACAGCTTGTGCTTCACTGCGCGTTTTTTCGCTCACCACTTGGCCATTTTGATCGACAATTTCATATTCCGCATAGATACTATGGGCTTGATCATCCTGGTTGACAATGCGGCTCTTCACCACTGTATCTACTGCCCCATTTTGCTGTTTTTCTAACTGAGGGGTCGTAATCGTAGTCCCATACTGCGCTAAATGAACCTTGTCCGTCACACTCAGCTTAACATCCCGGTAAATCCCACTACCAGAATACCAACGGCTACTTGGTTGTTGATTGACCACATGAACGGCGATGGTGTTCTCGCTTCCATCTGCATTCAAATAAGGAGTAATATCATAAGAAAAGGCATTGTAGCCATTTGGATAATGACCAACGAATTGTCCGTTTACATAGACTTTAGAATCCATATAAA
>NZ_KQ969692.1:161855-164859 GCF_001578955.1 Streptococcus parasanguinis
ACTTTAGAATCCATATAAACCCCGCCAAATTCCAAGCGAACCTTCTTATCTAGATCTTTGTCGTCCAAACGGAAGGTCTTACGATACCAAGCATCCCCTCCGTTTAATTGCCCACCTTCATTTTGAGCAGGAGAGTTGTGATCGAAATCAAAGAAAATAGACCAGTCATGAGGAAGATCTAATTTTTTCCAATCCTTGACATCCACTTGACGCCCTTCTGCACCAGGAGCTGCATTTAATTTAAAATACCAATCTTTATTAAAATCACGTTCTCGATCTTGCACAATATCCTCCGCTACACGATTTTGGTCTGGAGCAGCTGTTTCTTCCGTTCCTGTAGCACGCTCAGATGAAGCTGAAACGGGCTGGCCATCGCCTTGAGGCGCTGGCTTTTCCTCAACTCTGGTAGGGGTGATGACAGCTGGAGCTTCTGAAACCCTTGCACCAGCTTCAGGAACTTCCACTTCTGAATTTTCCGTCACAACACTTGGTGTCTCAATCGAAGTCGGTTCACTTTCGAGGCTGGCTTTTCTTCCGCATGGACCCTTGAAAGACCCAAGGCAGAAATCCCAATCACAACAGAACAAGCTCCAACTGAGAGCTTACGAATACTAAAAACAGGACGCTTTTCAAAAAAAGACTTTCCCATAAAAACCTCCTCTTAGGATTAACAATTAAATTTGTAAGCGCTTTCTTCTACCTGCGAGCGCTTACAGAAAATCACATATTAACTATACCAAAAAAAGAGGAGCGATAGACCTCGATTTCGCTCCAACTATAGTTAGATTAAGAATTCCTTTAATTAGTGGAAATCTCCTACGAACCAAAAAAATAGAAGCCAACGGCTTCTATTTTTTTATGATCTTATAATCCTGGTTCTTGACCAAGTTCAGCAGCCACCATCCAAATGTTCTTTTCAAGTTCTGCTTTAGCCCCAACAAAGATATCGTTGGTTACATCGTCGCCTTCAGCATCTGTAACATCCAAAGCTTTTTGGTAAAGGCCATCAAGGTAATGGAAGATTTCAAGAACACGTGTCAAGCTTTCTTCTACATTTTTCGTAAATGTTCCACGGCGTTCTTCAATATTGCTGTGTTCCAAAAATTCAGTCATGCTAGAATATGGCGCACCACCAAGAGTGATCAAGCGTTCGCTCACTTCATCCAAGGTTGCATCCAAGCTGTCCATGTATTCATCCATTTTTGGATGCCAAACCATAAAGCCACGTCCACGCATATACCAGTGTACTTGGTGAAGGGCAATGTGAGCGACGTAGAGATCTGCTACGACTTGGTTCAAGAGGACTTTTGTTTCTGGAAGAGTTTCTTTATTAGATGGTGCAAAAGTTGCTACATCAGTAGCTGCTTCATGTTTCATAGTTGTCATGTTGTTTCTCCTTTTTATAATGATTCTAATTAACTATGTCTTTATTATATGCTTCCTCCACCAGAAAGTCAAGATAAAAGATTTAAAAAGATCATAGTTGTCAATTGAGAAAAGATACGATAGAATGTAAAAGACTAATCGAAAGGCATAACCAATGAAATATATCTTTACCTTCCTGATCTCCATGGTTCCCCTCGTTGAATTGCGCGGAGCCATCCCTTTTGCCATTGCAAATGGCATTCCACTATGGACAGCGCTTCTGATCGGAGTTATCGGAAATCTTCTCCCTGTTCCTCTGATCTTCTTTTTCGCCCGCCATATCCTCACTTGGGGCGCAAAAAAACCGATCATCGGAGGCTTTTTTAGCTGGTGTCTCAATAAGGGGCATAGAGGCGGACAGAAATTAGAAAAAACTGCAGGAGACAAGGGAATCTTCTGGGCCCTACTCCTATTCGTCGGCATTCCTTTACCAGGGACTGGTGCCTGGACCGGTGCCCTTGCAGCTTCTATCCTTGACTGGGACTTCAAACGCAGTAGCCTCGCAGTCATGCTCGGAGTAATTCTAGCCGGCCTCATCATGGGGACTCTTTCCCTGCTTCTAGGAATCGATACCTTCGCACATTAACCAAAAGACTGAAGCATCGACTTCAGTTTTTTCATACAAAAAAGAGGCTTCCGTTCCTCTAAGAGTATAGACAAACTGTTTTTTTACAAATCTAATAAATTCTATAAAACACAAAAAGTAACCAAAAATTTTTTTAGAGTTAATTATGTACTTTATTTAAGTGAAAACTAAAATTTTTTTCAATTATCCATAATCCAAAAAGGATAAACCATTTTCAGCTCCAAAATACACTTTAATCAAAAACCGACGTAAAAAATCCCTAGAGGACTGTTGTCTTCTAGGGATTTAGTGTATTCTTGAGCTATTTATTCAACAATTTGATTATATTACATGTGTCAAAAATATCTCTTTATTTTATTTTTTAGAACATGTAGTATGTATAAATTGCAATAATAGAAAGGATTAAGAAAATTAACAAGATAAAAATAATTATTTTTTTCATGATTTATTAATAATACTGACTCTTAGGATACAGTATACTCCTTTCTAGGAAGAATTCTTATTATCCCTATCTTTATTATAGGTCTACAGCAATTTATATTCAATTATTTATATGTGAAAGTAGTTTCAGAATTTGAACTTTAAATTTTTTATTATACATTGATTATCATTGAAAATAATGTACAAATTAATTTCTCAGATTAGAGGATATTATGTACTAGAAAACATACAAAATACCACTCCAGAATAATGTACAAAACAAAAATAAAGTACTCTCCTTAAAGAATGTACTTTATGCTTCTAATTCAGTTGTATCAATTGTTTAGCTCATGTTAAGTCAATTGTACATAAACTTTTAGTTTTAAAAAATTTATTTATTAGAATTACTCAGTCATCTACTAAAACTTTCCGCTGTGAGAAAAGTGCTAGAAACAATCATGTTTCTAGCACTCGGGAGTTTTGGAAGTAAAACAGTTCGGGGAACTGTTTTAGCATGAGCTTAAAATTTGAAAAGCGAATGGGTCCAAAACTAATTGAACACGGGCGGCGGAT
>NZ_KQ969692.1:164974-168424 GCF_001578955.1 Streptococcus parasanguinis
CGGGGAACTGTTTTAGCATGAGCTTAAAATTTGAAAAGCGAATGGGTCCAAAACTAATTGAACACGGGCGGCGGATTGTGTCAAAAAGATAAGTTTTCCTAGAATCTAAAGATTCTTCGTTAAACTTCCTATTTTGACTTTATCCGCAGACGCCCTTTGTATCTTAATTAGTCATGGAACTTCTTTGAAGTTCGCTGACGTCCGTACTCACCTAAGGAAAGTTATTTAGATGACTTTATCTTACAAAAAAGAGGTTCCCATCGAAACCTCTTTTTTTGTATTCTTAGTTGTTAAGAGCCGCTGCCATTGTAGCTGCAACTTCTGATTCAAAGTCATTAGCTGCTTTTTCGATACCTTCACCAACTTCAAAGCGAGCAAACTCAACTACTGAAGCATTTACTGATTCAAGGTAAGCTTCCACTGTCTTGCTGTCATCCATGATGTAAACTTGTGCAAGAAGAGTGTAAGCTTGGTCAACTTTAGTGTTGTCAAGCATGAAGCGATCCATTTTACCAGGGATGATCTTATCCCAGATTTTTTCTGGTTTACCTTCAGCTGCCAATTCAGCTTTGATATCTTCTTCAGCTTGAGCGACAACTTCGTCAGTCAATTGAGCTTTAGAACCATACTTCAAGTGTGGAAGAGCTGGTTTACCAACCATTGCACGGCTTTCGTTATCTTGGTCGATGACGTGGTTCAATTGTGCCAATTCATCTTTCACGAATTGCTCATCCAATTCTTTGTATGAAAGAACAGTTGGTTTCATTGCAGCGATGTGCATTGAGATTTGTTTAGCAAGTGCTTCGTCTCCACCTTCGATCACAGAGATAACACCGATACGTCCACCGTTGTGTTGGTAAGCACCGAAGTGTTGCGCATCTGTTTTTTCAAGCAAAGCAAAACGACGGAATGAAATCTTTTCACCGATTGTAGCTGTTGCAGATACATATGCAGCTTCAAGAGTTTCACCTGAAGGCATTGTCAACGCAAGAGCTTCTTCATTGCTAGCTGGTTTACCTTCAGCGATCACTTTCGCTGTTGCGTTTACCAATTCAACGAATTGAGCGTTTTTCGCAACGAAGTCAGTTTCAGCGTTCACTTCAACAACTGCTGCAACGTTACCGTCTACATAAACACCAGTCAAACCTTCAGCGGCAACACGGTCAGCTTTCTTAGCTGCTTTAGCCATACCTTTTTCGCGAAGCAATTCGATCGCTTTTTCGATATCGCCTTCCACTTCAACCAATGCTTTTTTAGCGTCCATGACACCAGCACCAGATTTTTCACGCAATTCTTTTACAAGCTTAGCTGTAATTTCTGCCATTTTTGTTCTCCTATATTTTTTAATAAAAGAAGAGGGTCGGGCTGAGCCCTGCCCTCTTAGGTTCGTTACTTATTGAATGAAATTAAGCGTTGTCGCCTTCTACAACTTCAACGATTTCTTCGATTGAATCAGCTTGACCTTCAGTAGCTGCCAATTCAGCTTCTACTGTAGCAACACTGTCTTCACCTTGACGTCCTTCGATAACAGCGTCAGCCATTTTCGCAGTGATCAATTTAACAGCGCGTATAGCGTCATCGTTCGCTGGGATGATAACATCGATATCATCTGGGTCAGTGTTTGTATCGACCATCGCTACAACTGGGATACCCAATTTCTTAGCTTCTTTAACAGCGATTTGTTCTTTATGTGGATCCACAACGTACATTACGTCTGGGATACGAGGCATGTCTTCGATACCACCCAAGAATTTTTCAAGACGAGCGCGTTGTTTGTTCAACAATGCAACTTCTTTCTTAGGAAGAACTTCAAAAGTTCCATCTTCTTCCATGCGTTTGATTTCTTTCAAACGAGCGATACGTTTTTGGATTGTTCCCCAGTTAGTAAGAGTTCCACCCAACCAACGGTGGTTGATGAAGTATTGACCTGAACGAACAGCTTCTTCAGCAACAGCATCAGCAGCTTGTTTCTTAGTACCTACGAACAAGATCACTGCATCGTTTGCAGCTGCATCACGCATGAAGTCGTATGCTTGGTCTGCATATTTTACAGTTTGTTGCAAGTCGATCACGTGGATTCCGTTACGTTCTGTGAAGATGTACTTAGCCATCTTAGGGTTCCAGCGACGAGTTTGGTGACCGAAGTGTACACCAGCCTCAAGAAGTTGTTTCATTGAAATTACTGCCATGAGTAGTTTCTCCTTTTTTGTTTTTTTCTCCTCTCTCAGACGTCAACTTGCAGCACGACCACAAGGGCAACGGTGTCACAATGGATCCGAGATGAGTATTTGCTGTCTTAGACAACTCTATAAGTATAGCAGAAATCCCTAGAATTCGCAAGCTATTTGAGAGATTTTTTCAATCCCTACGATGAAATGGTTTTCTAAAGTTGTTTGACGTAAAAAGTTTTTCTTGACCTATCTTTATTTTTAGGTTACAATATTATATGTTATGGCGGTATAGCCAAGTGGTAAGGCACGGCTCTGCAAAAGCTTGATCGTCGGTTCAAATCCGTCTACCGCCTTGATAATAAAATTTTTTATCATCTTTTATCTTTTAAAAATTCCCCTAGCAATAGGGGGTTTTTTTGTTGCCATTTGCTCCTTTCCTTGATTATTGATATAATAAAACCTCGCCTGATTGGCGAAGCACATTAGAAAGGGTATTTATGAAAAACATTCGTTTCTTTGCGATCGGCCTTCTTTCACTAGTGACACTAGCCGCTTGCTCACCTGCCAATTCTGCGCAACCAGCAAAAACAGCTTCTAGCTCTAGAAAACCGATCAAACAATCTTCTACCAAAGCATCATCTAGTAAATCGTCGAGCACTTCTTCAGACAGCAGTAGCTCAGATGATTTTTCAGGTCGCTTCAGCTTGGATCCAGATGATGGCGCATCTCTCCAATATGTGCCAGGAGCTGCATCCATTCCTGAGATCGAAAAACTCAAGAACCTCCACCCTACCACCGGTTTTGTATTGAGAACCGAAGATGGACAAGAGGTTGGTGGGCCAAAAGAAAGAAACAGTTACGATGACGTAGTTGCAGCCTTTGGTCAACCCGTAAGTAGCACAGACAGTGCGAATCCTGGTGATGGAGTCAATGTTTGGGCAACAGACAATGGCGATATCATGGCTTTCTTCCGCAATAATGTGTTAACAGATATCACCTTCCGACTAAGAGGGGGCGATGCCAACCACCAGTCTACTGGCAGCATTTCCAAATCCGATACACCAAAAACGGCCCTCGAACGTCTCGGAAAACCCTATGCCATTATGCGTTCAGAAAATGGGACCAGCTATGTCTATAAAGATAGCAACGGGGACGAATCTAGCTTCTCTACACAAGGAAACAAGATCTTCAATGTTACGTCTGCTGCAGAAACCAAGCAGTTAAAAAAGATCACTGGCCTAGATAAAAATCAATAATAAGCAATCAAAAGAGGCTGGGA
>NZ_KQ969692.1:168574-172468 GCF_001578955.1 Streptococcus parasanguinis
TCTTACAATTCTGCAATTTGGTTCAAATTCACTTCTGCAACTGTATCGTTACCGAACATAGAAATGACCATTTTCACCTTGTTGTTATCAATTTCAGTGATCTTACCAGTATAGTCTGTGAAGGCACCGTCGATGATGCGAACTGTGTCGCCCACCTTGACATCCAAATCAAACTCTTGAACAGTTTGACCCATAGAGAGCAAGATGCTGCGGATTTCTTCTTCCAACAATGGAGTTGGTTTTGAACGGTTCCCGTGTGATCCGACGAAACCAGTAACGTTCGGTGTATTCCGAACGACAAACCAAGCTTCATCTGTCATGACCATTTCTACCAAGACATAACCTGGGAAGCGGTTTTCTTCGATTTCTTTTGTTTTACCGTTTTTCTCAACTTGTACGGTTTGAGTTGGAATCTCTACACGCAAGATGTTTTCTAACATATTGTAAGTTTGCGCACGTTGCAAAAGATTCTCTTTTACTTTGTTTTCATATCCTGAGTAGGTTTGTAGTACAAACCAGCCTTTATCAAAACTGTCCATTTGGGTATCCTTTCTTTCTGTTTAGCCTGCTCGAGCTTTTGTGAACATACTAAAAAAAGCCTCTTGGCTTTCCTTTTCCTAGCTTCATTATACCACATTTTGCAGGAATGCAAAGAGGTTTGCTGATTTATTTTTTAGAAAAGACCAGAAAAAGCAGGACCCTTGGGATCCCGCCTGGCTTCTTTTCTTAAAAGAAATTGATCATGTGCAATAGGCCACGTGCAATGACTTTGTCGAACAAATAAATCAATGCAACAAAGAAAGCGGTGTACTCAATCACTGAGATAAAGTTTTTCCATCTTTCCTTGCGATTTGGCCAAGTTGTATCTTTTAGTAAGACGAAAATATCTTTAATGAATTTCACAACTCTCTCCTATCGTGTTTCTTTATGGATGGTATACTTGCTGCAATGTTTGCAGAATTTATTGACTTCTAGACGTGTTGGTTTTGGCGTCCCACTCAACTTAATGGAGTAATTGCGTGACCCACAAACCGTACACGCTAGACTTGCTTTTTTTAATGCCATAACGCCTCCGTTCACCCCATTATAGCAAGTTTTCCACGTTTTGACAAGAACAGAAAATCTCCTGTCAAGAAAAAAGCAAATCTAAAGCGTTATCACTCTGGTTTTTTCCTCATTTTTGGTAAAATAAAACAAAAGGAGACGAATATGAAAAGTGATAACCTAAAAGAAAGTAGAAATATCGAAGACCGTCGAGGGCAAAGCTACTCCCAATCTTCAGGAAACAGTAACCTTGGCGGGGGCATTTTACAGATCTTACTATCGCCCGGAAGCTTCAAGAGTAAGATCGTCCTCATCCTTCTTCTGGTTCTTCTAGGAGGTGGTGGCGCTAGTCTTGGTGGACTCTTTGGAAACGAGACTTCTCATTCTTACCAGTCTAGCCAGATCACGCGCACCAACAAGACCCATGTCGACGATGCAGATGCTGAGTTCGTCAGCAAGGTCCTTGCCACAACAGAAGATCATTGGCACAAGGTCTTTCAAGCCGAAGGACGGACCTACCAGGAGCCCAAACTAGTCTTCTATACCGGACGGACAAAGACAGGCTGTGGAGTTGGGCAAGCATCGGCTGGCCCCTTCTACTGTCCAACCGATAAGAAAATTTATTTGGATATGAGTTTCTACAAGGAATTGACCACCAAATACAAGGCTAGCGGCGACTTTGCCATGGCCTACGTCATCGCCCACGAAGTCGGCCATCACGTACAAAATGAGCTGGGAATCCTTGGCAAATACCACCGTATGCAGCAAGGACTTTCTGAAAAGGAACGAAATGCCATCAGCGTCCGCATCGAGCTGCAAGCAGATTATCTAGCAGGTGTCTGGGCCCGCTCCATTCAAGACCGAAACCTTTTGGATATCGGTGATATCGAAGAAGCTATGAATGCGGCCCATGCAGTCGGTGACGACACTCTCCAGGAGCAAGCTTACGGCTACTCCGTGCCAGATAGCTTTACCCACGGGACTTCGGAGCAACGCATGCGCTGGTTCAAACGGGGCTACCAGTACGGAGATCTCCAACACGGCGATACCTTTAGCTTGTCAGATAGTGAACTCTAATTAAAAACGATTCAGAAGAATTTCTGAATCGTTTTTTTTGATTAGAAACCAAGCCAACCTTTGAAAGTATCCCAAGCATTTTTCGCTTTTCCTGGAATATCGGCCTCGTCGATTGCTTTTTTCGCATCATCGACCATATTCGACGCCTTTTCTTTGACATCCTCAAAGAAACCTTTGTCTTCTTTGCTGTCTGTTTCTGTAGTTTCTTCTCCGACTGGCGCAATGCCATTTTCAGCATAAGAGTTCTTCACCGAATCAAACTGGGTACCGTCTGTATAAGGCAGGACACTGTTGGCAACATTCCGGAAGATCTCTGACGCCGTTCCGGCACTACTATCGGTCAGGTAATGACCTTCATCGGTCGTTGGGAAACCAAGCCATTGACTGATGACCACATCTGGCGTGTATCCGATCACCCATTGGTCTCCAGAGAGGTCCTTGTTAAAGCTGGTCTCTGTCGTACCGGTTTTCCCTGCCATGGTATAGCCATAAGGCGCAGCGTTGACCCCTGTACCATTACTGAAGGTTCCCAGCATCATATTGGTCATCTTATCCGTTGTGGATCCACTAAGCACCCGGGTTGATTTCTGACTGTGGCTCTTGACCACTTGGCCACTGGCATTTTCGATCTTGGTAATGAGGTGGGCATCATTCATGACCCCGCCATTGGCAAAGGTTCCATAGGCTTGGGCCATCTGCATCGGATTGGTTGTCACACCAGCTCCCAAGGCAACAGCAAGCGACTTGTCCACCTTGTCCATGTTGAGACCGAATTTTTTTCCGTACTCAAAGACCGTATTGAGGCCCAATTCATTAGCGGTCGCTACTGCTGGAAGGTTGAGAGATTCTGCCAAGGCCTGGTACATCGGTACCGTTGGGCTCGACTGGATTCCTGCATAGTTATTGACTTCATAACTTCCGTATTGGGTGGTACTATTATCCAGTTCCTTATTGGTCGACCAACCTTCTGCAACAGCTGGGCTATAGACCACTAAAGGTTTGATGGTCGATCCCGGACTACGAGCAGCTTGGGTGGCATAGTTGTAGGTCCGAAATCCTGGATTTTCATCGCTACCGACACGCCCTACGAGAGCCCGAACCCCTCCGGTCTTAGGATCGAGGGCGACACTACCAGATTCCGCGCGCGTGCCGTCTTCTGCTACTGGGAAGAGGGCTGTATTGTCATAGATCACCTGCATGCTTGCTTGGTAATTTTGATCCAGCTCGGTGTAGATCCGGTAGCCATTTTTGACAATGTCTTCTTCGGTCAGACCATATTCATTGACCGCTTCATTGATGACCGCATCAAAATAGGATGGGTAGCGATAGTCCTCTGACTTGCCTTCATAGGCATCGACCAGCTGACCATGGATATCCACAGCCGCTGACTGATCAGCTGTTTTCTGGTCAATATAACCAGCTGCCACCATATTTTGGAGGACCGTATTGCGGCGATTGGTCGCATTCTCTACTGAATAGAGCGGGTTATAGATCTCAGGTCCCTTGAGCATACCTGCGAGAACAGCAGACTGATCCAGGCTTAATTGACTGGCTGAAACCCCAAAATACTTCTTGGAAGCATCCTCAATCCCCCAAACCCCATTTCCAAAATAGGCATTGTTGAGGTACATGGTGAGGATTTCTTTTTTACTGTATTTCTTATTGATTTCAAGCGCCAGGAAGAATTCCTTGGCCTTACGCTCCACCGTCTGGTCCTGAGACAGGTAAGCATTCTTGGCTAGCTGCTGGGTGATGGTCGACCCACCACCTGAG
>NZ_KQ969692.1:172488-204222 GCF_001578955.1 Streptococcus parasanguinis
GGTCAAAATCGCTAAAAAGAAGCGACCATAGTTGATCCCGCTATTCTTGTAAAAGCTCCGGTCCTCTGTTGCGACCACGGCATTTTGCAGATTCTCACTAATAGCATCGAGTTCGACATAGGTTCCTTTTTGCCCGGTCAAACTTCCCGCCTGGTCCCCATTCTTATCATAGATAATGGTCGTCGCCTTCAGTGCATTCTGCAAATCCTTGACGTTGGTCGTCTTAGCAAGATAGAAGAGATACCCCCCTGTCAAGAGGCTAAAGCCTAGCCCAATGATCAGGAGAATCTTGGTCAAATGGAAGCGGCGCCAGAAACGACGGAAGGGGTGCTGAGAGAGAGGCTTGCTTCTGTGCTTGCCTGAGCGACTATAGGTCGGCTCTACTGTCTCTTCCGGTAGTTCCGTGTCTGGCACTTCTTCTGCCACCGCTTTGGGCGGATGATCCTTTCTAAAAAAAGTGATCAGGTTTTCAAATAATTCTTTTATTCTATTCATACCTGTTATTGTAACACCTTATCCTTGTCCTAGCAAGAAAAGATAGCTCATCCCCTTCTCTCATTTAGTTTTCTTTAAGCTTAGATTTTGCTACAATAGGGTCATGAATTATCAATTTACCATTCCACAATCCTTTCCCCAGATGACTGTGAAAGAGTTGCTTGAGGACTACTTCCTCATTCCCCGTAAGATCCGGCATTTTTTACGAACCAAGAAGCACGTCTTGGTCAATGGCGAGACCATCAACTGGCAGAGCCCCGTTCAAAAAGGAGACCAGATCCAGCTAATCTTTGATGCCGACGATTACCCTGAAAAGGAGCTCCCATCCGGAGACCCGAGTCTGGTCGAAGAACTCTATCAGGATGAGCATGTCATCATCGTCAATAAGCCTGAAGGTATGAAAACCCATGCCAATGAGCCGACAGAAATTGCTCTTCTCAACCATGTTTCCAGCTATGTTGGATCCACCTGCTACGTTGTGCACCGCTTAGATAAGGAAACCAGTGGGGCCATTTTATTTGCTAAAAATCCTTTTATCCTGCCCATTCTCAACCGCATTTTAGAAGATAAAAAGATCCAACGGGAGTACTGGGCCTTGATCCAAGGTAGCTTAGCACAAAAAACCATCGTCTACAAGGATAAAATCGGACGCGATCGCCACGATCGGCGCAAGCGCCTGGTCGATCCACGAAAAGGTCAGTATGCAGAAACTCAGGTGACGCAACTGAAAAAAATCGGGCGAAATAGCCTGGTCAAATGCCAGCTCAAGACGGGGCGCACCCATCAGATCCGGGTGCATCTCTCCCATCATGGGCACCCGATTGTCGGAGACCCTCTCTATAACCCTGCACGCGGAGAGCGACTCATGCTCCATGCTCACCGCTTGACCTTCACCAATCCATTAACCCTTGAAACCATCCAAGTCGAGGCCCCTTCCAAGAGTTTCGAAGAAGGGTTGAGAGACTAAAAAAAGAAGCCACAGGCTTCTTTTTTTATTGATAGCGAGGAGTTGCAAATCCACGAATATTGCCATGTCCGATTCGGTAGGTATTGCGACGGACTTGGTTGTTGGAGTTTCCTTCAATGGTATGAATGATTCCGTTTGAGACGCTTTCGACAATTCCGATGTGATCCGCAAAGCCATTGTTTTGTTGGCTATTTTGATCCCAGTTAAAGGTGATGATGTCCCCTGCTTTTGGTGTAGTGGTACCATCCTCATTCCAAATACCCAAGCGTTTGAAAATCTGGATGTGACGTTCGACTCCACATTCACGGCCAATCAAACCGCTCAAACCTTCCCGCTGGAAGACTGTTGTGACAAAGATATCACACCAGTCATCGGTCGTCTTCACTGCATAACCAACTGGAAGTGGTTTAACACTGTTATAATCATTGATCAATTGTTGGTGAGCTGCAGTGCCGCCACGAACGCCCACTAGACTAGCTGCTGCCCGTAAGACACGGTCCCGTTGTCCATTCGTTACACGAGGACTAAAAGCAGTTTGATCTACTGTCGCACGGGGATGAAGGGCTGTTTGACCAAGGTTAAAGCCTTCAACGCCACCATCGACATAATCCACATAGACGTGAGTGGTATAGTTACCTGATTGGTACTGGTGATTTGCTGCAGAGACCTGCACTTCTGTATGCATACCAGAAGGTGCTGTTGAATACCAGAAAAGATTTTCTTGGTGCGCTTGAGACCAGGCTGCGACACGGATGTTCTTAATCCGACGTCCCTGAGGCGCTTGATCCACTGTTACCGTATAGGTTCCAGCACCAGAATTGACATTCTTAATAGAAGCTTGCGTCTTAGTCATGGCATTTCGGAACTCCACTTCTGTAGTCGTGGTACCAACACCTACACGAGAACCATCATTTTGGATATAGTAGAGGTGGATATGGTACTTACCAGTAGAGTTCTTGTGATCGCTCGCTTTGACCGATACCTTGTAGTCTCCATTTGATTGGCGAGTCGCTTCATACCAGCGAATATCATCTTGGCCGTCCTTATCAGACCAAGTAGGGACTTGAACGGTCCGCACACCTTTAGGATTGTAGACATCCTTGATGATGACGTCAAAGGTACCCGCATCCTTGTTGTTGTTTTGGATTAGGATCGTGCCAGAGCGGCGGGCTTGACGCACTTCTGTCGTAGTTTCTGTAATATAGCTTCGTTGGTTATTTTGATCTACATAGTAGACATGGACATTGTACTTCCCATCCTCATTTTTATGATCGCTTGCCTTAATCGTTGCACGGTAGCTGCCGTCACTTTGACGGACTGCTTTGTGCCATACTAGATCATCTTGCCAGTTCTTGTCTGACCAGGTTGGAATCAAGACTTCCTTCAAGCCATTTGGTGCAACAACATTACGAATAACTGCATCAAATGTGCCTGTTTCAGAATTATTGTTCTCAATGGTGACCGTGCCACTTGGTTTAACGTGGTGTACTTCTGTAGTGGTTTCTGTGATGTAGTTTCGTTGATTATTTTGATCTACATAATAAACATGGACATTGTATTTACCATCTTCATTTTTATGGTCTGAGGCTTTGATAGTTGCACGGTAACTTCCATCACTTTGACGGACTGCTTTGTGCCATACTAGATCATCTTGCCAGTTCTTGTCTGACCATGTTGGGATCAAGACTTCTTTTAATCCGTTTGGAGCTACTACATTACGAATTACTGCATCAAAGGTACCCGTCTCAACATTATTATTTTCAATTGTTAAAGTACCACTTGGTTTTACGTGGTGTACTTCTGTAGTGGTTTCTGTGATGTAGTTTCGTTTGTCTGCTTGATCCACATAGTAGACGTGGACATGGTACTTACCATCTTCATTTTTATGATCGCCTGCTTTAATAGTTGCACGGTAGCTTCCATCACTTTGACGAACTGCTTTGTGCCATACTAGATCATCTTGCCAGTTCTTGTCGGACCATGTTGGGATCAAGACTTCTTTTAATCCGTTTGGAGCTACTACATTACGAATTACTGCATCAAACGTGCCCGTCTCAACATTATTATTTTCAATCGTCAACGTGCCACTTGGTTTTACGTGATGCACTTCTGTTGTAGTCTCTGTGATGTAGTTTCGTTTGTCAGCTTGATCTACATAATAAACATGGACATTGTATTTACCATCTTCATTTTTATGGTCTGAGGCTTTGATAGTTGCACGGTAGCTTCCATCACTTTGACGAACTGCTTTGTGCCAGACTAGATCATCTTGCCAGTTCTTGTCGGACCAAGTTGGAACCAAGACTTCTTTCAAGCCATTTGGAGCTACTACATTGCGAATAACTGCATCAAAGGTTCCTGTTTCAACATTATTATTTTCAATTGTTAGCGTGCCACTTGGCTTCTCTACTTTCTCAACCGGCAAACTATTATCTTCTGATTCTACCACTCGTGCGCGTGCGCCATATGGTGCGCGACTAGCTACCACAGCTGGTGCTGGTTGCTCTGATACAACCTTGTCGCTAGTGCCCTTGTCAGAAGACTGGCTATTGCTAAGAGACAGTGAGGCAGGTGCCGCCTCTGTTGCAACGGTATTTTCTGTCTGAATACCTTTCTCAACTCCCACTCCTTCGTTCACAGTATTCTGCGCTTCTGATGAGGTTGTTGTTTTTGCAACGACAGCTGATGTATTTTCTGGTGTTTGATCAGACGCATGTTGCTCATCGGCTTTGACTTGTTGTGTCGAAAAAGCCAACAAAACGGCTGTCCCAGCATAAAAAATAAGATCTTTCTTTTTCATGTATCTTCCCTTACAATTTTTTATACGGATTGTACCCACATAGTAGTATTATAGCACAAACCACCGGATCAAGAAACAATATCATGAGAAGAATCCTATTTTTAAAGAAAAAAGAAGGCCAGATTGGCCTTCTGATTAGCTTATGCAAAAATTGAGAAGAAAGGTGCTCCAAGCTTGTTATCCATCGGATCTTTACTCTTAATGGAGTGAAGATAGTTAATGGAGTACCAGCCGTTGTTGCCACTATTATAAGGATCGCGAACATAGGTTCTTCCATTGTCATAACCATGCAAGACCAATTCATGAGTATAAGGATCGCTAGTGAATTGGCTATTGCCTACCGCAGCAAGTACATGCTTGCCAGCCATGAGAGCTTCTGCAATGCCTCCAGCTCCATTAATCAATTGGCTCTTCAAGCCCCAGTTACGAGTGGCAGCTACAATCCCATCAGAATCTGTTCCTGCTTCACCTTTGTTGAATGAATCAGTATTGTTGTAGAGATAATCAGCTACTGTTGTTGGCAAAATAGTTCTACCTAGGATATCTGTAAAGGTCATAGCAAGGGAGGTTGGCACACAACCTGACTGATCGACATTGCTCACACCGTAATATTTCCCAGCCCAACGAGGATCCCGTTGAGAATAATAGGTTGTTTGTGGATTCACCTTTTGATTTCGTGGAGACAAGGCTGTCTGACCGAGGTTAAAACCTTCAACTCCCCCATCTTTGTAGTCTACATAGACGTGAGTGGTGTAGTTGCCCGCTTCATTACCGTGGTTATTGGCAGAGACAGTGATCTCTGTATGCATACCTGTCGGTGTTGCGGAATACCAGTATAGATTTTCTTGGTGCGCTTTAGACCAAGCTGCGACACGAATATTCTTAATCTGACGTCCCTGAGGTGCCTGATCTACAGCTACTGTATAAGTCCCGTTCGTTGCATTGACATTCTTGATAGCAGCTTGCGTCTTGGTCTGGGCATTTCGGAATTCAACTTCTGTAGTCGTGGTACCAACACCTACACGAGAACCATCATTTTGAATGTAATAAAGGTGAATATGGTATTTACCAGTAGAGTTCTTATGATCGCTCGCTTTGACCGATACCTTGTAGTCTCCGTTTGCTTGACGAGTCGCTTCGTACCAGCGGAGATCATCCTGTCCATCCTTATCCGACCATGTAGGAACTTGAACAGTCCGCACACCTTTAGGACTGTATACATCCTTGATAATGACGTCAAAGGTACCTGTATCCTTGTTGTTGTTTTGGATCAAGATTGTACCAGAACGGCGGGCTTGACGCACTTCTGTCGTGGTTTCTGTAATGTAGTTCCGTTGGTTATTTTGATCTACATAATAAACATGGACATTGTATTTACCATCTTCATTTTTATGGTCTGAAGCTTTGATAGTTGCACGGTAACTTCCATCACTTTGAAGGACTGCTTTATGCCATACTAGATCATCTTGCCAGTTCTTGTCGGACCATGTTGGGATCAAGACTTCTTTTAATCCGTTTGGAGCTACTACATTACGAATTACTGCATCAAACGTGCCCGTCTCAACATTATTATTTTCAATCGTCAACGTGCCACTTGGTTTTACGTGGTGTACTTCTGTTGTAGTCTCTGTGATGTAGTTTCGTTTGTCAGATTGATCCACATAGTAGACATGGACGTTGTACTTACCGTCATCATTTTTATGGTCTGAGGCTTTGATAGTCGCACGGTAGCTTCCATCACTTTGACGAACTGCTTTATGCCAGACTAGATCATCTTGCCAGTTCTTGTCGGACCAGGTTGGGATCAAGACTTCCTTCAATCCGTTTGGAGCTACTACATTGCGAATAACTGCATCAAACGTGCCCGTCTCAACATTATTATTTTCAATCGTTAACGTGCCACTTGGTTTTACGTGGTGTACTTCTGTCGCAGTCTTTGTGATGTATGTCGTGGTTTCTGTTATGTAGTTCCGTTGATTATTTTGATCTACATAGTAGACATGGACGTTGTACTTACCATCTTCATTTTTATGATCTGAGGCTTTGATGGTAGCTCGGTAGCTTCCGTCACTTTGACGAACTGCTTTGTGCCATACTAGATCATCTTGCCAGTTCTTGTCTGACCAGGTTGGTATCAAAACTTCTTTCAAGCCATTTGGAGCTACTACATTGCGAATAACTGCATCAAAGGTTCCTGCCTCTGAATTATTATTCTCAATGGTGACAGTGCCACTTGGTTTAACGTGGTGTACTTCTGTTGTAGTCTCTGTGATGTAATTTCGTTTGTCAGCTTGATCTACATAATAAACATGGACATTGTATTTACCATCTTCATTTTTATGATCTGAGGCTTTGATAGTTGCTCGGTAGCTGCCGTCACTTTGACGAACCGCTTTATGCCATACTAGATCATCCTGCCAGTTCTTGTCTGACCAAGTTGGAACCAAGACTTCTTTCAAGCCATTTGGAGCTACTACATTGCGAATAACTGCATCAAAGGTTCCTGTTTCAGCATTATTATTCTCAATCGTTAGCGTGCCACTTGGTTTTAAATCCTCTGGTCGTTTTCCGATGTAAACATTTGTCGTTGTTCCACCCACACCCGTCATTTGTCCATTGTTCTGAACATAGTAAAGGTGAACATTATAAAGACCAGTTGAGTTTTTATGATCGGACGCTTTTACATTAACAGTATAGGTTCCGTTTGCTTGACGGTTGGCTGTATACCAAACAAGGTCATCTTGACCACCTGTTTCTGACCAGATCGGTACAGAAACACTTCGAACTCCATTTGGTGCCTTAACATTTGAGATGACAACGTCAAAGCGGCCCGTCATAGTATCGTTATTGACAATGTCAATCTTCCCACTTAAGCTGCCTTCTGTTGGATCCGCTGCAGGTTTTGCGTTCGCTGTAAAGCGACCGGTATAGTCCACACTGTGGTCAAAGAGGTGTTTTCCTGGAAGCAATTCCGCTTGAGAAGTAAACTGCCACGCGCCAGCTTTCCCATTGTAACGCAAGCTTTTCGCATCGTTTACAGACAGTTTTGGAGAAGGGTATTGAGCAACCCAGAAATTCTGAAGCCCAAATTGAGCGGTGTTAACAGGACCTTTCTTGCGAAGGTTGTTTTCATCCAACCAGCTAGCACTGGTGTAGAACATCAAGTTGGTGTAGCCATTTTTGCGCATTTCGTCAGCCCAAGCTTGGGTGTTGCGGTTAATGTTTGGCTGCATCTTGGCATCCTCAAAGTCATTGACCATGAGGGTATTCTTTGGCAAACTCAAACGTTGTGCAGCTGCAATGTAGAATCGCGCTTCTGCACGCGCTGCTTCCTCAGAAGTATAGCGTGAGAAGTGGTACGTCGATACTTGCAGACCCGCAGCTTGTGCATTACGAATTTGGTTCTCCGCATTCGGGTTCTTGTACCAAGTGTCTTCTGTCAATTTGACAACGACACCGCCCACGCCTTTATTAGCTAGGGTACGGTAGTCTCCAATACTAATGTCTCCGTTATGGCTACTCACATCAACGAATGATTTTGGCTGAACCGCCACATCTGTTGAACGACCAGCTGGAGCGTGAGCGCCTGTGTTAAAGAAGGTCGTGCTTCCTGTATTAGACTGAAGAGGAGTTTCTTCTTTCTCAGTAGTCGATGCTTCTGTAGCTTTCTCTACAGATGGAGCCCCACTTTCTGAAGCCGCGACCTTGTTCACAGGTGCTACAGGCTGTTCGGTCACATTTGCTGGTGCTGCATAGTTGCTTGCGACAGGTGTTACCGACTTTTCAGCAACGGCCACTTCTGGCGCTTTTTCAGCTTGGACTTGGTTGCCTTCAGTAGTAGCAGCCTCGTTTGAAACCAGTTCATCTGCACTGACTCCCTGAGCAGATACAGCCATCAAGACTGCCGCTCCGGCATAAAAAATAAGATCTTTCTTTTTCATATAAACTTCCCTTTATACAAATTTTATACGTTAATCATTTTACCACACGGTTTCAGCGATGAAAAGTTTTATAAGGCAAATTTTTAAAATTAGTGATATTTTTTGAAAAACTAAAAAAAGAAGTCTATCTGACTTCTTTTGCTATTAAACTATTTTTCATATCCCAAATAAATTATTTACTACAATCGGTAGTTGTCAAAAATTTAATTAGAAAAAGAATTATACCTGATCTAAATCCTGTTTCATCACTGAAATCATTCTTTTTGCAACTGTGTCCCACGAATATTCTGCTTTATAATAATCTTGTTTCATCTGAACATTTCTAAAGAAGCTTTCATCTTTTATTAGATTATACATTTTATCAGCTAAAACCCGTGGGTTTTCCTCTTCAGCAGGTATTAATAATCCTGTTTCATTATTTTGAATTAGATTTGGCATTTCCATTAAATTACGTCCAATACATGGTAAACCATAGCAAAGAGCTTCAACAAACACAATTCCAAATGCTTCAAATCGAGAAGGTAAAACAAATACATCACAAAGATTATAATAATATTGCACCTTATCAGCTGGTAGATTCCCTAAAAAATAAACATTCGGATTGTTAAATTCCATCGGTGCATCTGAGGGACCTATAATGTACAACTCTGCCTCTGGCATGAGATTATTTTGCAAATAAACAAAAGCATTATAAACAAGATTTCCACCTTTACGCAAAAAATCTTTGCCAATAAATAAAAATTTATTTCGTCCCTTATGTGAGTGCTCAAGTAATAGGTTGTCCATATTTGTTCCCGCTCCCACGTAATGAACTTTTTCAACTGGAAGCCCTTGTTGAGCTATTAGGTAATCTGAAAACCATTTACTCATAGTAAATATTCCAGTGGCTTGATTATAAAATGTTTCCTGTTTTCTCATTCGACTATCTAGAATATCTGCCGAGACGTTTTGAAAACCACTATATTTGAATGATTGACTATTGTTTTGAGAACTCTCTATCAAATAATGAAGATTCAAGTCTTGATAGATATACACTGGATTATCAGGAAAAGATAAAGGAAACTCATCAAATGTAAGACAAACATCCTTTGGAGAGAGATGAACTTGATTTTCAGCATATTTTATATACGTCATGTTCATATCAGATTTTCTAATACCTAAACGAACAAGCACTTTGTGCACATTCATTCTAAAAGTATAAAAAATATTCTGTTCCTCAACAATCTCGTATTTTCCTAAATACTTTTTAATATTAGTTATTGTACCAGACCAATCCCAGGTCAATTGTTCTTTGTTATGAATAATTCTTGGAATTACAATCTTCAAACTAACCCCTCCTAAATTTATGTTTAGCTATATCTAAAATATGATCTAACAATGGATTTTTTAAAAGTTTGAGCTCTAATAAATAGATGATTAAGCTTACTAAAGTAATGCTAAAAATTAAAAGAAGTGAATTAGTTACGAATAACTTAAACCCAAAACCAATGACTATTATTGAAAAGAAACCTAGTAAAGCTTGAACTAAGTTCTGTCTCCATAGTACAAAATTAATGTACTTCCCGCTTTCTCTTACAACCAGAAAGTTATATAAAACAATAAAAAATTCTGATGCAATCGTTGCTACTGCAGCACCATTCTGATAAAATACTGGAATTAAAAGAAGACTAATTCCGATATTTACAACAATTCCATATAGAGCTCCTGTTAAGTTTACAGTTTCACGTCCGATAGGTATATTAAGCCCATAAGTTAATATCCCACCAAATATGGCTCCAATTAAACTAATTGCTAGTAACTGTAATGTTAAAGTGGCATCGATAAATTTTATTCCACCTAAAAATAAAATAATTTCCCTAGATAGGACAATAAGACCTGCACTCATTGGAATTAAGATTAGAGTTACCACTGAAAGTATTTGAGTATAACTTTTTTTAAATTCGTCAATTTTCTGTTCTCCAAACAAATGTGACAACCTAGGTATTGTAACAGAATAGATTGAAGCTAATAAATTTTTTAATATTGTATATACTCTGGCTGCAACAGCATACAATCCAACGTAATATGCTCCTTTAAACCACTCTAATATTAGCATATCAGAATTAGCATAGATACTAATTACTAGACCACCAGAAAACAAGACAATAATTGGCTTAAAATGCTTTACTAGATCAAGTCTCCAAACAAGAGAGAGTTTTAAATACTTTCTACAATAGATTAAATTTAAAATACAAGATATCCCTGAACCAATTACTGAGATAAATGTATATAGATATAAATCACTAGCTGTTTTAACAAGAACAAACATCAATATCAACGATAAAATTTGTATAATGATACTTCTAATCGTAATATAAAGGAAATCCTCAAAAAGAACGTTTATCCAGTCCACTCCGAGTGTTGTAAAAACAATTGTCAAACTTTGAATAAAAATCAGAATTTGATATTCTCTATTCGGAATAAATAAGCATACAACTAATACTAACAACAGATAGGATACTATCGTCGATAAAATATTTATAGTAAAAATTTGATTACCTAAATGACTTAATTTCTTAGAATCAGATCTAATACGCCCCCCTTCCCTAATAGCATAAGTAGAGATCCCAAGTGCAGCAACTAAAGAAAAGTAACCTACAATAGAAGCTGTATAATTAATTTTTCCTAGGTTCTCCACACCTAATATTCTACTGATATAGGGATAAGTGATTAAAGGGAATATAATTGAAAGTGCTGTTTTAAATAAATTTAAAGCCGCATTCACTCCCATTTTTTTAGTCATCTATTAACTCTCCATCTCTGTTTAATTTTGCAGATTCATTATTGATAATAACTAGTGTCAACGTTAACGCAATAATCCGAGGTCTATCAATATATGACATGATTGGAAGGCTCATCAGAAAACTAATCAGTAGGCCTGTTATTAATACGTTGGAACTAAGTTTCTTTACCCACGTCATAATTAAATTTATAGTCAAAAGGATATACCATACAAACCCTGGCACCCCCAAAGAACCTAATGTTCCAAATATCCCGATATCATCATAATTAAAAAATCCATCAGGCCCTTTTATAAAATAATATAAAGAAGTGCCCTTTTCCGGAGTATGCAATCCTAAACCAAATGGATAAGTAAAAATTTTATTAAAATAATATTCTATTGCACCTGTTCGAGCAAAAGAGGAGCCGGTGTTATCCGAAATACTATCAGATATTGAACCAAATTTATTTGAAATAATGAATAAACCCGCCGTCCCTAAAATAAGAGTCCATAATAATGAGGATAGAGTTAGTCTACGCTTATTGTATATGAAATACATTGAAAGAATGACTATTAGTACAGTCACCAAATAGTATCTCGACTGATCAACATAAAAAATAGCAACTAACATCAATAATAAACTAACTATATCAAAAAATGATTTTTTAAAATGATTTGCAATAATTTTCCATGCCACCAATATAACAAATACCCGAACAAGTCCCTCAAAAACACTATAAATACGTAAAGGTACTGTTAAATTATAAATATAACTTATAGGAATAATCTCTTCAATTTTCAAAAACAATGTTTGCAAGCCATGATATCTGTATACTTGCATAACAAATAATATTGATACTATTGAAATGGTTATCTGACCGATTTTAACAAAAAGCTTATAGTTTCTTTCTGTCTTAAATATCTCGCAAAGAGGAAAATAAAGGAGTAAAATTGAATAAGGAAGAACATCCCACAATACTTGCGTAATCGAGTAATCAAATAAATACATTGACACAAGCGAATTAAAAAACAGAATTAGAAAAAAGATTAGGATATAATTTCCAAAAATACCTAGTTTAAGTTTCCCTTTATTATAGATAAAGTATGCCAAAAATAATATTAAAGAATAGAATGCAACTCCTAATTTATTACTGGCCGCTCCTCCCAGTAAATTCGGCCAACTTACTAGATAAAAACCTCTGAATTCAATCAAGAAAAATAGTAAAAATAGAAAAAGATATTTATTAAATTTCAATGTTTTTTCTCCTTGAAATACGTACCATCCAATATTTTTTTCAATCGATATATCTTTTTACATAAGAAGTAGGACATATCAGATATTTTCAAAGAAAGTTTAGATGCCCCTCTATATTCTCTGTAATAGTATTTTTTTGATACACGGCCAATTTTCTCTGACTCAGGATTATGCGCTCCTCTATGATAATGATAAATTGTCCATTCAGGATAGAAATAAGTCATGTATCCCTTATTCCTCATTCTTTCACTTAAAATCATTTCTTCACAATAGAGAAAAATATTTTCATCAAATCCTGATACTGCTTCAAAAGCATTTCTAGAAACAAACATAAAGCTACCACTAACCCATCCAGTCTCACCCTCAGGAGCAGTATAGTCAATATCAATCCATTTATGTATCTTACTATTAAACCACTGCCTATTATAATCCTGAAGTATCATCTCTTCTACAAAATTCATCCGCTTACGAGGACTTTGAATATCTCCTTGAGGAGTGAGAATCTTAGGACCAACTATACCTATTGGATGATCGCTCGTTTCAATGATAGTTTTACATTCATTCAACTGTAAACCATTAGGAAACTCTAAATCATTGTTTGAAAAAACTAGATAGCGTGTATCAAAGTTCTGAATTGCAAATTTTGCACCTAAATTATTGCCTTTAGAGTATCCACCATTTTCATTGGAATCAATTATATAAATTTTCCTTTGTGAAATTTCAAAAGAATAAACTTTTTTCCCATTAAAAGCAGAGGAAGTAAATTCAACTTTAGAATCTTGTAAGAATTGTTTCCCCAATTCTTCCGCACTATTATCTACGATAATGTAATGTACATCATTCCCGACATATATATCAATAAACTTTTTTATATAATCTACTGTATCACTCATTGATTTGTAATCAGTAATAATTAATGAGTACATAGAATCTCCTTTTGTTTTACTTCGCTAATTCCTGATAGATTATTCGTAATTTTCTAGCGCTATCCTCTATATCAAATCCAGCTTCTTTTATTTTTTCTCTAGAACCATATGGAAGGCGTTCATAACTCATAGAGGTGATAAAATCTGACCACTTTTCAACACCATCAGATAATGATAATCTATAAAAGTTTGAATTAACCGATGCTGACTCTGGAACAGCAGAACTTACCACACAAGGTAGTCCAGATGCTTGTGCTTCAATATTCACGATTCCAAATCCTTCATAGAAAGAAGGTAACAAAAAAACATCCATTGCTTGTAAATATTGTGCTGGTTGTTCTTGTTTTCCAAGCAATAAAACCCTTCCTAATTTTATTTCTTCGTCTAGCAGCGTTTCTATATTAGCTCGTTCTTCACCATCACCAATCCATATAAAATAAAAATTAGGTACCTTGAGAAAAAAAGTATGTATTAGGTCAACTATAAATTCAGGATTTTTTTCATATGACATTCTCCCGACAGTACCTAAAACGGTAGCCTCCACTGGAATATTTAGATTCTCTCGTACCTTTTGCCTTAACTCTTCATTATATAAAAAGTCATTGATTACAATACCATTTTTCAGTATCGCCACATCAGACAAATCAGTATCGCCATACAAATAATTCGCTGCTTCAAGTGAACAGGCCAACTTATAATCAACAAGAAACTTAATTATTTTTCTTGCCGTTAACATTTTTAATCTGCCAACAAAACCCTTACCACGACTAGATGAAGTAGTGTGAGCATGAAGTACTATTTTTGCACCTACAAGCTTTGACAGAATAATATTAAATAACCCCTCGATAGCATCATCTGCGTTAATATGAACAATATCGTACTTTTCTTTTTTTAAAATAGAGTAGATATTTCTTAGCCTTTTTATTTTACTTGATGCTTCCTTAACATGTTGAACCTGTCCCCCGTTTTCTTCAATTATTCGATGAAAACTAGGGTTCTTCAATTTTCCAATAGCCAAAAAGTCAACTTGAAAGTCGTCTGTTAAGGGACGAGTCAAGTTATAGGCTATTACAGACCTACCTCCTGCTCCGAAATTGTCTGCCCCCATTTGTAAAATTTTAGTTTTCATCTATTTACTCCAGTAACTAATACATTGAATCACAATTCAAATTGAGACTTGTCAGGATAACGATTAGACAATATCTTAGAAAATTTCTCCAAGTCATTTTCTGTCATCGCCATATCATCATTGACACAAAGTAATTTTGTCTTTTTTTTCGATAATAATTTAGGAAGCTGATCAACAGCGGTAATTGAAATTGATTTTCCAAAATTTTTAGTAGATGGTTGAAAATCATTACTTTCAATTTGCCAATAACATAATAAATAATGATTTATATCCGTATTATAGTCTCTAAATTTATGTTTAGATGTTTGAACAAAAATGTCTTCTTCTACATTCCATAAATGAATTAGTGTACTCTTTTTTATTGGAACTGGTGTATGCTGATTATAGTATCCAGTTATCTTCCATGGAAATAACAAAATATTTTTTAAAACCAATTGACCATATTTAAAATTGAAAAACTTAAACGGCGACTGTTTCAAGGCTTTTTTATTTGAAAAATGTCTATATAAAACTTCTACATTATTAAAATAAACTTTGGAAAAAGATGACCACGGAACCAAGGCTTCATAAACAGCCAATAGCCTCGGTTGTCCGTTGACAAAAAAATCATCAGGCTTAACATCTTGAATCAAATACATGTCATCGTTAAAAAAAACAAAGTTCTCTGATAAACCTTCAATGCGGTGTAAATTCAACTCAATTGCAGCAGAATTAAATGTTGGTAAATATTCCTCAGGCATAAAATCACTATGCCTAACCCATTTTAGTTTAGGATGATTTAAATTTAACCATTCCGGTTTTTGACCATTAGTTATAAGATAAATATTATTTACCCACGGTGCATGCTTCTCTACCATCCGAAACCAATAATTGAATGTTCCATAATCTCTATAACGGTGCAGATTATCTCCATCATTATCAACCTGCAAACTATTAGACGTATATTTATTTTTTTCTCTAATGAAGTCAGGATCATTTCCATCAACCCAAAGTACAACAAAATCAATTTTTTCTTCCATGTTAAATCACCTATAAAATAATTGTTTGGCCGGTCTAACTATATAATTTTTTTGTTAAAAGTCCATTATTCCGATACAATAAAAAAGAAGAAAGACCAAAAATATTATGTTACTTTTCTTTATCAAATAAAATAGTCCAAACTTCATTTGCCAAACCCTTGTCTAAAAATCTCAGAATGATTTCTTAAAACAACATCAAAAAACGTTTTGTATACTGAAGGCTAGTTTTAATACTTTAAGTCTATACAGTACATATTTTAACTTATTTGGTTGGTCTTTCATTTGAGAAAGAGAAACACTATTCTTAAGCAATTCTTGTTTCACTTCATCAGTAATGTCTATATATTCTTTGTCTAATTTAGATTTATACAAACTTGCTAGTATGTGAATCAATCCATTTACATAATAAAGTTGTGAGATATGCAACTCTTCTTGATTTAATTGCGAACATACAAAATCTGAATAAAACATTTCTTTATAAAATCCAAACATATCTCTAAACTTTTTTTCATTCCAAGACTGTGTAATAGAATCTGGGTTGTCAATTAAGTAGTGATAGTATTTTTGATTAGTTGCATAGACCTTCTTAGCCACAAGAAACAGTTTGTAATTAGTGCCAAGATCCTCATAGTATTTCCCAATTGGAAACTGAATGTTATGATCAGTGAATAATGATTTTCGATAGATTTTATCATTAGCAAACCCAGTAATATAACGATGCTTCAGCATTTGCACAAAAGCATCTTTACCTTCAAATACTTGGGTCACTTCTGGTTCTGAAACTATAGCATCTTCTTCACCCTTCACAAACTCACGATTAAAAGAAATAATATCAAACTCTAGAGATTCTAGCGCTTCTGCTAACGCTATAAAGGTATCTGGTTCAATCCAATCATCTGAATCAGGAAAATAAACATATTCTCCTTTGGCATGAGAAATACCTGTGTCCCGTGCTTCAGAAAGTCCACCATTTTCTTTATGAATAACTGAGATAAAGTCATAATCCTTAACATAGTCATCACAGATTTGAGGAGAATGATCAGTACTCCCGTCATCAACAAGTAGAATCTCATAGTCCTTCCATTCTTGGGCAAGAACACTTTCAATGCAACGTTTTAAATATCTTTCAACATTATATACTGGAATGACGACAGTTAATAGTGGTTTCATAGATTATTTACCTAATTTTTTATTCTACTCTAATTCTTCTCCTATCTGATCTAACTGACTTACAACATTCAATGATATATGGTAAATCTTTAAATCAGCTCGGATATAATCCTTTTTTCAGCGAATTTGATTATTTAATATTTCTTATACAACTCCGAAAAATTCCGAATATAACTTTGTAATGAGAATAGTTCTTTTTGGCGTTTAACAGATGCCTTTCCAAATTGTTCTCTCTTCTCAGTGTTCTCAGCCAATTCTTGAATAGCCTTGGATAATTCAGAAGGTTGATTTGGTGTGGCAAGAAGGCCGTTTTCGCCTTCCTTAACCATTTCACAGACACCACCATGACGGTAACCGACTACAGGTTTACCACAAGCCATCGCTTCTAGTACGACTGTTGGTAGTGGATCTGGATTGGTACTTGGCAAGACAAAGATATCAAACATATTATAGAGTTCTGTTGTCTTGCTATAATAGTCAATTCGCTTGATTTGTCCAGCTACTGGTGAGTCTGATATAGCCTTCTCCAACTCCTCCACGCGCCACTCTTCACCTTCAAATGCACTTCCTGCCAAAAAGGCTACTGCTTTTGGATTAGCCTGTAAGATTGGCGTCACAGCTTCTAGGAAGTCGCCTTGACCTTTCCAAGCATTCACTCGACCAACCATTCCGATCACCAAAGCATCCTGGGCGATACCAAACTGATCACGGACCGCACTAGCATCCATCACCTGATAAACAGCATTGTCAACACCATTATAGATGACTTGAACTTGGTCATCTTTTACAAAACGAGACTGCTTGACATGATTAGCAACAGCATTTGAAACTGTCACAATCGTATCCGCATAGCGCCCCATCAAAAAGTTGATGAAATCAGAGATTGCTTTTGGTTTGACGATAATTTCATGCACATGCCAAATCAAAGGTAATTTCAACTTACGTTTAAGATAAATCCCCTCAAGTACCGCAGTCGTATTATTGTGAATAAGAGTAATGCCATTCTCCTTAGCATACTGAGCAATTTGTTTGGAGTAACGGTTATAGGAGCCAAAGTACTCAAGAATGCCTTTTGGATTAAAATATTTCCGGCGCAAAATTGGGTAATCAATAACTTTAACCTTAGCACCGACCTCTTCTAAAGCACCCACTAAGACACCGTCATTGGGTAAAATAACGTGTGCTTCAAAAGCATCTTTATCCAAACCCTTAATAAGCTCCAACAAAACCTTGTCAGCACCATACATTTCGGCACCAGCGTGAAGATATAAAATTTTCTGCATTTCTATCCTTTAAATACTTTCTCGTAGTCTGTAACAATTTTTTCCCAAGTAAAGGCTTCAGCAATCCGTTGACTTGATTTTTGATTGAGATCTTCGATTGCTTGAGTATCCATTTGTTCAGCCTGATCGATGACATGTGCCAATTGATCTTTCTTCCAATAGAGCGCCCCATCTTCACCGACTTCACGGTTAAAGCCAACATCCAACAAGAGATTGAGCTTAGTAGACTCAAGAGCCTCAAGAAGGGATGGATTGGTACCACCTACTTCATGACCATGGAAGTAAGCAAAGGCATTCTCACGGATGTATTTGAGCAATTCTTGATCATAGACCGTCCCGACAAACTTCACTCGAGGATCTTGATCAAATCCAGTATCTTTACGCAACTGTTCATAGAACTTGTTTTGTTCTACATTGGTAATTAGAACAAAATCTTTTTGGGAGTTTGACTGCATAAAGCCACGAATCATGGCCTCATAGTTGTTTTCCGGTACAAAACGTCCCACGACAAGGTAGTAATCTCCTTCAGTAACTTGCTTATCTGCAAACCAAGTCCGTACTTTCTCGTCTTCTTTACTCAGGATAGACTTGCTTGTATCGGTTCCATAAGCAATATAGGTCGTCTGTGGCTGATACTTAGCATAATCCTTCTGAATATAAGCTTCGATGTTCTTACTATCACAAATCAAAAGATCAGCATGTTTGACCATGAGTTGCTCAGAAAACTTCCAATACTTGCGGACTGGAAGACTCCACTTGGCACGAAGCCACTCATGACCATCCGGATTGACCATCAGAGTTCCTCCGATAGCCTTGATTTTCTTTTTTATCCTTGAAATAAAGGGACCAATCCGACAAGCCAAGACATAAAAGATTGGTGCCTGGTCCTTGTTTTCCTTTGCGATTTCAATCGCCTTATTAAGTGCTGCAATATCGTAAGCAATGGCACGTGCAGGACCAATATTAGGGACATCAATGTTGTAGCAAATTGCACCGTTATGTTCAAAAGTATCTGCAGTAATCCCTGATTTGGCTGAATTCTCCCGCATACAAGCTACATAATACTGGATATCTTTATCTTGTTGGAATTCTGTCAACTTTTCAACAAAGGTCTCAAAACCACCATATTTTGCTGGAATCCCTTTGGAACCAACGATATAAATTGATTGTGTCATTTTTCTCCTAACATGGAAAGGACGAAGTAGGCATTTTCCTACTTCGCTCCTTCTTTTCTAAGTACAACCTTCACGGTCTTGAGCAGGATCTGAATATCTCTCCAGATCGTCCAACCATCCATGTATGCAACGTCGAGTTTGACTACCTCGTCAAAATCTGTAATCTTACTGCGTCCGCTCACTTGCCAAAGGCCTGTAATCCCTGGCTTGAAACTGAGTCGGCGTTTTTGGGCTGGCGTATAGTCTTGGTATTCGTCTACCGTTGGAGGACGAGTTCCGACTAGACTCATGTCACCGATCAGAACATTGTAAAATTGTGGCAATTCATCCAGACTGGTCTTACGGATAAAGCGTCCGATTGATGTTACCCGCGGATCGTTTTCCATCTTAAACATCCCACCTGTCATGGTGTTTTGCGCCATCAGATCTTTTTTAATCTCTTCGGCATCCACGCGCATGGAGCGGAATTTATAGAAGTTAAAATACCGTCCGTTCTTTCCGACCCGCTTCTGTACAAAGAAGGCAGGGCCGCCATCTTTACGGATCAGAGGGACTAAGACAATACTTACTAGTCCACAAATCAAGAGACCAAAGAGGGCTCCCGCAATATCCAAGAGACGTTTGGCCAATACGTGGCTCGGTTTGTAGAAATTGGTTGAGAAAGTGACGACACTTAGTCCCCCGACTTCTCGAACCCGTTTATTGCCCAAAGAAGCGAAGTTAAAGGCATTGAGATTGACCGATACATCGATCCCCATACTCTCAAACTCCGAGACGAAGTCACTAATATTGTAGTCCTCACTTGGCAGATTGATAAACACTTCATCCACCACTTCCTTGGTCACAAAGTTCATCATTTGATCCGGCTGCACCACCCGTACACCCGAATGGGTAAAATCCGTATCATCCATGACAGTGACACCGATCAATTCCCCATGATAGAGGCTGGGCGAATGCAGAATATCAAATACCCTTTCCATCCGACTGGTCGCTGTGATCAAGAAAATCTTTCGCGAACTTTTCCGCCGTGGTGAAACAGACTTCCGGTATCTCTTGAGCAAGAGATCCATGATGTAGACGGAAAACGTATTGAAAAGAAAGAAGTAGATCATCCCCCGACGAGAAATGGAAAAGACCCCGTCGAGCATAAAAGAGGTAAAGGTGATCCCAACAGCGAAAAATACATTGTATTTCAAGACCTGAAAGAGCTCATCCAGATAGCCTCTGCTGTAAAAACGATAGGAGACATTGCTAATGTAGAAGGCTACAAAATGCAAGAGATAGAGAATGGCGATCGTCTGCGATGTGTATTCTGCATCCTTAAAAAGACTCACAATGTAAGCTGAAAATAGGACAGCCAAACTTTGAAAGAGAACAATATTTAATTTTTCCAGTTCGATTCTTTCTTCTCCCATTTTCCCTCAATCCTATTCTTTACTTTTTCCCGTACTCTCCGTAAGATCCGTATCCACCATACGAACCATACTCAGCAGCTTTAATGTTAAATTTATTGAGCACTACTCCTAAGAAAGGTGTGCCTGTTTGTTCTAATTGGTCCTTGGCCTTTTGGACAGCCTTGCGTCCATTGGCACCAGATTCTGTGATCAAGACAGTTCCATCACAGCGTTGGGCGATAATGGCTGCATCGATCACGACCCCGATTGGAGGCGTATCGACAATGATGTAGTCAAAATGCTCACGCAGGGCATCCATCATCACAGTGAAGTTCTTGCTTTGCAAGAGACCTGTTGGGTTTGGTGCGACCTGTCCAGACTCGATGATATCCAAGTTTGGAAAATCAGTCGCATACAAAATTTGGTCCAATTGGCTACGACCAGATAAGAAATCTGTTAACCCTTGAATCTTAGTACGACTACGGAAAATCCCTGTCATGACAGAGTTCCGGATATCACAGTCGACCAAGAGGGTCTTGTAACCCGCACGCGCAAAAGCAACGGCCAAGTTGGTTGAAGTGGTTGATTTTCCTTCATTTTCTTGAACAGATGAGACAGCGATGACTTTTAGATCCACTCCACTCAATTGGATATTGGTCGCAAGAGCATTGAAGTACTCTTCCACTTTTCGAATTTCTTGCAATTTGTTTTTTGAAATTTCTAACGTATTCATGCGATCTCCAGTCTATAGTTTCTTAATATCTGGTACAACACCAAGTAAGGTCAGACCCATCAGCTCTTCAACGTCTTCTGGTCTCTTGACACGATCGTCCAAGACTTCTACTACGACCATGAGAACCACCATCAAACCAGCTCCAGCAATAAAGCCAAGAAGGACATTGCGCTTGATATTTGGTGAAGAAGGTGATTGAGGCACTTCGGCTTCATCCAAGGTCGTAACATCTGACACCTTGGTCACAGAAATGATCTTTTCAGCTGCTACATTCCGAAGACCATTAGCAATACGAGCCGCTTCTTTTGGATCTCCGTCCTTAGCCGTGATCGAAAGGATACGAGTATCTGTTGGAACGGACACACTGATCTTTTTCAACAATTCAGCAGGTGTCATATCGAGTTTCAATTCTTCGATAGCTTGGCTCAAGACATTCTGAGAAAGAATGATCTCACGGTAGTCCTTAACCAAGTAAGAACCCGCCTGCAAATCAGAGTTTGTCAAGGCATTGTTGTCTTGGTTTTGACGGCTGACCACATAGATCCGGCTAGTACTTTGGTATTCTTTCTTGGCTAAAAAGGCACTGTAGCCAAATGCTGCAATGGCAAAGACAAGAGCGACCAAAACGATCGAAAACTTGCGTTTCCATAGGGTCTTCAGCATAGCGAAAACATCAATTTCCACTGCTTGATTTTCTTGATTGTTCATTTCCTAATTACTCCTTCATGTGGATCTCTCCACCTGTTTCCTGGTTAGATTAATTCATCCGCTAACAAGAGTTCTTGATTGCTGACAAAGAGAGCTTGTGCTCGTTGTTCTCCGTATTCTTCCTTGATCAAGCGATAGGCTTCTGCCATATAAGGCGGTCGTTTGTCCACATTGTGCATATCACTGGCCACAAAGTGCACCAAGTCTTTTTCTAAGAAGTACCGAGCTCGTTTTTTCAGTTGTTTTTGCTCATCCCCAAAGAGGCGAGGCTTGAGAACACTGGAACTATTGATCTGCATGTAGCAACCCATGTCAATCATCTCTTGCACGCGCTCCTCATTTTTCTCCAAGCACTTATAGCGCTCAATATGGGCCACCACCGGTGTCACACCTAGATGGAGCAAACGGTCCAAGGCCGTATGGATCTCCTTGTAAGGCGTTCCCATACTGAATTCAATCAGCGCAAAGCGCGTCTCTGCCAAACGTGGAATGATCTTTTCTTCCAGTTTTTTCAAGACATCATTAGTAAAGTAGATCTCTGCCCCGTAATGAATCGATAAATCTGGCGCGACCTCTGCCGCAATTTTTTTCACTTCTTGAAAATTTTCAGAAATCTTTTCTTCGGGAGTTTCAAACATCCCCTTGCGACGATGAGAAGTGGAGATAATGGTCCGTACCCCTTGGCGATAGCTTTCTTCCAATAAGGCACGCGTATCTTCTCTTGTCTTTGGTCCATCATCCACATCAAAGACGATGTGCGAATGGATATCAATCATTTTTCTTTTCCTTCCATTACTTTTTGAATGGTTTCCTTAGCCTTGGTCAAGCTGGCTTGATCCAACTCCATGACATAGAGGTTGTAACCAGGCATAGCATAAGACGGCAAGTCATTTCGTCCTTGACCAGTGATCGCTTGAGAAGTCACCTCATAAGAACCACCCGTTTCTAATTGGGTATTGATCAAGTTCATCATGGTCGGCAACTGCATGTTGGTTTGGACAGAATCTTGGAGGTTTCCGATAATCTCATTGTAGTTGCTTAAGACCTTGGTAGAGGTCAACTTTTTGATAATGGCCGCAATGACTTTTTCTTGGTTTTTCCCACGATCATTGTCGCCGCCTTGGAGTGAGTAGCGTTCTCGGACAAAACCGAGGGCTTGCTCTGAATTCAAATGAACCTTTCCAACTGGGAAATGGAACTTGCCATGAAGGCTCGTGAATTCTTGGTCATTTTCCACATCGATTCCCCCTAGAAGGTCAATCAACTTGAGGAAAGAGGTGAAATTGAGACGAACATAATAGTTGAGCTTGATATCATAGAGATTCTCAAGGGTATGGATCGAAGCATCCACTCCGTAGATCCCTGCATGGGTCAACTTATCATTTTGGTTGTTGCCACCATCTGCGATTGGCACATAGGCATCCCGTGGTGTCGTTGTCAATAGGACTTGCTTGGTCTTCCGATTGACAGTCATGATGATATTGACATCTGATCGAGAAACCGAGGTTACTGGGCCATAAGTATCGATCCCGCTGACATAGATGTTAAAGACATCCGCATCGGCAGACACCTTGCTCGTCGCTGCCACTTCTTTTCGGATCTTGTAGGAATAGATTTTCTTCAACTTCTTCGCATAGTCCGCATCTTCTGCAGCGATGGTATCTTCAAAGGTACTGTTGAGGACCATAGCAGAAGAATTCCCTTCTTGCAGGCTCTTATAGGCATCTAGATAAGTTGGTGCATCCACTACAGAAATTTCCTGACCCTTGGTCTTTTTGATGTTGTCCAAGAGGGCCGTGAGATTGGCTTCGTTATTGTTGCCCTTTGGTGCCACCACTTCCTTGATTTCTTTGATATCTTTGATGTCACTGTCTTTCTTGACATAGACAGCCATCTCAAACTCTGTATAGTTAGAGTGGCCGTTGACATTACTGGTCAGATTCAGCAACTGTTGACTAGCAAACAAAACTCCTGAACTAGCCAATAAGCCGACAAGAAGCAGGACCAAAGTTGTCTTTTTGGCCTGATTTTTAATCACAAAACAAGCTGACAAGAGCGAGAGAACAGCTAATAGTGCCATCACGAGAACATTGACATAGCGAAAAGCCAAGATGTTATTGGCCAACATGGTATAGGTCGCCCAACTTGCAGTCATAAGCAAAAAAATAAGCAATACGGAATTAATGATTCGCAATTGCCCCCACTTATATTCTGAACGACGACTCCGTCTCCTTTGTGACATAAATACCTCCAATTAGTCCTAATCATATTTATTGTAACATATTTTTAGCAAAAAATGCATTAATTATCACTTTTTTGTCCATTATGGGCATTTGAAAAGTAAGCGTTTTCTGAAATAAGCAAAATCCCTTGTATACTTATGCAGAGAATCTAAAAAACCGGGCGAAAAACCCGGTTTTTTGAAGATCCTACAAAAGATCATCTCGTTTGACCTGCTCAAAACTTTCTTTGCCGTCATTGAGCTTGTCCCAGATGACGACTTTTCCTTCTTTGAGGGATTTTTGAACATCAATGATCCGCTGGTTAGAAGAGCCACGGAACTGCAACATGAGGTTGCGCTTGCTCTTATCATAGCGCCCATCGACTAGTATATCAATCAGAGATAAAAGTTCTAGTTTGTCAGGGGTCTCCAACATCATTTCTTCCCAAGTGTAGCCTGTCCATGACCAGATGTCTTTGTCGGGCAATTCTTTTCTCACGCGCTTGGCCAAGGGCAGAAGGATGCCGGTGTTAAGAAAGGGTTCCCCCCCAAGCAGGGTCAGGCCCTGGACATAGGGGTGAGCCAAATCGGCCATGATTTGCTCTTCTAACTCTTTAGTGTAGGGAATGCCTGCATTGAAAGACCAAGTTGCTACATTGTAACAACCCTCACAGTGAAACATGCAACCGGCCACATAAAGGGAGTTGCGCACCCCTTCGCCATCGACAAAGTTAAAAGCCTTATAGTCAATGATGCGCCCTTGGCTGAGCTCCTCACTCTTCCACTCGCCTGGTTTTGGTGTATTCCATGTCATGCTTTCTACTCCACTTCTATTCAATAGCGCTCCGTTCCATTTCGAACATCCTCCAATTCTCCACCATTAGCTAAGATAACAGCTCGACTGGCCGGATTTTCCGTGCTACATGTCACCAGAGCACGATGAATGTTCTTTTCTTTTGCTACTCGCAGACCTTGACGGAGAGCTTCCTTGGCATATCCTTTGCCCCTTTCAGAAGGGCGGATGGAATAACCGATATGACCAGCATAATTCAGCAATCCCTCATTTAGTCTCAGCCGTAGATTCAAAAAACCTAAAGCATGACCTGATTCATCAAACAATACGAACTGAATTGATGGAACGCGATTTTCAGGCAAGTTTATTCCCATTTCTTTATTAAGGTTAGTTTCTAGCCACTCCTCATAATCAAAGTTCTCAGCATCCCAAAAGCCGCCGTCGTGGGCCGACTGGGTCTCTTCGAACTCTGTCATCATGTTTAGAATGGTTTCTTTATCTGCTAATGTTGGTCTACGTAGTTCCATCTTTACCTCCCCATAAGAGAAAAGCGAGAGCGGACTCTCACTTTACAACATAAACAATCATTTTTAATAAAATGAGTTACTAAATACTGAATCAATAAGGTGACGCTTATTTATTAAACTTTTTTAAGAATCTACTGAGACTTTCCGCCGTGGGAAAAATGCCTGAAACCAACAAGTTTCAGGCATCCGGAATTATTGAGACCCTAGGCTCAATAATTAGTCATGGAACTTCGTAGAAGTTCGCTGACGTCCGTACCCACCTAAGGAAAGTCTCAAAAGAGAATTTCATCTTCAATACGAAGCGAGAACTCTCACTTTTTCTTATTTTTATTTAAAAATTGTTCTCTCAGGCTGGCTACTCGGTCTTTTTTATTGATTCCACCCTTTGAATGCTTCTCGTGGAATCGTTGAACCTGAGCCTTACCCTTATCATCTAATTGGTATTTTCCCATAATGTCCTTTTCTAATCTGTCACTTGGTGTCCAGCTGATTTGATAGTGGATCCATTCATGTGTTTGACACGCGCAGCGATTTCCTTATGACGGCCATTGACCATCGGACGAGCTTGCGGATTTCCTAGATAACCACAGGTCCGTTTGACGACATCAACCGTTTTCGGATCGCTATTGCCACAGTTTGGACAAGCAAATCCGCGCTCAGTCGGCGTGAAATCTCCTTCAAAATCACACTTGTAACAACGGTCAATCGGCGTATTGGTTCCGAGATAACCGACCCGGTCATAGGCATAATCCCAAACCGCTTCAAGGGCTTTTGGATTTTGTTGGAGCACAGGGTATTCACAATAGTGGATAAAGCCACCAGACGCCCCAGCTTCAGGATAAACTTTTTCAAAATCTAACTTCTCAAATGGCGTTGGGTTCTTACGAACATCGTAGTGGAAACTATTGGTGTAGTATTCCTTGTCTGTAATATCCGGAACCTTACCAAATTTCTCCGTATCTAGGCGACAGAAGCGGTCTGTCAAGCTTTCTGACGGTGTCGAATAGATGGAGAAGTGGTAATCATACTGGTCAGACCATTCTTCCACGCGCGCTTTCATATCCTTGATGATATCGATCGTGAATTGTTTGGCTTCTGGATTGTGTTCCCAATTTGGACCATAAAAGACGGTTGCAACTTCATAGAGTCCGATATAGCCCAGAGAAACAGTTGCTCTGCGATGACGGAAGAGCTGATCTACCTGGTCATACTTGCCCAAGCGTTTCCCGAAAGCCCCATATTGGTAGAGAATCGGTGCATTGGCTGGTGTCGCTTCTTTGGTGCGTTCCACCCGGTAAACCAAGGCATCTTCAGCGATGTTCATCCGTTCATTAAAGATTTGCCAGAACTTCTCCTTATCCCCGCCAGATTCCAAGGCAATCCGAGGTAAATTGACTGTCACAACCCCTAGATTCATCCGGCCAGAATTGACTTCCACACCATTCTCATCCTTCCAACCTTGAAGGAAAGAACGACATCCCATCGGCACCTTGAAGGAGCCTGTCAACTCGACAATCTTGTCATAAGACAAAACGTCTGGATACATGCGCTTAGTGGCACATTCCAAGGCCAATTGCTTGATATCATAGTTAGGGGTTCCAGGTTCTAGGTTGAGCCCCCGCTTGAGGGTAAAGATCAGTTTTGGAAAGATAGCGGTCCGATGTTCCGATCCAAGCCCCTTGATCCTGATTTCCAAAATCGCCTTTTGGATTTCCCGCTCAAAGCGATTGGTTCCTAGACCAAAACCAAGCGAAGTAAAGGGAGTTTGTCCGTTCGAGGTAAAGAGCGTATTGATCTCATATTCCAGCGATTGCATGGCATCATAGATATCTTTTTGAGTCTTGCTCCAAGCATAGTCCTCTTGCTTTTCAGGAAGCACCCACTCTTTGGCATCTGCTAAGTGCTTTTGGTAGTTCTTTTCTGCATAAGGGGCCAAGACTTCATCGATCCGGTCAGCTGAGCAACCCCCGTACTGACTAGAGGCTACATTGGCAATAATCTGTGAGATTTGAGCCGTTGCAGTTTGGATGGACTTAGGACTTTCTACTTCTGCATTCCCAATCTTAAAGCCATTTCTGAGCATGCTTTCAAAATCGATCAAACAGCAGTTGGTCATCGGTGTATAAGGGCTATAGTCCAAATCATGGTAGTGGATATCCCCTTTTTGGTGGGCATTGGCTACGTGTTTGGGCAACATTTTAAGACCAATAGACTTACCGACGATCCCCGCCGTCAAATCCCGTTGCGTATTAAAGACATCGCTGTCCTTATTAGCATTTTCATTGACAACCGCTTGGTCCTTATTGAGGAGTTTACCAATCGTAAAGTTGATATCTGTCGCTTTTGAGCGCTCAAAATCCCGCTGCGTGCGATAAGTAATGTAGCTCTCAGCAATCGCATATTCATTGGCTTGAAGCAATTCATGTTCGACCACATTTTGGATCTCATAGATCTTCACGCCATTTGGAAAACGTTCCAAGATCTCTGCGATCACACGATCGACAATGGCTTCTAGCTTGGCTTCCATCACTGGAGTGAGAGAAGTCACTTCTTCTGTCGCCTTCAACAAGGCTTTATAAATTTTTTCAACATCGAATTGAACACGACGGCCATCTCGTTTTTCAACAAAAATATCCGGGGCCATTCTCAGTTTTTCTTCTCTCAAGGTGATCATACCAAACATGCCTCTCTTCATTTATTTACATACAAGTTGTATTATACCACTCCAAAAATAAAAATCAATATCTTGTGGTAAAAATTCTAAAAAACTTTCTAAAACACAAGATATTGATTTTCTTAAGAGCGTTGATAGAGTTTGAAATGACGGTATTTCTTCTCAACCAGACGATAATTTTCTTTGAGCAAGTCTTTCATTTTGGAGGTCAACTCCACCTGATTGTTGACCACAATATACTTCGGTTCAGACCGATCGATTTGTTGGATCACATTGGTCCGATTTTCATTAATTCCCAGATAAGACATCGGAGTCAATAAGGCAGAAGCCGCCAAACGATCGCTTTCTTGATAGAGAGTAGCTGTCGCATCCCAAGCATAAATGGTATCTTTGGACTTGGTGTGATTTTTAATGTAGCTGGCAATAGCGCTCCGTTCACTGGATTGGCCAGACTGAAGCACAACATCTTGAACCACTGGATTCACCAACAGATAGACAAGGGCTACTAACGGCAAGAAAACTTGGCTCGTAAAGTAAGCGGCCCAAACTTCCTTGTTTTTCTTCTTCCGATCACGACGTTCGATCCCATCGTTTTCTTCCCCATCTCGTGAGAACCAGATCGCAAACAAAGGAAGAACAAATGGCAACATTGGCAACAATTGGTAAGCGCCTTGTTCCGGAAGACCAATAGACACGATGAGGACTACCAAGCTACCTACCCATCCCATAAAGCGGAAGATCCGGCGAGCACTGCTATTTTGCTTCGTAAAGGACATCAAAAAGGCAGAGACCAGGCCAAAGGCGAGCGCCAACAGTCCATAATAAATGACATTACTGAAGGTCTGTCCATTGCTAAAATTCAAGGCATTAAAGACATAGGTTACTTGGTTAATGGCATAGCCAAAAGTCTGATTCAAAACGGTGATATAGCCAATTGGATAAAAGACGAGTGAAAAACCAAGGAGAGCTGCTAGCAGTTGATAAAAGCCACGCGCCCATCTCTTCTGCTTGATATTAAAGGCTGTTAATCCAAGGAAGGCTAACAAATAAAACAGGGCACTGGTCATCGGATCAATCAAGAAAGCCACAGCTGCAATCGCACCATAAAGGATAAAGCCTTCGTCCTTACGATGTCCAATCAGATAAGCCAAAATGAAATTCATGCTGGCAAATAGAATTGGAAGGCTAAAGAAGGTGACATAAGTTCCTCCAAAACCTAGGCCTAGCACCAAGAAATAAAAGAGCAATTGGACATTCTTCGCTGTATCTCTATCCGACACCAATAGGCGCACAACACGATAGAGGTAAGTGCCCGCAAAGAAGAGGGCAATCGCTTGGAGGATCATCAAGATCCAATGTCCACCCGCCAAACTTCCCAACCAGTTGATTGCATAATAGAGGAGACCATTGGTTCCGTAAAAATCACCAAACGGTACTTGACCTTTGGTCATTGCCCAGCCAGCATACAAGTTTTGCGATTGTTGATTGGTTGCAAAACGGGTTAAAAACGGCACGCCGACATGCAGCAAACTAATCAAGAGACTCAACACAAAAGGAATCGCTAGGGGCACTGGACGCTTGGAGTGACGACGGATCGGCTCAACTGCCACATCCGCTTCTAGCTCTTCCGTATCCTCTTCTAGCTTAGATGCTTCTGCTTTTGCCGCTTCAACTCCCGCCTTACGTGAACGACGACTCATCCGACTGAGCGGTTGCTCCGCTTCCTGTTCCGAATCTTGTGTAGGTTCTGCTACTGCTTCTGGCTTGGCATCACTAATTTCCTCTGATGCCTCCATTGCAACCGGCTCCTCCAAGACTTCTGCCTGCTGGCTATGAGTCGGCTCTTCTTCACGAAAGACTGATTTATCTAGCACTTCGCGAATTTCACGTGTATCCTGAAAATTATCTCCCACGTGAAGCCCTAACTTTTTCGAAGTCATTTCTTGCTCTTTTTCGCTCATTCTTTTTTCCTTTTCTTCGCTATTCCTCTGCTTTTCCATTTAGAAAAAAGCCCATTATCTTCTCTAGTATACCAAATTCTGCTGACCCTGTCAGCCTCTTATCACATAGTCATATGTAAAAAGAGTCAGGCATCTCGATTCCTGACTCTGATTTTCGTTTTTATACATTTACAACATCGGTGCGAACAATTGCATAATTTCCTTGATTAAGCTTTGGTGCCAAGTAAAGCGGAAGGTATCTTCTGTAATTTCTTGAGACACTTCAAAGATATGGTCAAAGTCCTCCCGAATCTTTTTCAAGGCAGGCGTCCGATACATCCAGACGGCATTTTCATAGTGATGGACCAAACTGCGATAATCAAAGTTAATCGACCCTACAACCGCCATTTCATCATCGGCAAGAACTTGCTTGCTATGGACAAAACCAGGCGTGTACTCATAGATTTTCACACCAGCATCCATCAGATCCAAGTAAGCCCCACGCGTAACAATTTGGATCAATTTTTTATCCGGAATATGCGGGGTCACGATGCGAACATCCACCCCACGAAGGGCAGCATTGCGGATATCCTCTGTCAAATCATAATCGATGATCAAGTAAGGAGTCGTGATATAGACGTAATCCGTCGCCAGGTTGATCATATTTTGATAGACCGTCTTTCCGACCTGCGACTTGTAAATCGGCTTTGGTCCACTCCCATAGGGAATGTAGAGCCCTTCGCCTTCGACAGCCTTGTTTTCAATATGGTAGCGGTCAAAATCCTCGATTTCCCCACGGTTGATGTACCAGTTCATGAGGAAAAGTCGCGTTAAGGCCTTAACAGCCCGTCCATCTAAACGGATGGCACTGTCCTTCCAGTGACCAAACCGCTCAATGTGGTTGATGTACTCGTCTGCTAAATTGACACCACCTGTATAGCCGATCTGCCCATCAATGACCAGAATCTTGCGGTGGTCTCGGTTGTTATAAGCCACTGTTAGACGGGGGATCACCTTGTTAAACTTATGGGCATCAATCCCCATCTTTCGCAATCGTTTAGTATAGTTCCCGGCCAAGGTCGCCATACAGCCGATATCGTCATAAAGGAGTTTGACTTCAACCCCCTCTTTTACTTTCTGCTCTAAAATCTCCAGAATGCTGTTCCACATCAAGCCTTCATCAATGATGTAAAACTCGATGAAGATAAATTTTTTCGCTGCTCGCAGATCCTCTAGTAGTTGCGCATACATCTCCTCCCCTAGAGGGTAAAAGGTCGATGCCGTCCCATTGTAGAGATCCGCATTGTGGTCCATGGATAAAATCGACTTAACCAAGCCATAGACAGCCTTGCTTTCTTGCTTGAGTTCCTTACGCAGTTGCTGGCTGTTATCCTCCCTAAACTTCATGGACTCCATATTTTTCAGCTGGATCATTTCCTTTTTGGACAAACGCCGCTCGCCAAACATGAGGTATAAAAGCGATCCAAAGACAGGAATGACGGCAATCAAGAGCCAGGTCACCTTATTTTCAGGCGGGGTATTTCGATTAACAATAGCCAAGATTGTCGACACATATAAGAGCCCAATGACCGAAACAGATAGCCAATGCGGGAACCATCTATTAAGCCAGAAGAAGGCCGCAAAGGATGCCCAAAGTTCAAAGCCCATAAACAAAATACTAAATCCATATTTGGACATTAATAGACGTAATTTTCGAAAGGTCACAGCATCCTCCTTTTTTCTTTCTACTAGTATACCAATTCTTTTTACCCGATGCAACGACCAACCAAGCCCCTTCTTGACAAACAAAAAGAGGCTGGGAC
>NZ_KQ969692.1:204435-215551 GCF_001578955.1 Streptococcus parasanguinis
TCTCGTCCCTTATTGCTTGGTCAGGACAATAATCCCTTGATCATCCTCTGCTTGCTCCAGATCTTCTAGCGACAACTGATTTCCTTCGATCCGATAGCGATAAGGCTCATCTCCGATACGCATGGATTGATTGACCGGATCAATACTGACCTCTTTGGTCTCTTCTTCGCCATCAGCATCTTGCACCGTAAACGTGCCTTTTCGCCCCGTCACCACCAACAGAATCATATTTTCCTCGTCCTGTCCTCGATAACTGCCATCTATGGACACTCCTTCTTTCTGTTCTTCACTCGCTGAAGTCACAGTCTGTGATGAAGCAGACGTCTGTTTGCTCGAAGTCTGTGTTGCTTTTTCTTGCTGGCTACAAGCAGTCAGAAAAAGGGCTACCACCAAGGTCATTATAAACATGATTTTTTTCATTTAGATCGACTCCTTTCGCTATAACCGTACACTATCTACCACCAGTATACGCCAAGAAAGTCTTTAGGTCAATTGTTTACCCCTCTAATAAAAATGCCCTTACCTCCGCAATAAAATACAAGGATCCTGTGACAAATAAGACTTCATCTGGACGACTCTGATCCATAAATTCTTTGATATAGGCCTTGTAGTCAGCTACATAGGGCAGGTCTTGTCGGTCTCCTTGTGCCACCACTTCTCCGTAATGGAAGGTCGTCAAAATCAATTCAGCTTCTGGCAAACCTGTTTGAAGCGTTTCGAGCATCCCGCTATAATCTTTTCGCTTAAGGGCTCCAAATAAAATCTTCACGCGTTTTCCTGCTAAGCTATTGGCAAACTCGATCAAGCGCAGCATGGCGTGAGGATTATGGGCGCCATCCAAATACAACTGGTCGCCAAACAACTCTAGACGTCCCGGCCACCGCGTCTCTTGTAAGGCCAGTTTGACCTGATCCATATCCACTTCTTGATCTAGACCCTCCATGTAGAGGAAAAAGGCCTCCAAAGCCACTGTAGCATTTTCCCGTTGGTAATCACCCTTCAAGCCCAGAGACGGCAAGACAAGTTCCACGCTTTCATTCCAAAAATGATCCTGCTCTAAGCCAAAATCTTTCTCGAAGGCGTGGAGATCCACAGCTAATTCCTTCGCTTTTTCTTGACAAACAGCTGCAGCTTCATCGGATAAGGGTCCCACTACAGCTTTCTTGTCCTTCTTAAAGATTCCTGCCTTTTGCTGAGCAATTGCGGCAACAGTCCCTCCCAGCGTTTCCTGGTGATCCAGACCAATCGAAGTGATCACTGCGATCTCTCCTGTCACTACATTGGTGGTATCTAGAAGTCCACCGATACCGACTTCCAACAGGACCACATCCACTCCTTGTTCCTTAAAATACAAAAGGGCCATGAGACAGATAATCTCAAAATAAGAGAGTTGGTCCTGGGTTTGAAGCAAGGTCTGCTCCATTTGTTGGACTTCTTGACCAATCCGAGTAAAATCTTCATCTGAAATCGGCCGATCCCCAATACAAATCCGATCATGGATACTGATCATATGAGGAGAGGTAAAGGTCCCAACTTTCTTTTCGTGAGCCATCAACAATTGACGCAGAAAGGCGATTGTGGATCCCTTCCCATTGGTTCCTGTCACATGAAGAATCGGATAAGCCTTATCCGGCCTCCCTAAAAGGCTCACTGCCTGCTCCATACGATCCAGTCCCGATCGAAAATTCAGACCGATCCGACTATTCATCCATTGCTCAATCTTATTCACATCTTCCTCCTAAAAGAAAAAAGCGACAAAACCTCTTCTGACGTTTGCGCTCCTTTCTTTTGTAGTTATTTCTTTCTCATTTTTACAGCAAGTCCCCGGGCTTACCAACTCTTTCCAATTTCTTGAAGCAGGGCTAAAAACGTCCCCCGGACTTACCAACTCTTTCCAATTTCTCGGAGTTGGGCTGATACAGTCTCCCAGACTGTATCACTCCTCCATAAAGCTGTTGAAGACTTCTTCGATCATGTCCCATTCTGCATCTGAGTCTTCTGGGATTGGTTGAAGGTCACCTTCTGTTCCGTCTTCGTTTTCTGTAAATGAATATGCTTGGATTTCAACTTCGCCATTTTCATCTTCCTCTGCATTTGCAGGGATCAAAAGGACATAGTTCTTTCCAAATTCTTCTTTGCCATCGATGGTCAAAAGAATTTCAAACAAGGTTTCATTTCCTTGTTCATCCACCAATGTGATTAATTCACGTTCTTCATGGTCGTGGTTATGATCATGTGCCATACTATTCTTCCTCGTTTTCTTTCTAAAAATTACGATCTAAATAATTTTGTAAAATGAGCTGCGCCGCTAACTTATCAATAACTTTTTTGCGTTTGCTACGGCTAACGTCTGCTTGCTCAATCAACATCCGCTCTGCAGCAACTGTTGTCAACCGTTCATCTTGGTAGTCGACTGGCAACCCAAACTTTTCAGCAATCATCGTGCCATAAGCCTGACTGGCTTCCACACGTGGTCCGCTCGTGTTGTTCATGTTTTTCGGTAGGCCCACAACAAAACGATCCACCTTGTATTGAGCTACTAATTCGGCTAAGCGCTCCAAACCGAATTCTTTTTTCTCTTCATCGATTTGGATGATTTCAAGACCCTGAGCTGTAAAACCGAGAGGATCACTCACAGCAACCCCGACTGTCTTTGAACCAACATCCAATCCCATAATTCTCATTAGAGGTCTATTCCTTGCCCTTTCAAATAATAACGTACCAATTCTTCAACGATTTCATCTCGTTCATATTTACGAATTTGGTTCCGTGCATTATTATAACGAGGTACATAGGCAGGATCACCACTAAGTACGTATCCTACGATTTGATTAATTGGATTGTAGCCTTTTTCATCCAGTGATAAGTATACATCTTTCAAGGTCTCGCTAATTTCCTTACGATTTGAATCATCAAGATTAAAACGTACTGTTTCATCTGTAAATCCCACAAGAACACCCTCTTTCCTTAGAATATTACTATTATACCATAATCAAGAGTTTTCCACAACGGTCAAGTCCTTGATTTTACGGCTTTTTCAAGCATTTTTGAGCTTTTTCAGCTAAACTGTTTTTTTATTTTTGCTCACTCGCTCCAGCATTGATGAGGTTGTCCGCAAATTGGCTCGGTGTCAGCTTCAACAACTCCGGCAAGTGATTGTTTTTGAAGTAGGTTATCCCTTCAGCCTTCTTCACATCCATTGCTTCAAAGTCATAGGTGATGGTCACCTTGTATTCATTCTCATTTTCCAAGGTCAAATCAGCTGTGAAGCCAGGAACTGTCAATGCTTCCTTAAAGGCATCATCCTTGGTAAAAGATTCTCTCAATTGCTTTTGTGCTTCTTCGACTCCAACCTGTTGGATCCCTTTTTTCAGTTCCTCATCAGTTGCCGTCACATTGACGGTCTCTAATTTTTTAAAGGTATTCCCCACATAGGTTACAATTTGCGTCTGTTGTGTGCCCTTGTCATCTTTTGGAAAGACAAAGGTTCTAGTGATGACTTGATTTTCTTCAGCTTTTTGTAAGATACTCTTATTATCCTTTTGTAGCTGTTCTGCTTTCGCTTTGATTGCTTTTTGCTCACTTGAGGTTGGCGTTTTCACTTGCTTTTTTTGACCACATCCTGTCAAACACAACACAAGTGCACCCAATAAGAAGATTTTTCTTTTCATTTTTCATTCCTTACTAGTTATTGTTTTCTAAAATATTGTATCATAGATTTCGTAAATTGGCGCAGTAAACTGCTATCCATTTCTAATTTGAACAAGAAAAAATCAGAAACAAACCGTTTCTGATTTCAATCACTTTAAAGTGCTGCACGCATCCGTGCTTCCGCATTTTCTACATTTCGAACTGATCGTGGTAAGAAGGCACGAATATCGTCTTCTTTGTAGCCCACTTGGAGACGTTTGTCATCTACCAAGATCGGACTTTTAAGAATACGAGGTGTTTCCATGATGATATCAATGACTTCGTTAACACTCAAGTCTTCGATGTCCACTCCTAGATTTTTAGCGTATCGATTTTTTGAAGAGACAATACTTGCCACTCCATTTTCAGTCTTTGTAAGGATATCCAACAATTCTTCCTTGGTGATCCCTTCCTTACCGAGGTTTTGTTCTTTATAAGTTAGCTGGTGAGCGTTGAGCCAAGTCTTTGCTTTTTTACAGCTGGTGCAACTTGACACTGTATAAATTTTAATCATGAATGCACTCCTTTCGCTACACGATAATACTATCGTATTAAATTATAACACAAAAACCATCAGTCTAGCGACCTATTTTGAAAAAAATTAATCTTCAATTTCAATCGCGTCATCTAAATCTAGAGTTACTTCTTCTACGACAGGAGCTGCTTCTTCAGTTTTATCAAGTTTTTTCACCGCTTCGTCTTCTTCGATCAAACCAAAATGTACCCGAACCTTGTGGTCGATTTCGTCAAAAATTTCTGGGTGGTCAGCCAAGAATTTCTTAGCATTTTCAGATCCTTGACCAATTTTTTCGCCATTATATGAGTACCACGCACCCGCTTTTTGGATGATATCCAAATCTGTTGCAATTTTAACCAATTCACCCGTACGTGAAATTCCTTCCCCGTACATGATTTCAACCATGGCTTCTTTAAACGGTGGAGCTACCTTGTTCTTTACAACCTTGATCTTAGTTTCCTTACCAACGTTGGTATCTTTTTGGTCCCCAGTACCCTTGATTTGAGTATTTCCACGGACATCTAAACGAACCGAAGCATAGAATTTAAGGGCACGACCACCAGGTGTGGTTTCAGGGTTCCCAAACATGACCCCAACTTTTTCACGCAATTGGTTGATAAAGATGGCAATGGTCTTCGTCTTATTGATAGAAGCTCCAAGTTTACGCATAGCTTGGCTCATCATCCGCGCTTGCAAACCAACGTGGCTATCCCCGATATCACCATCGATTTCTGCGCGTGGTACCAAGGCAGCAACAGAGTCGACAACCACCAAATCAACCGCACCAGAGTCGATCAATTTACCGGCAATCTCAAGTCCTTGTTCCCCTGAGTCTGGTTGAGACAAGAGGAGTTCGTCGATATTGACCCCAAGAGCTGCTGCATAAGATGGATCCAAGGCATGCTCGGCATCAATAAAAGCCGCAATGCCCCCTTCTTTTTGTGCTTGCGCTACTGCATGGAGGGCAACGGTAGTTTTACCAGATGATTCCGGACCATAAATTTCGATGATCCGACCTTTTGGATAACCACCAGCACCCAAGGCAATATCAAGAGCCAATGAACCAGAGCTCATGACTTGAACCTTTTGTTCCGCGCGTTCGCCCAAACGCATGATGGATCCTTTACCAAAATCCTTTTCGATCAACTTCAGGGCATCATTGAGCGCTTTTTCACGCTCATCTCCAAATTTCTTAGAGATATCATCTAATTTTTTCTGTTTTTTCGCCATTCTTTTCTCCTATTTTTTACTATACAGGAAATGTATGCAACTCACCAACGATTACCGTCATTTGAAAGGCTCATTTCCTATCCATTTTTAGAATCATTCTTCATTTGGCACAATCTTCATTATACCAAATTTTCACTATTTAATACAGCCAAGCGCACCAAATTAAAGGCATGCAGAACTGCAATTTCGCGGACATCAGCTCGGCTACGTCCGGCGATATTGACTTGGACACTATCCACTCCATTTGGAGTTGCAAGTCCGATAAAGACTGTCCCTGCTGGATGCCCTTCCAGACTATCTGGCCCCGCAACTCCGGTCAGGCTAACACCATAATCGGATCCTGTTAACTTACGGGCCTGTGAAGCCATGGCTTGAGCTGTAAAATGAGACACTACTCCATGTTGCTCCAACTCTTGAGCTGAAATAGACAACATCTTGCTTTTTTCTTCCAGACTATAGGTGACAAAACCACCTGCGAAGATGCTGGAAGCACCCGAAAAATCTGCCAGAGTCGCTTGGAAGAGGCCAGCCGTCAGGCTTTCTGCAGCTGTAATGGTCTTACCAGTCTGTTTCAAAAGATCAAAGGCCACCTTGGCCATCGAATTGTCATCTCCATAACCGTAAAACAACTCTTGCAAGGGTTGATGATCCAGCGTGTGACGTGATAAGATTTCCTTTTCTAAGACATCGAGCTTAGCATCCGCTGAAGCTTGATCCTTCGCCTTTGTAGATAGACGCAAGGTTACTTCTCCCGTCTTGGCATAAGGGGCAACCGTCGGATCACTCTGCTCTTCAATGATATCTGCTAGGATCGTAACCAGCTGGCTTTCCCCAATCCCAAAGAAGCGCAAGACTCTTGAAAAGAGCTGTTCCCCTGTTGTCAAATGAGGCACCAATTGTTCATTGACCATGGGTTTTAACTCACTTGGCGGACCAGGTAGAACGACATAGGTCACATCATCGACTTCAATCAAACCTCCAACCGCGAGACCTGTACGGTTTTGAAGGGGGATTGATCCGGCAATCATTTGTGCTTGTCGCTCATTATTGGGCGTCCGGACATAATCAGGGCGACTGGCAAAGAAGGTGTCGAGTTTAGCAAGCGCTGTCGGATCAAAAACCAGTTCTTTCCCTAAAAACTTAGCAAGGGTTTGCTTGGTCAAATCATCCTCTGTTGGCCCAAGTCCACCGCATAAAATCACCAAATCACTGCGTTTTGAAGCTGTCTCAATGGTCGAGAAGAGACGGCCTTCATTGTCTCCTACCGCCACATGATAATAGACATCAATTCCTAAACTAGCCAATTTTTCAGACAAGAATTGAGCATTGGTGTTCACAATTTGTCCTGTTAGAATTTCTGTTCCAACTGCAATAATTTCCGCCTTCATGGTGCCTCCCACTTATACTATTCGTAATTTTCATTTCATTTTAACACAATTTCCTAAATTATTTAAAAAACAGATTGAAGATAAAGTTCATTTTGGACAACTTTCTTCAATCTTTTTCTTTTAGAGTATAAAGTGAAAAACTCTTAGAAACACTATTACATCAACATTCCTAAGAGTTTTAACTATGTGGTAATCAACTTCTAAAGGGCTATTTTCTATTGTTGATAGAGCTTATCTCTATTCTGAAGCAACCATATCGAGCGGTTGCTTTTTTCTTCTTTCTTGATCTAAAAGCCTTCTTCTGGCTCTAATTCTTGTTGTTTCCCCTCATTTTTTGTGATACAATAGCATCAATTTTTTCTAGGAGGATGAGATATGGTTTCTACTATTGGTATTATAAGTTTATCTAGTGGGATTATCGGAGAGGACTTTGTCAAGCACGAAGTGGACTTGGGGGTCCAACGACTCAAAGACCTGGGACTCAATCCTATCTTTTTACCTCATTCACTAAAAGGCTTAGACTTTATCAAAGAACATCCCGAAGCTCGTGCGGAGGATTTGATTCAGGCATTTTCTGATGATAGTATCGACATGATCCTATGCGCCATCGGTGGAAACGATACCTATCGCTTGCTACCTTATATTTTTGAAAATGACCAACTACAAAAGGTTATCAAACAAAAGATTTTTCTTGGCTTCTCGGATACGACCATGAACCATCTCATGTTGCATAAACTAGGAATCAAGACTTTTTACGGGCAATCCTTTTTAGCAGACATTTGTGAGTTAGACAAAGAAATGTTGCCATATAGCCGCCACTACTTTAAAGAATTAATTGAGACTGGTAGAATCTCAGAAATCCGCCCTAGTAACGTTTGGTATGAGGAAAGGACTGATTATAGTCCCAAGGCTCTGGGAACACCTCGTGTCAGCCATGCAAATACAGGTTTTGACTTGTTACAAGGCAATGCTCAATTTGAGGGAGAAATCCTCGGTGGTTGTCTTGAGTCTCTCTATGATATTTTTGACAACTCTCTACACGCAGATAGCACAGACCTCTGCCAAAAATACAAACTTTTCCCTGACTTGTCAGACTGGGAAGGAAAGATTCTCTTGCTAGAAACAAGTCAAGAAAAGCCTGAACCTGACGACTTCAAAAAAGATGTTGCGGACTTTAAAGGACACGGGCATATTCGCGGTCATCAGTGGACTCTTGGTCGGAAAACCTATGGATGAAACTTTTTATGACGACTATAAAGAGGCACTATTGGATATCATTGATAGCAATATCCCGATTGTCTATAATCTGAATGTCGGACACGCAACTCCAAGAGCAATTGTCCCATTCGGAGTCCATGCCCATGTAGATGCAACGGAGCAAGTCATTCGCTTTGACTATAACAAATAAAGCTGGGAAGAATTTCTCAGCTTTTTTTCTATATTCTCAGACACTCTAGTTACCTATACTCACTCATCACCGTTTTTCCATTCACAATCATTCTCATGATCATTGACCAGGCCTGCTGCTTGTAGGTAGGATAAAACTGCGACTGGTCCGGTGAACTTAAAACCCCGCTTTTTGAGGTCCTTGGCTAGCTTCTCAGAAAGAGCTGTCTTCGCTGGAGCCTGTCGGTAATCTGGAACATCATTGACGATGGTTTTCCCATCGACAAAAGACCAAAGATAAGCATCAAACGATCCAAATTCCTCCTGGACTTGTAAAAAGGCTTGAGCATTGGCCCGTGTCGCATAGATCTTAGCACGATTTCGGATGATAGCTGGATTGTCTAACAAAGTTTCCAGTTCAGAGTCGGTCATCTCTGCAACGCGTTGAAGGTGGTAACTATGAAAAGACTCTCTGAAAGCCTGCCGTTTATTGAGCACCGTCTCCCAAGATAGGCCAGCCTGATAGGTCTCCATACAGAGCAACTCAAAAAGGGCCTGGTCATCATGGAGGGGTCGCCCCCATTCTTCATCATGGTAAGCTATATATAACGGATTGGCCATTTTAACCCATCCACAACGTTTTGGCATCTTCTTCTCCTATTTGACCAACATCTTAAGGGCAGACTTGATGTAGTTTTCAGCAGTATCAGAAGTTCCTTCAAAGAATTTCTTGATTTTCTTGAGTTCCGTTGCCTTGTAGCCCAATGCCAACATGGCTTCCATAGCTTCTTCAAGGGCTTGGTTTTCTTCTGCAACTTCGGCTTTGGACTGAGCCGGTGCATCTTCTAGATCAAGATTGATCTTACCTTCTAGGTCCAAAACCATCTGTTGGGCTGTTTTCTTGCCGATTTTTGGAAACTTGGTCAAGTAGGTGATGTTCTTGCTTTCGATGGCTTGGACAAGGCCTGCATTGTCATCCGCAGCAATGATAGCCAGAGCTGAGACAGGTCCAATCCCAGAGACTGAGATCAAGTTTAAAAAGAGCTGTTTCTCTTCCTCTGTCGCAAAGCCATAGAGAAGGTGAGCGTCTTCACGGACCACTTGGTGCAGATAGACTTGCACCTCTTGATTCATTTTGCCAGAGTAGGCATAGGGATTGGCCACATGCAAGAGATAGCCGATCCCAGCTGTTTCTACCACAATGTATTTAGCAGTGATTTTCGTTAAAATTCCTTTAATGTATTCGTACATAATCTTCCTTTATTGTTTGTTTAATACTTGCCCAATTCCCGTAGACTGGTGTGATTTTCTTGAATACGTCGGAACATCTTTTCCATATCCGACTTGGTGAAGTTGACCAAGACCGGACGACCATGAGGGCAGTTATAAGGGTTATCACATTGGGACAGTTGATAGATCAGGTCGCGTGCAGAGTAATCGTCCAGTGTGTGGTTGGCCTTGATGGAGCGTTTGCAGGACATCATGATGGCCAACTCAGCCCGGTATTTCTTGATAGACACTTCCTTGGTCAAGAGGAGCATGTCACACATTTCGTAGATACCCGACTCGATCTCTTCTTCCTTCATCCAGATAGGGTGCTCCCGTAAGATCAACTGGTTGGCTCCGTATTCTTCTAAGTAGACGCCCACTTCTTCTAGGAGGTGCTTGCGCTGTTGTAGGCGGATTAGATCGTCTGTAGGGAACTCAAAGATATAAGGCACTAGCAGTTGTTGCTGACTGCCGTCTACGTCCCCGATGCTCTCCCGGTATTCTTCGTATTTGACCCGCTCTTGGGCCGCGTGCTGGTCAATGATATATAGGCCCCCATTTCCTTGGGCAAAGAGATAGGTTCCATGCATCTGACCAAAATATTCCAACTCTGGGAAGGTCGAATGTTCTTCCCCATCCAACTTATCATAGGCCTTGTCTAGACTAGCCAGATCCAACTCTGGATGATCCAGTTCATCATAAACCACAGCCTTTCTTTCCGCAAACTTGATCGCGCTTGTTGGTTTTTCTACTGGGTTTTCTTGGATTCTAGCTTCGGTAGCAGTCTCATCTGCTAGAGGCCGTTGAGGATCTGCCACTTCTGGTCGAAGTTTGAAATCTTGACTTTCTCGATCATAATAGAGACGATTTTCTTTTAAAGGCAGGGTTGTCTGTACTGGCTTTTCTGTTCGGCGAATGGTCGACTTGGCCAGATTTTCTAGAGCATCCGGAATCAGGTCCTGCTCTTTCAAAGCATTCGCAATAGCCTGGGAGATCAAGGCCATTAGTTCTCGTTCTTTGGAGATACGCACTTCTTGCTTGGTCGGGTGAACATTGACATCGGCTAAGTAAGGGTCGATCTGGATATTAATAATCGCGAGTGGAAAGCGACCCACCATGAGTTTACTGCCGTAGCCGTCTAAAATAGCTCGATTGAGCAAGAAATTCTTGATGTAACGGCCGTTGATAAAGAGACTGATGTAATTGCGATTGGCACGAGTCAATTCAGGCAAAGACACAAAGCCCGTCACTTCAAAATCTAGGTCGCGATTTTCAATGGCCACCATCTTCTTTGCAGACGCCAGGCCATAGACACCCGCAATCGCTTGCCGGAGATTACCAGTCCCCGCTGTTTTGGTCATTTCTTTTCCATCATTGATCAAGGTAAAGGCAATCTCAGGATGGGCCAAGCTCAAGCGATTGAGAATATCCACGATATGGGATAGCTCTGCCTGCTGGCTCTTTAAATACTTGAGACGAGCAGGTGTATTAAAAAAGAGATCTTCCACTGTGATCTTGGTTCCGACAGGGCTTGTCGCTGGCTCCAATTCCTCAATTTCACCACCCTTTGCGACCAATTTGGTCCCGGGGGCAGCTCCTTCTTGCGCCGTTAGAAGGGTTAGAATACTGACAGAAG
>NZ_KQ969692.1:215571-239510 GCF_001578955.1 Streptococcus parasanguinis
GGAAGGCATGGCCTCACCACGAAAACCAAGCGTTCGAATACGAAAAAGATCCGCTTGACTCTTGATCTTACTGGTCGCATGTCGACGGAGGGCTAAAGCGACTTCATCGTGCGCAATTCCTTCCCCATTGTCTGTAATCCGAATCGACTTCAATCCTGCTTCTTCGATTTCAACAACGATCTGGCTAGCCCCAGCATCGATCGAGTTTTCAACCAACTCCTTGACCACACTAGCAGGTCGTTCAATCACTTCACCCGCCGCAATCTGATTGGCTAAGACTTCTGGCAATTCAATAATCTGTGACATGTCTGCTCCTTTACCTATTTTTTCACCGATACATGTAGCTCTATTATACCACAGATCTACAAGACTCCCTTTCTTAAAAAACGTAGGCTTGTCCCCATCTTCTTCCTTAAAAACCGCATAGACAAAGAAAACGACCACATAGACAAATCCCCTTGTCTTCCCTTTGGAAAAAGTGTTTAATAGTAGTGTAAAGAAGGAGCCGGGCTAGCAGGCCAACCGACTTTACCCAAAGGAGGGAGAAACTATCTTATGAAAGTTGAAGTACAAATTGATTCCCACTTCCAAGAAGAAGCGGTGATGATCACAGCACCTGCACTGTCTGCGCGTGTAGAGAAAATCCGAGACTTTGCGAGAGAGCTGGATCAAAAAGGGCGCTTACGTGCCAAAAAGGATGGGGAAGCTTATCTGATCGAAAGCCAGCTATTCCAACGTTTTTACATTGAAAATCGGCAAGTGATTGGTGAAACCATGACAGATCAATTTATCCTGACTGGTCCACTCTATCAGCTATCTGAAGACTTACCGACCTTCTTTCTCAAAATTTCCCAATCTGAAATTATTAACACCCAATCCATCGATCACCTGCACTTTACCAGTGGAGGATCGGTGCAAATCTATCTTAAAAACGGGAGTCTGACCTACTCCTCCCGTCGTTACTTGAAAGCCATTAAGGAGAAATTATCATGCTAAAACAATCTTTTTCTGACGCCCTGAAAGGGATTCTCATTGGGCTCATCTTATCCATCTTCTTTTCCTATCTCTTCTCACCTGAGTTGTACCTTCCCTTAAGTCCCAACTCTGCAGTCGGCCACTGGATGTTCTTGCATCATGTTCACGGCTCACTGGTCATGCTCTATTGTGCCCTCGTTTGGGGTGCAATTGGGGTCCTCTTTAGCTTCGGAAGTCTCCTCTTTCAAAAAGACTGGAGCCTCTTACGGGCTACTCTGAGCCATTACCTACTCATGTTACTTGGGTTTATTCCTCTGGCTACTTTGGCCGGCTGGTTTCCAGCACGACTCGGATTTTACCTCTCACTCGTTGTCGAATTCACCCTCGTTTACGTGATCATCTGGTTAGTCTCTTATCATTTTTATAAAAAACAAGTTCAAGAAATCAATCAAAGCATTACTAACCACTAAGAGAAAAAAGACTGGGCAAAAACTGTCCAGTCTTCGATGTTTAATAGGCATAACTGTATGACGCAGTGGTTGATTGGTATCTTTGTTCGCTTATTGAGCTCCAAAGATGACCTATGTGGACGGAAACAATGTTTCCTTTATCTGCAACCTCCAACAGTCTCCCAGACTGTTGGAGCTATGCGGGGGTGGGAAGATTGAAAAGGTTTGGGGAACCTTTTCAACCTTTTTTATATTGGAGTTCTTTCTCACTCCCTTTTTTACAATTTCTTTTTCAATTCGGCGACTGCCATCATGACTTCCATGGGAGTCATGTTGTAGAGATCCAGATTCTTCAATTCTGTGATCACCGTATTTTCTGCCTCCTCCTCAAAGAGGGACATTTGTTCAGCAACCTGCGAAGACACTTCCTTTTTAGGAGTTGTATCCGCAAGCGGTACTTGCTGGGCTTGTCCTTCAAGCTTGGTCAAAATCGCATCCGCCCGCTCCAGCAACTCTTCTGGCAAACCAGCGATCTTGGCCACGTGAATCCCATAGGATTTATCTGCAGGACCGGGTTCAATCTTGTGCAAGAAGGTAACCTGACCATCTCGCTCCAAGGTCGCAACATGGACATTTTCCAAACGGGACAAGGTCTCTGAGAGAGCCGTCAACTCATGGTAATGGGTCGCAAACAAGGTTTTGGCACCGGTTCGATCGTGAATGTATTCGATGATGGATTGGGCGAGGGCCATCCCATCATAGGTCGCAGTTCCCCGTCCCAACTCATCAAATAAAATCAAAGACTGAGGCGTTGCCTTGCGAATGGCGTGATTGGCTTCCATCATTTCCACCATGAAGGTAGACTGTCCCGATACCAGGTCATCAGCAGCTCCGATCCGGGTATAAATGGCATCAAAGATTGGCAATTCAGCCCTTTGCGCGGGTACATAGGAGCCAATTTGGGCAAGAATCACAATGATCGCCAATTGGCGCATATAGGTAGACTTCCCGCTCATATTTGGTCCCGTAATCAGCTGAATATCCCGTTCTTCATCCATAAAGATGCTATTAGGGATATAGGATTGGGCTCCCATCACTTTCTCAACAACCGGATGGCGACCTTTGTCGATCGCGATTCGTCGCTCTTCATGAAAGAGGGGACGATTCAACTGTTGCGACTCAGCGACACTGGCTAAACTTTGTAAAACATCAACCGTCGCAATCGCCTGAGCTAACTGTTGCAGACGTTGGATATACTTGCCAACTTCTTCACGAATCCGCATAAAAATCGTATATTCCAAATTAGCAGACTTGTCACGCGCCTCAAGCATATCTCCTTCGATGCGTGCCAATTCCTCCGTACCAAAGCGTTCTGAATTTTTCAAGGTCGCCTTGCGGAAAAAGTGAGCAGGCACGTGACTCAATTGAGAATTGGTGACATGAAAATAGTAGCCGTCCTTCTTGTTGTAATCGATTTTGAGACCTGTAATGCCGCTGGCTTCGCGCTCCTTGGCTTCAATCTCAGCAATCCAACCGGTACCATCCCGAAGAACAACACGGTACTGGTCCAATTGCTCGTCAAACCCAGTACGGATGATATTTCCCTCTGTAATAACAGCAGACGCTTCCGGAGAAATAGCTGAGGTAATCAAGCGATGCAACTCGGGAAGTTCATCCAAGCGTGCAATTAAGACATCTAAGACTGGATCACCAATCCCCAGTAGAATCGACTTGATCGTCGGCACATGCCCCAGAGTATCTCCTAGCTGCAAGAGATCCTTAGGATTGATCTTACCAAAGGAAACCCGACTCGCTAAGCGTTCAATGTCATAGACCCCTTTGAGGCTGTCGGTCAAATCGCTCCGTTCAAAGAAATGATCCATAAAGACCTGAATGATGTCCTGGCGCTCTCGAATCCGTTTCAAATCGACTAAGGGTTTCTGAATCCAGGACCGCAACAAACGGCCTCCCATGGCCGTCTTGGTTTCATCCAAATACCAATACAAGCTACCATGTTTCTTCCCAGTCCGTGCATTCTCTGTCAAATCAAGACTAGCCTTGGTCGCAAAGTCCATCTGCAAGAAATCGCAAATCTCATAATGATGGGCTTTTTTGAGGTGACTCAATTCCCGCATTTGTGTCTGGTGGACATACCGGAGAAGTTTTCCAGCCGTTTTCTTTTCTAGCTCACTCAACTGATCCCCTAAGAGTTGAACATCGTCAAGCGCCGTCTCTACATGTGACAGCAAAAGATTCATCTGGCTAACAAACACACGCTCTTCTTGTTCTGGCAACTCATAACCCAGGACCACCTCACGCGCACGTAAATTGCGGATTTCTCCACAAACCATAGTGAAGTCATTGAGGGTCGTCACCTGAAACTCCCCTGTTACCAGATCCATATAGGCTAGCCCATACTCATTTCCTGAACGATCCAAAGCAACCAGGAAGTTGTTCTCACTATCTGGCTTGGTCGAATCCACCACTGTACCCGGCGTAATCACCTGTACGACTTCACGCTTAACGACCCCCTTGGCTTCTTTGGGGTCTTCCATTTGTTCTGCAATCGCGACCTTATAGCCCTGTTCGATGAGAACATCGATGTACTGCTGGGCCGAGTGGTAGGGAACACCCGCCATAGGGATCGGATTCTCTGCATTTTTATTCCGTGAGGTTAAGGAAATCTCTAAAATTTGAGCTGCATTCACTGCATCTTCATAAAATAATTCGTAAAAATCTCCCATTCGAAACAGCAAAAAGGCATCCGGATAATCTTTTTTGATATCTAGATACTGCTGCATTCCAGGGGATATTTTTTCTACTGTCATACTTCTTTATTCCTTACTGTTGCATCATTTGCTGACGCAAGCTCCATAGATGAAAACAGGAGTAGATAGCTCACTATCTTCCTCCTTTTGACATCTCTCTTTCTCTCCAACGGGGCTTGACTACTGCATCATCCCTAAAATTTCATTTTGAATTTCAATGGCTGCATCTTGGTCACGGCAGACAATCAAGAGGGTATTGGCCCCTGCTACTGTTCCCAAAATACGCTCATCTGACATTTCATCTACACCATTGGCCAAGAGAGCTGCTTCTCCTAGCTCTGTCCGCAAGACCAAGGTGAATTCTGCTCGTGAGACAGACTTTGCATGGCTGGACAACATAATATAAATCTCTGCCACCTCAGGCTCATTTGGCAAAATATAATACAACTGGTCTTTTCGTTTCACCTTGACTAGACCCAGATCGCGCAAATCTCGTGATAGAGTTGTTTGCGTTACAGCAATTCCTTTTGCTTCTAATCGATCCTGAATCTCTTTTTGAGTCGACAATTTTTCATTTCGAATCATTTGTTGAATCAAAAGGTGACGTTCTGTCTTTTTCATTGGACCTCCACTTTTGAATAAATATACTTTAAATTATACCAAAAAAATTGAAAATTCGCTCAGAATTGTGTTAAAATAATAGTTAAAAGGACTAAGGAGCTAATATGAATAATAAAGAACTCATTGCTAGTGAATTGGCCAAAGTGATTGACTCTCTTGACCAAGATGCTATTTTAAACTTGCTTGAACAACCAAAATCATCTGATCTTGGTGATATTGCTTTTCCAGCCTTCTCACTTGCAAAAGTGGAACGCAAGGCTCCTCAAGCAATCGCTGCAGATATTGCTGAAAAGATCGACCAAAGCGCCTTCGAAAAAGTCGTTGCAACTGGACCTTACGTGAACTTCTTCTTAGATAAGTCTAAGATCTCTGATCAGGTGATCAAATCTGTCATTGAAGCAGGCGCAGACTACGGCCAACAAGACGAAGGACATGGTCAAAACATCACCATCGACCTTTCAAGTCCAAACATCGCAAAACCATTCTCAGTTGGTCACTTGCGCTCAACCGTTATCGGGGATGCTCTTTCAAACATCTTCCGCAAAATGGGCTACAACACGATTAAAATTAACCACTTGGGGGACTGGGGTAAACAGTTCGGTCTCTTGATGGTGGCCTACAAAAAATGGGGTAGCAAGGAAGCTGTCGAAGCCAACCCAATCGATGAATTGCTAAAACTTTATGTTCGAATCAACGCTGAAATCGAAAACGATCCTGAGCTTGATGAAGAAGGACGTAAATGGTTCAAAAAATTGGAAGATGGGGATCCAGAAGCAACTGAATTGTGGCAATGGTTCCGTGACGAAAGCTTGGTGGAATTCAACCGTATCTACAAACTCCTCGGTGTTGAGTTTGATAGCTTAAACGGAGAAGCTTTCTACAACGACAAGATGGATGAAGGGGTTCAAATCCTTGAAGACAAAGGCTTGTTGAAAGAATCTAAAGGGGCTAGCATCGTTGAGCTTGATGATGTGAACCTTCCACCAGCTATGATCAAAAAATCAGACGGTGCAACCCTTTATATCACTCGTGATATCGCAACTGCTATGTATCGTGCGCGGACTTACAACTTTGTGAAAAACATCTATGCTGTAGGTCAAGAACAATCCAACCACTTCCGTCAGTTGAAAGCTGTTCTGAAGAAAATGGGATTTGACTGGAGCGACGATATGGTTCACGTTGACTTTGGTTTGGTGACAAAAAACCGCCAAAAATTGTCAACTCGTAAAGGAAATATCATCCTTCTCGAACCAACTCTTCAAGAAGCGATCTCTCGTGCCAAAGCTCAGATCGAAGAAAAGAATCCTGAACTTGAAAACAAGGAAGAAGTGGCACATGCAGTCGGTGTTGGCGCGGTTAAATTCTACGACTTGAAGACGGACCGCCGCAACGGTTATGACTTCGACCTCGAAGCCATGGTATCCTTCGAAGGAGAAACTGGACCTTACGTTCAATACGCATACGCTCGTATCCAATCGATCCTTCGCAAAGCCAACTTCACACCATCAACAGATGCTACATACAGCTTGAGCGATCCTGAAAGCTGGGAAATCATCAAGCTTCTCCAAGACTTCTCTCGTGTTGTCAAACGTGCTGCTGAAAACTATGATCCATCCTTGATCGCAAAATATGCCATCAACTTGGCTCAAGCCTTCAACAAATACTATGCACACACTCGTATCTTGGATGAAAGCCCTGAACGCGAAAGCCGTCTTGCTCTTAGCTACTCAACAGCAGTCGTCTTAAAAGAAGCCCTTCGCTTACTTGGTGTCGATGCACCTGAGAAAATGTAAAATGCCACAAGTAGTTGGAACAACTATTCCCAAATTGAAAAAAGGAGATGATTGATCTCCTTTTTTCTTTAAATGAACGATAAATTGCAAGAATAAGTGCAACATTTACTTGAACTCATCCTCTAGAGCTTCACAAGCAGTTCTGTAAGCTAAACATTTTCGTGGTCGGTGATTGATATCAAATAAAGCCTTGTTCAAATCCTCATCAGAGATAACGGCTAAATCTGTTTTCTTTGGGAAATATTCTCTTAGTAAGCCATTTGCGTTTTCATTGCTTCCTCTCTGCCAGGAAGAATAGGCGTCCGCAAAGAAAAAGGGAATTCCTAAGTTCTCCACCAGAGGATAGCAGGCAAACTCTTTTCCCCTGTCTGAAGTGAAGGTTTTAAGAGCCTCTTTTGGAAATAGCCTACAAAGTTGTTCGATAGCTGAAAACATGGCTTGGGCTGTTCTATCTGGTATCTTGAAAGCTAAGTAAAAACGAGTTTTTCGCTCTAGAAAGGTCGCTAAACAGCCCTTACTTTTGCCTCTGGAAGACACCACAGTATCGAGCTCCCAGTGGCCAAAAGTCTCACGATTCCTGACCTCTTTAGGACGTTTGGCAATCGACGTGCCAATCCTAAATGTCCCACGTGTTTCTTTGGGCTGTCGACTTTTTCCCTTTCGGCGCAGGATGCTTAAATCCAGATCAATCAAACCAGCATAGAGCCAGTTATAGATGGTTTTAAAAGCTACCATTGGCTTTTGTTCAAGCTGATAGCGACCACAAATCTGTTCAGGTGACCAAGAGGCTTTTAACCCCTTCTCAATTTCCTTTTTCAACTTTGGTGTCAAACAAGACTTCCGACCCTTTTGCTTAGCCCTGTGGTCGTACTGTTCCTGTGCTAAGACGGCGGAGTAACCATTTTGGCATCGTCTTAACTCTCTTGAAATGGTAGACTTATGAAAGCCAAGTTTACTTGCAATTTGGCAAGATTTCAAACCTAAATCCAAGTAAGTTTCTATCTTTACTCGGTCGGTTATGGTAAGATGGGAGTAGCTCATAGTTTTTCCTCGGGTTCTGTTTGTGTGGTTACTTACAGTTTACACCAATGAAACGCTATGAGTTTTTTTGTTGCACTATATTTTACAATTTATCGAACAAAAAACGCTGATTTCTCAGCGCTTTTTTATAAATGATACAAATCCTCTACAATGGCGGCTACTTTTTTAATATCTCCCAACATCCCCCGCATTTCAAAATCGGCTAACATAAGGAAACCAAAACGTTGGCTGTATTGCTTAGCAGTCAAACAATATTGATTGTTAAAATTCCGATTGCCTGATCCAACCACTCCTAAGCACTTGCTGGCATTGTCTCCATAAGCAATAAAATCCGCGACATCTGTCGTCAAAATTTCCACATCGCCATTGTCCACACCATTTCCACCCTCCAAATAGGTAGGCAAAAAAGTGATAAAAGGATTGGTCATTTCAAAGAAGGGCTGGCCCTCTTTGACCAGGTCTTTCACATGAACTTTCTCGATTTCAAGTCCGGGATGGGCTTCCAGCAAATAGTCACTTAAGCGGCGAACAAAACTCTCTGTATTCCCACTCAGACTAATATAAACAAAGGATACTTTCATCTTTTTCTCCAATCAAGAAGCTCTCTTATCCTCTAAGAGAGCTCCATTCAAACTTATCTATTACGCCCTAGCTTGAGCTTTTCTCAAACGCAAGGTTTTATACAAAACAATTCCAAGGAAGAGAAGGGATAAAGCAGTCAAGAGTAACAAAGCAATGGACGAAGATGCCAGATATCGTTGGCGAAGGGACGGGGTTGAAAAACTAGCTAATAGTGGACGCTCTGCAAAATAATTATAACAAGAGAATGCTTGACTTAACAAAATCTGCCCCATGTAAGTATAATGGGCTGTTAACAGATCCTGCTTCATAAAGAGGTAATAGAAAGTTGCAAGCAAAGCAATCAGAATCAAGGAAACAAATAAAAAGGCTAGCGGAGACTGATTAACTTGGGCTGATTTCTCATAATATGCCACATAGTCAGCCTTGTCTTGAGCCGTTGTTAAACCAAGTTGTTTAGCGAAATCATCTGTCAGCTCAAAACTCTTTGAAGCTCCAAAGGTTGAGACAGCTGATGTTAGGGTTCCAACCGTAGAGAAAAATAACAGGATGTAAAGATAGATAGGTTTCTTTTTCATACAAACTCCTTTTCATTTCTTACACCCTATTATATCGCGATACAGATAGAAAGGCAAGCGCCTCAAAACCGTGGAAGCACTTGCCTGATCACTGATTCGTTCAAATGAAATTCATTCGGAAAAATAATGTGTACAAAAGATGAAAAAAGACATCGTAACTGTTTTATTGGGATTACTAGAGATATAACGGAGTCCTATAAACATTCATTCGAACACCACCAGTATATCTCATTTCTTTCTTCTTGTGTCATCTATTTCTATTCTGCTTCATTTGGACACGATTTGGTCTATAAAAGCCATTTCCTCTCCTCATCCAAAAACTATTCTGTTCTTTTTCTCAACTATTTGGTCATCACTCTATCAAAAAAGCCAGAAGAGCTTGCCTTCTGACTTTCTTTATTTAGATGAATGAACGAAAGAAATAAGAATTAATCCTCTTTCTTCTTGCGAGCAAGACCTAGTCCGAACAATCCAGTCATCGCACCTGCAAGAACAGCTGCAGTTGAGCTTTCTGTACCTGTATTTGGAAGCGTAGGTGTTTGTGGTTGCGCAGGTTGTACGGGCTGTTCCGGAATTTCCGGAGTTGGTGGAACAATTGGTGTTGGTGGGGTATATGAAGTTGGTGTTGGTAGAATTTCTGTTTTCCTTACCACTTTGTTCTTATGCCATTTCACTCTAGCTTCTGGTTTCACCGGTTTAGCATTTGGAACAACTTCCAAAGTCGGTGGAGTTGGAGCAATGGGTGGAATTGGAGCAGTAGGCTTTTCAGGTTCTTTACCTGGATTTTTAGGAACTGCCACCTCTGAATTAATGGCAAACCAATAAACCGTCGGTTGTCCCTTTGCATTTGCTCCATTTGCTGTAAATACAAGATGCCCGTCTAACATCTTAAGTCCTGCACCACCATAATAGAGATACTTCGAATCTGGATTGTCCCATCCTTCGAGGGCCGAAGAGGTCTCCCCATTAAACGCTGAACCATGTTCAATATATTGATTATCTTTCAGTGATTTCACTTCTTTGGTAGTAGGATCATAAGACACACTAGAATTCGGAATTGCGATATACTTGTTATTTCCAATATTCACCGATTCTATATGTTCTAATGTTTCAAACTTTTTCTTCGGTGTAAAGGTTAGCTCTCCTGTTGTAGAATTAATAGTATAAACGCCAATAATATCATCTTTACCATTCAACGTATAGTTGTCTGTCCCAATATTGTGACCATTCCCAGTACCTGATACATTGACGCTTGTCGCATCGATAACTGTTTCTTCACTAACTACGAATTCACTTCCATTAAATGTTGTTTTCTGAGCTACAATTTTGATTGGATTTTCCGCAGAGATGGTTACCTCGGCAGATCCAAAGTCAGGGATCCCATTTTTTACAACAACCGCATTGTGTTCAATGCTCATCGATGACCCGTCTGCATAGGGGTTCCAAGTCCCACGAACCGTATTCCCATTCTTATCCTTAGCTTCCACTGTAAGAGCACGAGGTTTATCTCCACTTTCGACATAAGAAGCACCTGTCCAGTGATTCAACGAATTTAAAGCAACTATGGCATTGTGTTTAGTAAGATCAAACCGACGACCATTCCCATCATAAAATTCAACATCGACAGCAACCTTAACTGGTTTAAGTTTATCGGTCGAAGCACCGATCGTCAAAGTGACGGTTGGATCAGCACTCACAGCTGCGATTCCTTTCCCGTCATTTGAAGGAAGACTGATAATTTCATATCGATAAATTACACGTTTGATTGGATTTACATTCACATTTTCACGTATACTCGATTTATTTAAATTATCATAAGTAACTACAAATTTATCTCCCTCTCTAACAAGGATGTATTCCGTTTCCCTGTTTGTCCAAGGGCTTGTAGAAACGATATCCGAACTCATCAATTTATTTGAGTCATATTGATGTACATTGCTCGTATTTAGACGAGCTTGGGCATCTTTGGTAAGATAGGTATTAATCCCATCGATTTGATGGATCGCATTCGTTTCACGTTGGAAGGTTAAATCTTGAACAGTTTCTAAATTTTTGAGATCGCTAAACCCATTATCTTCCATGTAGCTGTCGTACATTTTCTTAGCAATCTTGTACTGTTTCAATAATTCTTGATATTGTGCTAATTTAGCTTGGTAAGAAAGAAAATCCAATTCATACTGCTCTTTCTTCTCGTTATAAGTAGCAAGTTCAGATTTGTATTTTGCTTCCGCTTCCGCATTTCTCTTTTCAATCAATGTAATTTCTTGAGATTTTGCTTCATACTCTGCTTTTGCTTTTTTGTAGTTTTCGATTACTGTGTTGATTTCAGCTGTTTGAGCTTTATTATCTGCTTCGGCTGCTGCGATAGACGGTTGGACTTTTTCAGCTTCTTCTGTAACTGTCACACCTTCTGCAACTGCAGCTGCTTTTGCTTTTTCAAGTTCTGGTGATTCTACATATGTTGTCGTAACTGTTTTATTTCCATCTGTCACAGTTGTAGACGTCAACTTAGAGCTTGCTACTGTATCTGTAGCGGTTACTTCAGTAGCCGGTCCCGTCTCCTCGTCAGCTTTTACTTCTGCTCCGTAAGTGTTTACAGTAGCCAATCCAGCGACGGCCAATGAAACAACACCGACTGATAATTTACGAATTGAAAATTTTTCTTGCTTCGAACACTGTTCACGATAGCTTTTCATTTCCAATATTCTCCTTTTTAGTCAAAAAATCTCACGGCAGGTGCAAAAAAATGCTACTACCAGTTAATTACATTGTATCACAATCAACTATTTTAAAAGATGTGTTAATATAATTTTTTATTTTACTCTAAATATATGACACTTTTATTTACTAATATTTCCAATTTTTACGTTGAAAATAAATGCACTATGTATTGAAAAAATAATGGATTTTCAAGGCATTTCCTCTGTTTTTTATTTTTAAAACTTTCACCACTAAACAAAAATAGGTACAATAAATGTTTATATTCCATCGGTAAGGAACAAACTCCAGAAACTTAAATTATGTAACTTTTTCCCTTATGTATTTTGCAGATTCAAAAAAAAGACATCGTTAAAATTCCCATTTGATAGCCATTAGGTTTCATTTTTTATCTTTTTCCTTCAAACAAGAAAACCATTCTCAATTATGAGGAGCTTCTCAGTTTATTTGAAAAAAATGTCGTATCTCTATCTTCATCCTTCATCCTGTTGCACATCCCTAAAAGTTCACCAGTGGCCTCTCTCAAAGCTACAAAAAAGACCAAGATCTGAAGGACCTTGGTCTAACAACTAGTGATTAGTTTAAGTGCCAGATGTCTTCGTTGTACTGAGCGATCGTACGGTCAGATGAGAAGAATCCTGCTTTCGCAATGTTAACGATGACTTGATCCAACCATGCATCACGATCTTCGTAGTCAGCCAACATGCGTTCTTTGGTTACAATATAGTCTTCCAAATCAAGAAGAGTCATGAACCAGTCTTTGTTGATCAATTCATTGTGAAGACGAGTCAAGCGTTCTTTGTTCCCAACTGCAAGAACGGCATCGCTGACGATAAAGTCTACCAATGGTTTGATGGCTTCACGTTCATAGAAGTCTGCTGATTTGTATGCTGATTTGGCATAAAGATCGATAACCGTTTCTGAATCTTCACCGAAGATGTAGATGTTATCACGTCCAACCAATTCAGCGATTTCCACGTTGGCTCCATCCATAGTACCAAGTGTCAATGCACCATTCAACATGAATTTCATGTTACCAGTACCTGAAGCTTCTTTCGAAGCAAGAGAGATTTGCTCAGAAATATCGCTAGCTGGGATCAAGTAGCTTGCAGCAGTTACGTTGTAGTTTTCTACCATAACAACTTGTAAGTGTGGAGCTACCGCTGGATCGTTTGCAATCACTTCAGACAAGCAAAGGATCAAGTGGATGATATCTTGTGCAATGGTGTAGGCAGGAGCTGCTTTACCACCAAAGAGAACAGTGATTGGACGAGCAGGGATATTTCCAGCTTTGATGTCCAAGTATTTGTGGATCACATACAAAGCGTTCATTTGTTGACGTTTGTATTCGTGAAGACGTTTGATTTGGGTGTCAAAGATAGAATTTGGATTGATTTCCACACCTTGATGGTCTTTCAAGAAACGAGCCAATTTCCGTTTGTTGTGAGACTTGATGTTTTCCAATTTTTCTTTGACTGCATCTTTATCTTCATAAGAAAGAAGGTCTTCCAATTTAGATGCGTCATGGTGCCAGTCACGTCCGAGGATATCATCCAAGTAGTGTGACAAGGTTGGGTTGGCATGCATGAGCCAACGACGGAAAGTAATACCGTTTGTCTTGTTGTTGAATTTTTCAGGGTAAATATCATAGAAGGCTTTCAACTCAGAATTCTTCAAGATTTCTGTATGAAGTGCTGCTACCCCGTTTACACTAAATCCATAGTGGATATCCATGTGTGCCATGTGTACGCGATCATTTTCATCGATGATTTGAACAGCTGGATCTTTGTATTCAGCGCGAACACGGCGGTCCAATTCTTCAATGATTGGAACCAAGTGAGGAACCACTTCTTGCAAGAATTCAAGTGGCCATTTTTCAAGGGCTTCTGCAAGGATTGTGTGGTTGGTGTAAGCTGTCATGCTACGTACGATAGAGATAGCTTCATCCATTCCAATACCACGTTCTGTCAAAAGACGGATCAATTCAGGGATGACCATTGATGGGTGAGTATCGTTGATTTGGACAACAGCATAGTCAGCAAGGTCATGCAAGTTGCTTCCTTTTTCGATGGCTTCGTCGATGATCAATTGTGCACCGTTTGATACCATGAAGTATTGTTGGAAGATACGGAGCAATTCCCCTTGACGGTTACTATCATCTGGGTACAAGAAGAGGGTCAAGTTGCGAGCGATATCTGTCTTGTCAAAGTTAATACCATCTTCAATAATAGATGAATCAACTGAATCCAAGTCGAACAAACGCAAACGGTTCTTGGTATCGATCTTGTAACCAGGTACGTCGATATCATAAAGGGTAGAAGTCAATGTGAAGTGTGCAAATGGCACTTGGTAGCTACGGCTTGAACGAACGAGCCAGCTTTGGTCAGTCAACCATGCGTTTGGAATCGTTTCTTGTTGGTTGTTTTTAAGGACTTGTTGGAACAAACCAAAGTGGTAGTTCAAACCAACCCCATCCCCTGTCAAACCAAGGCTTGAGATAGAGTCGATAAAGCAGGCTGCCAAACGTCCCAAACCACCGTTACCAAGTGATGGTTCCAATTCCACTTCTTCTACTTCGATCAAGTCTTTACCAGCATCTGACAATTCTTGTTTGACATCGTCGTAAAGACCCAAGTTGATCAAGTTGTTAGACAAGAGTTTACCGATCAAGAACTCAGCTGAGATATAGTAAACTTTTTTCTTACCAGTATTTAATTTCTTTTGAGCGCTTGCTTGCTTGGTGTAATTAAGCAAAGCAATGTACAATTCTTCATTTGAACATTCTGCAATTGTTTTTTGGTGATGATCAATCACATATTTTTGTAATGATTCCATGTTTTAAAGTCTCCTTTGTTTCAACAATTTTAATAGGGAAAGATTATTTTTCTGCTTTCTTAACATCTTTTTTCAAGTCTTTATTTTCACGACGATAGATCGTAGTGAAATCAAACAATTCTTGCTCAACAGCTGGAGTCAATTGATCCGCTGTCATTCGCCATGACCAGTTACCACCAAGAGTTGATGGGAAGTTCATCCGAGCTGAGCCATCTAACTCAAGCAAGTCTTGCATCGTAGCAATCGCCATGAAGCTGACGGAAGCAAAGACGGTGCGAAGCATAGCATGCGGTACAGATTCGTACTCTTTCCGGTTGGTATAACGAGCCAGGTACTCACGAGTTGGATCGTCGATTTCATTGCGGTACCATCCAAGAACTGTGTTGTTATCATGTGTTCCAGTGTACATCACAGAGTTGTTTGGTGCCAAGTGAGGGCTATCGATACTTTCGTCGTCAGGATTGAAGGCAAATTGAAGAATCTTCATTCCTGGGAAGCCAGTACGTTCGCGAAGCTCAATGACTTCATTCGTCATAAAGCCGAGGTCCTCAGCGATGATGTTCAAATCACCGAGTTCTTCCTTCACGGCTGCAAAGAGTTTGTAGCCAGGACCTTTGACCCATTTACCAGGTGCGGCAGTTTCGGAACCAGCTGGGATTTCCCAGTATGATTCAAAACCTCGGAAGTGGTCGATCCGAACAATGTCGTAGATCTTGAAGCTTTCACGCAAGCGTTCAATCCACCATTGGTAGCCGTCTTTGTCCATTGCTTCCCAGTCATAGATTGGATTCCCCCAAAGTTGACCAGTTGCTGAGAACTCATCTGGCGGGCATCCTGCAATGCAAGTTGCCTTCCCGTTTTCATCTGTTTTGAAGAGATGAGGATTAGCCCACATGTCGCTTGAATCTTCTGCTACATAGATTGGCATATCTCCCACAATTTCAATGTGGTGGTCGTTAGCATAAGCTTTCAAGGCCAACCATTGTTGGAAGAAGAAGAATTGAGTCACACGATGGTAAGTCAATTTATCTGCCAATTCTTCACGGTATTTAGCCAAAGCTTTTGGCTCACGCGCACGAATATCTGCATCTGGCCATTCTGTCCAAGCTTTCAAATCAAAGTGTTCTTTAATAGCCATGTATTCTGCGAAGAGCTCCAACCAAGAAGCATTGGCTTCACAAAATTCTTGGAATTCTTTTTGATCACTTGATTTTAAGAAATTCGCAACTGCTTTTTCAAGCAAGGGACGACGTTGTTCGAAAACCTTTGCATAATCCACTTGAGTAGGATCTTGACCAAAGTCCACTCCTTTAAGGTCTGCTTCTGTTAACAAACCTTGCTCGATCAAAAGATCGAAATCAATAAAATGAGTGTTCCCAGCAAAAGCTGAGAAAGATTGGTATGGAGAATCTCCATAACTGGTTGTACCAAGCGGCAAGATTTGCCAATAACGTTGCTTGGTCCGAACGAGGAAATCAACAAAATCATATGCTGATTGACCAAATGATCCGATCCCGTATTGTCCAGGAAGGGAAGAAATGTGCATCAAAACACCACTTTGACGTTTTTTCATGGGTTACCACCTCTTTTTATTTCTTTGAAGCCTGCGATTCGGTGCACGGTATGGGTATCGTTGCAGAGTCGTATCCAGCTCTCAAGCGGCTCTACTCTTTGTTAAAATCGAACAGGCGCAACTCAGTTTACGCAATTTTTGCGAAAACGTTTGCGTACCATGTCATTATAAACTTTTTCCATAGTTTCTGCAAGGGGTTTCTTAAAAAACTTTTTATCTTTTTCAAAAAAGCCCCTTAGCACTAGTTTAGTATTTATTATTAGCAATGTCAATAAATTAGCGGTTTTTATAGAAGAAAGTTTAGAATTAAAATATTTTTTAAAAATTTTTTTAAAATCACTTGCAAACGTTTTCGCCTTGTGATATACTTAAGTCGTTTTAGGAAAACGTTTGTCTAAAACGGTTTCTAATTATTATCTTTTTTTATTCTTTAGGAGGAATAAATCATGAAACGTACAATTTTACGTAGTGCTGCTGTACTTGGTACAGTTGGTTTTGCCGGCTTCTTACTTGCTGCTTGTAGCAATAGCTCTTCAGGTTCTTCTGAAGCAAGTAAAGAAATCAACGTCTATGTAGACAAAGGCTACAAATCTTATGTTGAAGAAGCTGCAAAAGCTTTTGAAAAAGAAAATGGCGTAAAAGTTAAAATCAAGACTGGTGATGCTCTTGGTGGATTGGATAACCTTTCTCTTGATAACCAATCTAAAAAAGCTCCTGACGTAATGATGGCTCCATACGACCGTGTAGGTGGTCTTGGTAACGATGGTCAATTGGCTGAAGTGACATTAAACAAAGATAGCCATACAGATAAAACAACTGAAGCTCTTGTAACAAACGGTGGTAAAGTTTACGGTGCACCTGCTGTCATCGAAACTTTGGTTCTCTACTATAATAAAGATCTTGTTAGCGAAGCACCAAAAACATTTGGTGACCTTGAAAATCTTGCAAAAGATAGCAAATACGACTTTGCGAGCGAACCTGGTAAAACAACTGCCTTCTTAGCTGACTGGACAAACTTCTACTATGCTTACGGTTTGCTTTCAGGTAATGGTGGTTATGTATTTGGTAAAGATGGTACAGATCCTAAAGATCTTGGTTTGAACAATCAAGGTTCTGTAGACGGTATCGAATACGCAAAAACTTGGTATGATAAATGGCCAAAAGGGTTGCAAGATACAAAAGGTGCTGCTAACTTCATCCAAACACAATTCCAAGAAGGTAAAACAGCTGCTATCATCGATGGTCCTTGGAAAGCTGCTTCATTGAAAGAAGCTAAAGTAAACTACGGTGTCGCAACTATTCCAACTCTTCCAAACGGAAAACAATATTCTGCCTTCGGTGGTGGTAAAGCTTGGGTTATCCCTGCAGGTGCGAAAAACCTTGATGGCGCTCAAAAATTCATTGACTACTTGACAAGCACTGACCAACAAAAAGCTTTGTTTGACAAGACAAATGAAGTTCCTGCCAACACAGAAGCTCGTAAATATGCGGTTGGTAAAAACGATGAATTGACAACTGCCGTTGTTGATCAGTTCAAGAACGCTCAACCAATGCCAAACATCTCTGAAATGAGTGCTGTTTGGGATCCAGCTGCTACTATGCTTTTCGATGCTGTAAGTGGTAAAAAATCTGCAAAAGTTGCTGCTGACGATGCAGTGAAATTGATTAAAGAAACCATCGAACAAAAATTCGGTAGCAAATAAGACAGTTTTTAGGTTTGAGTAAGAGGTTGGCGACAAGGTCCCAACCTTTTATGTTCAATTATCAACCTTCTACTAGATCACTGTCAAACTTGTCTTCTTGCTCTCTGGCAAGGACATTATAAGGAGATTTGAATGACTACAGAACAAAACCCTAAAAAGGCTATGTGGCTCTCTTTGATCCCGGGTCTTGGGCAAATTTATAACAAACAAAAAGCTAAAGGCTATATTTTCCTTGCAGTGACTGCTCTCTTTCTCGTTTACTTCATTGGAATTGGAGCAGGAGAATTGGCGAAGTTAGTCACACTTGGAACAGTACGTGGACAAGATAATTCCCTCTTTATCTTGATTCGTGGTGCCTTCCACTTAATCATCACGATCGTCTATTTCCTCTTTTATGCTTTAAATATTAAGGATGCAGGAACAGTTGCCAAACGTATCAACAACGGGATTGCAGTTCCAAAAACCTTGAAAGATATGGTTCATGCGATCTATGAAAATGGATTCCCTTATCTTTTGATTATCCCTTCTTATATCGCTATGACCTTTGCGATTATCTTCCCAGTTTTGGTTACCTTGATGATCGCCTTTACCAACTATGACTTCAAACATACCGCACCAACAACCTTGTTGGATTGGATCGGGTTCCAAAACTTCACTAACATGTGGACCTTGAGTACCTTCCGTTCAGCCTTTACTTCTGTTCTTGGCTGGACCTTGATTTGGGCTCTCGCAGCATCAACTCTTCAAATCGTACTCGGTATTTTGACCGCTATTGTGGCAAACCAACCATTCGTAAAAGGAAAACGAATCTTTGGGGTTATCTTCTTGCTTCCTTGGGCTGTTCCAGCCTTCATCACTATCCTTACATTCTCAAATATGTTTAACGATAGTGTCGGTGCCATCAATGCACAAGTTATCCCATTGTTTGCGAAGATCTTCCCATTCTTAGATGGCGTTTTGATTCCTTGGAAAACAGATCCTACCTGGACAAAAATTGCTTTGATTATGATGCAAGGTTGGCTCGGCTTCCCTTACATCTACGTCTTGACTTTAGGGATTCTTCAATCTATTCCAAACGATCTTTACGAAGCTGCTTATATTGATGGTGCCAACGGTTGGCAAAAATTCCGCAGCATCACTTTCCCAATGATTATGGCTGTTGCAGCTCCAACTTTGATCAGTCAATATACCTTCAACTTTAATAACTTCTCCATCATTTACTTGTTTAACGATGGGGGACCTGGTTCTGTCGGAGGAAACGCCGGATCTACAGATATCTTGATCTCATGGATCTACAAGTTGACAACCAATTCTTCTCCTCAATATTCAATGGCTGCAGCGGTAACCTTGATTATCTCTGTGATTGTGATCTCAATCTCTATGGTTGCCTTCAAGAAACTACATGCATTTGATATGGAGGATGTATAAAATGAAAAATTCAGTTCAATTTAAACGCCGCCTCAATCATTTCTTGACTTACCTGTACATGGTGGTTCTTTCAATCGTTATCATTTATCCATTGTTGATTACGGTTCTATCAGCCTTCAAATCAGGGAATGTCAGTGCCTTTACACTTGATTTTAGTGGCAATCTTAGTTTTGATAACTTCTCAAAACTTTTCTCTGAAACCCATTATGGCACTTGGTATATGAACACCTTGGTTATCGCCATTATCACCATGATTGTACAAACAAGTATCGTTACCTTCGCAGGTTACGCATACAGCCGTTACAATTTCTTGGCGCGTAAACAAAGTTTGGTCTTCTTCTTGATTATTCAAATGGTCCCAACCATGGCAGCCCTCACAGCCTTCTTCGTTATGGCTTTGATGCTGAATGCCTTGAACCAACCTTGGTTCTTGATCTTCCTTTATGTTGGTGGTGGTATTCCAATGAATGCCTGGTTGATGAAGGGATACTTTGATACTGTTCCAATTTCCCTCGATGAATCTGCGAAATTGGATGGAGCTGGACACTTCCGTCGCTTCTGGCAAATCGTCCTTCCTCTTGTTCGTCCAATGATTGCCGTTCAAGCACTTTGGGCTTTCATGGGACCTTTCGGAGACTATATCTTGTCTAAATTCTTGCTTCGTGATGAAGTGAACTATACTGTAGCCGTTGGTCTTCAAACCTTTATCAGTGACCAAAAAAATCAAAAAATCGCCTTCTTTGCAGCCGGTGCTATTTTGATCGCGGTTCCAATCTGTATCTTATTCTTCTTCCTACAAAAGAACTTTGTTTCAGGCTTGACAGCTGGTGGAGATAAAGGATAAAATAGAATCTTATTTCAAGCACATTTTATTTTTAAGTTGAGGGTAGTATGGTGGATGCTTTACTACCCTTCGTTAAGAATAAAATCAATGCAAAGAGATTTCTCTTTGCATTTCTGATACTCTTATATTTAGAAAGGTCATCTTATGCCCTATCCTTTTAATTATTTCGCAAGTATCTTCAATTTCCGCTCTTCTTTTGCAAACCGCAAAAAACTGAGCTGGTTCCAAATGATTTTTACTTCTTTCTTTCTAATCTCTATCACACTATTACCTGTGGCTCTGCAAAATGCTCAACTCAAAACCTATCCTTTGACAACCTTTGTCAGCGATGTGTTTGATCCTTTATCAACAGACGTTATGAAAGATATCCAAGAACACGTCGTGATCAAAGACCAAGAGCTCACCTATACAGGGACTAACCCTGTACACAAGACTTCAAAAGGACAGGTTATCTTAGGCCAAGAGGCAAAGGCTAGTGAAGGCAAGGAGTTAACACTCCATTTTGATCGCAAACAATTGATTATCTCAAAAGAGAATAAAGAACTCGCTACAGTCTCATACCAGGCTATTAATCAAGAGAGCCTTCGGGATAAAAAAAGCTTCACTCAAGCTATCTCTAGCGATTGGTTTCGCGACAATCGACTCCCTGTCAGTCTCTTTCTCGTGATTTTCTCTGGCTTCTTATCGACAGTCAATTATTTGATTCTCATCGTAGGGGCATCTTTCTTCCTCTACTTGACACGAAAATCTCGACTCTTTTCACTACAAACTTTCAAGGAATGTTTCAATTGTATTCTGAATTGCTTGGGACTCCCTATTTTACTGAGTGTCTTCATCAGTTTACTATTCCATCAAGTATTTACTACGACGATCATGATCCAAAATGTCTTATTTGTACTCTATCTTGCTATGGTATTTTATAAGACCCACTTCCGTGATCCAGACTATCACCGCTAGGAGGTTTTCTCATGCGTGTTACCATCAAAGATGTGGCGAAACTCGCTGGCGTCGCGCCTTCAACTGTCACGCGCGTCATCCAAAACAAATCCACGATTAGTGATGAAACAAAAAAACGTGTCCGTGAGGCCATGGTCGAATTGGACTACCATCCCAATCTTAATGCTCGCAGCCTTGTCAGCCAATCTAGTCAAGTCATTGCTTTGGTCCTACCAATCGACAGTGACGTCTTCTACCAGAATCCTTTCTTCCCAACTGTTTTAAGAGGGATTACCCAGATCGCGTCAGACAATGATTATGCCATCCAAATCTGTACGGGGCAAAATGAAGAACGGCGGCTCGACAACCTCAAACAACTCATCTACGGAAATCGTGTAGATGGTTTGATTTTCCTTTATTCCAACCCGAATGATCCCCTCGTTGAATTTGCGATCAAAGACAAGTTCCCCTTCCTCATTCTCGGAAAGGCAGCTTCACCTTTTGTATCGCTAGTGGATAATGATAATATCAAGGCTGCATTTGATGCGACGGATTATTTCATTCAACAAAACTACCGAAAAATTGCTTTTATCGGGGGAAACAAAGAACTGTTCGTATCTCAAGACCGCTACGAAGGTTATAAAGAAGCCCTCCAAAAAGCAGGGATTCCTCTCGATGAAAAACTGGTTCATTTCTCATTTGGTTTTATGTTGGAAGACAATTCTTATCAAATGATGGAGAGCCTTCCCCTAGCAGAGTTAGATGCCATCATGACAACCGATATTCTCGTTGCTGAAGGGGTGCGCCAATACCTATTAGAACACCAGCTGACAATCCCGATTATTTCCTTTGATTCGATTAAGCCACGACTCGATATTGAAGCCTATATTGACATCAATGCAGTGGAACTCGGACGTGAGTCTGTTCGGACAATTCTACAAATTATCAAGGATCACAAAGAAGGAAAAACCGTTTGCTACCGTCAATTGATTGACCATACCATTACGAAACTCTAGGAGTCTTTATGTCTACATTTACTGCTTATTTAGATGACCAAGACCTCATTCGTATCCAAAAGGGAGAGGAGCATATCCTTCCTTTTTATTTGAAAACGAACCAAGGTCATCTTGCCTTAATCCCTGTCAAAACGTCAAGTGCAGCGACTGACACAGGAGACTATTTCTTAAGCCCTATTCCACTTGAACTCGGAGAAGAGTACACCATCTACGATGCTACTGGAAATTCTTCTATACTCCACTATCGAAACATCGTTCGCAAACCCATTTTCGATCAAACCTTCACCTATAGTGGAGAAGATTTAGGAAGTTTTTACACACCAAATCAGACGCAATTTAAATTCTGGGCACCGATTTCGCAAGATGTGAGTCTCCATATCGAAGATCAGATCTATCCGATGACACGTACAGAAAACGGTGTCTGGAAACTCTTGCTCAAAGGGGATTGGGAAGGAGCTGCCTACCACTATGAATTTCGTGTCAATGGCCTAGAACGTCGGATTCACGATCCCTATGCTCTATCCTCTTTGGCCAACTCTGGAGACAGCTTGGTCATCGACCGGAAGAAGATTACACGTCCTATCACACGTGCTGCTCGTCAATTAGACCCGACAGAAGCAATCATCTACGAGATGAGCGTTCGGGACTTCTCTGTCCAAAAAGAGGCCGGCTTTAAACACCCTGGTAAGTTTAAAGGGTTGACAGAATCGCCTCAACTCAATGGTCAGATCCTTGGATTTGATTACCTTCAAAAACTTGGCATTACCCATGTACAGTTACTTCCTGTCTATGATTTCGGTAGTGTTGATGAAGAGAATCAATGGAAAGCCTACAACTGGGGTTATGATCCTGTCCAATACAATGTTCCAGAAGGTAGTTATGCCAGTGACCCCAACGATCCTTATGCACGGATTTGGGAACTCCAAGATGCTATTGCAACCTATCACCAATCTAATCTTAGTGTTATCATGGATGTGGTCTACAATCACGTCTACCAGGCCGATGAGTATGCATTTGAACAAATCGTACCCGGTTATTTCTACCGCTATAATGCAGAAGGAGAGCGGACCAATGGAACCTTCTGTGGGAATGATGTCGCAAGTGAACGTTCCATGGTAAGACACTATATCAAGCAATCCCTCAAGCAATGGGTTTCCCTCTACGGCTTTGATGGTTTTCGCTTTGACTTGATGGGAATCTTAGACATTCAAACCATGACAGAGATTGCAGAGGAGCTCCGTGAAATCTATCCTAACATCTATCTCTATGGGGAAGGGTGGAAGATGGATACAGGCCTCTCTGAAGACCAGCTCGCTCACCAGTACAACTCAAAACGATTACCAGATTTTGGCTTTTTCAGTGATAATTTCCGGGATACGGTCAAGAGAACACTCTTAGCCGATCACCGTCGTGATAGTCAACATCCAGCCAATGATTTTTCTAATATCCTAACAGCAAATGTCGGGAAAGTAGGACCTGCTCATTTCATCCAACCTCAACAAGCCATTCAGTACGTCGAATGCCATGACAATGCAACTGTTTTTGATTATTTCCAACTTGAAAAAGAAGAGATTCGTCTAGAGGAGCGAAAAGCTCTCTCACGCCTCGCTCTTCATTTGGTATTATTATCCCAAGGTGTACCTTTTATCCATGCTGGTCAAGAATTTTACCGCACAAAAGGGCTCGAAGACAACACCTATAACTTGCCAGATAGTCTCAACCAATTGGACTGGACATCCCTTTCAAAATGCCAAGAAGAAATTGCTTTTCTTGAAGAATTGATTGCTTATCGGAAATCACAGCCACTCCTTCGTTTGAAAAAAGGGCAAGAGATTCGCGACTACTGTGATGTCAAATGGTTGTCTGATCATCATTTGATCTACACGATTGAGAAAGATCGTGAAAAAATAACGATTCTCGTCAATATCGGTGATCAAGAAAAGACCTATCAACATCCGAGCGATAGCCAGCTGTTATTTGCCTATCCTCATGCCAACCTCCAAGCGCCTATTCCTAAAGGAAAGGAACTTTCTATTCCTGCCCATAGTTGGCTCCTTCTCCACGAAACTGAATCAGCAAAAT
>NZ_KQ969692.1:239923-252816 GCF_001578955.1 Streptococcus parasanguinis
ATAACTGTCAGCAGAACCGCTTTTTCCTGATGGTTATAGGTTCCTTCTGCATTGTGGATAATGGTTGCTCCACGATGCAATTTTTTATGAATCTTTTCAATAATGGCATCCGGCTGGCTCGTTACGATCATTGCCTGCATCCGTTTTTGCTTGGTAAAGACAGCATCCGTTACTCGACTCGATACGAAGATGGTAATCATAGAGTAAAGAGCATACTTCCAACCAAAGGTCAGACCAGCGATCAACATAATGGTCCCATTGACCAAAAAGGAGATACTGCCGACATTCTTTCCTGTCCGTTTTCGAATCGTCAAACTGACAATATCGGTTCCCCCACTGGAAATGTTGTTCCGAAGAGCAAAACCAATCCCTGTTCCCATGACAACCCCACCAAATAGGGCATTCATGATCGGATCGTTGGTCAACGTAATCACTGGCACGAACTGAATAAAGAGGGAACTCATCGAAACCGTAATAAAGGTAAAGATGGTAAATTTATGGCCAATTTGATACCAAGCCACAATCATCAAAGGGATATTGATGGCATAAAAGGTCAAGGAAACGGGAATCGTAAAGCCAATAAAGCGTTGGCTCAGAACAGATAAAATCTGAGCTAGCCCTGTTGCACCGCTGGAGTATACATGTCCTGGTTGAAAGAAGAAGTTGACGGCAATCGCTGATAGAAAACCATACAGCAAGGAAGCTGACACTTTTTCATCGTATTTCTCACGGGAGATGCTCTTCAGCACGCGCAATAATTTAATGTTATAAGCTAGTCGCCGCACATGATAGCGAAATAGCTTATGAAAGCGAGTTTTTTTCATTTTCAATCCATCGATTAGAAGAAAAGGAAGATCTTAGAGCAACTGATTCCTAGACTTTCCCTTTTCTCTCTTGTCCTATTCTTGCTCTGCTAGTTCTACTTGAAGATTTAACTCATCCAATTGCTTTTCAGAAACGACAGAAGGAGCTTGTGTCATTGGATCTGTCGCCTTGTTATTCTTCGGAAAGGCAATGACTTCCCGAATATTATCTTCACCTGCAAGAAGCATCACGAAGCGGTCCAAACCAATCGCCAATCCTCCATGTGGTGGGAAACCGTAATCCATTGCTTCCAACAAGAAACCAAATTGTTCATTAGCAGCTTCTTTTGTAAAGCCAAGTGCTTTAAACATCCGTTCTTGTAAATCTTTATGATTAATCCGTAGGCTTCCTCCACCTAATTCATAGCCATTTAAGACGATATCATAGGCAATTGCTCGAACTTTTGAAAGATCACCTTCCAATTCATGCTCTGTTTCAGCTTGTGGGAGTGTAAATGGATGGTGAGCAGACATATAACGGCCTTCTTCTTCAGACCATTCAAACATTGGCCAATCCACTACCCAAAGGAAGTTGTATTGATTGTTGTCAATCAAGTCAAGCTCTTTCGCAAGACGAACACGCAAAGCACCAAGCGTTGCATTGGCTACTTCAAGAGTATCCGCTACAAAGAGAACTAGATCCTTGTCTTCTAACTGTAAAGCAGCTGTCAAGTCACTTGTCAAGTCTGTCAAGAACTTCGCAACAGGACCGTTCAAAGCACCTTCAGCATATTTCACCCAAGCAAGACCTTTTGCACCGTATTGCTTCGCAACTTCTGTCAATTTATCGATGTCTTTACGAGAGTAATGATCCGCTGCACCTTTGACAACAATCGCCTTAACTGCTGGAGCTTCTGAGAAGACTTTGAAGTCTACACCCTTGACAAGCTCTGTCAAGTCTTGGAGCAACATTTCAAAACGTGTATCTGGTTTATCTGAACCATACAAGGCCATGGCATCATCATAATTCATCCGTGGGAATGGGAGTGTTACTTCAATTCCCTTGGTTTCTTTCATGACACGTGCAATCAAGCCTTCTGTGATATCCTGGATTTCTTGATCACTCAAGAAAGAAGTTTCCAAGTCGACTTGTGTAAACTCAGGTTGACGGTCTCCCCGTAAATCCTCATCACGGAAACACTTCACGATTTGATAATAGCGGTCAAATCCAGCATTCATCAACAATTGTTTTGTAATCTGAGGACTTTGTGGAAGGGCATAGAAATGCCCCTTATTGACACGGGAAGGAACCAAATAGTCACGCGCTCCTTCTGGAGTTGACTTAGAAAGAAACGGTGTTTCCACATCAATAAATTCTAATTCATCCAAGTAATTGCGGATTGAATGGGTTACTTTTGCACGAAGTTTGAGGTTTTCCAACATCTCAGGACGACGAAGGTCTAAGTAGCGGTAACGAAGACGAGTATCATCATTGGCTTCAATACCGTCCTTGATTTCAAATGGTGTTGTTTTTGCGGTATTGAGAACCGTAATAGTTTCTACCTTGAGTTCTACTGCTCCTGTAGGCAAGTTTGGATTAGCTTGTTCACGAGCTTCTACAAGACCTGTCACTTCTACAACATATTCACTACGGATGCTTTCGACTGTAGCCATCACTTCTGTACTAACTGTTTCTGGATTGATCACCAATTGCATGATCCCTTCGCGGTCGCGTAGATCGATAAAGATCAAACCACCCAAGTCACGACGACGGCTAACCCATCCTTTCAAGGTAATACGAGTTCCAATGTGTTCTTCACGAACACGTCCAGCATACATTGAACGTTTCATTTCTAATTAATCTCCAAACTAATATTCTTCCTTCTATTTTACCATAAAGACCAGCAGAAAGTGGCCTTTAGCTCAACTTTTTCAGTCACCAACTTCTTTAATTATCGTGGCTCTCTTCTTTCTTTTTGGGATCATCGTAGAGAGTGGGTGCTAGCACCTTCATTAAAGTCGCCGTCCCAAATCGCAAGACAGCTGCTGCTAGTCCAAAAATAGGGGATAGGTAGCGGAAAAAGAAATCTCCCCTAAGCACATAGGTCATGCCACCCACAATAAAAAAGATCACAATTCCCTGAACGATTGCGTAAAACCAAATTTTTTTCACACTATTCTCCTTTTCACAAACCAGCTGACTTATCCACTGTTTTTTATCACTTATCCACAAAAATGTGGATAACTTTCACTTTTTGCCCCCTCAAAAGAGGAAGCGTCAGAAGCATCAGGACTTGCTTTCATCCATTTACAAGCAAGTTTCCCACAGCCTGTGGATAACTCTCTTGCTTATTTGTGACTTTCTCGTCACTTTCCTCACAAATCAAGGAGCCAGGATTTGATCCTGCCCCCTTTGATCAAGCATTATTTAAATTCGTCTGGTGTCCCTTTATATTGGGCCCAGTCTTTGCTGAAGAAGCGATCATTTAGATGGTAAGTTGGTGCTTTTTCAGCCTTTGTGACAAAGGGATTGACCGCTTTATCAAAGGCTAGCCAACCATTCCATCCCATATGAATCGTATCTTCCATAAAGTAGGGCTGATCACCATCTTTAGAAAAGTCTGCAATATTGGTGAATCCTTGACTTTCCAATTGGTAACGAATCTTTTGAACAGCCTGTTCATACTTTTCTTGGCTCAAGCCTGTGTATTTCATCCATTTGGCATTTACTGGAGGAATGACAAAGATAACATTGGTCCGAGATTTAGCAAACTGGTCTAGAACCAACTGCAAGTCATTGTACTCAGGAGATTGAACATAGGATTCGTTTTTTTGGAAACCTTTTAGTTTCTTCAACTTCATTTTTAAACGAGTATTGTAAAAATGATTGCTGATTCCAAGGTCGTTGTTATTGGTTTTGATTTTTGCTTCAGCCGTTGCAATTTCTTCCAATTTCTCATATGAGAATTGATCTGGTAAATCTTGTAGACGTTTTTTGACCTTCTTATCGTAATTCCCGTTTGTACGCGTTGCAAGATTACTAAACAAAGCATCTTCGCGTTGGACAAGGTGGGAAACAAACTGGTTCAAAGACTGATCAAATCTGGAAATTTTCTTTCCTTGAGAAATTTTGCTCACAACACTTTGAAAGGCGACATTTGGATACTGTTGTAACAGACGCTTCGCGGCATACTGGGATGCAGCATCCTGTTGGTGATTGGCAATAAAGCTATTCAACTGATCGCTATTAAAGAATTGTTGAAAGGCAGAGGAATCATAGCCCTTCTTGGTAAACCATTGCGGAGAAACCACATAAACAGCTGTATTGTCCTTGAGTTCTGGCAAAATCTGTTGCATTCCAAAATACTGGTTCAAAGAAGCCGCACCACGTTCTCCTAAAAAGTAGGGTCTGTAATTGCGGTCATATTTTTCAGCTAAAACCGCTGGATGCACCACATCAAAACGTAACCATTCACTTGAGCCAAAATAAGGGACAAAGCGATGCTGTGGATCAGAAAGTGCTTCTTGTTTCTTTGTACGACTCTTGAATCCTTCTGCATTCAGGCTTACCGCAGCTTTTTTCTCTTCGGTATAGTTGTGCTTATGATTGATTGGATAAAAGAATAATAAAGCTGCTACCATGAGGAGCGCGCAAAATACGGGCCCTAAAATCAGCCACAAACGCTTAAGCATTCTGAAGCTCCGTTACACCTTCTACGATCTTGTTGGCAGTGTTCCAATCATCGCGTCCAAATTCTGATACAGGAACACGGATGCCAAAGCGATTTTCCAATTCCACAATCAATTCGACTGTTCCCATACTATCAAGAACACCCGCATCAAAGAGATCCTCATCCATCATGTCTGAGACATCTTCCATAAACAATTCGTCAATAATTTCAATTACTTGTGATTTTACATCCATTTTTTATTCTCCTTTTATTTCACTTTTGGGAACCATTGCTGATCCAAGAATCCTGAGAAGATCAGGAAGGACAGCATCACTGTATTAAAGGTGATAAAGATCCCCAAAGCCTTGGTCCAACGATTGTCCGGTATCGGATCCAATCCTTTTGCTTTTCTTTCTTTATTAATAGATTTTTTCTTTCGAATCCAGGCATCATTGATAACCATTCCAAGCCCATGGAAGAGCCCATAAGCGATATAGTACCAGGTCACTCCATGCCAGAAGCCCATGACCAACATATTAATAATGTAGGCAACATTTGAGGTCGTGATCCGGCTCTTGAACACTTTATTGCGCATCAATACCATCACGAGACGCATAAAGACAAAATCACGGAACCAGAAAGATAAACTCATATGCCAACGATTCCAGAATTCCTTTAAGTCACGTGATTTAAAGGGACGATCAAAGTTAATTGGACTTTTAATCCCCATCAGATTGGAAGCTGCTAAAGCAAACATCGAATAGCCCGCGAAGTCAAAGAAGAGGTCAAAGCCATAAACATACATGACTCCCAGCGTTCCGATATTGAAGAATCCACCTTGAGACAAGGCATAGGTCTGCACATGACCTAACAATAAGTGGCCAAAAATATGAGCTAGGATAAATTTATAAAGGAAGCCATACATGATATACTTAACAGCTTGCTCCAACATATCCAATAATTCTTCACGCTCAGGAATGGCTTTATAATCCTCATTAAAACGCTTGAAACGATCAATCGGCCCACTTGAGAAGGTCGGCATAAAGAGCATAAAGCGTAAGAATTCCCAAAGTGTGAATTCTTTCAAGACACCATCTCGCATTTCGATGATCATTCCGACAGCTCGGAAGGTTAAATACGAAATCCCTAAAAATCCAAACAAGGATTGGTGCCCATTCTTGATCGCTGGCTCTACCTTAACAAAGATCAGGGGCAAGACAGACAAGAAGGAATGAAGATAGAAAATCCACTTGTTGTCCGCTTTCTGACGATAGATTTTGTAGGAATACACAATCAAGATTTGCCAGACTACGTAAAAGAGCAGGGCATAAATTTGCTTGAGATTCGAACCTGTCAGCATCAAAATGATAAAGATCAGACTCACAAGTCCTTCATATACCGGAAATCTCTTTTTGAAAAAGAGGCCCACAAAGATCGGCAAAAAAGCTAGAATGAGGTAGATAAAATAGATCGGTGTTCCATAGTGTTCTAAATGAGGGAGCTGTTTCAAAAACTCGATCATCGGTTATTAACCTCGCTAATCAACCCTTTGATGTCGATTTTCCCGTTTGGTGTTAATGGCAGGCTGTCACGATAGAGGAATTTTGAAGGCATCATATAAGACATCATGATGTTTTCTAAATCTTCCTTAATGGCTTTCGTGATATCAATTTCGCGCTCAAATTGTTCTTTGACACCCTCTTTTAAGATGACATAGGCCAAGAGATTTTGGACCTTGTGATCTTTATTATAACGCGGTACTGCGACTGCTGAGTCAATATACTTCGATTTATTCAAGTTTTGAGAGACATCCTCTAGCTCGATACGATAACCGTTAAACTTGATTTGGAAGTCCATCCGTCCACCGTAGAGAAGAAGACCTTCATCTGTCATGGTTCCGACATCTCCTGTATGGTAGGCTGGAAGACCTTCAAATTCGAAGAAGGCTTCTGCTGTTTTCTCTGGATTATTCATATAACCTTTTGAAACGGCTGGTCCAGACACGATGATTTCCCCTTGCTCACCATTTGGCAATTTGTTGCCTGCCTCATCAATGATGAAGGTTGGAGAATCTTCTTTGGTATAACCAATTGGCAGACGTTTCAAAGTCGCTAACATCTCATCTGTTACGGCTACAGCCGAAAGAGCTACAGTTGCTTCTGTTGGGCCGTAGGCATTGATGATGCGTGCATTTGGGAAACGCTCGCGCAATTTCTGAGCAGTCTTGACTGTCAACTCTTCCCCATCAAAGTAGAAATGGGTGATCCCTGGCATTTTTTCAGCATTGAAATCTTCAGACAACATGGCCATATCTGCAAAAGATGGTGTTGAAGTCCAGATAGCAATCGGAAGAGAAAAGATGGTCGCAAAGAGTTGTTTGAAGTCTTGAGTAATGGCTGATGGAAGAGCAAAAAGCGTTCCTCCAAGAGCTAAGGTCGGTGCCCAGTACATGACAGACAAGTCAAAGGAATAGGGCGGTTGCGCCAACATTTGCGGACGCTCTGGCGTTGCAAATTCCTTGTCCGTAATCATCCAGTTGGTAAAGCTGAGCAAGTTATCGTGCGAAATTTGCACCCCTTTTGGTTTCCCAGTTGTCCCTGAGGTAAAGATGATGTAGTAGTTATCATCCCCTTTGACCGGATGTTGCAAGTCATAGGCATGCTGAGCCGCATAAGCTTCACGCACTTGCTCCAAGGACATGATTGGAGCAGTTGGGTTTTCCAATGGAAATTCATTGATAGCAATAATCAAGCTTGGCTCTGCTACTTCAACAATGGCAGACACGCGCTCCAAGGCAGAGTGGCTATCAATTGGGATATAGGCATGGCCAGATTTGGTCAAGGCCACAAAGGTTGCTAACATTTCATATTCTTGTCCACCAAAGACCACTACAGGTGACTTTTCGGGAAGTCCCATTTGGTCAAGGTGGGCAGCCAAGCTATCTGAATCAGCCTTCAATTGGCCATAGGTATGCTCCTCACCAAGGACATTGTAAACCGGATAGTCTGGTTGTAGTTGCGCATAACGTTCAATTGTCTCGATCATATCAGTAATTGGTTGGTTTGACACGGCTAGGAGTCTCCTTTTCTAAAATTCGTTGTAGATAAAGCCACCCTGACCTTGACCAAGGTAACTAAAGAAATAAAGTAGGGCTAGGAAAATGGCGAAATACAAGACCGTCTGCCCGATAAATTTATAAAGTGTTTTATGTTTCATAAGTTTCACTCTTCATTTTGATTGTTACTCACTATTTTACCATTTTTTATACCAAGTAAGCAATTTTAAACATAGTGAGAATGTCGTAGAAAACGTTATCATTTCAGATCATTCAAGTCGTTTAACGAAAGCATTTTTCTTTAATCAGTTTTCTGGTTGAAATCCTATTCTATTTCACAGTCCCCTGATGAATCAACTCCAGACACTTGTCCAGATCCACATCTCTCTCGAAATGGCTAGGTGTCCAAGGAATCTCTATATCGGGTAGAACACCTTGATCCGTCATTCCTTTACCTTGATCTACGCATAGACAACGAGAAGTAGGAAACATCAATTGATAATCGCCATAATCAACGGTACAACAATTGGAATAGTCTAAAATTCCGAGAGTCGGTCTACCTACCACCGTTACCTTCTTAAACTGCTTCATCATCTGAACAAAGTTATCGCCAGAAGAACCGCAATAGATATCTGATAAGACAAAGATCCGTTCAGGATAGTGGCCACCTTTAACCTCTGGGAAGAATTCCTCACTTTCTTGCTTATACGGTACATAGCCTTTCCCCCGATGGTGGATCAAATTCTCTTTCATATCTTCAAGTAGCTTAACTGTTTCGGGACTAATTTCTTCCTGTTGCATCCAGTCCTCAAAGTCTTTCAAGCGCAGGTCAACATTGCGCTCTGTGTAGAGAATTTCCATGCCATCATCATCCCAGTCAAGCGAATCATAGCCCTGATCCTTCTCTAAGCCTAGATGTAACAGAGGAAGATATAGAGAGTCCGTCCCTCCACTGTTGCGTCGGACATCAATGATAAGAAACTTGACTTCCGTCATCGTCGGTAAACACTCTTGGTATAAACGACCCAAAGATCCTTCATCCATAAAGTTATCCAGACGAAGATAAAGAATCCCATCGTCTAATCGTTTCCAAAAAATCTGATCCTGGATCGGTTCTCGGCTAGGGACTACTTCAATGGTCTTTTCTATCCCTTCTCGAATCAAAGTGACACTAGTTGACTGACAGACCAAATCTGCCCATTCTCTATAGTGTCTTTCGGGGGTCTTGCTAATAAAATAGTCTTTATGAAGAGAAGCTATCTGATCCAAGTCACTTCCATCCAAACCTAGGATCTGATCTCCTACTTGAAGACCCGTATCTTCATTAGCTTCCTCAACATACAGTTTCTGTCCGTTTATTCTCAAAAGAAACCCTTTTGGACTGGCCTTTTTATCTCGAAAGGAAACATGCCCGATCACCCCAAAACTAGCTAAGTAAGTCTTAACTTGATAGAGAAAGGCATCATCTGTCATATCATCTGTAATGTTTTCTCGAAAAGGCTCTAGATCGCATCCTTTTCGATCCTTGATGGTAGATGAATCATGGGTCATAATAGAGACGACATCTTCAAAAATAGCAGTCTTTTTCATAAAGGATTCCTTCCATTTTTTAGAAACAGTATACCACTTTTTCTTAAAAAGTTCTTAAAACCCTAAAAAACTATCCTAAAGTAGGATAGCCGTTATAGATTCTTTCTTTTCTTCGCTTTCTTTGTCAGAGCGACATCACAATTTTCAATCTTGCTAATCAATAGATTGGCAAGGCCAAAATCATCAATGTTTGATTTCATATTTACCTCATAGTTCAAGGTCAGTTGTTCTCCAGCTTGGGCCGTTGTGACAGAAATAAAGTCAATCTCTGAACACCTTTGGTCCAACAACTGGCTGATTTGTTCTGCAACAGAATCTTGTTTTGAGACGGTAATGGTCAAATGACGGCGCCGTTGATGGTCTGCCTTGCTCTGTTTGTTCTCTAATACCAGCCATACCCCTAGTAAAGAAAGGGTTGATAATATGGCCAATAAAAGATAGCCTGAACCTGCCGCTAGTCCTATAATCATAGCTAAGAAAATGGCAATCAACTCTCTCGAACCACTCGTAGCCGAACGAAAACGGATCAAACTAAAGGTCCCTGCCACTGCAATCGAGGTTCCCAAACTTCCATTGACCAAAAAGATCACTAAGGTCATCATACAAGGAAGCAAGGTCAAACTAATGACAAACTCTCGAGTGTAAAGTGTCCGGTATTTATAGGTCCAAGATAGGGCCAGCCCTAGAAAGAGGCTGACCAAAAGGGCCAGCAGCAAGCGCAAGGGATCCACCGTTGCTGTAGCATTATTAAAAATAGAATCAAATAGATTAGACATAGGCAGCACCTACCGTTTCTTGAACTGGTCTTGGGGCATAATCCAAGCCTTGTGATTTATGATAAGCACAGCTATATTTTGAAAATTTCTGTTTCACCAAACCATACTTCTCTAAAATATCCTTTAGCCATTTAGGTTCTTGGCCAGGAGCCTTAATTTCCATGATCACGAAGTCATCCTCTAGTAGAGGTTCTCCTTTCTTCCCATCAAAAAGGCTAACAGCCTGGTCTCGAAAGACTTGATCGATTGTCACGCGAATCTTCTGATAAGGATAACCCTGAATGGATTTCTTTTCTTTAAGAGACAAGCGATCATAGTAAATAAACATCCGTGGTTCCAATCGATAACCATAACGTTTGCGCAATCTCTGAATCTCTTGCACTAAGTCTGGATCTTGTATCTGATGATCTACTTTCCCATCTGTCATCAAGTTGATAATGGCTTGCGAAGTGGCGACTAGACGGAATTTATGGCCAATTCCTTCTTCATCTTTTGACTTCACCTCTAGAAATACTGGACTGTCTGCTTGAGGTTTTTCTATATAAGTCCGCATCCGAATTTTTTCACGGCGGTGTTGTTTGGCAAGAGCATCTTGAATGACATCAAAATTTTCCGTATCAAAATAAATGTTTGAAATGGTTGAAGTTGGGTAATCATCTTCTACGACGTATTCTTTTAAGTCTTTGATCAAGTCCTTCACGTCATCTTTTGCGACGATATATTTTGTTTCGATTCGTTTGAAACTTGTCTCAATTGTTTTTTTCATGTTTCTTCTCCTTTAAGGGGGATCTATTGTTTCTAACCTTCAGTAAGTATGAATACGACTTACGTGCTTTCTAGTTTAATGGGACTTTCTTAACTGGTCATTAAGCCAAATTTAAAGAAAACTAAAGTTAAGGTTCCTTTCAGAAAAACTTTAGGAAACTTTCAGCTAGCAACTTTAGACTAGGAGCATATCAATTGAACGAGAGGAAAAGCTCATGAAATCAAACAAATGGAAATTTTTATTAACGGGGGCCGCAACCCTCACCTTACTGACAGCTTGCACCCAGGCGTCATCACAATCAGCTACAAAAAGCAATACTGCACAAACTACCGCTACTTCTACTTCAAAAAATAAAACAAACAATTCCAACTATTTTACAGATAAGGACAAGGACAGCTCTTACGATGAAAGCAAAGCCTCTACTGTAAAACTGTCTGGATCTTCTGCAAGTGTATCAGGTGACGGCGTAGCTGTATCTGGATCCACCGTGACCATCTCAAAGGCTGGAACCTATGTCATCTCTGGTGAATCCGATGGGGTTCAAATCAAGGTCGAAGCAGGTGACTCAGATGATGTTCACATCGTCTTGAAAGGCGTTACCATGACCAACACCAACTCACCAATCTCTGCTACAAAAGCAGGACATGTCTACCTCACTTTAGCAGATGGCACGACCAATACCTTATCTGATTCAAGTTCAAACAATGATGAAGATGCCGATGCAGTGATCTTCTCTAAAGGCGACCTCACCATCAATGGTTCAGGTACGCTCAACATTGATGCCAAGAAGAACAACGGTATCAAAGCCAATGACACCCTCCACATCACAGGTGGAACCTATAAAATCACGGCTGTAGGAGATGCCTTCAACGTCAATGACGAACTCAATATCACTGGCACGACCATGAGCATCGATGCAGATGAAGATGCCGTCAAGGTGGATAATGATGAAGATACTTCTGTTGGAACCATGTATCTGTCTGACAATACCATGACCATTTCAGCTGGGGACGATGGAATCCATGCTTCTGGTGATCTGATCATCGATAGCGGAACCTATGAGGTAACCGAGTCTGTCGAAGGTCTCGAAGGAAAATCGATCACCATCAACGGTGGTGATATCACCATCTATGCAACCGATGATGGTGTCAATGCAGCCAATGCTAATGCCAACCAAGATGAAATTTTCTTCACCATGAATGGTGGAACCCTTAACGTTGAAGTTGGGCAAGGCGATACCGATCCAATTGATTCGAATGGAAATATCACTGTTACAGGAGGAACCATTAAATTAACGGGACAATCTGGATTCGACTTTGATGGTACTGCTACCTACACTGGCGGAGACATCTATATCAACGGTGAAAAACAAACGGAAATTGTCAACTCCATGCCTGGAGGCGGTGGGGCTCCAGGCGGTGGCGGACCTCAAGGCGGTGGACCTGGAGGTGGGCATCCATAATAACAAATAAAGGCAGGATTTCTTCCTGACCTTTTTTTGTTACCCTTTTTATGATAGAATAGAAAATCAATCAGCTTATCGAAAGGAACATGATGAAAAAACAAACACTCCCTCTTTTCTTCACACTCTTGCTATCTCTTCTTTTTCTATCAGCCTGTGTGCCGGACCTTAAGATCGACTTTAAAAAAGAACCAACTACTACCAGCTCAAAAAAGAAAAACACTAAAAAAAGTAGCTCGAGTCGTTCTAGCCACCCGAGTCGTTCAACTAGTTTAAATAGCTCAAGCAACTCCTCTAGCTCTCCTTCAACCACAACGCAGCCCTCTTCTGACAGCGTCACAACCGAAGGACTCCCTAAAAATGCTCAAGAAGCTCCCAAAGATAAGATTTATGCGACAGGAAACCTAAAAGTGGCCTACTCTAGAAATGGCGATACTATTTTTGCCCAGACGCCGGACTATGAAGGATATACCACTGCCCTTGTCCAAACAATTCTTGGGAATCCAGAGAAACAAATAACAGCCCCTGCTTATATTGCCGAATCTTTTGAAAATACCGAATTAGAAAATATTAAAGCGCTCTACCATGAGGGAAAAATAACAGAAGAACAAGCGCATGCCTTTTTGATGGGAGCTGTTGATCTCAAACAAGCTTCTAAATCCGGAGTAGACTATACCATTTACACCTATAAAAATAACACCATCCAACTGGTCTTTGAAAACGACCAACTTCTCTATATTACTCCAAATCCTGATGTTGTTTTCTTTAAA
>NZ_KQ969692.1:252970-282168 GCF_001578955.1 Streptococcus parasanguinis
AAAAACTCCCAACACATTCTGTTGGGAGTTCCCGAAGATTAGTCCTCTTCATATTTTTTTGGATTATAGAACCACATTCCTAGCCCTGCAAAAAGAACAATAGTCATCAGAAGGAAGGCCACTTGATTTCCAATTTCTCCTGTCATCGAAATCGTTTGACGAAGACCAGAAACGGTATAACTCATTGGCAAGAATGGATGAATGGCTTGGAAAAAGCCATTTGTCAAAGCAAGAGGATAAGTTCCTGCACTAGAAGCCAATTGCAAGAGCAAGAGGATCAAGGAAAGGAAAGCACCGATCTTTCTTTGCCATGTTGTCAAAGCAGTCACGATAGACATGAAGGCCACACTACCAATCACACAAAGGAAGAGAGTAGCCATCTCATGATTAGCTGATAAACCAATCAAGTGAACGGCACCATAGACCAAGACTCCTGCAATCACCGCAATCGTTCCGTTGACATCAAAGCGAGATTTAAACCATGCCCAGCGACTTTCAGGATGACGACCGGATGGCAATTTTGCAAAGATCATATTGGTTGACAAGGCACAAACAAAGAGTGCTACCGAGATCATATAAGGAGCCATTCCGACACCATTCACCGGGACATTGTCACGGTCTGTTTTAGACAAAGTGACAGGATCTGCTAATGTTTTAGCGTTTTCTTTTTCAGTTGTAGCCACATTCAATTGTCCCTTAGCATCGTTTAATCCTTGACTCAAGGTTTGGCTTCCTGTTGCTAATTCACCTAAACCATTTGTCAATGTTTGGCCACCTGCTGCTAATTTGCTGGACCCATCCGAGATTTGATTTGCACCGTCGGCTAGCTTATCAGCACCAGTCACCAATTGACCTGATTTTTCTGTCAACTGATTGACACCAGTGACAAGTTTGTTGACACCACCTGCCAACTCTGGAGTCTTGCTGTTTAATTGCCCTACACCTTCAGCTAATTTTCCAGCGCCGGCAACCAATTCACCCGACTTCCCTGTTAATTGGGTCGCGCCTGAAGCCAGTTGATTCATGCCTGATGTCAAGGCAGGCATCTTCCCATTTAACTCACCTAGACCAGAAGCCAATTGATTGCTTCCTGCAAGTAATTCTGATGATTTACTATCTAGTTGACCAACACCTGCTGCTAACTGACTAGCCCCATTTGTTAAAGTACTGCTATTGGTCTGAAGTTGGGTTGCTCCATTAGCGATTTTATCGACACCAGCTGTATAAGCGCCGATCCCTTGACTGATGGTTTGACTAGCTGGCAACAATTGTCCACTAACTGCGGATTGGATCTTAGACAAGCCACTTGACAAGTCTGTCAAGGTAGAAGAAGCTGTCGGTAAAACTTGATTGGCTGCCGTTTGCAGTTGTGTCAAGCTATTCCCTGTATTCAAACTACCTTGGATCGTTTGAATCGTAGTCAAGATTCCTTGAGCCGCCGTTTCACTCGAGCTTGGGCTCGATGAGATCGCCGCATTGATTTCCGCTTGTTGGTCAGCTGTCATTGCTTGATAGGCTGCTGTCCCTTGCACACTTGCAAGGGCATTTGCACGATCCGCTTGGGCTGAAGCAAGGATTGATTGAGCTGAATTCGCAATACTCGTCAATCCAGACGAAAGTTGACTGGTATCTACTGTAGCATTTTGAATCGCTGCATTTAATTGGTTTAAACCAGCTGCCAATTGATCAATCTGAGCAGATTGACTTGTAGAAGCTTGTAGCTGGCTTGATAATGTTTGAATACCTGATTCTAATTGTGAAACCCCATTTCGAAGGGTAGCAGATTGACTACTTAATTGACCCGCTCCTTCTGATAAAGTAGCGACTCCATTTGTATAGGTTGCTAAACCATTTGAAAAGTTAGATAGGCCTGAATTCAATTGACGCACGCCATTGGTATAATTCCCAAGACCATCATTGAGGGTCCCCATACCACTGGTTAATTGACCAACTCCTGAAGCCAACTGAGGGGTTTGACTCGCCATTTGATTGAGACCATTTCCTAATCGATCCACTCCGGTAGCGTAGGCCATCAAGCCTGTATTAAAAGTACCAAACCCATTATTTAATTGATTGACGCCAGATACCAAGTTTGGAAGTTGACCAGCCATTTGATTAAGACCATTTCCTAATTGACCCACACCATCTGTATAGGCTGCTAGACCTGTACGAAGAGTAGTCGCACCATCTGAAAATGCTAAGCTTGAACGAGCCAATGTATTCAAATTAGTAGATAGTGTTTGACCACCATCTTCCAATTTACTTGCACCATCTGCTAATTTAGCACTTCCATCTGCTGCTGTCCCCATACCAGTTTTAAGCGATCCCATTTTGGAAAATAAAGCTGTTGTATAAGTATTGGTCACTTTTTCAGCCACTGACTGCTTCATTTTTGTCATCGCAGTGTCGCTCATTTTCCCTGCGATAAAACTATGACCACTGGACGTTTGGTAATCAATGGTCATCTGTTCCGGATGATTGGTTAAAATGGAGCTAGCTTTTTTTGAAAGATCCTCAGGCAGGGTTACAATCATATAATAATCGCCATTTTTTAGACCATCTTTCGCAGCTTTCTCATCTACAAAATGAAAATCAAGTGAGTCATTGTCCTTCAAATTGGACACCATGTCTTTTCCAATTTCCATCTTTTGTCCATTATATGTAGCAGATTGATCCTTATTGACAACCGCTACAGGAAGATCCGAAACCTTTCCATATGGATCCCACATGGAAGATAGAAAAATAATATTATAAAGAGCTGGAATCAAAGCAACTCCAATCATGACAATGATAAATGTTGGCTTTTTAAGAATAGCCTTCCATTCTTTCATCATATTTTTTGTCTCCTTTTTATACACATTGTCTAAATTTCTGATATAATAGATTATACAGTTTCTAGAAATTTTCACAAGTAGGAAATCTTGTTTTTTAGACACTGTGTATAATTTTGTGCAAAAAGGATTAACAGATGACTGAGAGCAATAAACGATTAAAAACAAAAAGAAATATTGAGGAGGCGATGGTTCGACTACTCGAAAAGGAATCATTCGATCAAATCACAACAGTTGAGTTAGCACAAGAATCCGGTATTAGTCGCTCTAGCTTTTATACCCACTATCGAGACAAGTATGACATGATCGAGCGCTACCAACAAGCACTCTTTCACAAGCTTGAATATATCTTTGATAAACACCAAGACGACAAGCGCCAAGCGATTACAGAAGTGTTCGAATTCCTAACCAAGGAGCCACTCTTTGCGGTTCTTCTGACAGAGAATGGAACCAAGGAGATCCAAACCTTCTTACGACATAAATTACAGATTCTTCTGGTTGATAGTTTGCAAGAGCGCTATAGTCATAAATCATTAACAGATATTGAAAGAGTCTACAGTTCTGTCTATCTGACCAATGCCTTCTTCGGAGTCTGTCAAATGTGGGTTTCTCGCGGAAAAAAAGAAAGCCCTCAACAAATGGCTGAATTTTTAATGAAAATGTTACGGTAACAGTGCCTCCTGATCTAGATAGATCAGGATTTTTTTATTAGCAGGTTTAGGTTTTAAGAAAACAAAAAGGGGAGCAAAGCCAGAAATCAACCCTTTAAGACAAAACAAAAAGCCCACTGTTGTAGGCTTTTTGTAAGGTATATCTTAAAATTAAAGCATTTTGTTGTAGAATTCAACGACAAGTGCTTCGTTGATTTCTGGATTGATTTCATCGCGTTCTGGAAGGCGAGTCAATGAACCTTCAAGTTTGTCAGCATCGAATGATACGAATGCTGGACGTCCAACTGTAGCTTCAACAGCTTCAAGAATAGCTGGAACTTTAGCTGATTTTTCGCGAACTGAGATCACTTGACCTGGAGTTACGCGGTATGAAGGGATATCAACGCGTTTTCCGTCAACAAGGATGTGACCGTGGTTAACGAATTGACGAGCTTGACGACGAGTAGTCGCAAGTCCAAGACGGTAAACAACGTTATCCAAACGACGTTCCAAAAGAAGCATGAAGTTGAAACCGACAGTTCCTTCTTTAACTTTAGTAGCTTGTACGAACAAGTTACGGAATTGTTTTTCACCAAGTCCGTAAGAGAAACGAAGTTTTTGTTTCTCAGCTAATTGCAAACCGTATTCTGACAATTTTGAACGGTTGTTTGGTCCGTGTTGACCTGGTACGTAGTTACGACGTGCCAATTCTTTACCTGTACCTGTAAGTGACAAGCCAAGACGGCGAGATTGTTTCCAAGATGGTCCTGTATAACGTGACATTTGAAATGTCCTCCTATAAAAATAATTTTTGTAGGAAATAACGTTTTAGACAAACCTGATTCGTTCAGAAAGCCTTCGCCCAAACAGCAAAGGTTACTTTTCTAGCTGACTTCCTGTTGACGAGCTTCATTTTGTCCTGCTGTCATTTCGCACAAATTCTATTCTATCACGGAATAGAAACTTTGTAAAGTCCTTCAAAACAATTTCAATGAAATTCAGACAATAATTCTATGATTCGTTTTTTATATTGCAATTGTTGCCAGTCTCTATCCGTTGGATCCCATTTTAAAGGAAGATCTGCAATAATTTCACTGGGATTATGATTTAAGATATAGACCCGGTCACTCAATGTCAAAGCTTCTTCGATACTATGAGTAATCACCAGAGTGGTGAGACCAAGACGTTCCTTACTGTCTAGATACCAGTGATAAAGATCCTGCCTTGTCAATTCATCTAAGGCACTAAAAGCTTCATCTAATAGGAAGACAGAATGACCCAGAAGGTAGGTTCTTAATAGCGCCACCCGTTGCCGCATCCCCCCACTCAGAGCATTGGGATAAAGGTTGGCTATACTTCCCAATTTAAATTCATCTAACAATTTTAGAGCTGTAGATGTTGCCTCTTCCTTAGGAATCTTTTTTAATTGAAGGGGAAGAATAATATTTCCCAATACTGTCTTATGTTCTAACAAAAGATCCTTTTGTAGCATATAGCTGACTTTTCCAAAGGAGATCGGGGCATCATCTACTTCTATAGCGCCCTTTTGTAAGGGAAGGATCCCAGCAATTAAATTAAACAAGGTTGATTTTCCTACCCCACTCGGACCCAGAATAGAGACAATTTCTCCTTTTTGCACTTCTAGTGATACATTGTTTAAAACTGCTTTATCTCCAAAAGAGAAACTTACATCTTTTACGGTTAAAATATCAGTCACCTACCAATTCATTTGTGAAACCTTTGTCTTCTAAGTCATTTGAAACCAATCCTTGCTCTTTTGCCCAAGCATAAAAAGCATTCCAACGCTTGGAGTCAAACTGCCCCCATTTATCCTTGTCTGAAGCATATTGACTGGAAAGATATTTTTGAGAAGCTAGTACAAAATCACGCTGGTTAGCCAAAGCGGGGGCCTGTTTAATCAAGATATCTGCTGCTTCTTCTGGATGCTCTATAGCATATTGGTAGCCTTTTTTCACCGCTTGAATGAATTTTTTTGCTTCCTCTTTATGAGATTTCAAATAGTCATTGTTAGCAATAATTACAGGTGAATAGTAGTCAAATGCAGGAACAAAATCTTTCATATAGAAGAAATTGGTTTTCATTCCCTTTTGCTCAGCCAAAATTCCATCCCAACCGTGATAAATCCAAGCAGCATCAAAGACCTTATTTTCAATCGGAGTAATGGAATTTGAATCACTATTTGGAACCAATTTTACTTGATTAAAATCAGCCCCCTCTTTTTTCATCATCGATTTGATCATTTCCAACTCAATCGGATCGTTCCAGGTGCCATACCGCTTACCAACCAAATCTTTTGGACTTGTGATCGCTGCATCTTTTCTTGAAATAATTCCTGACGTATTGTGTTCGACGATAGCTGCAACAGCGGTAATCCCCGCACCTTTATCCAATTTCTTGGCCATAGAATCTTGGAAATAAATCCCAAATGGAGCTTTCCCATTGATAATCAAATCAGAACTACTGTCTTCCGGCGGAAGTTTTATATCTACATCCAGTCCTGCATATTTAAAATACCCTTTTTCCTTTGCTACATAGAGACCCGTATGATTAGTATTCGGGGTCCAATCTAGAATAAAATCAATCTTTTTCAAACCACTTGACGATTGCTTGACAGAATTTTGACAAGCACTCAAGAAAACAAATCCCAATATTATTGAGAAAAATAAACCTATTGACTTTTTCATTAGCTATACCTCTTTTACATTTTTGTCAATTTAATTTTTACACCATTTACAAGTTTGTCAATCCTTTCTCCATTTTAGAATGTTTTTTTCTAATTGGTCAACGAGAAACATACCGAGTAAACTAATAGCAGAAATCAATACAATGATCGCAAACATCGTATCATACTGAAATAACTTCTTCGACTGGATCATATAGACCCCCAATCCATCAAAACCTCCTAACCATTCTGAAACTACCGTACTGATAAAAGCATAGGAAACGCTCACACGTAAACCTGCGAAAAAATAAGGAAGCGCTGCAGGAATTTTATAATGGACTAAAGTCTGAAAGCGATTGGCTTGCATAATCTGAAACAATCTCAGAATATCTTGATCGCAATGCCGAAAACCATCTAACAGACTGACTACGATGGGAAATACCACCGTAATAATGATCAAAACTAGTTTTGGAAGCATACCATAACCAAACCAAAGAACCAGGATAGGGGCCAAGGCAATCGTCGGAATGGTTTGAATAACAACCATAAAAGGATAGACCAGATCATTCACCCATTGAAAACTATCCATGAGAATCGCAAAACCTGCAGCAAGAAGAACACCTATAACAAGTCCGATCAAGGCCACTTGAAGAGTAGACAAACTGTGATGAATCAGGAGAGCTCGATCTCGTACAAATGCACTCCCAATTTCAAGTGGCGTTGGTAATACAAATTTGGGGAGGATATTTAAAAATCCTGCTAACTGCCATAAGACAAGAAGGCTACTAAAACCTGCAAATCCTATCAATTGTTTTGAATATCTTTTTACAAGAGACATCGTAACCTCCTTTCTCACGAATAAAAAACGCCTCCAAAATAGGAGACGGATTGCACAAGGTCACTCATAACGAAAAATACATTTCATTTGTTTCCTACGCTGGCATTACCCAGATCAGGTGCGGTCGAAGCTTACACTTCCTCTCAGACTGTACACAGACTCCCATATGTATTTATTATAATAACTGATTTAGACGATAAAAGCAAGAAATTAATCCAAATAACGAATTAAATTCTTCTCTGTTAAAATATCTGAATAGGTGTAAGACTCCACGTATGTATTGGCCGGTTCACCTGGTAAGCTATTGTCGTTCGTATACTCGATAATAAATAAAGAAGGATAGACCTCAATTAAGCGTCCAAATTTATTTTTTTGACGTTTCCGTCCATTTTCAAGTGTCATTTCAACCACTTGTCCTTCATGGGCCTTGATTTCTTCCTTAATTTTTTTCATTTTTGCAACATCTGTAAATGCATCACTCATCTTATTGATCCTCTCTCTTTGAAATACTTGAGAATTTATTGTATTCCTTTTGGAATATTAATTCGACTGTCCCACGCGCACCTGAACGGTTTTTCTCGATAATCACTTCAACCGTATTATTAGGCATTCCATCTTCTTCCTCTTCACCAGCTCTATCATAATAATCATCACGGTACAAGAAAGCAACAATATCCGCATCCTGCTCAATCGATCCAGATTCACGAATATCAGAAAGAACAGGACGTTTGTCTTGGCGCTGTTCAACACCACGTGATAGCTGACTCAAAGCAATAACGGGAACTTTTAGTTCCTTCGCCAAAATTTTTAACTGACGAGAAATTTCTGAAACTTCCTGTTGACGGTTTTCTCTTCCAGTCCCTGTAATCAGCTGCAGGTAGTCAATCAGAATAAGACCGAGATTGCCTGTTTCCTGCGCCAATTTTCTTGCTCTCGAACGAATCTCAGTGATCCGAATTCCTGGAGTATCATCGATGTAAATACTCGCATTGGCCAAATTCCCTTGAGCAATGGCATATTTTCGCCACTCTTCATCCGTCAATTGACCTGTACGAATCGAATGGGATTCAATCAAGCCTTCAGCTGCTAACATCCGGTCAACCAAACTTTCAGCACCCATTTCTAATGAGAAAATAGCCACTGTCTTATCCAACTTTGTCCCGATATTTTGAGCAATATTTAGAGCAAAGGCTGTTTTCCCTACTGCAGGACGAGCCGCTAAAATAATCAACTCTTCCTCATGTAGCCCTGTCGTCATATGGTCCAAATCGCGATAGCCTGTCGCAATACCCGTAATATCAGAGGTTTGAAGCGAGCGGGCTTCTAAACTACCAAAATTTATATTCAAGATGTCTCGAATATTTTTAAATCCACTACGATTTGCGTTTTCACTAACATCAATCAGAGCTTTTTCAGCACCCGCAATGATTTCATCTGAAGGACTTGCGCCATCATAAGCTTGATTAATACTTTCCGTTAACCGAGAGATCAATCGACGTAAGACAGCTTTTTCGGCAACAATCTTCGCGTAATACTCCGCGTTAGCTGAAGTTGGTACCGAATTAATGACTTCTACCAAATAGGAGAGACCGCCAATATTTTGGAGATCCCCCTGACTATCTAAAATATTTCGAACAGTCGTCGCATCAATCGCATCCCCACGGTCAGCTAGATCGATCATGGCTTTAAAAATCAAACGGTGCGAGTACTTAAAGAAATCGCCAGGCTCGATATATTCACGAACAAAGACCAATTTCCCCTCATCAATAAAGATGGCTCCCAACACTGATTGCTCCGCTTGGATATCTTGAGGTTGTGTTCGTAATTCCTCTATCTCAGCCATAAAAAAACCTTTCTATCGATCGTGTTTACCCTTCGTTTACACGAATATTAATCACACCTGTAACATCTTGATAAATTTTTACAGGGACGTCAATCAAACCTGTTGAACGAATTGGAGAGGAAACTTGGATATGACGTTTATCAATTTTAATGCCAAATTGTTTCTCAAGCTCTTCTGCAATCTTTTTATTGGTAATAGAGCCGAAAGTACGGCCATCTGGCCCAATTTTTTCAGTGAATTGAACAACAGTTGCTTCTTCTTCTAATTTTGCTTTAATCTTTTGTGCTTCTGCTAACAATTCAGCATGCGCTTTTTCTTCTGACTTTTGCTTTCCACGAAGTTCACCGATTGCTTGGGCATTGGCTTCTTTCGCAAGATTTTTCTTGATCAAAAAGTTTTGTGCATAACCAGTAGGCACTTCTTTAATTTCGCCTTTTTTACCTTTACCTTTTACATCCGCTAAGAAAATAACTTTCATTCTACATTCTCCTTTTCAATAATTACTTCGTTTTCAATAGTCTCAATCAGTTGTTGACGAATACTCATCAAATCTTGACCCTCAATTTGAGAGGCCGCCGAATTGAAATGACCTCCTCCACCAAGCTGTTCCATGATACGCTGTACATTGACTTTGCTTCGACTTCGTGCAGAAATCGAGATGGTCCCACTTTGGTTGCAAGCAATGACAAAGGTTGCTTCCACTTCAGACATGGCCAACATACTATCAGCTGCCTTACTAATAGTTACTGAATCATAGGCTTTAGTCGTGTTGGCACAAGCTACGATGATATGTGGCAAAATCTTTTCACCTGTTAAGATCAGCTCGTTCACTTCGCGGTACTCGTCAAACTGAATTGCAGAAATCTCTTGAATGGCTACGCTATCACTCCCTCTCGAGCGAAGATAGCTTGCCACATCAAAGGTCCGACTCGTAACACGTGCAGAGAAGTTCTTAGTATCCAGCATGATCCCAGCCATCAAGACACTTGCTTGAATTTTCGTTAACCGATTTTTCTTCGATTTCTGGAACTGAATGAGTTCACTAACCAATTCACTCGCACTACTTGCACCACTCTCGATATAAGTGATCAGAACATTTTCAGGAAAATCATCATCACGACGGTGATGGTCAATAACTATAATCTGTTGAAATTCCTTATAGAATTCTTTAGATAGGGTCAATGCTGTTTTAGCATGGTCCACCATAATCAGCAAGGAGCGATCCGTTACCATTTGCAAAGCTTCCTCTACAGTAAGGAGTTTTGTAACCTGCTCATCCTCTAGTTTTGCAATCGCTCTTGAAATATCACTAGCCATTGCATGCGGGTCATAGACCACATAAGAGGAAGCCAAAATATTGCTTGAGAAAAACTGCATTCCCACAGACGCTCCTAAAGCATCCATATCCAAGTTTCTATGTCCAACAATGAAGACTTGATCAACGGATTTAATCTTATCCGAAATAGCTGTCATCATAGCGCGTGTACGAGTCCGAGTCCGCTTCACAGCCGAAGCAGTTCCCCCACCAAAGAAAATTGGGTTTTTCTGTTCATCATTTTCCTTGACAACCGCTTGATCCCCACCACGAACTTCCGCAAGGTTTAGGTTCAAGAGAGCCACTTTACCAATTTCATCATGCTCTCCATCACCGTACGAGAATCCCATACTTAAGGTAATAGGTAGCTCACGATTTTTAGCTTCTTCACGGAATTGATCGATGACTGAAAATTTTGATTCCATCAACTGTTCTAAGACCGTGTAGTCAGTAAACAAATAGAAACGATCCATCCCCACGCGTCTGTAAAACATATGGTAATGAGCTGTAAACTCTTCTACAAAGTTGGCAATAAAACTATTGATATTGCTAATATCAGAGTCTGAAATGACATCCTCTAGATCATCATAGTTATCAACAGAAATAATACCGATAACGGGACGAGTTGTCACCAATCCCACAGTTGCTTCATACTCACTGGAAACATCAAAAAAGTAAACAACACTAGACGTCTGATCAAAGTAAACGGAATATTTCTTATCGGCTACAGTGACATAATGACCTTTATCCTCAAACAGAGTGTTGAGTAACTTTTTCAATGATTCAACATCAAAGTCCCCATCATCTGTTGAAAAAATCAATTCAGCATAAGGGTTGAACCACTCTACTTCATTTGATTCTTCATTAATTTTGATAACTCCAACAGGCATTTTATCAAGGAGGGATGCTAATCCGCTTTCTGCCTGATGGTTAACATATTGTATTTGTTCTAATTCATCTAACTCTGAAATTTGTAACTGGTATTCAAATAAAGCAATCAATCCAGCTAAGACTAAAAAAATTGCAATGAGAGTTACATAGCCTTTGCCAAAGATTCTTAAAAAAATTGCTAAAATTGCAAATGAAATAAAACCAATTAAAACATAATGGATGAACGATAAACGAAATTTTTTCATCATAAACCTCTTCTCGGAATTATACCATAAATAGAGGTAAAAAGCGAGGTTTCTCTCTATATTACAGAGAAGATTGACCCGTAAAAAGCTCTCTCTATGCTTCACTACTTTGTAAACATCGTTTACAGATGTGTAAATAGCAACAAAAGATTTCAATCCATAAAATTGAGGCTGAAACATCATCTCAGCCCCATTTTATTAGTGGTTTGCTTTGTTTTTGGAGATGCTCCGAGATTTACCTTCTAAGTAAACCATTAAAATAGAGATATCCGCTGGATTGACACCTGAGATACGACTTGCTTGACCAATCGTTTCTGGATTAATTAATTTAAATTTTTGACGCGCTTCGGTTGCAATAGAGTCAATATCATCCCAGTCAATATTCGCAGGGATTCGTTTTTCTTCCATACGCTTCATTTTTTCGACTTGGTCCATTGCTTTAGAAATATAACCTTCGTATTTAATTTCAGTTTCAATCAATTCAATGATTTTATCATCCAGTTCTTCAGCTGCAGGACCGATAAATTCTACCACATCTTGGTAAGAGACTTCTGGTCGTCTCAAGAATTCTTTAGCAGTGACAGCATCTGTCAATGGTTTAAAGCCCATTGCAGCGACCTTCTCATTGGTTTCCTTTACAGGCTTTAACTTAATGCTATCCAAACGCTTCATCTCGTTTTCAAACTGATACTTCTTGGTTTCGAAACGTTGCCAACGTTCATCATCTACCAATCCAATTGCTCGTCCCATTTCTGTCAAGCGCATATCTGCATTATCATGACGCAAAATCAAACGGTATTCTGCACGACTTGTTAACAAACGATACGGTTCGATCGTTCCCTTTGTTACCAAGTCATCGATCATGACCCCAATATAACCATCACTGCGTTTCAAAATGAGTTCCGGTTTTCCTTGAATTTTTAGAGCCGCATTGATCCCTGCAATAATCCCTTGACCAGCGGCCTCCTCATAGCCAGACGTTCCATTGGTTTGGCCAGCTGTAAAGAGACCTGAAATTTTCTTGGTTTCTAAAGTTGCGCGCAATTGATGAGGCAAAACCATATCATACTCAATCGCATAACCCGTTCGCATCATTTCTGCCTTCTCAAGTCCCTTAATAGAATGGACGAGATCCCGCTGAACATCCTCTGGTAAACTCGTTGACAGCCCTTGAACATAGACTTCTTCTGTATTTCGTCCCTCAGGTTCTAAGAATAGTTGATGACGCTCTTTGTCAGCAAAACGGACAATTTTATCCTCAATGGACGGACAATAGCGAGGGCCCACTCCCTTTACAACCCCTGTAAACATAGGTGCCCGGTGTAAATTATTCTGGATAATTTCATGGCTATGCCCATTCGTATAAGTCAACCAACAAGGAACCTGATCCTTTACATAATCTTCATCACGCGATGTATAAGAAAAATGATTTGGAGCTTCATCTCCAGGTTGAATTTCCGTTTCGTCATAATTAATTGACGATGCCTTTACACGAGGTGGTGTTCCTGTTTTGAAACGTCCAATTTCTAATCCTAATTGTTTGAGATTATCGGCCAAATTGATAGAAGCTAGACTATGATTAGGTCCTGACGAATACTTGAGATCTCCAATGATAATTTCTCCGCGTAAAGCTGTCCCAGTAGTGACAATAACAGCCTTTGCCCCATACTCTTGGTGAGTCGCAGTCCTTACACCAACAACCTTACCATTCTCCACCAAAATCTCATCAATCATAGTTTGGCGAAGAGTTAAATTTTCTTGGTTTTCAACCGTTTTCCGCATTTCTTTTGAGTAAAGTTCTTTGTCTGCTTGAGCCCGAAGTGCACGAACAGCAGGACCTTTACCAGTATTAAGCATTTTCATTTGGATGTAGGTCTTGTCGATATTCTTCGCCATTTCTCCACCGAGGGCATCGACTTCACGCACGACAATTCCTTTAGCAGAACCACCAATAGAGGGATTACAAGGCATAAAAGCCAGCATTTCAATGTTAATAGTCGCAAGTAAGACCTTACAACCCATACGGCTAGCAGCTAGAGAGGCTTCTACTCCCGCATGCCCCGCACCGATTACAATGATATCGTATTCTTCAATAAAATTATAAGTCATTTTTTCTCCTATTTCTCAAGATGGATGTGAAGTAATTTTCCGTCCCATTCTGGTAGGGCTGATTTTAAAAAGGCTGGTTTCAGGTCAACAGTGTGTAAATCTTCTAAAGCAATCCAACGGCAAGGTAATTGCTTTGTATCTTCCTGCATGACCAAAGGTGCATCTTCCAGCAAGTCCACCAAATAATGAAATTCAATATTATGGTAGTGGATTCCAGCTTGTTCAAAGTGATTTTCAACCACGAAAGCTAACGGACCTGCTGTAGATGTGACACCAAGTTCCTCTTTGACTTCACGAACTACAGCATCTCCTGTAGTTTCATTGACTTGAATAGCACCTCCGATTGTATAACAGCCGTCCTCATCTTCTATGACGAACAAGCGATTATCTTTTACAATCAAAGCAGTCGCTCTCACACCAAAAACAGTAGAACCTATTTTCGTCCGAAAATCCTGTTGCCTCATTTTACTTCCTTTCGAAATCACACAAAAATAGTCAAAACTCTGAGAAGTGCAGGACAAAAAAGCCTGCAACATCCATGAGCTTTGACCATCATTTCTATTGCTTTTATTATTGTAGCAAATTGAGAAAATTTGTCAATTAAATATACTGACAAACTTTTCCATCCCGATAAGCATTGTCAATCAAGCCACCGCCTAGACACTCTTCACCGTCGTAAAAAACAACAGCTTGTCCAGGTGTAATGGCTCGTTGAGGTTCTGCGAAAATCACTTCTGCCTTGTCACCTTTAACGTGTACAGTCACCTTGGAATCTGGTTGACGATAGCGGAACTTAGCTGTACACTCTAATGTAAACTCTTCTGGCATATCTCGTGTAAAGTGAACTTGACTAGCCTGTAAACTTGTTGACATCAATGCTTCATGATAGAAGCCTTGACCGACATAAAGAATATTTTGACTGAGGTCTTTCCCAACTACAAACCATGGAGCATTGTCTCCACCTTGTTGGCCACCAATTCCAAGTCCACCCCGTTGACCGATTGTGTAATACATCAAACCAGCATGTTCACCCATATCTCGTCCATCGATGGTCATCATTCGACCTGGTTGGGCAGGAAGGTAGTTCCCTAGAAATTCTTTGAAATTCTTTTCTCCGATAAAGCAAATCCCAGTTGAGTCTTTCTTTTTAGCTGTTGCTAATCCAGCTTCTTCAGCTAGACGACGAACCTCTGGCTTTTCCAAATGTCCCAATGGGAACATGGTTTTTTGAAGTTGTTCTTGTGACAGCTGGCTTAAGAAATAAGTTTGGTCCTTCCCGTTGTCAACGCCGCGTAACATATGAACAATGCCATCTTCATCACGCGCCACACGCGCATAGTGCCCTGTCGCTACATAATCTGCACCGAGTGTCATTGCATAATCTAAAAAGGCCTTAAATTTGATTTCCTTATTACACATGACATCCGGATTTGGTGTTCGGCCTGCACGGTACTCTGCAAGAAAGTATTCAAAGACACGATCCCAGTATTCTTTCTCAAAGTTGACAGAATAGTAAGGAATGCCTATTTGGTCTGCAACCACTGCTACATCTTTGTAATCTTCTGTAGCTGTACAGACGCCATTTTCGTCTGTGTCGTCCCAGTTTTTCATGAAAATGCCGATGACATCGTAACCCTGTTGCTTTAATAATAAAGCTGTTACAGATGAATCCACACCACCACTCATACCAACAACAACACGTGTTTTCGAGTTATCACTCATAGATTTCTCCCATCTTTTCGTTTCTCACGATTGAAGGTCGTGGTTTGCTTCAACGATTGAAGGTCGTTTTGAGCAGTTACCATTTTAACACGCTTTATAGTAGAAAACAAGCATCTTACTATTCTTTTTGTTGATCAGGATCGATGGGTTTACAGGTCTGTCAATATAAAAAGAGTCCTATTCAAGAACTCTTTTTAAACGAATTTAATACCAGCCATTTGCCAACCAGAAATTTTTAGCTGCTGACCATGATCCATAACGGTTGACAACATATTGATTGGCCACTTTTTCTTGGTTTGCAGGTGATAAATCACCATTCAAATAAGTGATAGTCAATTGGTAACGACCATAATATTGGCCATTTTGTGCTGTGTAACTACCACTTGACTCTTTTTGGGCAATCCATTCCTTAGCAGCCGCATCTTCCGCACTCAAGCCATCTGAAGCAGAGACAGTAGTTGTTGCTTGTGTAGTATCAGTTTTACTAGCAGGAGCTTGCTCCGTAGTTTTCTGCGTTGTATTTGCATCTTCAATCTCAAGAACTTGACCAACTGAGATAAGATTCACGTTACTAATCTTATTTTTCTTAGCAATTGCATCAACCGTTGTGTTCTTCTCTTTAGCAATAGCTGATAAAGTATCACCTGATTTTACAGTATAAGAATCTGCATTCGCTACAATTGGAAGGAAAAGTCCTGCAAGTAAACTAAGTCCAATAATTCGTTTCATCATTTGTTTTTTATTCATTATTATGTACTCCTTTATTGGTATATCTCTATACTACACAAGAAATATTTCATATTTATTGAAATAATGTGTCAAATATTTCAGTCAGATGTTAGAAATACTAAAAATACAGGATAATATAAATGCTTTAAGCCCCCTTTAAAATTTCTCAGATATTTCGGGAAAAATAGAAGAAATCATCAGCCATATCTGATATAATGAAGTAAAGTGATCACAAAGGAGCAGACCATGAACTCTTTAAAATTCCAATCAGTTTTTGATATTATTGGACCTGTGATGATCGGCCCATCCAGTAGTCACACTGCAGGTGCTGTTCGAATTGGTAAAATTGTTTCTTCTATCTTTGGAGAGGAACCAAAAGAAGTTGAGTTCCAATTATTTAATTCCTTCGCCAAAACCTATCGTGGTCATGGAACAGATTTAGCCTTAGTAGCGGGCATCTTGGGAATGGACACAGATGATCCTAGAATCCCAGATAGTCTAAAAATTGCACATGAACGAGGCATTCGGATTGTTTGGTCTATTCAAAAAGAAAGCAATGCTCCTCACCCAAACACAACGACTATTACTGTTAAAAATGATCATAAAACGATTTCTGTCACTGGAATCTCAATTGGTGGTGGGAACATACAGGTTACTGAATTAAACGGCTTTGCTATCTCGCTAAATATGAATACTCCAACCATTATTATTGTTCACCAGGACGTCCCTGGAATGATCGCTCATGTGACAGAAGCTCTTTCTCGCTATGATATTAACATTGCACAAATGAATGTGACACGGGAAAAAGCTGGAGAAAAAGCGATTATGATTATAGAAGTTGACTCAAGGAGTTGTGAAGCAGCGATCGAAGATATCCGTAAAATTCCTCATCTTCATAATGTCAACTTTTTCAAATAAGGAGTTCATATGTTTTATTCAATTGTAGACCTCGTAGAACAAGCAAGCACGCAATACGAAGGAAACGTCGCAGAGTTAATGATTGCAACTGAATTTGAACTAACTGGTCGTGAACGAGAAGAAGTCCTACGATTAATGACCCGTAATTTAGAAGTGATGATTGATTCTGTAAGGTTAGGATTAAATGAAAACCACTCTCGTAGTGGGTTAACCGGTGGGGATGCCGCAAAATTAGATCGCTATATCAAATCAGGAAAAACGTTATCTGACTTGACCGTCCTAACCGCAGCGAAGAATGCTATTGCTGTCAACGAACACAATGCTAAAATGGGACTGGTCTGCGCAACACCCACTGCAGGATCTGCTGGCTGCCTCCCCGCAGTTCTCACTGCAGCAACTCAAAAATTAGGGTTAAACCGTCAGCAACAATTAGATTTTCTACTGACAGCTGGAGCTTTTGGTTTAGTGATCGCAAATAATGCTTCTATTTCAGGTGCAGAAGGTGGTTGTCAAGCAGAAGTTGGTTCTGCTTCAGCTATGAGTGCGGCAGCATTGACACTAGCTGCTGGGGGAACTCCTTATCAAGCGAGTCAAGCAGTCTGTTTTGTCATCAAAAACATGCTTGGGCTCATTTGTGATCCAGTAGCAGGACTCGTGGAAGTTCCATGTGTTAAACGGAACGCAATGGGAGCCAGCTATGCCTTTATTGCTGCTGATATGGCCTTAGCAGGCATTGAATCAAAAATACCTGTTGATGAAGTTATTGACGCCATGTACCAAGTTGGTTCTAGTCTTCCGACTGCCTTTAGAGAAACAGCTGAAGGAGGATTGGCAGCAACACCAACCGGACGTAGATTACAAAAAGAGATATTTGGAGAATAATATGCAAGCCTTATTTTTTGACTTAGATGGAACATTAGTTGACAGTTCCAAGGGAATTACAGAGAGCTTTCAACATACATTCGATACTTTGAAAGTTCCTCAACCCGATCTCAAAACCATCCGTAGTTTTATGGGACCACCTTTGATTTCTAGTTTTGAAGCTACTCTTCCTGAAGCTTTGGTAGATCAAGCTGTAACTATTTATCGCCAGTATTATCATGAAAAAGGTCAATACAAATCCACTCTATTTCCTCAGATAGTAGAAGCTTTGAAAGCATTAGAAGACGAAAACATTCCTCTTTATGTAACGACTTCAAAACATGAACCAGTTGCTTTACAGATGTGTCAAGATTTAGGTATCGCTAAATACTTTAAAGGAATTTATGGATCAAGTTCAGATCGTATCCACAAAGCCGATGTCATTCGATACGCCTTGTCAAGCAATGACCTTCCGAAAGAGGAAACAGTGATTATTGGAGACACAAAATTTGACCTCATTGGAGGTCAAGCAGTTGGCATAAAAACCATGGCAGTCACTTGGGGATTTGGAGATCTTGAAGAGCTACTTCTCTACTCACCAGATTTTATTTGTCACTCTCCGCTTGACATTCTTGAGACATTAAAAAAATAGGTTTACAAATTGTAAACCTATTTTTTAATAACCCCAAGCTGATAAACCTTGTGAGCTGTATGCATTATATGCTGCCTGGATTTGATCATCAACCGTTGCAGTTGAACCCCAACCTGGCATTGTTTGGAACAAACCACTTGCACCAGAAGCATTTGCTGCATTTACTTGACCATTTGATTCACGGGCAATGATTGCTTCCCAAGTAGAAGCAGGTACACCAGTCATTTCAGCCATACGAGCAGCTGCATAAGATCCTTGTTCTCCAGCAGTATTACCATTTGATAGAACAATTCCACCATTTGTTGATTGTGCAGAAGTCACTGCAGCATTTGCTGCATAAGTTGTTTGTTTTTGAGCAGTTTGTGCTGCTGCAGGTGCACTTTCAGCAGGTTTTGCTTGCTCTTGTGGAGCAACTTTATCAATCATAGATTTTGAACGCTCACCTAACTCAATAATTTGTCCTGCATAGATCAAATCTTCATTGGTCAAATTGTTAGATGCAATAATATTTTCTACTGAAGTGTTATTTTCTAGTGCAATTTTTGATAGAGTATCTCCAGACTTCACTTCGTAAGTTTCAGCATTCACTGTAGCAATACCAGAAATGAAAAGTGATGCTGCTGAAAGTAGGGAAGTGACTGTCCATTGGAACTTTTTACTGTTCATGAATTCTATTCTCCTTTCGAACATAATTCTATCATACACACAAAATGTTACAGTTTATTGTAGAATATATTACAAATGTTACAAGAATATGTGAATTTAATGTAAAAAGCGCTTTGTATAGCGCTTTTTCCTTATTTTTGAACTAATACAACTAACTCTATCCATTTTTTAGATAAAAAACTATCAACATGAGGCACAGAATAACGAGCAATGCCAGGGTATCTTTTGCTCCCCACTGCAGAGTCCGATAGCGTGTTCGTCCCTCACCGCCTTTGTAGCCTCTCGCTTCCATCGCAATTGCTAATGCATCTGCGCGTTTAAAACTAGAAGCAAATAGAGGAATGAGGATAGGAATAAAGGAACGGATCCTTTTTAATAGATTTCCTTCACCAAAATCAACACCACGCGCCCTTTGCGCATTCATGATTCGATTCGTATCATCCACCAAAGTTGGAACAAAGCGCAAACTCATAGATAACATTAACCCAATCTCATGAGCCGGAACCTTAATAATTTTTAGTGGTGTAAGGATCTTTTCAACAGCATCTGCTAAACTTAATGGTGTCGTCGTCACTGTTAAAATTGTCGAATAAAAAATGATTAAAATAAATCTGCAAAATATGATTGCGGCCTGTATCAATCCTTGGTCGGTTAATTTAAAAAACCACCAGTGATATAAAATTGTTCCTTGAGAGGTCGCAAATAATTGAAAAATCGTTGTAAAAGCAATGATAAAAATCATTGATTTTAAGCCTTTGACATAAAAACTAACCGAAATCCTCGTTAAATACATTAAAACAAAGATGAAACCAAAGAGCAGAAGATTGGTCTGCAGGTTATTGGCCCAAAACAGAAGAAAAATGAATAGAAACATTGAGAGCAACTTTCCACGAGGATCCAGTTGGTGGATAATGGAGTTTCCAGGAATATACCTTCCTAAAATCATATTATTCATGAAGTAACAGCTCCTTTAGTTCCTCAATTTTGATTGGTAGTCTGTCCAGAGGAAGCCCCCTTTTTTTCAATTGAAGAGCAAAATTCGTAATTTGTGGGACTCCTAATTGAAGTTTTTGTAAATACTCAACCTGTTGAAACACTTCCCTTGGGGATCCGTTTAGGACAAGTTTTCCCGCTTCCAAAGCAAATACGGTATTAGCAAAGTTTGCTACATCATCCATCGTATGAGTCACCAAAACAAGAGTCATTCCATTTTTATGTAATGTCTCAAACAGCGCCATCAATTCCTTTCTTCCAGCAGGATCTAGGCCTGCTGTCGGCTCGTCCAATACTAAAATCTCTGGTTCGATAGCTAAAATACCCGCGATCGCAACCCGTCTCATCTGTCCACCAGATAGTTCAAATGGACTTTTATCATAGATAGACTCTTCTAAACCAACGATCGCTAATTTTTCTTTGGCTATTTCCTCCGCTTTATCCTTAGGTACTCCAAAATTTTGTGGTCCAAAGGCTACATCAGCTAGAACGGTTTCTGCAAATAGCTGACTTTCTGGAAATTGAAAAACCAAACCAACCTTTTTTCTCAGGTACTTCATTTCTTTTGGCTCAGAATGATTATCTAAAACAAAATCTTCAAATTGAATCGTTCCTTTAGTCGGACGCAGTAAACCATTTAGTAATTGCAACAAAGTGGACTTACCACTACCAGTATGTCCGATGATAGCTGTATAAGATCCATCTTTTATTTCCAAACTAATATCAGAAAGCGCCTGCCCTTCAAAAGGACTTCCCTCTTGATAAGTATAATAGACATTCTTTAAAGAAATTCCCATAGTTGGTCTAATAACTCACTTTCTGTTAGATAATCCTGTTTTAGCGGAAAATGCGAGCTGAGAGATTCTTGGACCTGCTTACTAAAAGGCTTATCTAGTCCAATCTCATTCAGATCATTTCTTGAAAACAATTCCCGCGGCGTCATAGAAGACTCTAGTTTTCCTTTTTGAAAGACGAGTGTTCGATCACTTAAGGCAATTTCGGTTAAATCATGGGTAATGGAGATAATTGTTAATTGAAACTTTTTCTGAAGTTCTCTCATTACTGCCATTAGATCCTCTCGGCCTTCCGGATCTAACATACTAGTTGCTTCATCAAGGATAATAATAGTTGGTCTCAAGGCGATAATACCCGCTATGGCCACTCGTTGCTTTTGACCACCTGACAAACGAGATGGTTCGCGATCTTTAAACTCCAGCATACCGACTTGCTCAATAGCCTTCTCCACACGTTGAAGCATTTCTTCCCGTGGAATTCCTTGATTTTCTAAACCAAAGGCAACATCATCTTCTACTGTCGCACCAACAAATTGGTTGTCAGGATTCTGAAATACAATCCCAATTTTACTACGGATTTCCCATATAGTTTCACGAGACAGTTGTTTTCCGTCAATGTAAATCTCACCAGACTCAGCTTCCAAAAGACCATCAATCAGGCGTACAACTGTAGATTTCCCACTACCATTGTGTCCAACAATTGAAAGCCACTCTCCTTGTTTCACGTGAAACGAAACCGTGTCAATTTGATACTCTTCTACTGTTTTATCGTATCGAAAGGATACATTTTTTAGCTCAATCATCTGTTTCATTTATTTAAATGTGTCTTTAAAGAGATAGCTACTTCCCTTAAAGTAGTCGTAACCAGAATAAATTGTGAAAATCAATGCAATATAAAGCAACACTTGCCCTGGAAGTGTCCAATGGCAAAGCAAAAAGATAATAGCAAACATTTGGCTAAAGGTTTTAATTTTTCCTGGCATAGCTGCAGCAAGAACTGTACCACCTGTCTCAACAAGTAGAAGACGCAAACCAGTAACAGCTAACTCACGACAAATGATAACGGCTGCAATCCAAGCAGGAACCATTTTTAATTCAATCATCATGATAAAGGCTGACATGACCAATAATTTATCTGCCATTGGATCCGCAAATTTACCAAAATTACTAACTACATTCCATTTTCGTGCAAGAAAGCCATCTAAATAATCTGTAATACTAGCAATTGCAAAAATAACTGCCGCTACAATATGTCCTAAGTAAGAGTGACTTAAACTTAAAATGGCAATAAAAATAGGAATCATCACAACCCGAATTAATGTCAATGCATTAGGAATATTTTCTTTTTTCATACTTCCTCCAAAAAATAAACTATCTTTACATCTATTTTACAGATGCTGTAAACTCATAAAAATATACGATATAAATCACAAAACCAAGAATGGCAAAGCTAACTAGTAGATAATACAGGATTGGTAACCAGCTCGCTTTCTGTCTTAATTTTCTTGAATGAAGCTCTTCGTCATCTACAAGTATCTCTTCATCAAATAACAATTCTTTTCCTTCACGAAAAGCTGTCAATAGGATAGACTCATCTAATCCCAAAGCCCATGCTAACTTTTTAAGATAGATCTGAGCGTAAAAGGGACTCGGTAATAGATCAAACTCATCGTTTTCCAACGCTTCTATATAAGGAATTTCAATGGCTGTCTTATTTGACACATCCTGTAAACTTAAGTGTAAATTTACTCTTGACAGTCTTAACACTTGACCAATCGTTCTCTTCTTCATGTTTTCCCTTCTTGATACATTGTTTACTACTTTTGAAAAATCATATAGTCAACCATCTCAGCCTGGTCGATGAACTGACGCCCTAATTTGATGATATCTTGTAAACTAATACCTTGTAAAATCTTTGGAAGATCATAAGAAGTGCTACCGTCTGAAAAATATTCAAACTGAGTGGCACTATACTCAAGCGAATTTAAACCTTGTAAGAAATCACCAAACATTTCGCTTTTAATCGTATCCAAATGTTCCTGATTGACATCTGGATCCTTTTCAAATTGTTTGATCGCTGACCTAAATTGATGAGATAAGGACACCGGTTCTTGAGTATCCATTGTCAAAATAACGAAATGAAATAATTCCTCAACCTCGACTTCAAGTGTCAATGAATTGTCAATCTTCCCAGCTTCATATAAACTTTGAAACCGTTGCGAAGTCCAACCAAACATCATCGAAAACAGTAATTTCAACATCAATTTATAACGAAATTTTTCCTTTTCCTTAATGATATCATTTCCTCGAATTCCAATTGCCAACTTAGGAGTAGCAACTTCCATTCTACAAGATTGATTCAATCTTACTTCATTTTTTTCTACAGGAAAACGTTCTAACTCCACAGATGGATGAGGAGGAACTAGATCATATTCCTTTACTACTTGCAATACTTCATCAACATCAAAGTTTCCGATCACTAATAAGTGCATTTGAGAGGGATGATAGAATAGATCAAAGTTTTCACGGAGATTATCTATTGTAATGTCAGAAATAGACTCCCTAGTTCCAGCAATATCATCTGCTAACGGCGTTCCAGGATATAAATTTTCTAAAGCACCAAAAAATAATCGATAGTCTGGACTATCTTGGTACATTCCAATTTCTTGTTGAATGATTTCTCTTTCCTTAGATACAGATTTTTCTGTAAAGGAAGCCTTTGAAACCATCTCCAATAACAATTGAATATTTTCAGGGACTTTTGAAGTTGTTGAGAAAAGATAACTTGTCTTTGTAAAGCTTGTAAAGGCATTACTTTCCGATCCTAAATGAACGAATTTTTTTAAATAATCTTGACCATTTTCATCTTCAAATACTTTGTGTTCTAGAAAATGAGCAATTCCTGCAGGATATTGCCTTTCATCATCATTCACTAGAATTCGTGTATCCACTGAGCCAAACTTAGTTGTTATTATTCCATAGGTTTCATAATAATCTTCTTTGGGAATTAAATGAATAGTCAACCCATTTGACAAGCGTGTAAAGTAAACTTGCTCACCAACTGATTCATAATATTTTTCTTTAATCTTCAATCTTTACACTACTTTCCTTCCATAAAATAAACAGACTGTAAATTAATTGTTTTTGCCACTTCAATAATTTCTTCTCTACTAACCTTATCGATGGATTCTAACCACTCCTCTAGAGAAAGGACTTTCGTTCCTAGGATCGTTTTCAAATATTCCCTTTCAATCAAAGTATTTTGCCGATCCTGTGCTAATAAGGTCGTATTCACCAACATTTCTTTTGTCAATTCAAGCTCTGACTCTGTAAACTTGCCTCGTTTTAAATCATTCAACTGTCTCATAATCAAGGTCATTACTTTCGTACGAGATTCCTTATCAATGCCTGCAAAAACTCTCATAAAGCCTGTAAAAATATCAAAATGGCTTGAGATAGTATAAGCAAGACCTTCTTTCTCTCGAATAATTTGAAAAAGTCTCGAATGCGAGAAAGCTCCCAGCATCCCATTTAATACAACTAGTGGGATATGGAAAGATTCTCCATACTGGGTAGAAAAATGGTAACCTAATTCTAAAATAGATTGTTGGTTTTGTTTTTGCTCTAACTTTTCTCTAACAACATTTGTAAAAGGTTGTTGATAGGTGACAGACAAATTGTTATCACGTGGCTTGAATTCAAACTGGTTCACTCGATCCACAATAGCGACCTCATTAAAGTCACCTATGAAAAAGAAGTCAATGTTATCTAATTGGAGCATCTGATGAAACTGTTCAAGAGAACTTTGAGCTGTTTCTTGTCTCACTAAATCAACTTTCCCCAATCTTGACATCCCGATTGTTTCGTCTTCAAAAAATAGTTGATTCAATTGCCCGTGTGCATAATAATAAGGCTCTTCAATTTCCGACTCCAAATTGGAAATTGTATTTTTCTTTTCAACGTCAAATGTATCACTGTCAAAGTGATCTTCTACTACCAAAGGTGAAAAGAAGATAGTTTCTATAATGTCCAAAACCTCATCAGTAAGAACATTTTTCTTGCTCAAAAAGTCATCGCGCACAAAGGAAATATTCAAATCAACATAATGAACACGCCCCCTCTTAGAGACTGAGGTGGACAATTCTACCCCGTATAGACTCGCTAATTTTTCACGGAATAATTGTGAAGTTGGATATTTTTGATTTGCAGTTTCCATCATACAGGCTACTAAAACACGCGCAGCCACGGTATTTTCATCTAATGGCGATGAAAAACGGACCTTAATTTTATTGGTTTTAAATTTTTTTGATTGAAGAAAGTGAAGATTCACGCCCTTTACTAATTCCATTTTCATCCTCGTTCTACTCAATAGTAACTTTCATTATAACACGAAATCACACTAAAATCCTAATTCAAACTGTGAAAAAGCTCCTCAAATCACTCAACATTCTCTACCCTAGAAAAACTAAAAATATGGTATAATAACACGCAAAGAGGTGAACTATGAATTACAAATTATTTAATGACTTTATTACATTACAAGCAATCTTAAAAGAACTCGGTATTATACAGAGTGGTGGGGCAATCAAAGCCTTTCTTCAAGAAAAAGAAGTCTTTGTTAATGGTGAATTAGAACAACGGAGAGGCCGTAAACTTCGTGTCAATGATCAAATTGACATTTCTGAACTGAACATGACTATCACCATTCTTGAACCTTCTCAAGAAGAAATAGAAGATCATCTTAAAGAGAAGGAAGAAAAGGAACGTGTTGCTAAACTTGTCAAGAAACTCAATCAACAACAAAAGAAACAACCGACAAAGACTAACAAAAAAGAAAAAGCAATTCGCTTTCCTGGTATCTCGTAATGTGGTTAAAACACTTATCCATTCAAAATTTTCGTAATTATCAAGAACTAGAAGTCGAGTTTCATCCTGGATTAAATATTTTCCTAGGTCAAAATGCTCAAGGAAAGACCAATATTCTCGAATCAATTTATTTTCTAGCTTTAACCAGAAGTCATCGAACACGAAATGATAGAGATCTCATCTATTTTGAATCTACCGATTTTAAAGTGTCTGGTCAATTACAAAGAGAAACTGGTCCCCTTCCATTAGAAATTTCCTTGACAACAAAAGGTCGGATAACTAAGGTAAATCATTTGAAACAAGCTAAATTATCGAACTATATTGGCCATATGAATGTTGTCCTTTTCGCACCCGAAGATTTGCAACTGATCAAAGGATCACCTGCAGGGCGTCGAAAGTTTATTGACATTGAATTAGGTCAGATGAAACCTCTCTATTTATCCGACTTATCTCAATACAACCATGTACTGAAACAAAGAAATAGTTATCTAAAAAATTCAGAAAAAATTGATGCTACATTTTTGGAGGTCTTAGATTCACAACTAGCTAGTTTTGGAAGTCACGTCATCCATCATCGGCTTGAGTTTATTAAAAAATTAGAAGCTAAAGCAAAAGAAAAACACACTCGACTTTCTGACAACAAAGAAGACCTATCTATTCAATATCAGTCAACTGTTTTTTCTGAAGAAGGAAATGATATAGAAGAGCAGTTTCTCTCTATGTTGGAAAAAAACCGTCAGAAGGATATTTTTAGAAAAACAACAAGTATTGGGCCTCACAGGGATGATTTGGCATTTTTTATCAATAATATGAATGCTACCTTTGGTAGTCAAGGCCAGCATCGAAGTGTTGTTCTCTCTCTAAAATTAGCAGAAATCGAATTGATGGAAGAAATCACAAGAGAAAAGCCTATTTTATTACTTGACGATGTCATGAGCGAACTTGACAATTATCGTCAACTTCAACTACTTGAAACTATCTCTAATAATATTCAAACATTTATTACAACGACCACTCTTGATCATTTAAAAGAACTGCCTGAAGAGTTGAAAATTTTCACTGTTCAAGCCGGTCATATCAAAACAGCATCTTGACAATACTGTCAAGATGCTGTTGTTTTTATTTACAAATGTGTAAATTTATTGTGCCGAGTAGTTAGGAGCCTCGTTTGTAATTTGCACATCATGAGGATGGCTTTCTTTCAATCCGGCGCCACTCATTTCGACAAATTGTGCATGATCATGTAAATCTTGAATGGTTGCTGCACCAACATAACCCATACCTGAACGAATACCACCGATCATTTGGAAGACCATATCTGCTACAGAACCTTTATAAGCAACGCGTCCTTCAATTCCTTCAGGGACTAATTTATTGGCTTCATTGACAGATCCTTGGAAGTAACGGTCGCTAGAACCTTTCTTCATTGCTGCAATAGATCCCATACCACGGTATGTTTTAAATTTACGACCTTGGAAGATTTCTGTTTCACCAGGTGCTTCATCTGTACCTGCAAGCATTGAGCCAAGCATTACTGCATTTCCACCAGCTGCGAGTGCTTTGACAATATCTCCTGAATACTTGATACCACCATCAGCAATGATCGTTTTTCCATATTCACGAGCTACAGCGGCTGCATCATAAATGGCAGTCACTTGAGGAACACCAACCCCTGCAACAACACGAGTTGTACAGATTGATCCTGGACCAATTCCGACCTTAACTACGTCTACCCCTGCATCAAATAATGCACGAGCACCTTCAGCAGTTGCAATATTTCCTGCAATCAAGGTACGATCTGGGAAGTGAGCACGAATTTCTGCAATCTTACGAAGAACACCCGCAGAATGTCCATGAGCAGTATCAATGACAATTGCGTCTGCACCAGCTTCAAAAAGAGCTTCTGCACGTTCAAAAGTATCTGAAGTAACCCCTACGGCACCAGCCACAAGCAAACGACCAAATTCATCCTTAGCCGCATTTGGGAACTCAATAACTTTTTCAATATCTTTGATTGTAATCAAGCCAGAAAGACGACCATTTTCATCTACCAATGGTAATTTTTCAATACGGTGCTCTTGTAGAATGCGTTCAGCTGTTTCCAAATCAGTTCCAACCGGTGCAGTCACCAAATTTTCACTTGTCATATGATTTGAAATGGGTTGATTGTAATCAGAAATAAAACGCAAATCCCGGTTTGTAAGGATACCAACTAATTTACGATTTTCAAGTGTTTCAACAACAGGAACACCACTGATTCGGTATCGTCCCATCAACTCATCTGCTTCTGCAATTGTATGAGACGGAGTCAAATAGAACGGATCAATGATAACCCCATTTTCAGAACGTTTTACTTTGCGTACTTCATCTGCCTGTTGCTCAATTGACATGTTTTTATGGATCACACCAAGTCCACCAGCACGTGCCATAGCAATTGCCATTTGACTTTCAGTCACCGTATCCATAGCAGCAGTAATGATTGGGATATTCAAGCGTAAATTACTTGCTAATTGTGTACTTAAATCTGCATCATTAGGCAATACGTGACTTTCTGCTGGAATCAAAAGCACGTCATCGAATGTAAACCCTTTTTTCAAAAACTTTGTGTCCCAATTAGACATTAGCTGGATCCTCTTTTCTTTTTATTTGAGCAAGGCTCGAATTTTTATTGTTAATATCATACCATTCTATGGCAATTTGTCAATCATTTATTGGTAACTATCAATGAACGGTATAAAATGTTCGCTATTAATGAAGTCGTTTTATTTTTTAAAATAGGTAATTCCCATCGCAGATTTGACTTCATCCAATGTTTGAGCTGCTACATTTCGAGCACGTTCACTTCCTTTTTCAAGAATAGAGTAGACTTCACCCATATCCTTTGCAAATTCAAGGCGTCTTTCACGAATTGGTCTTAATTCACGATCTAAAATTTCTAAAAGATATCGTTTGGTCTTTACATCACCAAGTCCACCACGTTGATAATGTTCTTTCATTTCTGCAATTTCAGCTGAATCTTCTGGACGGCCAAATACATCCAGGTAATGAAACACCATATTGCCTTCGATTTTTCCTGGATCCTCTACTTTAATATGATCCGGATCGGTATACATACTCATCACTTTTTTCTTTAAAGTATCCGCATCATCAGCTAAGTAAATTCCATTATTCAATGATTTAGACATTTTAGCATTTCCATCTAAACCAGGTAAGCGCCCCGCTGCTTCATTTTCAGGATAAATTCCTTCCGGTTCCACCAAAGTATCTGTGTTGTATGCATGATTAAAGGAACGAACAATCTCACGAGTTTGCTCAATCATAGGCTTTTGATCATTTCCTACTGGAACAAAATTCGCTTTAAATGCTGTGATATCGGCTGCTTGTGAAATAGGGTATACCAAAAATCCTGTTGGAATACTCTCACCAAAACCTTTTTGAGAAATCTCGGTTTTTACAGTTGGATTCCTTTCAAGTCGCGCCAAAGATACTAGATTCATGTAATACATGGTCAATTCCGCTAATTCAGGAATCTGACTTTGAATGAAAATCGTAACTTTTTCAGGATCTAGTCCAGCTGCCAGATAATCCAAAG
>NZ_KQ969692.1:282223-308306 GCF_001578955.1 Streptococcus parasanguinis
AGGATCTAGTCCAGCTGCCAGATAATCCAAAGCAACATTACCAATAGATTCTACAATCGTTTTTGGATCTTTTGCATGGTCTGTCAAAGCTTGCTGGTCTGCTAGGAAAACAAACATATTATACTCATCTTTATTTTGCAACAAGACGCGATTTTTTAAAGAACCAACATAGTGGCCAATATGGAGTTTTCCTGTCGGTCTATCTCCTGTCAGAATGATGGGTTTTGTCATACTCTTCTCCTTAATCGTTATCCCTATCATTATAGCACTTTCTAGTTGAAAATGTTAGTCTATCCTCTATGTTTGTAAGGAATTAACACTTTACTAAACTGTCAATTTCGTTTACATCATTGTAAAAACAAATTGACAGTAAAAAAGTTGAATTTTCCCCTATTTTCTAGTAAAATGAAGACATTATAGAAAGAGGAGAAAATCATTGCTTACAGTATCAGACGTCTCACTACGTTTTAGTGATCGAAAATTGTTTGACGATGTCAATATCAACTTTACAGAAGGAAATACATACGGTCTCATCGGTGCCAACGGTGCTGGAAAGTCAACCTTTTTAAAAATTTTAGCTGGAGATATTGAACCAACAACTGGTCATATTTCTCTTGGCCCTGATGAACGTTTGTCTGTTTTGCGTCAAAATCACTTTGACTACGAAGACGAGCGGGTCATCGATGTTGTCATTATGGGAAATGAAAAGCTCTACAACATTATGAAAGAAAAAAATGCTATCTACATGAAAGAAGATTTCTCTGATGAAGATGGTGTCCGTGCAGCTGAACTTGAAGGTGAATTTGCCGAACTTGGTGGATGGGAAGCAGAAAGTGAAGCATCTCAATTGCTTCAAAATCTAAATATTTCAGAAGACCTTCATTATCAAACTATGAGCGAGTTAGCCAATGGGGATAAAGTGAAAGTTCTCTTAGCTAAAGCCCTTTTTGGTAAACCAGATGTCCTTCTTTTGGACGAGCCGACCAATGGATTGGATATTCAATCCATTACCTGGTTAGAAGATTTTCTGATTGATTTTGAAAATACGGTTATCGTTGTATCCCATGACCGCCACTTTTTGAATAAAGTCTGCACCCATATGGCGGATCTCGACTTTGGAAAAATCAAACTTTACGTCGGGAACTATGATTTCTGGAAAGAATCTTCTGAACTTGCAGCAAAATTACAAGCAGATAGAAATGCAAAAGCTGAAGAAAAAATTAAACAATTACAAGAGTTTGTCGCACGTTTCTCAGCCAACGCTTCAAAATCAAAACAAGCAACTTCGCGTAAAAAAATGCTTGACAAGATTGAACTTGAAGAAATTGTTCCATCTAGTCGGAAGTACCCATTCATCAACTTTAAGGCAGAACGAGAAATTGGTAACGATCTCTTGACAGTTGAAAATCTTTCTGTCAAGATTGATGGAGAAACCATCCTTGACAATATCAGCTTTATCTTACGTCCTGGTGACAAAACCGCCCTTATCGGACAGAACGATATTCAAACAACCGCTTTGATCCGTGCATTGATGGATGATATTGAATATGAAGGAACTGTCAAGTGGGGAGTTACAACTAGTCGATCATATCTACCAAAAGACAACAGTCGTGATTTTGCAGGTGGTGAAAGTATTCTCGATTGGCTTCGTCAATTTGCAAGTAAAGAAGAAGATGACAATACTTTCCTTCGTGGTTTCTTAGGACGTATGCTCTTTTCGGGTGACGAAGTTAACAAGTCTGTCAACGTCTTGTCAGGGGGAGAAAAAGTTCGTGTCATGTTGTCTAAATTGATGCTCCTCAAGTCAAATGTTCTTGTACTGGATGATCCAACCAATCACTTGGATTTGGAGTCTATCTCAAGTTTGAATGATGGATTGAAGAATTTTAAAGAATCGATTATCTTTGCCAGCCATGACCACGAATTCATTCAAACACTCGCCAACCATATTATCGTTCTTTCAAAAAACGGCGTAATCGATCGTATTGATGAAACCTATGATGAGTTTCTTGAAAATGAAGAAGTTCAAGCAAAAGTGAAAGAACTTTGGAGCCAATCATAAAAATAAAGAGCCCTGAAATCATTATTTCAGGCTCTTTCAGTAGAAATATATGAATAAAACAAAGCTAAAAACATCCCTTTTTATAGTATCTTCTTTCCTGATTCCGGCTATCATGATGTTCTTTATTTACCTCTCACAAGGAATCTACTGGAACAGTGATACATCCCCCTTATTAGGAGATGGTTATCATCAGTATGTCATTTTTGATACCACACTTCGAAATATTTTACACGGGACAGATAGCCTATTTTACAGTTTTCAAAGTGGATTAGGCATTAATTTCTATGCACTCAGTAGTTATTATCTAGGAAGTTTCTTTTCTCCTCTTGTCTACTTCTTTAATGCACAATCCATGCCAGATGCTGTTTACCTCATCACTCTTCTTAAATTTGGAGCTATTGGCTTAAGCACTTATATTAGTTTACATGGAATGTTTTCTAAAATTCCTAGATCCCTGGTTCTTACCCTTTCAACATCATTTGCTCTTATGAGCTTTGCTATCAGCCAAATTGAAATAAAAACTTGGCTAGATGTTTTTATCCTAGCACCATTAATTCTTTATGGATTTAAAAAACTCATTTACAATGAGGGAGAGATTCTCTACTTTATCAGCTTAACCAGCTTGTTTATCCAAAATTATTATTTTGGGTTTATGATGTCTATTTTTCTTATTTTATGGTACTTGACACAACTGTCATGGGACATCAAAGGAATTGGAAAACGCTTCTTTCATTTTGTGATTGTATCTCTTTTATCAGTTATAACAAGCCTTGTGATGTTATTTCCAACCTTCTTAGATTTACGCACTCATGGAGAAAGTTTTTCAAAGGTTGACAGTATCTTTACAGAAAAAAGTTGGTATCTTGACGTATTTGCAAAAAATTTCATTGGAAGTTTTGACACTACTAAATATGGATCAATTCCAATGATCTACGTGGGATTATTTCCACTTCTTTTAGCGATTACCTTTTTCTTTGTAAAGTCGATCAAGTTTCACGTGAAACTTTCTTACTTTATACTCTTGACCATTCTTATTTTGAGTTTTCGTTTTCAATTATTAGATCTCCTTTGGCAAGGTATGCACGCGCCGAATATGTTTCTTCATCGATACTCTTGGATCTTTTCTTTGACGATTATTCTGATGGCAGGAGAAGTACTAAATCGAATAGAGGAGATCACTTGGATTCGTTTTAGTCTTGCTAATTTCCTCCTTATTCTAGGATTTGGAGCAACTGTCCTTTACAGCAGTCACTATAAATTTTTAGATGCTGTCAATTTTATTGTTACTTTTGAATTTTTAATTGCTTTCTATTTGGTCTGTTTAGGGTTTATCCTAAAAAAGATACCGCCTAGACTTTTCTATCTTTCGATCCTGTTTTTCTCCATCTTTGAATTATCGGTGAATAGTTATTATCAAATGGAAGGAATTGCGAATGAATGGGTATTTGCTTCTCGGTCATCCTACGAACGAGACTTAAAAGCCATCCAATCCTTAGTAAAAGAGAAGACAGACTCTAATTATCGGACTGAGATTTTACAGCCACAAACGGGCAATGATAGCATGAAGTATGGTTATAATGGAATTTCTCAATTTTCATCTGTACGAAATACGGATGCTAGCTCGACATTGGACAAACTAGGATTTAAATCTGAAGGAACCAACCTCAATCTTCGATACCAAAACAATTCTATTTTAATGGATAGTCTATTTGGTGTTCGCTATAATTTAAGCCAACAACCTGTTCAAAAATTTGGATTTAAAGAGATTGCAACCAAAAATGGAGTCTCACTTTCAGAAAACGAATATGCCTTACCAATCGCCTTTCTGTCAGCAAAACCTTATAAAAATACTTCCTTTACGAATTTGACACTGGATAATCAGACACGATTCATCCATCAAATCACAGATGAAAAATATAAATTTTATAAGAAATTAAATATTCTCTCGCCTACTTCACAAAATACTACATCTTCGTTGCAAACTGCAAAAATTGAAGAAGATAGTCATCTTTCCTACGCAAGTATTCAATATGAAGTAACGGTTCCTGCCCATAGCCAACTATATGTCAATGTTCCAAATTTACAATTTTCAAACGATGATCGAAAAGATATTGAAATCAGCTACAATGGACAGACTCAACGCTATACCATTGATAATGCCTTTCCATTCTTTTCGATTGGCCATTTTGACACAGAGGAAACAGTTACTATTCGTATGAGTTTTCCAGAAAATTCGACAGTCTCTTTTGATACACCAGAATTTTTTGCTCTGGATCTTGACCAATACACACAAGCTATCGCTAGCATTCGTCAGCAAGAAGTTGCTATTCACAAAAAGAAAAACAAATTGGTAGCAGCCTATAACGCAAATAGAGACACTACCCTTATTTTTACACTCCCTTATGATAAAGGCTGGTCAGCTAAACAAAATGGAAAACCTATCAAAATTCATCGCATCCAGAAAGGATTAATGGGAGTTCGTGTTTCAAAAGGATCCGGAACAGTCACCTTAACATTTGTTCCCCAAGGCTTCATTGAAGGACTCATTGCCTTTTTCGTTGGAATCATTCTCTTTTTCCTCTACGAATGGAGAAAAATAAAAAGACGAAAAAGTTAAGGAATCTAACCATCGGTTCACTTATAAATAAAAGGCTAGGATAGTCATTATCCTAGCCTTTTTCAAAACAAAAAAACACCCAAATGGGTGCTATACTAGCTCCGCCAGTAGGACTCGAACCTACGACATCATGATTAACAGTCATGCGCTACTACCAACTGAGCTATGGCGGAATGAGATATAGTCCGTACGGGATTCGAACCCGTGTTACCGCCGTGAAAAGGCGGTGTCTTAACCCCTTGACCAACGGACCATATATTCATTAACAGAACATATCCCATTATATCAAAATTTAACTAATTGTCAAGCACTAAATTCTAAATTTTGTTCTTCAATTAATTTTTTGGCACGTTTGATATTGCTTCTTGAGATTGGACAAGAATAGCCTTCTTTCAACAGTAGCTGTTTCTTTTTCTTATCCATTCCAATGATCATACTTCTATTCACGATAAAAGATTGATGGGGACTGAAATATCTCTCCTCCACATCTTTCTCCAAGACATCTGATAAACTTCCCGCAATTTCTTTTTGAAAATTTTTCCCAACTAAGTTTAATTTATAAGCCGAACCAACAGTTTCAATATAAAGAATATCCTTAAATGGAATTTTTATCTTTTTATCCTTAAAGTCATACTCAAAATAATCTGTCAAATCATCATTTCCAATTTGAATAGTCGTTAGGTACTCAATACACTCCTTAATTTTTAATCTAAATAAATCTTCATTCAAATTTTTATCAATAAAATCTAAGGCAGATACTTTATAACGATAGGTAATCGAAGCGAATTCTGATTTTGTAGTAATAAAAACAATAATGGCATAAGGATTTGCTTCTCGTATTTTTTGAGCAATTTCCAGACCACAATACTCATTGTCTTGGATATGAATATCTAGAAAATATAATTGGTGGATATCCGAATGCTGGATATAATTTTCAAATTCCGAAATTTTACCGGTAGAAATCACTTCAAGTTTAATTTCTAATTCCTTAGCAATTTCTGCAATATGTTTTTCTACCCGTATCTGTTGAGAGAGCTCATCTTCTAATAAAAAAATCTTCATTCTTGTTCGTATCCTCCAATCTTCAAAACTTGTAAAAAACGATTTCCTTGCAATTCCGTTTCTAAAAACATCGTTCCATAATTTGCTAAGATTTTTCTCACATTATTTAATCCTAGTCCTCTATTTTCTCCTTTTGTTGAATAACCTTCTTCATATATTTTTCTAATATCAAAAGTGATTTCATTTGTTGTATTATGAATCACTAAGTAAACAATTTTTGAAATAGAGAAAATAGCAATATGAACTTTCTTTTCTTCTGCTTCTTTTGAAGCTTCCAAAGCGTTTGTCACTAGAATCCCAACGATTCTCACGATATCTAATAAATCAACTGGTAGTTGCTCGATTGGTTCACTCGTTTCAAAGGTCATTTCTACCCCAGCATCTCTTGCATCCAACCAGCCTCGAATCAAAATACTTCGTAAAGCAGAATCTTTGATATTGACCAAGTTGAATCCTGATAATGCTTCTGTATTGATCTCTTTATAACCTTTTTCCAATACTTCTCTATGGATTCTCTGTATTTCTGGAATATTTTCTTCCTCAATGGCTAACGACATAGAAATAACTAAATTTCCCAAATCATGACGAAATCCCCTGACAATAGAATAGAGACTTTGAATTTCAGCCATATACCGACTCATTTGTTGCTCAGAAAATTCTTTATACTCCAGTTCTAAATTTTTACGATACTGATCTCGCTCGATTTTCATATGGAATAAGCTGACTACAAAAGAGAAAAAACAAATCGTTGCCAACATACTCCCAAAATTTTTATATTGCGCTTGTTCACTAATCCATAAAGCAAAATTAATCACTACAAATATAGCAAAATAGACACAGATGAGTCTCTTTAAATATTTTTCAAATTCTTTCTCATAAAAAGGAGTGAAGTCAAATTCAAATAGGTCAATTAACTTCAAAATGATTCCTAAAGAAATCAAACGAATGCACATATTGTAGACAATCGAGTAAGCTGCTACAACAGCATCCCCCAATACTGAAGAGACAATTATCGTCAGAAAAGTTGCTGTTCCTTCAACCGCTAAATAAGTAAAAAAAGAATAAAAAATGGCGCACAAGCGATTCGTCCGATTGGCATAATGATAATAAGGATATAAATAAACCGGCCATAAGAGCATATTTAAATCAGAGAGTCGAATATTTGAAAATAAAGTCACATCTAAAAATACTAAGAGACTTTCAAAAAGAAGAACAAAGGTGCTCAGCAGAAAGATAAATGCAAATTGATGTTCCTGATAGATTTTTTCGTCCACTAATGCAAACGTCAGAACAATGATCCCTCCCAAGAGAAAAGACAAGATTAATGACTGAATCACACAAACTCTCCCACTTTGTTTTTTCTATTTTATTATACTCTAGTATTATTATAAAAAATAAAATTTTATATACAAAAAATTATAATATAAAATAGCCTAAAATTAAAGGGAATAGGTAAAATTGTAATGTTTTTGTTACATGAATGAAAACTATTTTACACAATTTATATAATCTACACTTTGCACTATATAGGGATTATTGGTTCTTTTTTTAAATATTCCTAATAAATCATTCCATTACTATTTGTCTATAGTGAAGTATACAAAAATTAATAGATAATGAAAATTTATACATTTTTACATAATAGAAAAGATGCAGCAAAAGCTGCATCTCTCATTTGATCCCAGCAGGATTCGAACCTGCGACCGTTCGCTTAGAAGGCGAATGCTCTATCCAGCTGAGCTATGAGACCGAACTTACTTCATTTTAGCAGAAAAAGGAAGGAGCGTCAAGGTTATTTATGGTAAGGACTCCCCTGTTGAATCATGAAAGCACGATAGATTTGTTCCACCAACACTAATTTCATCAACTGATGAGGAAGAGTTAATTGACCAAAGCTCATTAATAGATTTCCTCTTTTTTTCACTTCAGGAGACAGACCAAGACTGCCTCCAATAACAAAAGTAAGGTTTGAATAACCAGATATCATAATCTGGTCAATCGTTTGACTAAATTTCTCTGAAGGAAATTGTTTTCCTTCGATGGCCAATACAATCACATATTCCTTATCTGAAATCTTAGAGAGAATTCGTTGTCCCTCTTTTTCAAGGATTTGTTGATTTTCGAGTTGACTGGCACGATCTGGAGTTTTTTCATCAACTAACTCAACCTGTTCTACTTTTGCAAATCGACCAAGCCTTTTAATATACTCCGCGATCCCATCTTTTAAGTATTTTTCTTTTAATTTTCCAACGGTTATCAATTTAATTTTCATTCCCCTATTGTAGCATAATTCTTCAATTCCACAAATAATCCACAGCTATAGAAAGGAAATCTATTCTATAAAGTCCTTTTTAAAGCCATTTCTCAACTAAATTCTACAAGTTATCCACAATTTGTGGATAACTTTAGTTATTTAAGATATAATTAAGAAAGTTTTTCTATACTCTAGACAATTTGATATCCTTAGGAGGAAAATATGAAATCTTCATCTAATTTACTGAAAAAAGTTGGAAACATAGCCCTCATTTTTGTTGTAGGTTTTCTAGGTGGTATTCTTGGAACCTTTTTAACCTTACAAACATCTCATTCTTCTACTTCAAATACTGAAAGTAAGCAAGTCCACTCAACCACTGTTAAAACAGCTTATAAAAATACAACCTCAACTAGTGAGGCCGTAGACAAAGTGAAAAATGCTGTAGTTTCTGTGATTACTTATTCTGATTCTTCGAATCAAGGGTTATTTGAAAAAGAAGAAAACTCTGACTCACAAATTTCTAGTGAAGGTTCTGGGGTCATTTATAAAAAAGAAGGAAAATATGCCTACCTTGTTACCAACACCCATGTGATCAATGGTGCTAAAAAAGTAGATATTCTTTTAGCAGATGGGAATAAAGTCCCCGGAGAAGTAGTTGGGTCAGATGTCTATTCTGATATTGCAGTCGTTCGTATTAGTGCGGATAAAGCAAAGGCAGTAGCTGAATTCGGAGATTCAAACCAATTAACAGTCGGTGAGACTGCAATTGCAATTGGTAGCCCTCTTGGAACAGATTATGCGAATTCTGTTACCCAAGGAATTATTTCCAGCCAAGGCCGCAATGTGAAATTGAAAGCCGATAATGGACAAAATATCTCTACACGCGCCCTACAAACAGACGCAGCCATCAACCCAGGAAATTCTGGAGGCCCATTAATCAATATTCAAGGACAAGTCATCGGGATTACCTCAAGTAAAATTTCAAATAACGGACAAACGTCAGTAGAAGGAATGGGATTTGCAATTCCTGCAAATGATGTTGTCAATATTATCAAGCAACTAGAAGAAAAAGGAAAAGTAGTTCGACCAGCTCTTGGAATCCAAATGATGGATTTATCCAACCTTTCAACTTCTGATTTAAGCCAATTAAAACTTCCTGAAAAAATCTCTGGAGGAGTACTAGTTCGTTCAACACTTGAAAATATGCCTGCTTCAGATAAATTGCAACGTTATGATGTCATCACAAAGATCGATGATACAGATATCGAGTCAACGGCAGATTTACAATCCGCCCTCTATTCTCACCAAATCAATGATACGATCAAGGTCACATTCTATCGTGATGGAAAACAACAAACAACTTCTATCAAGTTGACAAAATCAACTGAGGATCTGAGCGATTAACTTTCACTTTCTTGACATACTTGTAAACACACCTTTACGAATTTGTAAAGGTGTGTTATTCTATTCATAAGATGGAAAAATTAGAAAAAATAGCGGTAAAGGACATTCGAACCAATCCTTTCCAACCAAGAAAAGTATTTGATCAAGAAAAATTAGAAGAACTGGCTCAGTCAATCAAAGAAAATGGCTTAATTCAACCCATTATTGTCAGAAAATCTCCAATAATTGGTTTTGAATTGCTTGCAGGTGAAAGACGTTTTAGAGCTTCAAAAATTGCTGGATTAGATCTTGTTCCTGCGATTATTAAAGAGTTAACGGATCAAGAAATGATGCGACAAGCCATTATTGAAAATCTTCAACGAGAAGATCTCAATCCAATTGAAGAAGCTATCTCCTACCAGAAGCTCGTTGATCATGGCTATAAGCACGACCAAATCGCTCAATTTATGGGGAAATCTAGACCCTATATCAGCAATATGCTTCGCTTGTTACATCTAGCTCTCTCTGTTCAAGAAGCAGTCATTCAAAATGATATTTCTTCGGCTCACGCGCGTGTTCTTGTTCCTCTTGATGAAGAAGAGCAGCGCTTTTGGTTGGAGCGAATCAAACAGGATCATTTAAATGTTCGAACATTAGAAAATAAGATCAGTTCAAAAAGAAAACAGAAAAATAAAAAAGCAAAAGAGAGCTTCCTACTAGAAGAGGAACAACGATTGAAAAAAATATTAGGAACAGATGTGACGATACACTCCTCTTCTCAAAATAAAGGAACTATCCAAATTTCTTTTTCCAGTCTTGATGAATACCAACGAATTATCAACAGCCTCAAATAAGGCTGTTATTTTTATTTTTTATATTGACAAGCTTTTCCACCATAAAAATCTTTTGTAAATAGCAGAAAAATAAGAATATTCTCTAGTTATCCCCACTTTGTGGATAACTTTTAAAAACAATGTGAATTTAAATCCACAACTTGTGGAAAAGTTTAAAACTATAATTTAATTTCATGAAATTTAGCCTGTGGAAAACTATTTTTGTTTGTGGTAGAATAGGAGTACGTATGATTTGATACAATTCAAGAAAAGGAGGGAAGTCTGATAGTGTCACAAGAAGAGCAATTTTGGTCTCGTTTTTTAGAATTAGCCCAATTACAACTAAAAGATAGTGCCTATGATTTTTTTGTCGCCGATTCAAAATTAGTCAAAATCGATGGAGAAACGGCTACTATTTATCTTGATGGAAATTATAAAGAATTATTTTGGGAAACAAATCTAAAAAATGCTTTGATCACAGCCAGCTTTGAAGTCTACAATACAGATTTGAAGTTCCATTTCGTTTTTGAAGATACCGAAGAAATTCCTAGTAGTCATAGCGGTGAGAATAGGAGATTATCTTCAGGTAGCTTAACAACCGAACCGTTACCTAAAATTGATACAGGTTTGAAATCAAAGTACACCTTTGATAATTTTGTGCAAGGGGATGGAAATATTTGGGCGAAAGCAGCAGCGCTTGCAGTTTCTGAAAATCTTGCAACAACATACAACCCTCTATTTATTTATGGTGGACCAGGGCTTGGAAAGACTCACCTATTGAACGCAATTGGAAATCAAATCCTAGAAAATATTCCAAATGCACGAGTTAAGTATGTCCCAGCAGAAACCTTTATTAATGAATTTTTAGAACACCTTCGATTAGGAGAAATGAAGACGTTCAAGAATACCTATCGAAGTCTTGATCTCTTACTGATTGATGATATCCAGTCACTCGGTGGGAAAAAAGTCACGACTCAAGAGGAATTCTTTAATACCTTTAATGCCCTCCATAGCGACAACAAACAGATTGTTCTAACAAGCGATCGAAGTCCGGATCATTTAGATAGTCTTGAAGAGCGACTGGTTACTCGTTTCAAATGGGGACTAACGCAAAATATAACACCACCTGATTTTGAAACTCGGATTGCCATCTTACGAAATAAAATTGAAGATCTAGATTATATTTTTCCTAATGACACACTAGAATATCTAGCTGGTCAGTTTGATTCAAATGTCCGAGACTTAGAAGGTGCCTTAAATGATATTTCTTTAATGGCGAAGGTGAAAAAACTAAAAGAAATTACGATCGATGTTGCAGCTGAAGCTATTCGAGCTCGTAAAAACGATAATAGCAAGACGCTTGTCATCCCCATTGAAAAAATTCAGGAAGCAGTTGGAGCCTTTTATGGAGTCAGTGTAAAAGAAATCAAAGGTTCTCGAAGAGTTCAGAATATTGTCCTAGCACGACAAGTGGCCATGTATCTTTCAAGAGAGATGACGGACAACTCACTTCCTCGAATTGGAAAAGAATTCGGTGGAAAAGACCACACGACTGTCATTCATGCTTATGAAAAAATTAAAAGTATGGTCGACACAGATGATAATCTACGACTCGAAATTCAAAGTATCAAGAAAAAGTTAAATTAATCTGTGGATAACTTCCTCTAAACTTCTAGGGGTTATGCACAATTTTTAAACAAGTAACTTTTTAAGTCATAGATAGGATTCTGAGAGTTTTCCACAACTTCCACACAACCTACTATTACTATTAACTTACTAATCATAAAATAAATAAAAGGAATGACCATGATAAATTTTTCTATTAACAAAACTTTATTTTTACAAGCACTAAATACTACCAAAAGAGCGATCAGTTCAAAAAATGCTATCCCAATTCTTTCCACGATTAAAATTGATGTCACTCCAGAAGGAGTTGCCTTATCTGGATCGAATGGCCAAATTTCAATTGAAAACTTTATTTCTATCAAAGATGAAAATGCTGGTTTACTAGTGACCTCTCCAGGTTCTATTTTATTGGAAGCAACTTTCTTTATTAATGTGGTTTCAAGTTTACCAGATGTTACTTTAGATTTTAAAGAGATTGAACAAAAACAGGTTCTTTTAACAAGTGGAAAATCAGAAATTACACTTAAAGGAAAAGATGCAGATCAATATCCACGTATTCAAGAAATTGCTGCAAGTAATCCATTAGTTTTGGAAACAAAATTATTAAAACAATTAATTAATGAAACAGCATTTGCAGCAAGTGTACAAGAAAGTCGTCCAATTTTGACAGGTGTTCACTTTGTTTTATCGGATAATAAAGAGCTAAAAACAGTAGCAACAGACTCTCACCGTATGAGTCAAAAAGTGATTACACTGGAGAAAAATGGAGACAACTTTGATGTTGTCATCCCAAGTCGCTCTCTTCGTGAATTCACCTCTGTTTTTTCTGATGATATTGAAACAGTTGAGGTTTTCTTTGCTAACAATCAAATTCTCTTTAGAAGTGAACACATTAGTTTTTATACCCGTTTGCTAGAAGGAAATTATCCTGATACAGACCGTCTCATTCCAACAGAATTCAATACAGAGGCAACCTTCAATGTGGCCAACCTTCGATTTGCAATGGAGCGTGCTCGTCTTCTTTCAAATGCGACTCAAAACGGAACGGTTAAATTAGAGTTCAAAAATGGAGTGGTTTCTTCCCACGTTCATTCACCAGAAGTTGGGCGAGTAAATGAAGAGATCGATACGAGCGCCGTTTCAGGAGAGGATTTGTCTATTAGCTTTAATCCAACTTATTTGATTGAAGCGCTCAAAGCTATTGACAGTGAACAAGTTGTTATTCGTTTTATTTCTTCTGTTAGACCGTTTACATTGGTTCCAGAAGGAAATGAACAAGGGTTCATTCAATTGATTACGCCAGTTCGCACAAATTAACAAAGGTGAATCATGTATACGTTAGGTGATTTTGTAGAAATGAAAAAGCCTCACGCTTGTGTGATTAAAGAAACAGGCAAGAAGGCAAATCGTTGGGAAATTACGCGACTTGGTGCAGACATAAAAATCAAGTGTAGCAATTGTGATCATGTGGTCATGATGAGTCGCCATGATTTTGAACAGAAAATGAAGAAAGTACTATAAAAGGTTCAGTCACTTATGTGACCGAACCTTTTCGATTATTTTAATTCTTCAAATTTTCCATTTTTAACTTCTTTGAAACCACCCTGTTTCATCATATCAAAAGTTGATTTGAAGCTGATATAGTCGACTTTTTTATCTTTTTGTGTCGTTACTAATTTCTTTTCAATTAGCTGATCTAAGTCTGCCTTTTCATAATTTAGTGTTGTTTTTTCAACCAAATAATCATCTTTATATTCAGCAGAATGTGTGAATCCTTTGACATCTTTGTATTATTCATCATATTTATCGATCATTTCCTTTAATTGATCTTTCGTAACTCCCGCCTCTTTGTAATAAATAGTAGTGGTGGTTTGGTTACTGATCGCTTTATCACCTTTATGTTCTAGTGTAATACGAACATCTGTTTTCTTTTCTTGGTTGATTGCCTGAAGATAGGATTTTTGAACAGATTGTTGTCCACAAGCTCCAAGAAGAAAGAGCGTAAAGATAGCGATTAAAGAAAGAAAAATAGATTTCCATATTTGTTTTTTCATCTGAAAAACTCCTTTGTTCATTGTTAAATATAGTATATCATTTTTATCTTTTTAGAACGTTACAGTTTGATGAAAAAATCTAGTTTCAAAGGTCATGAAATATTTTATTTTTCATTACTTGTCTTTTGAATTATGTTATAATAAAAGAGATTGAAATTTGAACGGAGAAAAAAGAAAAATGGCATTAACAGCAGGTATCGTTGGCTTACCAAATGTTGGTAAATCAACCCTATTTAACGCAATTACAAAAGCAGGAGCAGAGGCCGCAAACTATCCCTTTGCAACCATTGATCCAAACGTCGGGATGGTAGAAGTTCCAGATGAACGCCTCCAAAAATTGACGGAAATGATTACTCCTAAGAAGACAGTTCCGACTACTTTTGAATTTACAGATATTGCTGGGATTGTGAAAGGGGCTTCTAAGGGAGAAGGACTTGGTAATAAATTCTTGGCCAATATCCGTGAAGTAGATGCCATTGTCCATGTAGTGCGTGCTTTTGATGATGAAAATGTCATGCGGGAGCAAGGTCGTGAAGATGCCTTTGTTGATCCACTGGCAGATATTGATACCATCAATTTAGAATTAATTTTAGCCGACTTAGAGTCTGTCAATAAACGCTATGCGCGTGTAGAAAAAATCGCTCGTACACAAAAAGATAAGGATTCTGTTGCGGAATTTAATGTTCTACAAAAAATCAAACCAGTTCTTGAAGATGGTAAATCAGCTCGGACCATTGAATTCACGGAGGAAGAACAAAAAGTGGTGAAAGGACTTTTCCTTTTGACTACCAAACCAGTTCTTTATGTAGCCAATGTGGATGAAGATGTTGTTGCAGATCCAGATTCTATCGAGTATGTGAAGCAAATTCGTGACTTTGCGGCAACAGAGAATGCGGAAGTCGTGGTGATTTCTGCGCGTGCTGAGGAAGAAATTTCTGAGCTAGATGATGCAGATAAACAAGAATTTTTAGAGGCGATTGGCCTAACAGAGTCTGGAGTTGATAAACTTACGCGTGCAGCTTATCACTTGTTGGGACTTGGCACTTATTTCACAGCTGGTGAAAAAGAAGTGCGTGCTTGGACCTTCAAACGTGGCATGAAAGCTCCTCAAGCAGCTGGAATCATCCACTCTGATTTTGAAAAAGGATTTATTCGTGCCGTGACCATGTCCTATGATGATTTGGTCAAATATGGTTCTGAAAAGGCTGTTAAAGAAGCAGGACGCTTGCGCGAAGAAGGAAAAGAATATGTTGTCCAAGATGGGGACATCATGGAATTCCGTTTTAATGTATAAGATAGCTAAAAAAATGTAAAGGTTGGAAAAAATATTTCCAACCCTTTTAGTGTTTTGAAAGGAAAGAGATGACGAAATTAATTGTTGGATTGGGAAATCCAGGTGATAAGTATTTTGAAACGAAACACAATGTAGGCTTTATGTTAGTTGATCAAATGGCAAAGTCTTTAAATCTTACTTTCTCCCATGATAAGATTTTTCAAGCTGATATCGCCTCAACATTTTTGAATGGAGAAAAGGTCTATTTTGTAAAGCCAACCACTTTTATGAATGAGAGTGGAAAAGCAGTCCATGCCCTTCTGACCTATTATGGTCTGGATATTGAAGATCTTTTGGTTATTTACGATGATTTAGATATGGAAGTTGGTAAGATTCGTCTTCGAGCTAAAGGATCAGCTGGAGGTCATAACGGAATCAAATCGATTATTAATCATATTGGAACTCAGACTTTTTATCGAATTAAGATTGGAATTGGAAGACCTAAGCAGGGCATGTCAGTTGTTCATCATGTCTTAGGAAAATTTGATAAAGACGATTACATCACCATTCTACAAACAATCGATCGAGTAGAAGAAGCGGTTAACGATTACTTGGTAGAAGAAAATTTTGAAAGAAGCATGCAGAAATACAACGGGTAAGTAGATGAATGTAATTGATTTAGTGAGTCAAAACTCCAACCTTCTATCCTGGCAACAAGGTTTGCAAAAAAATAATAGGGGATTGATCTTAGGATTGTCTGCGACCACAAAGGCTATTGTAATGGCTTCAGCATTTGATTCTATTGAAAAAGCAGTCCTCATCACTTCCAGTTATAACGAAGCAGAACGATTGGCCAGTGATTTTATTGCCTTACTTGGAGAAGAGAAAGTCCATACATTTTTGGGAGATGATAACCCTTTAGCAGAATTTGTTTTTGCTTCACAAGAAAGGCAATTTGCACGATTAGAGGCTTTGAACTTTTTATGTCAAGAAGATCGTCAAGGCATCCTTGTGACCAATGTGAGTGGTATAAAACTACTATTACCTTCTCCTAAAGTTTTTGCATCTAGCATTTTTCAATTGAAGGTTGGTCAAGAAATAGACTTAACTACTCTGAGTGACACATTACAAAAGATTGGCTATCAAAAGGTGAGCCAAGTTTTGCAACAGGGAGAGTTTAGTCTACGAGGAGATATTTTAGATATCTTTGAGATTGAACAACTCAAACCCTATCGGATTGAATTTTTCGGAGATGAGATTGATGGAATCCGAATCTTTGACCCAGAAAGTCAGCGTTCTGTTGAAAATGTTGAAGAAGTTCAACTGAAGGCAGTGAGTGATCTATTGATGCAAGAGGAAGATTTTATCCGTGGTCAGAAGCAAATAGAACAATTGCAAGAACAGAGTGCGAATGAAGAATTTAAATCTTATCTAGCAGAAATTCTTGGAGATATTTCTCAAAGGAAACTCCATCCGGATCTTAGAAAATTTATTAGTTTCTTTTATGAGAGACAATATACCCTATTCGATTATCTCCCTAAACACACTCCTGTCTTTCTGGATGATTATCAAAAAATAGCAGATCAAATAGCGAGATTTGAACTAGATACAGCTAATCTCTTGACGGAAGATTTACATAAAAATAGAGCTTCTTCTCGCCAAGTGTATTTTGCAGACACCAGTACAACATTACGAAAATATACGCCTGCAACTTATTTTTCAAACTTTCAAAAAGGATTGGGAAATCTGAAGTTTGATCATTTGTATCAATTCAATCAATATCCCATGCAGGAGTTTTTTGGACAATTTGATTTACTAAAAGAGGAAATTGAACGGTATCGAAAATCAAACTATACTGTTATTGTCCAAGCAACTTCTCATCACAATCTTCAACAGCTCCATAAAAATTTAGAAGAGTATGGGATTCGATTAGATTATATTGATGGGGATACGATCATTCCTCAAGTTAGTCAATTAGTCGTTGGAGGATTAGCTCACGGATTTCAATTTGTTGATGAAAAAATTGTCTACATTACAGAATCAGAGATTTATCAGAAAAAGATCAAACGAAAGATTCGCAGGCAAAATATTTCCAATGCAGAACGCCTAAAAAATTATAATGAATTGGAAAAAGGGGACTATGTTGTTCACCAAGTTCATGGTATTGGTCAATATTTGGGAATTGAAACGATTGAAATTTCGGGTGTCCATCGTGATTATGTTTCAATTCAATATCAAAATGGAGATCGCATCTCGATTCCTGTCGATCAGATTCAGATGTTGTCCAAATACGTTGCAAGTGATGGAAAAACGCCAAAAATTAACAAGTTAAACGATGGGCGTTTCCAAAAAACGAAGCAAAAGGTTCAGACTCAGGTAGAGGACATTGCGGATGATTTGATAAAACTTTATGCGGAGCGTAGTCAATTAGAAGGCTTTGCCTATTCCCAAGATGATGAAAACCAAGAGGCTTTTGAACAAGATTTTCCATATATTGAAACAGATGATCAATTACGTTCCATTGAAGAAATCAAAAAAGATATGGAATCGAATCGTCCGATGGATCGATTGCTGGTTGGAGACGTCGGTTTTGGGAAAACAGAGGTCGCTATGCGAGCAGCCTTTAAGGCAGTAAATGATCATAAACAAGTAGCAGTGCTGGTTCCTACCACTGTGCTTGCCCAACAACATTATGCCAATTTTAAGGAACGTTTTGAATCTTTTGCAGTAGAGGTTGCTGTTTTAAGTCGTTTCCAGAGTAAGGCAGAGCAGAAAGAAACGCTTGAAAAGTTGAAAAAAGGACGAGTGGATATTATTATTGGAACTCACCGGCTCTTGTCCAAAGATGTTGTTTTTTCAGACTTAGGTTTAATCGTGATCGATGAAGAACAACGTTTTGGAGTGAAGCACAAAGAAACCTTGAAAGAATTGAAAAAAAAGGTGGATGTGCTTACCTTGACAGCTACCCCTATACCTCGAACTCTTCACATGTCTATGCTAGGAATTCGAGATTTGTCTGTCATCGAAACACCTCCGACCAATCGGTATCCTGTGCAAACTTTTGTATTAGAGACCAATCCAACCATTATTCGAGACGCTGTGTTGCGGGAGATGGATCGTGGAGGACAAGCCTATTATCTTTACAACAAGGTAGATACAATTGAACAAAAGGTGTCTGAATTAAAAGAGTTGATTCCAGAGGCTTCGATTGGCTTTGTTCATGGTCAGATGAGTGAGGTTCGCTTAGAAAATACCCTGTTGGATTTCATTAATGGCGAATACGATGTCTTAGTGACGACAACCATTATTGAGACAGGTGTGGATATTCCAAATGCCAATACGCTCTTTATTGAAAATGCGGATCATATGGGACTTTCAACGCTTTATCAACTAAGAGGTCGTGTGGGACGAAGCAATCGAATTGCTTATGCCTATTTGATGTATCGTCCAGACAAATCTCTTACAGAAGTGTCTGAAAAACGTTTAGAAGCGATTAAAGGTTTTACTGAGTTGGGGTCTGGATTTAAAATTGCTATGCGAGATTTATCGATCCGTGGAGCAGGGAATATCCTTGGAGCTTCTCAATCTGGTTTCATCGATTCAGTTGGTTTTGAAATGTATTCTCAATTGTTAGAAGAAGCTATTGCTAAGAAACAAGGCCAAGAGCATCGTCGGCAAAAGAGCAATGCAGAGTTGAACCTTCAAATAGATGCGTATTTACCTAATGAATATATTTCAGATCAACGTCAAAAAATTGAAATTTACAAACAAATTCGTGAAATGAATTCTACAACGGACTATGAATACTTGCAAGATGAATTGATTGATCGTTTTGGAGAATACCCAGATGTTGTGGCCTATCTACTTGAAATTGGTTTAGTGAAAGCTTACTTAGATCAAGTCTTTGTCCGTCTTGTTGAGAGAAAACAACAAAAAGTGACAGTGAAATTTGAACCTATTGCCAAACAACTGTTTTTAACACAGGATTATTTCAAAGCTTTGTCAATGACACAGTTGAAGGCACAGATTGCAGAAGAAAAGGGATTGATTGAAGTGATCTTTGATATTCGAAACAAGAAAGATTTTGAAATTTTAGAAGCTCTGAAGCAATTTGGTCAAACCTTATTGGAAATTAAACAGGAAAAAGAAGAGAACTAGCAGTTCTCAGCTCATTTTTCGCATTTTATGTATAAAAAATGATACAATACTATGTTAGAGGTGACAGTATGAGATTAGATAAATATTTAAAAGTTTCTCGCATTATTAAGCGTCGCCCTGTTGCAAAGGAAGTTGCAGATAAAGGGCGGATCAAAGTTAATGGAGTATTAGCCAAAAGTTCAACGGATTTGAAAGTGAATGATCAAATTGAAGTTCGTTTTGGAAATAAAGTATTGACGGTTAAAGTCTTGGAAATGTTGGATAGTACAAAAAAAGAAGATGCATCCAAAATGTACGAAATAATTAGTGAAACAAGGATAGAAGAAGATGCCTAAAAATATCGTTCAAATGAACAATAAATATATCAAAGACGAAAGTCAGCGAAAACGTTTTTTAGAAGAAGAAAGAAAAAAACGCAATCGTTTTCTGGGGCTCGTTTTGATATTGGTCATGTTATTGTTTATTCTTCCAACTTATAATTTAGCCCAGAGCTATCAATCGCTACAAGATAAAAAAGAACAATACAAACAGTTGGAAAAAGAGTATAAAGAAACAAGTGAACAAAAAGAATACCAACAAGACATCGCTAAAAAATTAAAAGACGATGATTATGCAACAAAATATGCACGCGCTAAGTATTCTTTTTCAAAAGATGGTGAATATGTTTATACCATCCCAGATTTACTCCCCCAATAACCGATGGAAAATATCTTACAAACAGTTAAACAATTCCTTGAATTTTCGGATGAAAAATTAGAGGAATTAAAAAAGAAAAACCAAATGATTAAACTTCAAAAGGATGAAAAGGAAAGGAATACAGGTGTCTAAACGATTTCTGCTCCTATTGTTAGTTCCAATTTTATTTATTGGGTCTCAAGCAGCGAGTATCGAGCAGTCTGAGTCTTCTCAGACAATGGCTCATCCATCAGAACTTTATTTTTCTTCAATTCCAGCGAACCCGAATGTCTATCGCAAAATTTCTGTTTTTTCTGATCCTCAGTTGAAAAAAGCAAAAGGAGAAATTCTTCCCAACACACCGTTTACAATCGAACAACTCTTTGTAAATGATGAAGGGAAAGCTGTATTTAAAATAGTAGATAAAGGATATGTATTAGCAGATTCTTCTGTCATTTTTTCTGATGTTGTACAAGAAACACAAGAAAAAAAACAAGACATGTGGCTAAAACCTGGTTTTAAAGTGTATGACCGACCCTTAATAAATGGTGCAAAAGAAAAAAATACACCTCTTTCTCCTTATACAAAAGTGACAGTCTTACGTACAGCTAAGACTTTACGAGATGAATTTGTGGAGATTGAAGGTCAGGGCTGGGTGAACAAACCATTCGTTACTGAAAAAGATAATCGAATGGAAAAAGTCCAGGACTTGTTAAATAGTAAATACAATTCTCCTTCGTATGGAATCTATGTAAAACAATTAGAGACTGGAAATACTGCTGGAATCAATCCGCAAAAAGAAATGTATTCTGCCAGTGTAACGAAATTACCATACTTGTACTACGTCCAAGAACAGCTCAATAAAAAAGCCATTTCTCCAACTACAACCTACAAATATATTCCAGAAGTCAATGATTTCAAAGGTGGCTATGAACCAGAAGGAAGTGGTAGCCTTTCAAAAACACCAGATGGAAAAGAATATAGTGTTCAAGAGTTGGTAGATAAAATTGCAAAAGAATCAGATAATGTTGGACATAATATCTTGAATTATTATGTCACTCATCAATCAGATCAAGACTTCCAAAAAACTTTGGATAAAATTGCAAAGAAACATTGGGATGTTGAAAAAAGAGAAGCATCCGCTGAAATGGCTGGCAATGTCATGGAGGCTGTCTATCAACAAAATGGCTCTATTATTGATGCACTCTCCTCTACAAAATATGATGATCAACGGATTGCGCGTGACCTTCCAGTAAAAGTTGCTCATAAAATTGGAGATGCCTATGATTTTAGACATGATGTTGCGATTGTATACACAAATTCACCCTATGTAATAGCCATTTTTACAGATCATTCGAATTATGATACGATTTCCAACATTTCAAAAGATATCTATGAGGTATTGAAATAATGGAAAAGCGATTTTTAGAGTTTTGTGAAAAACAAGATCTATTTACTCCCCATCGCCGTGTTTTGGTTGCCTTATCTGGTGGATTGGATTCAATGAATCTGTATGAACTTTTATATAAGAATAAAGAACGATTGAAAATCCATCTGGTACTCGCTCATGTCAATCATGGACAAAGACCAGAATCAGATTTAGAAGAAAGTGAACTTCGAACGCTAGCTGATAGGCGAGAGACACGTATCTATGTGGCTCACTATTCGGGTGATTTTACAGAAGCAAAAGCTCGTACCTTTCGTTATGATTTTTTTAAACAGATTATGGAGAAAGAAGATTGCACCGCTTTAGTAACAGGTCATCATGCAAATGATCAAGCTGAAACAACTTTCATGCGCTTAATACGAGGAACAAAATTACGCCATTTAAATGGCATTCCTGTACGCCAACCATTTGGTAAGGGTGAGCTAATCCGTCCTTTGTTAACTTTTACCAAAGATGAGTTGATGGAAATCCCTCACTTTGAAGACAGTAGCAATGACTCACAGGACTATTTTCGAAATCGTGTACGCCATCAATACCTTCCAGAATTTGAAAAAGAAAATCCTCAAATGCAAGTAAGTCTTCGTTATTTAGCAGAAGAAGTGACTCATTGGCACCAAGCACTGAAAGAATTGACTAGCGAGTTAACCATTCAAGATTTAGCTTTTTTTAGAACGTATTCTCATTCTGTACAATCATTCTTATTAGAAGAGTATTTGGCACAATTTCCAGATTTGCAACTTGGTAGGGTACAGTTTCAAGAATTATTAAATTTACTGCGAAAAAAAAGAAATTGCGTCCATTATTTAAAGTCGAATTATGAACTACATCAGGAATATGATTTCTTTGAAATACAAAAAATCAGTCAAAAGTCGGATGACCAACCCCTCCCATTTTTGTTAGAATTTGGGAATATCTTTGAAATTGCAAATTATAAACTATCTTTTGGACAACCATTAGTAGGGGAAAATGTAGAAATTCTTTCTGTTTCACGCGAAACTCCCATCTTAATTAGAAGGAGAAAGGAAGGAGATCAGCTACTTGTTAATGGCCACCATCAAAAATTAAGACGGTGGTTTATCAACCATAAAATTCCAATTTCTCTTCGGCAAAAGGCTCTCATTATAGAACAAAATCATAATATTCTTTCTGTAGTGGGATTGGTAACGAGTGATTTGAGTAAGCTCTCAAAAAGTGGTATAATGAAAGATAGTCTTTATATTCAAAAAATAGATAGGTAAAAACATGTTAGAAAAAGATATAAAAAAAGTATTGGTTTCACATGATGAAATTGTAGAAGCAGCAAAGAAATTGGGTGAAACCCTAACAAAAGAGTACCAAGGAAAAAATCCAATTTTTGTTGGAATTTTGAAAGGCTCTGTTCCATTTATGGCAGAGTTGATCAACCACGTGGATACACATATTGAATTGGATTTTATGCTGGTTTCAAGTTATCATGGTGGTACAGCAAGCTCAGGTATTATTAATATTATCAAGGATATCGACCAAGATATTACTGGTAGAGATATTTTATTTGTAGAAGATATTATCGATACAGGTAAAACCCTCAAGAGTCTAAAAGAACTCTTTGAAGAACGAAATGCGGCATCTGTAAAGATTGCTACCTTACTGGATAAACCTGAGGGACGTTTGGTTGAGATTGAAGCAGATTACACCTGCTTTACGATTCCAAATGAGTTTGTTGTAGGATATGGTTTAGACTATGATGAAAATTATCGTAACCTACCCTATGTTGGTGTATTAAAAGAGGAAGTGTACTCAAAATAGAGGAGACTAGATGAATAACAGAAAAAATAACGGTTTTGTTCGAAATCCATTTCTGTATTTGTTGATTATTGTAGCGGCTGTGACAGGATTCCAGTACTTTTTTGCGGGTAATGGAGTTGGTCAAAGTCAGCAAATCAACTACACAGAATTGGTCAAGGAAATTAAAAATGATAATGTAAAAACGATCAGTTACCAACCAAATGGTAGTGTGATTGAAATTGCAGGGACCTATAATAAAGCTAAAGAATCAAAAGATGATACAGGAATTCAATTTTTTACCCCAAGTGTTCAAAAAGTATCTCGCTTTACTAGTGTCATCCTCCCATCTGATATCACCGTCAATGAATTACAAAAATTAGCAGCTGACCACAAAGCAGAAATCACCATTAAGCGTGAGAGCTCAAGTGGCATGTGGATAACAATTCTCACTTCAATTGTTCCATTTGTTATCGTCATGTTTTTCTTCTTCTCAATGATGAACCAAGGCGGTGGCGGAGGTGCCAGAGGTGCAATGAACTTTGGTCGTAATAAAGCCCGCGCTGCTAATAAAGAAGATATTAAAGTTCGTTTTTCAGATGTAGCGGGAGCTGAAGAAGAAAAACAAGAACTTGTTGAAGTTGTTGAATTTTTAAAAGATCCAAAACGCTTTACTAAATTGGGTGCAAGAATCCCAGCAGGTGTGCTTCTTGAAGGCCCTCCAGGAACTGGTAAAACCCTTTTAGCAAAAGCAGTAGCTGGTGAAGCTGGAGTTCCATTCTTCAGTATCTCTGGTTCTGACTTTGTTGAAATGTTTGTCGGAGTCGGTGCTAGCCGGGTTCGTTCACTTTTTGAAGATGCTAAAAAAGCAGCACCAGCCATTATCTTTATCGATGAAATTGATGCTGTTGGGCGCCAACGTGGTGTAGGTCTTGGTGGCGGAAATGATGAACGTGAACAAACCCTTAATCAGCTCTTGATTGAGATGGATGGTTTTGAAGGCAACGAAGGAATCATTGTTATCGCAGCAACTAACCGTTCTGATGTCCTTGACCCTGCCCTTCTTCGTCCTGGCCGTTTTGACCGTAAAGTATTAGTTGGACGTCCAGATGTGAAAGGTCGTGAGGCAATTCTTCGTGTTCATGCTAAGAATAAGCCACTTGCTCAAGATGTGGACTTGAAATTGGTTGCTCAACAAACACCAGGATTTGTCGGTGCTGATCTCGAAAATGTTTTGAACGAAGCAGCCTTGGTTGCAGCTCGTCGAAATAAAAAAGTAATTGATGCTGCTGATATCGATGAAGCAGAAGATCGTGTTATTGCAGGTCCATCTAAGAAAGATCGGACGATTTCGCAAAAAGAACGTGAAATGGTTGCTTATCACGAAGCTGGTCATACAATCGTTGGTCTGGTCTTATCAAATGCTCGTGTAGTTCATAAAGTTACTATTGTTCCACGCGGTCGCGCAGGCGGTTACATGATTGCCCTTCCAAAAGAAGATCAAATGTTACTTTCTAAAGAGGACATGAAAGAACAATTAGCAGGGCTCATGGGAGGACGTGTTGCCGAAGAAATTATTTTCAATTCGCAAACAACAGGTGCTTCAAATGACTTTGAACAAGCTACCCAAATGGCGCGTGCAATGGTGACAGAATATGGTATGAGTGAAAAACTTGGACCGGTTCAATATGAAGGAAATCATGCGATGTTTGGTGCTCAAAGCCCACAAAAAATGATTTCAGAACAGACGGCTTACGAAATTGATGAAGAAGTTCGTGGTCTATTGAATGAAGCCCGTAATAAAGCGGCAGAAATTATTCAAGGAAATAGAGAAACGCATAAACTGATTGCTGAAGCTCTATTAAAATATGAAACCTTGGATAGTGTTCAAATTAAATCATTATACGAAACAGGAAAAATGCCTGAAAATTCAGAGCATGAATTAGAAGAAGAAGCAAAACCTCTATCATATGATGAGATTAAGTCAAAATTAGAAGAAAATAACTAATTCAAAAGAAGGAAAATATTTCCTTCTTTTTTTATTAAAAAAGTGTTGACAGAGTAAAAATATTCTGTATAATAGAATATGTTGTAAAAATGGTCCGTTGGTCAAGGGGTTAAGACACCGCCTTTTCACGGCGGTAACACGGGTTCGAATCCCGTACGGACTATCGATAAACTGTCACCAAGTGGCAGTTTTTTTGTGTATTTGGACAAAATAGTCAAAAATAATAACCAAATAGTTAAAAAAACGTGCAGAATAGAAAAAAAGTCCAATGGGCTTCTTTATTTTTATAAAATACAGATAAAAGTAAAGGAGAGCTTATGGAATTTAATAAAATGTATCAAAAAGTAAAATATATCGTAAGAAAATGTGAAAAAGAGTATTATATTCAATTATGGGAAAAGGATGATTGGGAACAAGAAGGTCAGCTAACTCTGTTTGAACTTTATCAAAAAAATCCTGAAATTGAAACAAATGAAGAATTACTTTATACATATTTCAAAACAAAATTTAGAAATCATATTAAAGATAAAATAAGACAGCAGGAAAGTGATAAGAGAAAAATTAATAGACTTCCATATATTGAAATTGGAGAAATTAGTCACAGAATTTCATCAAGAAAAATATATTTAGATGAGCTAGTTGTTCTGAGAGATGCATTAAAACGTTTTAAAGAAAAATTAACAGTAAAAGAAAAAGAACAATATGAAGCATTACTAGCAAACAGAAGATGTCTAGGAAAAACAAAAATGAAAAAGAAATTAGAGAACTATCTAAAGGATTTTAAAAATTCAATTTAAGAACGGAAAGTTGACAGTGTATAAATGAACTTTCAAAAAAATAAAATTTTTTGAGAAAAAGTGTTGACAGTAA
>NZ_KQ969693.1:0-17039 GCF_001578955.1 Streptococcus parasanguinis
AGTTACTATAACCTTAGTTATAGCGCCCTGCACATTGGTTCGTCTTGTTCAGTTTTCAAAGGTCTTTGTCGCTCTCGCGCGACAACTATATTAGTATATCATGACCTACCCTTACTGTCAATACTTTTTCTTAAAAAAATTTATTTTTTTGAAAGTTTTTTTGAAAGAAACAAAGAAAAGCCTGCATTACAGGCTTTTCTATTAGTCTAGTTCTTTGTTAATGATGAGAAATTTCTCTTCTCCGCAACCTCTTTTCATTAAACCTGCTTCAGCTATGTCTAGAAGATCTTTTGAAAAGGATTGGATCGCTTCTTTTTCTTCTTTACTTAGAATTTTCTTTGAATATTTCTTTCTAAGTTTTCGATAGTCCTGTTCTTCATTTTTAAAAAATGAACAATCCTCTAAATAGTTTTCCAGTTTTTCTAACTGTACAAATAAGCCCAACTCAAAGGCTATCGGGGCAAATGTGGTTTCTAATGGTTGTGTACAAACACTTCTAAATTCTACAGTTCCACGAGCAGTTAGATCTTGAAATTGGTAACTTCGATGTTGTTTTAGATCTTCTTTTACAGGGTTAATGATTTTCTCATTTCCATCAGCCGTATAGGCTGTAATTTCTTTTTGATCTAGATAGTCCTCGACTCGAATTGGTTTAAAATAATATGATTTGCCCTCTCTTGTTGCCGTAAAAATAGCCGTTCTATCGAGATTATTAAAAAACTCTTCTTCGCTTTGGTAGTCCTTAGGATAAATCCCTACATTTTCCTTATAATAACCATGTAAGGATTCTTCCCAGAAAATATCTCTGGCAATTTTTGTATCCCAAACCTCTGCTGAAAATTCTGAGTTAGAAAACAAATATGCTTTTGCTGCTTCAATTTTATTAAAGGCATTAATGATGCGAAGATAGTTATCGCGCCTTACATCCAATTGAACCTGGTTTCCGCATATAAATGCTCCGTACGAAGGATAAGAGTGTGTTTTCATCCCTGTACCATTCATTGCAAGGAAAGCCATTAACATCTTGTATCGTTCGATTTTCACTGGGCTATTATCATTTTCTTGCCACAGAGGATGGATTCCGTGCCCTTGGATTTCGTGATTATTTTCTTGCAAAATCGGTTGAATAATCTTCAAATAGTCCTCAAAACGTTTGGCCACCTCATTTATAGAACGAGCTCTCTCAAATGCAAATTCAATTGTATTGTAACTCAACTCGAATAGAATACGATCTTTAGAAGAGCAGTGAACTAATTGAATTGGATTTTGATCGTCATCTATTTTTTCAACTTCAAAATCTGATAAGTTGGCTAAGGTTCGAAAAAGATTTTTCGTCACCTCTATATTTGTTTTGTTTCCATTTGTTTCTACAATCGGAAACTCTAATTCAACTCCGACAAAGAGTTCCGAATCCTCTTTCATATTACTAAGGTACTTCTCTTTTAGTAATTTAATTGCTTGTTGTTTTGTCATTGAATCCTTTTTCTTCTATTGGAGATATGGGTTCCATTATATCATTTTTTGCTATTCTCGACTACTCACGAAAACAAGACAAAACGCCTGCTTACGAAATTGTTTTAAATTAAAGCAATTTCGTAAACAAGCGTCTACCATTCATTCAATATGATGAGTGTTCCCGCTGGGGAAAATCCCCAGCGGTAGACCAGAGCTAGACTAAGAATAACAGTGTATTCCATCATCATAACACTCAACAAAATTGATGATATTATACCAATTCGATGATAGCCATTGGCGCAGCATCACCACGACGTGGTTCAGTTTTAAGGATACGAGTATATCCACCATTGCGCTCAGCATAACGAGGTGCTAATTCAGAGAACAATTTTTGAAGTGCAGTTGTTTCTGAGTATTTACCTGTTTCTTCATCAAAGTTTTGTGATGCAACTTCGTTACGTACGAATGCAGCAGCTTGACGACGTGCATGCAAATCACCACGTTTACCCAAAGTAATCATTTTTTCAACTGATTTACGGATTTCTTTCGCACGTGCTTCAGTTGTAACAATTGCTTCATTGATGATAAGATCTGTAGTCAAATCGCGAAGCATTGCTTTACGTTGTGAGCTAGTGCGTCCTAGTTTACGGTAAGCCATGTATTCCTCCTCTATTTATCGTTTTTTAACCCAAGGCCTAAGTCGGCAAGTTTGATTTTAACTTCTTCAAGACTCTTACGTCCCAAGTTACGAACTTTCATCATTTCTGCTTCTGATTTTTCAGTCAAATCGTAAACAGTATTAATGCCAGCACGTTTCAAACAGTTATATGAACGAACTGAAAGATCTAATTCTTCGATCGTACGTTCTAAAATGCGATCATCAGAAGTTGTATCTACTTCCTTCATAACATCTGTTGCAATAGCAATTTCAGTTAAGTTTGTGAATAGATTTAGGTGTTCTGTCAAAATACGAGCAGACAAACCTAAGGCATCTTCTGGAATGATTGTCCCATTTGTCAAAATTTCAAGGGTTAGCTTGTCAAAGCCATCGTTGCTACCAACGCGTGCTGGTTCAACTTGGTAATTGACTTTAGTCACTGGCGTATAGATTGAATCTACAGCAAGTGTTCCCACTGGTGCATCATCTTTTTTGTTTTGATCAGCTGGAACATAGCCACGTCCACTGTTTACAGTAAGCGTCGCTTTCAAAGATGCTCCCTCTCCGATTGTAAATAGATAATGATCAGGGTTTACAATTTCGATGTCACTATCAGTAAGAATATCTCCAGCAGTTACTTCTGCAGGTCCTTCTACATCAAGTTCAATAATCTTTTCGTCTTGGACGTAAGATTTAACGGCGATTCCTTTAACGTTAAGAATAATTTGCATAACGTCTTCACGAACTCCTGGAACCGTATCAAATTCGTGGAGTACACCTTCAATGTTGATTGAAGTAACAGCCGCACCTGGAAGTGAAGCTAGAAGTACACGACGAAGTGAGTTTCCAAGTGTTGTACCATAGCCACGTTCAAGTGGTTCTACGACAAACACGCCATAATCTTTATTTTCATCAATTTTTGTTATATTTGGTTTTTCAAACTCAATCATTTGCTATACTCCCTCTTAAACGAAAAGCTGTGTAATTGTTGATGATTATACACGGCGACGTTTTGGAGGACGAGCACCATTGTGTGGTACAGGAGTTACATCGCGGATTGCAGTTACTTCAAGACCAGCAGCAGCAAGTGCACGAATAGCAGACTCACGACCTGAACCAGGACCTTTAACAGTTACTTCAACAGATTTAAGTCCGTGTTCTTGAGCAGCTTTTGCAGCAGCTTCTGATGCCATTTGAGCAGCAAATGGTGTAGATTTACGAGAACCTTTAAATCCAAGTGCACCTGCAGATGACCAAGCGATTGCGTTACCATGCACATCAGTAATCATAACAATTGTGTTGTTAAATGTAGCGTGAATATGAGCAATACCAGATTCGATATTCTTTTTCACACGACGTTTACGTGTTGGTTTAGCCAAGATTTTCACCTCCTTATTTTATTTTATTTTTTCTTACCTGCAATCGCAACAGCTTTACCTTTACGAGTGCGAGCATTGTTTTTAGTGTTTTGTCCACGAACTGGAAGTCCACGACGGTGACGGATACCACGGTATGAACCGATTTCCATCAAACGTTTGATGTTCAAGTTTACTTCACGACGAAGGTCACCTTCAACTTTGATTGCGTCAACTTCACGACGGATAGCATCTTCTTGATCTGGTGTAAGATCACGAACACGAATATCTTCAGAAACACCTGCGGCAGCGAGGATTTTCTTAGATGTTGGAAGTCCGATACCGTACACATAAGTCAATGAAATTACTACACGTTTGTCATTTGGAATGTCAACTCCAGCAATACGAGCCATGTTTTCTCCTTTCTATCTTATCCTTGACGTTGTTTGTGTTTTGGATTTGCTGGGCAAATTACCATAACACGACCATTACGACGAATTACTTTACAGTATTCGCAAATTGGTTTGACCGATGGTCTTACTTTCATTTTTATCCCTCCAAGTTTTTCGATTATTTAAAGCGGTATGTGATACGTCCACGTGTCAAATCGTACGGACTCATCTCCACTGTAACACGATCTCCCGCTAAAATACGAATATAGTTTTTACGAATTTTACCAGAAACTGTTGCTAAAATCTGATGTCCATTTTCAAGTTCAACCGTAAACATAGCATTCGGCATTGTATCGACTACTTTGCCTTCTACTTCAATCACATCGTCTTTTGCCACGCAAAAGTACCTCCATAAATTTCGATTCATTCCTCTGAGCACAGAGGTAACAATTATAAGTCAGACTAACTAATTGTAACACTTGTTGTCAAATATTGCAAGTGACTAAAACGTTTTTATTTCAAATTTGACAAGACTTTTTCAATGTCTGAAAATACATCATTGATATCTTGGTTCCCTTGGATGTCATGTACGAGTCCTTTTGAACGATAAAATTCAATGATTGGTTCACCTTGGGCAATATTAACATCCAAACGACGTTTTACTGTCTCAGGTTTATCATCTTCACGTTGGTAGTAATCTTCCTCTTTGTAATCAACTGGTGGATTGAATACTTTATGGAAAGTTTCTCCAGTTTGACGATGAATGATACGTCCGCTCAAACGCTCTAAAAGACTGTCTGGATTTACTTCGATGTTGATAACACCTTCAAGCTCAATACCAAGTTCAGCCAATGTTTTATCTAAAGCATGAGCTTGCTCAATGGTACGTGGATATCCGTCTAACAAGAAACCTGTTTCTTTAATATCATCTTGAGCAAGGCGTTCTTTTACAATTCCATTGGTTACTTCATCTGGTACCAACTCACCTTTATCAATGTATGATTTTGCAAGCACACCCATTTCAGTTTGGTTAGCCATCGCTGCGCGGAACATATCTCCAGTGGAGATATGCGCTACGTGAAACTCTTCAACGATTTTAGCTGCTTGAGTTCCTTTACCTGCTCCAGGCAACCCCATAATTAAAAGATTCATGATGAATTCTCCTTATTTTGTTTTTAAATGGAAGCAGGAGCGAATTCCTATTTCCATTTAAAAACAAAATAGAAGGCTGACAAAGTCAACCTTATTCTATTCTGTTGTTGTGTCCATAAATCCGACATACTTACGTTTTAATAAGTAGCCTTCTAATTGTTTCATTCCCTCAATACCTGTTGAAATAATGATTAACAAACTAGTTCCTCCAAGAGCAACTGCATCTGTCAAACCAAATAAATCTCGAGCCAGGATTGGAATGATGGTAATAAAGCCAAGGAATACTGATCCGACGCTTGCTAAACGACGTAGCAAACGAGACATAAACTCTTCTGTCCCCTTACCAGGGCGGACGCCTGGGATATAGGCACCACTCTTTTGAAGGTTTTCTGCCGTTTTTTCAGGATTGATCTGAACAAACGTGTAGAAGAAGGTGAAGAGAATGATCAATAAGGCATACATTGCCACACCAGTTGGTGTGTTTGTAGCCAACATGGCTTGAGCTGTTTTCACCCATCCTGCATTGTAACCCATAGCGCTAATCACTTGGAAAATTGCAGCAGGCGCTGCTGTAATCGAACTAGCGAAGATGACAGGAATAACTCCTGCTGGGTTTACTTTCAAAGGTAGGTAAGAACTTGATGGAGCTCCTTGTGCAATCTTTGTATATTGGATTGGAATCTTGTATTGTGCTTGCTCCACAAAGGTTGTAAAGTAAACAATAACCAAGACAGCAAGGATTAATACCCCAACAAAAATGAGGGAATTGGTCATTTGACCAGAACGAACATTCACAAATGCATTTTCATAGATTTCTTTAATCATCTCAGGAATTGATGACACAATCCCTGCAAAGATAATCATTGAAACACCATTACCGTACCCTTTATCTGTGATTTGTTCTCCAAGCCAAGTCACAATCATGGAACCGGTCGTCAGAATCGCACCGATTAATAGATAGGTCTTGGTATTTGGAGTTGCGACTAATTTCGCCTGAGACAAAGTGTGGAAGGTGGCTGTAATCCCGATGGATTGAACAAAGGCTAGAACCAAAGAAATATAGCGTGTTGCTTGGTTGAGCTTTCTTCGACCAACTTCCCCTTGTTTGCCCCATTCAACAAACTTAGGCAACAGATCCATTTGCAAAAGTTGCACGACGATCGAAGCTGTAATGTATGGGCTAACCCCTAATGCGAAAACTGAGAAGTTCCTCATGGCATTCCCAGAAACCAAACTGAGCATGTTCAAGAAGGACACATCTTGAAGGTTGTTCAGAATTTTCGCATTTACACCAGGCACTGTAATCGTGGTCCCAATGCGGAAAACAAGAATGATGAAGATCGTAAATAAAATCTTCGACCGTACTTGTTTCACCTTAAATGCATCTTTTAATAATTTAAAAAACATAGGTCACCTCACTTAGATGACTTCAACTGAACCACCTTTAGCAGTGATAGCTTCTTCAGCTGATTTAGAGAATTTAGCTGCTTTAACAGTCAACTTCTTAGTCAATTCTCCGTTACCAAGAATTTTGATACCTGATTTTTCAGCTTTTACAATTCCTGATTCTACAAGTACTACTGGAGTTACTTCAGCACCATCTTCAAAGGCGTTCAATTGATCAAGGTTCACAATAGCATATTCTTTAGCGTTGATGTTTGTAAATCCACGTTTTGGAAGACGACGGAACAATGGAGTTTGTCCACCTTCAAAACCAAGACGTACACCGCCACCGCTACGAGCTTTTTGACCTTTTTGACCACGGCCAGAAGTTTTACCATTACCAGATGAAGTACCACGACCAACACGGTTGCGGACTTTACGTGAACCTGTAGCAGGTTGTAATTCATGAAGTTTCATTATTTATTTTCTCCTCTTTTGTAAATTGCTAACGCATGTAATCAGGAAAAGGTGTCCTAACTACAAACTCGCCTATACTTATATTTAGTTTTAGGGGATGAGAATCTCTCATACCCCTGAAAACTTTGTTTCTATTTTAAATAGATTATTTTACTTCTTCAACTGTTACCAAGTGAGATACAGCAGTGATCATACCACGTACTGCTGGGTTATCTTCTTTAATAACAGAGCTGTTCAATTTGCCAAGTCCAAGTGCTACAACAGTTTTACGTTGTGACGGGATGCGTCCGATTGGAGACTTAGTCAAAGTAATTTTAATTTGAGCCATTTGAATCTCCTTTCTTAAGCCAAGTCAGAAACTGAAATACCACGAAGGGCAGCAACTTCATCAGCGCGTTTCAATTGTGCCAAACCGTTAACAGTTGCACGAACGATGTTGATTGGAGTGTTTGATCCAAGTGATTTAGATGTAACATCTGCAATACCTGCCAATTCGACAACGGCACGAACTGCTCCACCTGCAGCAACCCCAGCCCCTTCGATAGCTGGTTTCAACAATACACGAGCTCCACCAAATACTGATGTTACTTCGTGTGGAATTGTTGTTCCAACCATAGGAACTTCGATCAAGTTTTTCTTAGCATCTTCAACAGCCTTACGGATTGCTTCTGGAACTTCTTGAGCTTTACCAGTACCAAATCCAACACGGCCATTACGGTCACCAACAACTACAAGAGCTGCAAAACGAAGACGACGTCCACCTTTAACAACTTTTGTTACACGGTTGATGGCAACTACGCGTTCTTCAAGTTCAACTGCATTATCTTTAAATGCCATTTTCTAGTGTCCTCCTATTAGAATTTCAATCCGTTTTCACGAGCTGCATCAGCCAAAGCTTTAACACGTCCGTGATATAGATATCCACCGCGGTCGAACACCACTTCAGAAATACCTTTAGCAACTGCACGTTCAGCAACAAGTTTGCCGACAACAACGGCTTGTTCAGTTTTAGTTCCTTTTGAAACTTCTTTGTCAAGAGTTGAAGCGCTTGCGAGCGTTACACCCGCTACGTCATCAATTACTTGAGCGTAGATGCCTGTATTAGAACGAAATACGTTCAAACGTGGGCGATCAGCAGTTCCAGAGAGTTTTCCGCGAACGCGACGGTGGCGTTTTTGACGGATTTTGTTTTTATCTGGTTTCGAAATCACAATTTTCACCTCTTAATTTTAAAATCATGTGCTAAGCACTGAGTTGGTAAGATGAAGTTTGGTTGAAAAACAACCAAACTACATTATTTACCTGTTTTACCTTCTTTGCGGCGAACGTATTCACCAACATAACGGATCCCTTTACCTTTGTATGGTTCAGGTGAACGAAGGCTACGTACATAAGCAGCTGTTTGACCAACTACTTCTTTTGAAATTCCGCTAACAACGATTGTTGTTGGGTTTGGAAGTTCAAAAGTAATTCCTTCTGGAGCTTCAACTTCGTCTGGGTGTGATTTACCAACAGCCAAAACAAGTTTTGATCCTTGAAGTTGTGCACGGTATCCAACCCCGCGCATTTCAAGTTCTTTCTTGAATCCTTCTGATACACCAGTAACCATGTTGTTCAAAAGGGCACGAGTTGTTCCGTGGATTGTTTTCATTTCTTTTGAATCGTTTGGACGGTGAAGTGTTACTTCAGTACCTTCCACACGGATTTCAATATCTTTTGAGAACGTACGAGTAAGTTCTCCTTTAGGTCCTTTTACAGTTACAACGTTGTCATTGTTAGTGATTTCAACACCAGCAGGCAACACGATAACTTTATTACCAATACGTGACATGTTTTTTATTCTCCTGTTAAATTGTCAGGCCTTTGCGGGCCAGTTTTCACGGGGTTTAAATCTTTTTGATTTAAAAGTTAATGTTTAGGTCTCATTTTCTAAGTGAATCGAGGCATTGTCTCACAGACATAACTTTGGGTTAGACAAGAGACAACAACGAAGAGTCACAACGAAATTGGGAGCTAAATATTACCAAACGTAAGCGATAACTTCCCCACCAACGTTCTTTTGGCGTGCTTCTTTATCAGTAAGCAAACCTTCAGAAGTTGAAAGGATAGCAATTCCAAGTCCGTTAAGAACTTTTGGAAGATCTTCACGTTTTTTGTAAACACGCAAACCTGGTTTAGATACACGTTTCAAGTTTGTGATAACTTTTTCACCGTTTTGTCCATATTTCAAGAATACACGGATGATACCTTGTTTGTCATCTTCGATGAATTCAACGTTTTTTACAAAACCTTCGCGTTTAAGGATTTCAGCAATCCCTTTTTTGATGTTTGATGCAGGTACTTCAAGTACTTCGTGTTTTGCTTGGTTAGCGTTACGAATACGTGTAAGGAAGTCTGCGATTGGGTCAGTCATAACCATTATAATTTCTCCTCTTACTAGTAGTTTGCAAGTTGCACTTGCTAGTTAATACATGATACAGAGAGCGTAACAGCGAGAGCAAAAATAGGCAATTTGATGCAGGAGCGATGCTCCAAAGAAAATTGGTCTTTTTTGCCAAAGCTGTAGCTCGTGTTCAAATTGGCAAGCCCAACTGAACCCGGGCTAAACTCTGTGTGAAAAAGATAAACTTTCCTAGAAACTAAAGTTTCTTCGTCAAGTTTCCTATTTTCACTTGGAGTTTTAACGCCCTTGATATCTTAAATTACCAAGATGCTTTTGTGACACCTGGGATTTGACCTTTGTATGCCAATTCACGGAAGCAAACACGGCAAAGTTTAAACTTGCGGTAAACTGAGTGTGGACGTCCACAACGTTCACAGCGAGTGTATGCTTGAGTAGAGAACTTCGCTGGGCGTTTGTTCTTAGCAATCATAGATTTTTTAGCCATTAGTTTTACCTCCTATATTATTTTGCAAACGGCATACCGAGGCCAGTAAGCAATGCACGTGATTCTTCGTCTGTGTTCGCTGTAGTTACGATTACGATATCCAAACCACGAGTTTTATCAACATCATCAAAGTTGATTTCTGGGAAGATCAATTGTTCTTTCACACCAAGTGTGTAGTTTCCGCGTCCATCAAATGATTTTGTTGGAACACCATGGAAGTCACGTACACGTGGAAGTGAAACTGTTACCAATTTATCCAAGAATTCGTACATACGTTCACCACGAAGGGTAACTTTTGCACCGATCGCAACACCTTCACGAAGACGGAAGCCGGCGATTGATTTTTTAGCCTTAGTGATCAATGGTTTTTGACCTGAGATCAAAGCAAGCTCTTCAGCAGCTTTTTCAAGGTTCTTAGCATTTGATACTGCATCACCAACACCCATGTTCAAAACGATTTTATCAACTTTTGGCACAGCCATAACTGATGAATAGTTGAACTGTTCAGTCAATGATGGTACTACTTCATTAAGGTATTTTTCTTTTAAACGATTAGCCATTATACTTCTCCTTTCCTTCGTGATTAGTCAAGCACTTCGCCTGATTTTTTGTTGTAGCGAACTTTTTTGCCGTCTACAAATTTGTAGCCAACACGTCCAGCAACACCGTTTTTGTCCAAAACTTGAACGTTAGAAGCATGGATTGGAGCTTCTTTTTCAACGATCGCACCTTGAGGGTTTTCGTTATTTGGACGTTGGTGTTTCTTAATGATGTTTACACCTTCTACAACAACTTTATTTACTTTTGGAAGAGCAGTAAGAACAACAGCTTCTACGCCTTTGTCTTTACCAGCAATAACGCGAACTTTGTCGCCTTTTTTTACAAACATTTTATTCTCCTTTTATTCTTACGCCCGATGGGCACCCTGGCTGAGCCAGGGGACTGTGTTTGTTTTTGATTGATTAAAGTACTTCTGGAGCAAGTGATACGATCTTCATGAATCCACCGTCACGCAATTCACGTGCAACTGGACCAAAGATACGAGTTCCGCGAGGAGTTTTGTCGTCACGGATGATCACTGCTGCATTTTCGTCGAACTTGATGTATGAACCATCTTTACGACGAGCACCTGATTTAGTACGAACGATAACAGCTTTTACAACGTCACCTTTCTTAACCGCACCACCAGGAGTAGCTTGTTTTACAGATGCAACGATTACATCACCGATGCTCGCGAATTTACGTTTTGAACCACCAAGAACTTTGATTGTCAAGATTTCGCGTGCGCCACTGTTGTCAGCGACTTTCAAACGAGTTTCTGTTTGAATCATTTACGTTTTCTCCTTTCAGGTATGATTAGATGATGACCGCTTCTTCAACGACTTCTACAAGACGGAAGCGTTTTGTAGCTGAAAGCGGACGAGTTTCCATGATACGAACGATATCGCCTTCTTTAGCAACATTGTTTTCATCATGAGCTTTGTATTTTTTAGAATAGTTGATACGTTTACCATAGACTGGGTGGTTACGTTTAGTTTCAACTACAACTGTGATTGTTTTGTCCATTTTGTCAGACACAACGCGTCCAACAAGAACTTTACGATTATTGCGTTCCATTGAAATTCTCCTTCCCTAGTCTATTATTTAGCTTCTGATTGAACAGTTTTGATACGAGCGATTTGTTTTTTCACTTCTTTCAAACGTCCAGTTTGTTCCAATTGACCAGCAGCTGCTTGGAAACGAAGTTCAAACAATTCTTTCTTCAATTCATTTTCACGCTTCGCGAGTTCTTCTTGAGAAAGACCACGAAGTTCTTTAACAAATTCTTTTACTTCTGTAAGTTTCATGACCTCTCCTTATTCTGCTTCACGTTTCACAAATTTAGTTTTAACTGGCAATTTGTGGCTAGCAAGACGAAGTGCTTCGCGTGCGATCTCTTCAGATACACCAGCGATTTCGAACATCACTTTACCACGTTTAACTGGTGCTACCCAACCTTCAGGAGCCCCTTTACCAGATCCCATACGTACCCCGATAGCTTTAGCGGTGTATGATTTGTGTGGGAAAATCTTAATCCAAACTTTACCACCACGTTTCATGTAACGAGTCATGGCGATACGAGCAGCTTCGATTTGACGGTTTGTGATCCAGTGGCTAGTTGTAGCTTGAAGACCGTATTCACCGAATGCTACTTCTTTTCCACCTTTTGCTTCACCGCGCATTTTACCACGGAATTCGCGACGGTGTTTTACACGTTTAGGTACTAACATTGGTTATTTACCTCCTTTAGCGTCTTTACGAGCCGGAAGAACTTCACCACGGTAGATCCATACTTTAACACCAAGTTTACCGTAAGTAGTGTCTGCTTCTTCCCAAGCGTAATCGATATCAGCGCGAAGTGTGTGGAGTGGAACAGTTCCTTCAGAGTATCCTTCTGCACGGGCAATATCTGCACCGTTCAAACGACCTGATACTTGAGTTTTGATTCCTTTAGCTCCAGCACGCATAGCACGTTGGATTGCTTGTTTTTGTGCACGACGGAAAGCAACACGTTGTTCCAATTGACGAGCGATTCCTTCACCAACAAGGTGAGCATCCAAGTCAGGACGTTTGATCTCAATGATGTTGATGTGTACTTGTTTACCAGTCAATTTGTTAAGAGCTGCACGAAGTGCATCAACGTTTGCTCCACCTTTACCGATAACCATACCTGGTTTAGCAGTGTGAAGAGAAACGTTAACTTTGTTTACTGCGCGTTCGATTTCAATAGTTGAAACGGCTGCGTCAGCCAATTCTTTTTGAATGAATTTACGGATTGCAAGATCTTCATGAAGGTAATCCGCGTATTCTTTTTCAGCATACCATTTGGCATCCCAATCACGGATGATACCAACACGCATACCAATTGGATGTACTTTTTGACCCACGAGTTTACCTCCTTATTTTTCTGCAACAGCTACTGTGATGTGAGCTGTACGTTTGTTGATTGGTGAAGCTGAACCTTTCGCACGTGGACGGAAACGTTTCATTGTTGGTCCTTCGTTTGCGAATGCTTCAGATACTACCAAGTTAGCTTTTTCCAAACCAAAGTTGTTTTCAGCGTTTGCTACTGCTGAGTTCAACACTTTAAGGATGATCCCTGCAGCTTTGTTTGGTGTGAATGTCAAAATAGCGATGGCATCGGCTACGCTTTTACCACGGATGTTGTCAAGAACAAGACGTGATTTACGAGGTGAAACACGCACTGTACGAGCCATTGCTTTAGCTGAAGTAATTTCTGCCATTTATGTTCTCCTTATTTTCTACGTGTCTTCTTGTCGTCTGCCGCGTGACCTTTGTAAGTACGAGTTGGTGCGAATTCACCAAGCTTGTGACCTACCATGTCTTCTTGGATGTAAACAGGTACATGTTTACGTCCATCATAAACTGCGATAGTGTATCCGATGAAACTTGGGAAGATCGTTGAACGACGTGACCAAGTTTTAATTACTTTTTTCTTTTCGTCGTTTGCTTGAGCTTCAACTTTTTTCATCAAATGCTCATCGACGAAAGGTCCTTTTTTAAGACTACGTCCCATTTTGTAATTTTCTCCTTTAAAATTTAGTACCACAGCGGCTTGCGCTGCTATGCAGCGCTACCGAGCTGGCGGAAAGTGTAAGCTAGTTGCTTATGATTATTTTTGGTTGCGACGACGAACGATAAGTTTGTCAGATTTCGCTTTCTTGTTACGAGTTTTAAGACCAAGCGCAGGTTTACCCCAAGGAGTAGATGGCGCTTTACGTCCAACTGGTGCTTTACCTTCACCACCACCGTGTGGGTGATCATTCGGGTTCATTACAGAACCACGAACTGTAGGGCGAACACCTTTCCAGCGGTTACGTCCCGCTTTACCAAGGTTAACAAGTCCATGTTGTTCGTTTCCGACAACACCAACTGTAGCACGGCAAGTTCCAAGAATCATACGAACTTCGCCCGATTGAAGACGAACAAGTACATATTTACCTTCAGAACCCAATACTTGAGCAGAAGCTCCAGCAGCACGTACCAATTCTCCACCTTTACCAGGTTTCAATTCGATGTTGTGGATCAAAGTACCAACTGGGATGTTAGCAAGTGGAAGAGCATTTCCGACTTTGATATCTGCTTCTGGTCCTGATACGATGCGTTGACCTACTTCAAGACCTTTAGGGGCGATGATGTATGCTTTCACACCGTCAGTGTAGTGTACAAGCGCAATGTTAGCTGAGCGGTTTGGATCGTATTCGATCGTTTTAACGACTGCTTCAACTCCATCTTTGTTACGTTTGAAATCGATCAAACGGTAATGACGTTTGTGTCCACCACCTTGGTGACGAACAGTGATACGACCGTTGTTGTTACGACCTGCTTTGTTTTTAAGAGAAACAAGCAAAGTTTTCTCAGGTGTGTTTGTTGTGATTTCAGCGAAATCCAAAGAAGTCATATTACGGCGACCGTTTGTTGTTGGTTTATAAACACGAATTCCCACGATATTTCCTCCTTAGATTATTCAGCTTCAGTAGCAAACAACTCGATTGCTTTAGAATCAGCTGCAAGCGTGATGATAGCTTTTTTAGTTTTTGAAGTAAAACCAGTGTAACGTCCAACGCGTTTTGCTTTAGGTTTTACGTTTACAGTGTTCACATTCGCAACTTTTACACCTTCAAACGCAGCTTCAACAGCTTGTTTGATCAAAAGTTTGTGAGCGCGAGTGTCAACTTCGAATACATATTTGCCTGCTTCAAGTTGAGCCATTGACTTTTCAGTGATAACAGGTTTTTTGATAACATCATACAAATTCATTATGCAAGAACCTCCTCGATTTTAGAGATAGCTGCTTGAGTAACAAGAAGTTTGTCACTATTTGCGATGTCAAGAACACTTGCAGTTGTAGCAGTCGCAACTTTCACGTTTGGAAGGTTACGAGCTGAAAGAGCTGCGAATTCATTTCCTTCTTCAAGAATAACAAGGACTTTAGAATCGATGCTCAAAGCTGCAAGAACTTTTGCAAATTCAGCAGTTTTTGGAGCTGTAAATTCAAGAGAATCAACGGCTACAAATTTGTTTTCAGCAACTTTTTCTGAGTAAACAGATTTAAGTGCAAGGCGACGAACTTTTTGAGGAAGTTTGTACGCATAGCTACGTGGAGTTGGTCCGAAGACAATTCCACCACCACGCCATTGTGGAGAGCGGATAGAACCTTGACGAGCACGTCCAGTTCCTTTTTGACGCCATGGTTTGCGTCCGCCACCTGAAACGGCTGAACGGTTTTTAACTGCGTGAGTTCCTTGACGAAGGCTAGCACGTTGGCTGATGATCACATCAAATACAACTGCTTGGTTTGGTTCGATACCAAAGATCGCATCGTTAAGAACAACTTCGCCCGCTTGTTTACCAGTTTGGTCGAATAATGTTACATTTGCCATTTTGACTGTATTCCCCTTTCCTTATTATTTACCAGCTTTAACTGCTGACTTGATAGTGATAAGAGATTTCTTAGCACCTGGTACGTTACCTTTGATAAGGATAACGTTCTTTTCTGGAACAACTTGTACAACTTCAAGGTTTTGAATAGTTACACGATCGCCACCCATGCGTCCTGCAAGGTTTTTACCTTTGAATACGCGGTTAGGTGCAACAGGTCCCATAGAACCTGGACGACGGTGGTAACGAGAACCGTGAGCCATAGGTCCACGTGATTGTCCGTGGCGTTTGATAACACCTTGGAAACCTTTACCTTTAGAAGTACCAGTTACATCAACAATGTCTCCAGCTTCGAAAGTGTCAACTGTGATTTCAGCACCAACTTCCAAGCCTTCAACGTTTTTGAATTCACGAATGAAGCGCTTAGGAGCCGTGTTAGCTTTTGCTACATGTCCTTTAGCAGGTTTGTTGCTCAATACTTCGCGTTTGTCATCGAAACCAACTTGGATAGCGTTGTAACCATCTGTTTCAACAGTTTTAACTTGAAGAACAACGTTTGGAGTTGCTTCGATAACTGTTACAGGGATCAATTCGCCAGCTTCAGTGAAGATTTGAGTCATTCCCACTTTTTTCCCTAAGATTCCTTTTGTCATGAGAAAATAGTTCCTTTTCTATAGTTTTTTATTCAAAAAGTTTTTAACGAGCGTTTTTTATGCTCTTGATCAAGCTTTAGATTAAAGTTTGATTTCTACGTTTACACCACTTGGAAGATCCAATTTCATCAAAGCGTCAACTGTTTTTTGAGTTGGGTTGATGATGTCGATCAAACGTTTGTGTGTACGCATTTCGAATTGTTCGCGAGAATCTTTGTATTTGTGAGTCGCACGAATGATTGTGTAGAGGCTACGCTCAGTTGGAAGTGGGATTGGCCCCGCAACTTGTGCACCTGTACGAGTAGCTGATTCTACGATTTTTGCAGCCGCTGTGTCGAGTGTACGGTGTTCGTACGCTTTCAAACGGATGCGGATTTTTTTGTTTGCCATCTTTTTCTCCTTTTCGTCTATTTAAGATAATAGGCTAGCTCCACAAGAAAACCGACGCGCGTTGCGTGGCAATGCAACCGAGCGTGTCGCAACCTCTTGCATCAAAGCTAATAGCTGTTTTTCACAGCACCATAGTAGTTTAACACAAACAAAGGCCCAATGCAAGGGATTTGAGAAGATTTTTTTCGTTTTTTTGATGAAAGTGTTTTCGAAAGAAAAAACGTGCTAAAAAAGTTGCTATTATATAGAAAAAAAGTTCTACTTTTCAGTAGAACTTCCTATTCTTTTTCAATACAAAATTGATCTTGTGATGTATTGACCAGGATATCCGCTTCGCCTTCCATCAGTTGATAATACTGATGGTATTGTTCTCGCCTGATCTGGTGAGTTCGATAGATGAAGTCTATCTCTCGATTTCGTTGGGCAACGTCTCTGCTTAATCGTCTTTCTAGCTCCGTAAGATCATCTGTGTAAAAACAAATGGTTTGATCAAACAAAGATTTTGGTAAAAAAGCTACTGACATCCCTTCTACGATGAGAATAGGCTTGTTCCCAGATAATATATGGCTTGGAGACCATGGCTGATCAATCGTCCGTATATCCATTCCTGCTTGAAGGGCTCGAATATCTCGCTCTAGACTAGCCAATTCATGGGCACTCGACAGACACGCGGTTACTTTTTGGTCCGGTAAGTCTTTTGGCACAACCAACCCTCTTGGACTTCCAATAATATAGGGATCTGTCTCCAAAAGGTTAACTTTTGTGGGGTCCAATCGCTCACAGAGCGCTATTGT
>NZ_KQ969693.1:17059-43785 GCF_001578955.1 Streptococcus parasanguinis
AGCCATATTTTTCGACGAAATGCTCACGGAATTCTAAGAGATTGTCATCCATGATGGCTTGACGGACCTGCTTCATGAGGTTGATCAAGAAATAGAGGTTGTGGTAGCTTGTCAAGCGAATGCCGAAGGTCTCATCTGCCTTGAGGAGGTGGCGAAGATAAGCACGGGTGTAATTCTTACAAGTGTAGCAATCACATTCGGGATCTAGCGGTGTAAAGTCTTCTGCAAATTGCGCATTTTTCACCACTAGGCGTCCTTGGCTGGTCATACAGGTACCATTTCGCGCAATCCGCGTCGGCAAGACACAGTCAAACATGTCCACTCCACGAATAACGCCATCAATCAGACTGTCTGGAGCTCCTACTCCCATGAGATAGCGTGGCTTGTTCTCTGGTAAGAGCGGAGTTGTGAAATCTAGTACCGCATTCATCTCTTCATGGCTTTCCCCAACAGCTAAGCCACCGATAGAATAACCTGGAAAGTCCATGCCGACCAAATCTTGAGCAGACTGACGGCGTAAGTCTTCAAATCCAGCCCCTTGGACAATCCCGAAAAGACCTTGATCATGAGGGCGACGGTGAGCCTTTAGGCCACGTTCTGCCCAACGACTGGTCCGTTCGATTGATTTTTTCACATAATCATAGGGCTGATAGAACTGAGGGCATTCATCAAAGGACATCATGATGTCGCTCCCTAGATTGTTTTGGATGGAGATGGCCTTTTCTGGAGAGAGGAACATCTTCGAGCCGTTGAGGTGGTTTTTAAAGGTTACCCCTTCTTCAGTAATATTGCGGGTATCCGCTAATGAATAGACCTGAAAGCCTCCACTATCTGTCAAAATGGGCTGGTCCCAGTTCATGAACTGGTGCAATCCTCCTGCTTTTGCAACTAGATCATCCCCGGGACGAAGCCAGAGATGGTAGGTGTTGGCCAAAATAATTCCGGAGCCCATTTCCTTGAGCTCTTCTGGCGATTGGGTCTTAACGGTTGCCTGAGTCCCTACAGGCATAAACATTGGGGTTGGGAAGGTCCCGTGAGGGGTGATAATTTCTCCCAGACGAGCACCTGTATGCTTTTCTTTTTTGATTAATCGATATTGAATCGGTGAATCTGTCATGGTTACCTCCGTACTGGGAAAAACAGTCCCAGCCTTCTTATTCCTGTCACAGTTTTCCTGTGAGCACCTGTACGATTGTACCAAATTTTACCGGCTCTGTCACGGACTTATGTTATAATAAAAAGTACTACTATGAAGAGAGTGTCATCTATGAACCTTAAACTGATTCGCCTCCGGGCACGTACCATGCAAGTCCAGCAACCGGGCTTAGCTATCCTTTTTGCTCTTCCGGTCCTGTTGACCATTCTTGCTAACTTCCTCTTAAGTGGGCAAGATCTGGTCGATCTACTACCGGATATGACCTTGCAGCAAGCAAGTATCTACATGATCCAGCGGCAACTCTTTCCTTCTGTCGTCTCCTTTGTCATCTCCATTTTAGTGGTCGGTGCGACTTTTAGCTATTTAGATACGATTAATCCCAAGATCGAACACCGAACACGTGTGTTAGATATCTTTAAACAAGATCGCTTTACCTCTGTATTTGCCACCTTGATCTTGAAGCAAGCCGTCCTCTTTTTATGGGGACTCATCCTCTATGTGGGGAGTCTCATCAGCACCTACGCTAGCATTCGATTTTTGGCGATCTACGATAAGGTGGGCAACCCTAGCACTCTGAGTGCTTCCAGTCCTGAATTCCAATCTCTCATGCAACAAATGCCTCTGATGACTGCTGGTGTCATACTTGGCCTGATTGGCCTCCTCTTTTACCTGCCACAATACTACAGTCTTAGCCTGGTCGAATTGATCCTCTATGAGCAATTACGAGACGGCGACTACAAGGGAGCCTTTGGAGTCCTTCGCCAAAGTCGTGAAACCATGAAAGGGTTCCGCAGCAATCGCTTGGTGCTCGATCTAACCTTGGTTGGTTGGTACTTCTTGAATTACTTCACGCGCGATGTCATCGGCTTTTATACCATGCCTTACTTTATCAACTGCCAAATTGCCTTTTATGATCAAATCAAGCAGATTAAACAAGGGCCTCGCCATTTTACAGGCCATCCAAGCCATGAAACTGAATAAGAGTAAGAAGAAAACCCCAGCTTGCTGGGGTTTTCTTCTATGTCAATTGTTTATCATTTATAAACCGTATAGGGAGTCTCCTAAGATCAGTCTGGTATGTTCCCGTTTGATACAGCGGTTCATGACGATATCTTCCCGTCCAGCTCCACGAAGGATTTCTTCTGCTTCTTGATTTTCCAACTCCAATTGTGCCCAGAAAATTTTCGCATCCGTCTCAATAAAATCACGTGCCACATCTGGTAAAAACTCACTGCGACGGTATACATCGACGATATCTACTGGGAATGGGATCTCCTGTAAGCTAGCGTACACCGTTTCTCCAAGGATCTGGCCACCAGCTGCGCGGGGGTTGACAGGAATAATCCGATAGCCTCGCTCTTGCATCTCCTTACTGACACGATGACTGGTCGTATCTTCACGATCAGATAATCCCACTACAGCAATGATCTTGCTGGTTTCTAGGTAATGTTTGATAATGCCATCACTAGGATTGCGAAATGAATAAGCCATAAGAATCTCCTTTTTGTGTTTCTTGTCTTAAGAATTTATATGATACTGGACGTGCTTGTACGACTTCCATTTTATTTGGCTTCATACCATGTCTTGCCTTCGTTTTCATCGGCTTCCAGTGGTACTGCAAGTTCGATAGCGGATTCCATGGTCTCTTTGACGAGTTCTTTGATCGCTACCAGTTCATCACTTGGTACTTGCAGAACGATTTCATCATGCACCTGAAGAAGCATCTTGGTCTTGTATACTCCTCTTTCTAGCGCTTGGTCTAAGTGGATCATAGCAATTTTCAAGATGTCTGCTGCCGATCCTTGGATGGGTGAGTTGATAGCCGTCCGCTCCGCAAAGCCTCGAACATTGAAGTTGCGAGAATTGATATCTGGAATCTCCCGACGACGCTTGAAGAGAGTCTCCACATAGCCTTTGTCACGCGCTTCCCGTACCACTCTCTCCATATAGTCCTTGATGCCAGGGTAGCGTTCGAAATAGGTCTCAATGTAGGCCTTGGCTTCTTTTCGACTGATCCCTAGGTTGTTAGACAGGCCAAAGTCGGAAATTCCATAAACCACACCGAAGTTTACTGCTTTTGCATTGCGACGGTCGTTCGGCGTCACATCTTCTGGTTTTTCAATATTGAAGACGCGCATAGCGGTCGATGTATGGATATCTGCCCCATGCTGAAAGGCGTCAATCAAATGCTCATCTCCCGAAATATGGGCCAAGACGCGCAATTCGATCTGTGAATAGTCCGAACTGAGCAAGACACTGTTTTCCTCTTCTGGGACAAAGGCTTTACGAATGAGACGACCTTGTTCCAAACGGACAGGAATGTTTTGCAGGTTGGGATCCACACTGGACAAGCGGCCTGTCTGCGTTAAATCTTGCACATAGCGGGTATGGATTTTCCCATCTTCCAAAATCCAGTCTTGAAGACCAATAACATAGGTCGACTGAATCTTGGCAATTTGGCGGTATTCAAGAATCTTAGACACAATCGGTGCAATTGGAGCCAGGCGTTCCAAGACATCAACGGCTGTTGAATAGCCGGTTTTGGTCTTCTTGGTATATTCAAGAGGGAGTTCCAATTTTTCAAAGAGGATGACCCCCAATTGTTTTGGAGAATTTATGTTAAATTCCTCTCCAGCAAGCTCGTAGATTTCTTGAGTCAAACGCTCCAAGACCACTTCGTTTTCCACCTGCATATCTTGGAGGGTCTGGCGCTCTACCTTGATCCCCGCGATTTCCATCTTGGCCAAAACAGCTGCTAGTGGTTGCTCCATATCATAGAGCAAATCTAGTTGGTCATGGGCTTGCAACTGCTCCATCATGGGCTCTTCGGTATCCAGTAGAACAGCGACTTTCCGTGCCAAATGCTCTAATAGGACCGTCTTTTCTGGGATAGCTTTTTTGGCTCCCTTGCCATAAACGACTTCGTCCAGCGGCAGCGCAATCTGACTATAGAGACTCGCAATGGTTGAAATTTCATTGTCCTCTACGGTCGACAAGAGATACTTGGCCAATCGACTGTCAAAAGCTGGATTTTGAAGGGAAATGCCCAAGTGGCTGAGCAAAACCTTGGCCCGCTTGAAGTCATAGACCTTGAAGGGCGTTTTTTCGAGAAATTCTTTGAAAATCGGTGTTTGTAAAAGACCAGTATCTGTACTCGCGTAGAGCTGACCTTTGGTCCCCCATGCGAAACCGATGATGGGTTCCGTATGGTAATTGTCCCCAAAAATCTCAAAATGGAAGAAAGTATCTTCCGTGAGCATATCTGAAGTGACTTGCTCAACTTCTGTATAGTCAATGGCTACAGGAGCCGCCTCTTCTCCACTGAGATCCAAGGCCTGACGGAGTTGCTTGAAGCCCATCTCCTCATAAAACTTGGCGAGATTTTCTAGATGGGGGCCCGTATAGGTGATATCATCCAGGCCAATCTCAATGGGCGCATTGGTATCGATGGTCGCGAGAGTCTTGGACAGATAGGCCTGCTCCTTGTCGTTGATGAGGTTTTCCTTCATCTTAGAAGCTTTCATCTCATCGATATGCTCGTAAATACCATCGAGAGAGCCATACTCTAGGAGTAGTTTGATCCCTGTCTTTTCTCCGATCTTAGTAACACCTGGGATATTATCCGACTTATCTCCCATCAAGGCCTTGAGGTCGATAAATTGCTCTGGTGTCAGACCCATTTTTTCTTTGAGATAGGCTGGAGTGAATTCTTCAAACTCTGCCACCCCTTTTTTGGAGATTTCAACCACCGTATTGTCATCCGTCAGCTGGATCAAATCCTTGTCCCCAGAGACAATGGTGACTTCAAATGGCACCGAGGTAGTTTCTGCCATCTTACCCAGCGTTCCAATAATATCATCCGCTTCATACTGAGCTAGCTCATAATGGCGGATTCCCAAATGATCCAGTTGCTCACGAATGAAAGGAAACTGCTCGCGGAACTCATCTGGAGTTTTTGCACGACCCCCTTTGTAGTCAGCATACATCTCCGTCCGAAAGGTCGTCTTTCCTGCATCAAAAGCGACGAGGACATGGGTTGGTTGGATGCGCTCCAAGAGATGACTCAACATGAGATTAAAGCCATAGACCGCATTGGTATGCAGACCATTGGCATTTTTGAAGCGATCAATTTGATGATAGAGTGCGAAAAAGGCACGAAAAGCGACGGAAGACCCGTCGATGAGTAGTAATTTATTCTTTTTTTCCATAGGCCTATTATACCACGAATCACAAGGTCTCTGGTACATAAAAACTCTACCCTTTCGGGTAGAGCCTTCTTTAGGAGTTTCTTATGAAAAATGAAGAGAAGTGTTTATTCACCGTAACAAGAACCTTGTTGTGGCAATTTCTTAAAGCGTTTTGGATAATTAACTGAGATTTTCATTTTCTGTACCTCATTTCTTATTGGATGAGTACAGTATACAAGAGAAACCTAAACGATTCCTTATAGAAAGCTTCAAGAAAACTAAAAGCTGAGGCGCAAAACACGCGGTTGTTTTTTGCTGCAAGCTGGTAACTGAAGATGGAGCCCTGTCTCATCTTGGCTCCAAGAAAGGGGCTGACTTTCTCCAAGGAGCTCTAGCTTTTGAATGCGCGCATGAAGAATTCTCGGTTGCTTGAGATCATAGGCGAGAGACGGTAAGGCCAACTCTTCTATCCTTCCACTTGGTTCCAGCTGGATAGCATAAAGAAAACCATCACGCATGGTATAGCGGAAATCTTGGCTGGTATAGAGTGGCGCTTGCCCATCTGAGAAGGAACCTTCCTGGGCCTCGGTCGGTCCGTCTGATGACACACGCCAAGGCCGACTCTGATAAATGGCTTCTCCATTTACCGCCAGCCAGTCCCCGATCTCTGTGAGGATGTCTTGGTCTTGCTCAGGGATCGTGCCATCTGCCTTGGGTCCAATATTGAGCAGAAGATTGCCATTTTTTGCCACAACATCAACTAAATTTTGTAGCAATTCCTTACTGGTCTTGTAGGCTAGATCCTGGGTATAGCACCAAGAATTACGGGCAATCGCGGTATCCATTTGCCACGGAAAGGCTTGCGTCTCTCCGTATCCTCCCCGCTCCATCTCAACGATTCCTGAACCGAAAGGGAGGGCATCCTGTTTGTAACAAACAGCCACCTTGCGATCCTCTTGTGCTGCTAGATTGTAATAATAAGCCAAAAAGCGCATCAAGTAGGGACGGAAACTCTCATGCTGGATCCACCAGTCAAAATATAGGAGCTCTGGTTGGTAGTCCCGCACCAGTTCACAGGTTCGCAAAAGCCAATCTTCCAAGAATTCTTTGCTTGGATAAGGCTTGGAAGTCAGATCAAAATGATCCTTGGGCTCTGGCTCCGCTGGCCAATAAAGACTGTCTCTTGGGACTTCTTGCGGAATGTCACTAGTGAATTCCTTGCCATGTGAAAAGAAAAACTGGTGTTCTGCCCGGTGAGAGGACGTACAGAAGTGCAGGCCACGTTTTTCTGCTTCCTTCCTCAGCTCTCCTAAGACATCTCGTCTCGGCCCCATTTCTAAGCTATTATAAGGCGAGAGAGTAGAGGCATACATCTGAAAACCATCGTGGTGCTCCGCAACTGGAAAAAGATACTGGGCTCCCGCTTTTTGAAAGAGATCTAGCCAAGATGCCGGATCAAAGCGATCGGCTGTAAAAAGAGGAATGAGATCCTTGTAGCCAAAGCCGGCCTGGTCTCCAAAATGCTCTCGATGATAGTCACAACAAGGATTCCCTTGGATATACATATTTCGCGAATACCATTCTGAACCAAAGGCAGGTACACTGTAGACGCCCCAGTGGATAAACATTCCAAATTTGGCATCCCGATACCAATCCGGACAGACTTGATGGCTAAGAGAGTCCCAGGTAGGTTCAAAAGGACCTGACTGGACAACTTGATCAATCTCTTCAAGGCTTATCATTCTCTTCTCCTCTTTTCTTGTTACTACCTCTATTGTAACGAGAAAGCCTCGTTTGTAAAGACAAACGAGGGGAATGTTTAAAATAGTAGACAACATCCTAAGATTAGTAGTGAGGAAATCTACGATTGGATAGAGTGCTCCCCATTTTTTCTTTATATCAAAGTAGCAGTGTCTTGTAAAGTCGTAGGTCTCAATGGTGCTAGACGTTGCTTGACAAGCTGGCAAGATCTCTGTTTTAGGTAGAATTTTACCAAAGTATGTGGACCACTAGACATTGGGTATTGAAAACAAAATTACTATTATTCAAGACAAAAGAGGTAATGTTCTACGAGCATTATTTGGGATTGGTATGAGTAAGGCAAGTTTTAAGGTGGTAATTTTAGTCAACAGTAAGAAGATTAATGGTTACACCATTCACAATGACGCCATTGACCCCCATCGTCTGTCGGGCAACTCCAAAAACTGTTCATTTATCTTCAACTATTCTCGGCACCTTCAGACCTTTTTGAGTAATATGGCTATACAAAATCTTCTGGAAGCTGAGAAGCAACTGGTCATCCTCTGAGTTCGTATTATAATAACACCTTGTTTCAATGAAGCTCTTTTAGCATGCTCTTTTATGGCTCAATAAGTAATAAAAATAAGACAGCAACATTAGAATAGCTACTGTCTTATCTCATTTTATACTTAAAGTCTTGATAGACTTGACAAATGGTAGAAGAAGGGAGGACTATTTTCGGGTTCACCTTTCTATAGTCATGGTTTCTCTTTCTCAGCCTTTCTTCTTGCGGCTAAGGAATCCGAACATGCTCAAGACAGTTGCACCAAGGAGGGCTAAGATGCCTGTACCTTGTTCACCTGTATTTGGTAGAGCTTGCTTGTTTTCAACCACTGGACTAGTGGATGGACGATCCAATGCTACTACCTTGTCAGCTGGTTTAGCAGGGTCTTCCTGTTTACCTGGGTTAACCGGTTTGACTGGATTTACCGGATTCACTGGGTTAACTGGGTTCACCGGATTTACTGGCTTGACTGGGTTTTCTGCTACACCGTAGTAGATAAACTCATCAATTGGCTCAACAAGCACCTTACGCTCTAGTTCTTTACGTCCAGTTTCAACACCATCTGTATAGGTGATCTCTTCAACGATCAGAGCTTGACCCTTCTTACCAATTGTCACGCGACGTTCTTCACCCTTAGCAAGTGCTGGGGATTCTTTACGGATGACCTTATATGGTAATTCAAGAGTTTGTTCCACTTTCTTGGTTGTAACAACTGGTACATGTGCTTTCTTAGTGCCGACTTCGATCACTTCTTCAACTGGTTGTTTGGTGACACTTTCGCTCTTCACGACACGACTTGTTTCAACTCCGTCTGTGTAGGTCACAGTATAGACAATCGCCTTTTCTCCCTTTTCACCTGGAGTTTTCACATTGCGTGTGCCTTCTGTTAGCTCAGCATTTTCAACTGTACGGCTGATGAATGGAATTTCTTCCTTCTCTGTGACTTCAGAAGTGGTTACGACTGGAGCTTTCTTAGTGCCCACTTCAACCACTTCTTCAACTGGTTGTTTGGTGACACTTTCACTCTTCACGACACGACTTGTTTCAACTCCGTCTGTGTAGGTCACGGTATAAACGATGGTACGTTCACCTTTTTCACCTGGAGTTTTCACATTGCGTGTACCTTCTGGGAGAGCAGGGTTCTCTTCTTCACGTTTTGTGAATGGAATTTCTTCCTTTTCTGTCACTTCCTTAGTTGTGATCACCGCGGCTTTCTTGGTGCCAACTTCGATGACCTTATCAACCGGTTGTTTAGTGACCGTTTCGCTCTTCTTCTCGCGTTTGGTTTCGACACCATCGGTCAAGGTAATCGTGTAGACAACAGTCTTCTCACCATTTTCCCCTGGAGTCTTCACGTTACGTGTACCTTCTGGCAAGTCAGGATTGGTTACGGTCTGTTCTCCATAAGGGATTGGTTCAGTAACTGTGATTTCCTGAGTGGTCACAACAGCAACCTTCTTGGTGCCCACTTCAACCACTTCTTCAACTGGTTGTTTGGTGACATTTTCGCTCTTCTTCTCGCGTTTCGTTTCTTTACCGTCGACATAAGTAACGGTATAGACAATGGTCTTTTCACCTTTTTGACCAGGAGTCTTGATGTTGCGTGTGCCTTCTGGAAGATCTGCATTCTTTTCCTCACGGCTGGTGAACGGAATTTCTTCCGTCTCTGTCACTTCTTTCGTCGTTTCAGTTGGGGTTGGAGGAGTTGGGGTAGTCTTACCTAAGGCAGCGTTTGCTCGAGCAACCAAGGCGTTGTAACGAGCTTCTAATTTAGCTGCAGAAGCTTGACCTTCAGGACTTTTGACACCGTTTTTAACGACGGCAAGTCCAGTAGCCAGCTCATTGATGCTATCCTCTAGCAAAGCCTTCATATCCTCATCAGAAGGATCGTCCTCATAGGCTTGAATGTCTCCTTCAAATTCATTCAATTTATTAGTGAAATTAACAACCAATTTCCGTTCTTCTGCATCTGGAATTTCTTCGTCTTCTCCTGGTGTTTCAGCCAAAACGGTTGGGATAAAGTTTGGGACTGTATAATGCGCTGCTACTCCCAAAGCATTTAAGGCAAGAACTGAAATCCCTAATTTAATTAACTTTTTTCTACTCATGATAATTTCCTTTAAAATTATACTAACAATACCGCAAGAAGAGGAGTAAAATATTTTACCCTCTTCTAGCAATATGTGTTATTGCTCCTTCTTGCGTTTCCAGATAAGAAGGCTAGCCATTCCCAACATGAGGCCACCCACAAGATTCAATACTGGAGAATCAACTGCTGCTGTCTTCGGTAAGATTGGTTGTGGTTGTTCTGGGACCTTCGGTGTTGGTTTCTTAGGTTTTGGTTTATCTGGGATTGGAGCTGGTGGCAAGTCACCATTCGGTGCCGGTGGAATCACTGGCGTTGGAGGTGTGTATGGACCAGGTGGTGGTGTATTTGGTGCTGGTGGGAATACCTTCACTTCGTAAGTTTCTTTTGGTTTATGGTTGAAGCTTACTTTTGCAACGTTTGGCACACCATTGTCGACGTACTTGCTAACATCGACGCCATCTTTGAAGCTTGTGTACAAGACAAGACGGAGGGTGCTTCCTTTGAGGGCATCTAGAATAGTTTCATCTGTGATTTCAACAGTTACTAGATTTGTTGCTTCATCATAGGTGACAGTTGCAAAGGCGCTCAAGGCATCACCAGTAATTTCACCACGTTCATTAGAAACTTTGCTTAGATTTTCAACTGCCTTATCAAGTTTCGCTTTCGCTTCTTCTAGGCTCTTGATTTCTTGTTCAAGTTTCTCTTGAGCTTGTTTTTGATCAGCTGATGTTGGAAGTCCACCTGACTTATCAGCGTTTTCTTTCAGAGCTGTCAATTCATCTTGAGCCGCTTTCAAGCTTGCTTCAAGTGTTGTCACAGCTGCTGCTTTTTCTGCTGATTCTGCATCTTCTGCTGCGGCAGTCTTGGCAGCTGCTACTTGCGCTGTCAAGTCAGCGACTTTAGCTTCTGCTGCAGCTACTTGTTCTGCAATTGAACCAGTAGTTGGTTGACCAGCAAGGTCTTTCAACTCTTGTTTTGCCTGATCAAGCTTGGCTTGAAGCGCTGCTTGGATAGAAGCAAATTGAGCATCTTCAACCTTGAGGGCAATTTTCTTCACTTTCAGAGCTTTATCGATCTCATCTGAGAAGGTCAAGTTGGTCAATTTCGTCTTGACGTCGCGACCGTATTGGTCTTTGACTGGATTGCCGTTCTCATCTTTTGGATCGGTTGGAACTGGAGTAGTGATGTCGAAGCGGAAGAGTTCGCCAGCTGTCTTCAAGCGGTAAACAGAGCCTGGTGCTGAACCATCCTCTGGACCAACAGTTTTTTGTGGTCTGTTTGGATCTGGATCGCGTGGTTTTTCAGGATCACGTGGTTTCACCGTCACCGGCTTAGATTCCTTGTTTCCTGATTGACCATTGCGGTCCTTGAAGGATACAGTCGCCTTATTTGGAACAAGTTGTTCTGCATAAGGTGTCAAATCGCTACCTGATTTGAGTTTAGATGGAATGTACAATTGAATTTCTTTGAAGCCTTTGAGGCGAGCAAAGTCTTTCACTGTCACGGTAACAGTGTTACCTTCCACTTTCGTTTCAAGAGCTTCTTTGGCATCGTAACCATCGACGTAAGCCACTGGTGTACCCGCGATTTCCAATACTGGTTCAAGGGTATCTGTTACAGTGAATTCTTTATACTTGTCGATATCTGCAGGCAATTTCGTGTTGACATTGTACATGTAGCCAGCATCGTAGTCTACATCCAAGTGATCCAAGGTACGATTGATCTTCTTAGAAATTTCTGGTTCTGGTACTTTCGGTACAACAACCGGAACGGTGTTAGAGTCTTTCTTCAATCCTGGATTGTTATTAAGGATGTAAGATGCTGTATTTGGTACTGTGTAGCCACGATCTGTCAGATAAGGAGTAAGATCTGCGTCGGCTTTGACTTTGGCCTTGAAGGTTACTTGTACTTTCTTACCAGCGCTTGATTTCACTGTTGCTTCTGGGAAGTTAACTGTCAGAGTTTGTCCGTCAGTTGTGACAGTAGCATCAGTTGCTTTACCATCAAGAGTTACGTTTGCAGTTCCTTCAAACTCTAATACAGGATCAAGAGTATCGGTTACTGCGAAGGCTGTTGCATCTTCTGGCATCACTGTGTTGATCGTATATGTAAATACTTCATCACGGTCTCCAAGAAGGGCTTCAGCTGCACCATTGACTTGTTTTTCAATTTCAGGCTGACCTGGGTTTGGAGGTGTTACTGGAACTGTGTTAGAGTCCTTAGTTACACCTGGTTTGTTAGGGAAGTCTACCTTGTAGCTTGCCTTGTTTGGAACTTCCGTCTTACCATCTTTAGTGATGTAAGCTGAGAGATTTGCACCATCCTTAATCTTAGCTGTGAAGCTCAATTTAACAGCTTTACCGCCGTTAGCTTTGACTTGTGCTTCTGTAAGAGAAAGGGTGATGGTTTGACCTTCCACTTTGATTTGTTCTGGAGCGATTGCTTCTCCGTTCAAGCTTGCACTTGAGGCACCAGCGAATTCTAGAACATCTACCAAGGTATCGGTTACTTCAAAGGCTGTTGCGTCTGTCGGTACAGTTGTGTTGACATTGTAAGTGAAGGTATCGTTACGGTTTACAAGGGTTTCAGCTGGTTTTTCGTTGACATCCTTCTTGATCTCTGGTTCTTTCGGAGTTGGAGGAGTAACTGGGACTACATTAGAATCTTTTCTAAAGCCTGGTTTATTAGGGAAGTCCGCAACGTAGCTTGCCTTGTTTGGAACTTCCGTCTTACCATCTTTGACGTAAGCTGAAAGGTTTGCGCCATCCTTGATCTTGGCTGTGAAGCTCAATTTCACCGCTTTACCAGCGTTGGCTTTGACTTGGTCTTCTGTAAGAGTCAAGGTAATGGTTTGGCCGTCAATCTTGATTTGTTCAGCCTTCAATTCTTTGCCGTTCAAGCTTGCACTTGAAGAACCAGCAAATTCGAGAACATCTACCAAGGTATCGGTTACTGCAAAGGCTGTTGCTGCTTGAGGCACTTCTGTCGTTACATTATAAGTAAAGACTTCATCGCGTTTGTCAAGAGTCGCAGCTTCTTTGTCGTTAACATCTTTCTTGATTTCTGGCTCATTTGGTGTTGGAGGTGTTACCGGAACTTCGTTGGAGTCTTTGTTCACCTCAGGTTTGTTAGGGAAGCCAGCTGTGTAGCTTGCCTTGTTTGGAACTTCCGTCTTACCATCTTTGATGTAAGCTGAAAGGTCCGCATTTGCTTTAATCTTAGCAGAGAAGGTCAATTTAACAGCTTTACCACCGTTAGCTTTGACTTGGTCTTCTGTAAGGGTCAAGGTAATGGTTTGACCTTCAATCTTGATTTGTTCAGGAGCAAGAGCTTCTTCGCCAAGAGTTGCAGTTGCACGACCTGTACCATCAGCGAACTCAAGAACATCTACTAAGGTATCCTTAACCGCAAAGGCTGTTGCATCTGCCGGTACTTCTGTATTTACATTGTAGGTAAATTCTTCAGTAGCTGTCTTCAATGTTTCAGCTTCTTTGCCGTTGACATCTTTCTTGATGCCTGGCTCATCTGGTGTTGGAGGTGTTACCGGAACTTCGTTAGAGTCCTTATGGTATTTCGGATTGTTGTCAATATCATAAGAAGCTTTGTTCGGAATTTCAGTTGTACCTGCAGGGGTGATGTAAGCTGCAAGGTTTGCGCCATCCTTGATCTTAGCCTTGAAGGTTACTTCGATAGACTTGCCAGCATCTGCTTTCACAGAAGCTTCTGCAAAGGCAATCTTGATGGTTTGATCTTTGACTGTCACAGTCGCTTTCTTACCAGCGTCTTTCCCATCAATCTTCACAGTTGCAGATCCATCTTTACCTACAAATTGCAAGACATCTTTCAATTCGTCAGTAATTTCAAAGATCGATGCATTAGCAGGCATTTCTGTTGCAAGAGTATAGGTAAACTCTTCATCACGTTTCGCTAATTCGTAACGTTCTTGACCGTTGACTTTCTTCTTCAACTCAGGTGTTGTGGTTGGAGGAGGAGTTACAGTTACAGGAGTTGATTCTTTCTTAGAATCTGGGTTGTCATTAATGATGAAGCTTGCAGTATTTGGCACTAAAGGCTTATCTCCAGCTGGATTTGGATAAGCAGCTAGAAGGGCATCATATGAGACATTGTCTTTGATCTTAGCCTTGAAGGTAATATGAACAGCTTTACCAGCATATTTCTTCACTTGGTCTTTATCAAAGGTTACAGTGAGTGTTTGACCGTTGGTTTGAACAGTAAGGTCTGTTGCTTTTTGGCCATCCACTTCGATAGTTGCATCTCCATCAAAGGTTAATTCATTAACCAGTTGGTCTGATACTTCAAACTTATCAGCAACTTCAGGAACTTTCGTGTCGACTGTATAAGTAAAGCTTTCGCTAAATTTATTCAAGTCAGCGTGTTCTTGATCGTTTACTTTCTTCGTGATTGGTGGAGGAGTAACCGTTACTGGTTTTGTTTCTTTCTCACCTTGCTGGTCGTTCTTATTGGTGTAAGTGATTTTAGCTTTGTTTTCAATCGCTTCTGCAGTTGATTCTTTCTTCACTTTCGCCTTAATAACGAGTTCAACTTCTTTACCAGCGTAGTCGCCAGCATTTTCAAAGTCCTTCATCGTAGCCGTTACTGTTTGACCAGTTACTGTTACCGTGAAGAATTTGTTAGCTTCACCAGCGATTGTTGCTTCACCGCCTTGGAGATTTTCATCCAAGGTATCCGTGATCACAAATGATTTGTAAGAAGTGATATCGTTTGGCAATTTAGCCTTGATGTTGTATGTGTAGTCTGTTTCAGCTCCGATTACGGCTGTATCCAGCTTCTCATTGATTTTCTTCTTGACAGTTGGTTCTGATGGAGGAGTAACCGTTACTGGTTTTGTCTCTTTCTCACCACTGTGGTCGTTCTTATCAGTGTAGCTGATTTTAGCTGTATTCGGGATCTTAACACGAGTTACACCATCATTGATCTTAGCAGGAATTTCAAGTTCAACTTCTTGACCTGCAAGATCCGCAGCAGTTGCAAAGTTCTTCATCGTGGCCGTTACTGTTTGACCTTGAACTTCGACGTCGAAGAATGCTGCTGCTGCACCTTTAATGACAGGTTTTGTTTCACCTTCATTGATGACAGACAATTCATTTTCCAAGGTATCTGTAATCACAAATTTCTTGTAATCTTTAATATCTGTTGGAAGTTTTGTCTTGATGTTGTATTTGTATTGTTCTCCTGTTGGGATATCCAAGTGATCAAGGTTTTCATTGATCTTCTTGGTTACAGGTGGAGGAGTAACATGAACTGGAGTTGATTCCACTTCTTTGTCCACATTGCTCTTGTTTGTGTACTCAACTTTGGCTTTGTTGTCGATGACTTTACCTGACACGCCTTGCTTCACTTTGGCAGGGATAATCAACTCAACCGTTGAGTATTTAGCAAGGTCTTTAAACTTGCCTGGTTTCACAGTAGCTGTAACAGTTTGACCGTTCTTTTCTACTGTGAAGAGATCCGCAGCATCTCCCTTAATAGTTGCTTCTCCATCGAATTCCAAATCGTTATCAAGCGTATCGCTGATGACAAATTTCTTATAGGAAGAAACATCTGCTGGAATAGCTGTTGAAATGTTGTAGGTATATGGTTGACCTTCGAAGGTTTGGTAATCTTCTAAAGTTTCATTGATTTTCTTCTCTACCGTTGGTTCTTTTGGTTTCGGCGGAGTAACCGTTACTTCATTAGAAGTTTTCTTGATGTCGTTCAAGGCAACATCTGCCTTATTAGGCACCTTGATGGTTCCGTTCTTCTTGTACTTGCTCAAGTCAGCATTTGGACGGATCTTAGCCTGGAAGACTAAGTCAAGTTTTTTAACTTCGTCGCCACCACGACGGTTGACCAAACGTGTCAAACGATCCATATCAGCTTTATCCAAGCTGATTTCAACAGTTTGATCTTTTAAGGTCGTCGCCTTAGTGAGGGCTGCGTAAGTTTTTCCATCAATAGTTGCTTTGATGGTGCTTTCTTGAACTTCCAATTCTGGAACGACTGTATCAGTTACAGTGAACTTGTCAGCTGTACCTGGCCATGGAACAGACACCTTGTATTCGAAGAGTTCATCTTCTGTCGCAAGATCCGCATGTTCTTTTTCGTTTACTTTTTTCTCGATGTCAGTTGACAATGGAGGTTTTACATAAACAGGGTTTGAACGACGGATGGTGCTTGGCTTGTCTGCTGTCTTAGCGTGAGGGTCTGGGTTTGGAGAATCATCTTCACCATTCCACATGATATTCCCTTGGTTGACCAAACCAAAGCCGTTACTGTCTTGAAGAAGAGCTAAGTAATTCTTACTTGCTTGGTCCTTGCGGAATTCTTCTTTCAATTTAACCGTAATCTTAAGTTCGGCTTGTTTCAAGACCAAATAGTTGTAGTCTGTCCCGTCGCTTGGCACATCTGCCACAACAATGTCGCGTTCGTTCCCAGCACTGTCTTGGCCTTTCACGACACGAGTTTTTAGTGGACCATCAGGACCAGTCGCTGAGCTACGAACCACTTCCAAGCGGTAGTCCAATGGGTCGGTTAACATAACGTTCTTCTTGAATTCATAAGGAACGTTGTTGAAGTTGTAGTTTACTGTATACGTAAATTCTTCAGCTTTATCAGACAAGTTAGCTGCATAAGCTGGTTTTTTAGTCAATTGAAGTGGGTCTTCAATGGTACCTGTATCGTTGCTAAGATCTTGGTCTTCGATCTTCTTGGTCGCACTTGGGTAACAGTATTCAAGTTTTTGAACTTCTACTGTTTCGTTGTGACCCCCAATTGTTTGAGTTTCGAAGTCACCAACCTTAAACTTACCAGTCAACTCAGGAACTTGAACTTGTTCTTTAGTTGGTTGGTAACCCGCAGGAGGATCTTGTTCATCATCTTCGTCCACTTGTTCGGCATGAGCTTCTTTACTCAAGTCGTAGTCGAAGTTGTTCTTACCAGGGTTGAAGACACTTTCTGGAACAGAGATGGTAACCTTGTCACCATTCTGTTCAATCTTACCACGGATTTCCTTGGTAGAATCTTTGACTTCAGAAACAATCTTCTTCCCATTGATTCGAACAGCATCTACCTTGTAACCTGGAGTGACATCAAATTCACCCTTGATATCTTCCTTGACCAAGGCAGCCCCAACAGATTCCAAAACGCGAGCTGAGAATTTGTCGATATTGTCTTGTTCATTAACATAGAAGGAAACGTTTTTGCCATTTACTTCTTTATCTGGAGAAGCCATCCCTTGGAGGGCTTCATGGAAGATTTCCTGAACAGAACGGTTGTCTCCGATATTAAAGTAATTACCGAAACCATTCAAGTAGACATCGTAGTACTGATCCTTATCATTGTTAAACAGTGCTACGTCTTCCCAGAAACCTACAACTACAGTTCCGTTTGGCCCAACCACTCCTTTAAGAGTGTTCCCAGCATCTTTTACTTCGTTTACACGACCAATGATGTCTTGGGAAGCTTCAGAAAGTCGGTCATAGCTCCATGCTTTTTGAAGTTTTCGATTTCGAGTGCCACTATAGTCAATTCGAACCTTACCATCAGCGTCACGTTTCCCGTTGGCAACACCATCGGTAATCACAAGGAAGACTGTCTTACGCTCGTTGGCCATGCTACCTTTATTAGCGTTATACTGTGCGATAGCATCTTCGATGGCAGGAACTGTTGGAGTTCCCCCCCCTACACTGATGTTGTCGATGAAGCTGTGGATATCATTTTGATTTGTCGTCAAACCAGAAGATTTGTATTGATAATCATATTTTGCACCCCAACCACCATATACATCTGGTTTACCTGTAAAGGTATCGTTGTTGTAATAATTGTATCCATCTACACCTTGGAAGCTAGCAACCATGACACGGTCTGATGTATCCGGATCATCAGTCTTGACCAAACGAGGATTGTTCTCATCGTAGTCTTCTTCACTGACAAATGTCGTTAAGGTCTTCAAGGCCTTCTGAACACTTGGGATGGTGTTTTTGAACGATCCACTCGCATCCTGCAAGATGACCAAGTCAATTGGTTTTCTTGGGAGTCGCCAGTGAATTTCTTCTGTCTTTTCAATCTTGCGCGAACATCCGTTTTGTGTGATCTTGGTGTTCTTGTTTCCTTGCGTGGTAACAATGTTCTCTTCCGCTCGGGCGTGAGTTACAAGAGCGCTTGTTAAGTTTGCAGGCAAAGACATGAACAAGATTGCAAACAACATGAAAATCTTTTTACAAAAATTTTTCATAATCTCCTTGGAGCTTTTCGGAGCTCCGTCCTCCTTTTTTTATTTTTCTCTTCTATAGAAGTTAATTGTTTAGTAATGTTTCTAACGCTTCCTCAAACTCCTCTTGGTCTAAGTAATCGACAGCCACTCGGGTGACTTCTTGATCCTTGTCCACGAAGTAGATGCTAGGAATCGTTTGGACTTGCAGAGCATCTGCAGCAGATTGGTCGCGATCGTAATAGTAAGGGAAGGTAAAACCTTTATCCTTTATATACTGATCGGCAGACTCTTTGGTCTCCTTGCCCTTTTCCATCATATTCAGCATCACAAAATTGATCTTCTTCCCATATTTCTCATACATCTGCTGAACAATTGGAAGTTGCTTTTGGCAGTGCGGACACCAACTAGCCCACTCTACAACGAGCATCGGTTTCTCATACTGGTTGGAACTTTTCAGTTCTTGATCCTTCTGATCCGTCATTTTAAATTCTGGTAGTTGTTGACCAACTAGTTCAAGAGCTGTATTCTCTCTACTACTCGCTGTTGTCTTTGCACTATCCGATATACCTGAACTCTTGTTCCGAATAGGACTGTTGTAATACAACAAACCTATTGCTGACACAGCTATGACTCCCACTGCTAGGAAGGGGAGCCACCATCTATCCCTTTTCATAAAATCTCCTTTTTATTCTCGCAAAAAATGTTCTCCAGTATACTCATAGGTACCTTTCTCCTTGGAGTTTCATTTTTTATCTATCTTGTCTTACTTTCTTCGTAATGATTGATATAATTAGTCAAATATATTACATAGATTACAAGACAATTACACTTTTCTTCATTCTATCACTTATTGTCATTTTTTCAACAAAAATAAACTATTATGTTTGTTAAAATTTTTAGTTTTTTATATTTTGAAACTTAACATACATTAAATCGTCTGACAATTGTCTGTTTCCATTTCCAAAGCGCTATTTCTTTTCTTTTGTTTAATTGATCAAATAAATATTTTTAATATTTGTAATATTTTTATTATTTCTTTTTCTCGAGAATGTAATTTTTTTATTTTTTCCCCTCTTGGGGTTTCAAATCCGTTTTTATAACACTAAATGTTTGTTTATATTTCTATTTTTGTAGCTTTTTAGTCAACAAAAGGCAATTTTTTGAAAAAAATTGTAGGGATTTCTCACTTTTTAACATTCTTGCACTTTCGTTTTTTTTTGTTATCGTTCTGTTATTTGCTTGGAGAAAGGCGTGTTAGCTCCCCTTCTGACAAGGAATTGCCTCAACTGAGTGAGAGTTTGAGATCGTTCTCACCAAGGAGCACTCACTAAATAAGGTAATCCCTATGTTAGAAAAATCTTGTTCAAGTGCATTAGCTAGCCCTACCAATCCTTGCCCTATCGCTTACTTCTACGAGAAACGAAAAAGGCAATCACCAATAGCTTCAACTAAGCCACAAGCGATTGCCTCTATACGTCGTCTCATTTGGACAGTGTATTGCCTCATTATGCATAACAAACTTTACGATTATGCTTCAACTCAAAATCGATATAGCTATCTACGCCTTATTATTGTAACACCTTGATTCAAAAGGTCCAAAGGATCCTCTTCAACAATTTGATCATTGTAATAGAGGACGCCATGTTCAAACTTGACTTCACTGACCGGCCGATAGTCTACAATTGAAAAATGTGCATTCTCTTTTTCACGAGGGATCGACTCCAAGATCATTTTATGGGGCGCATCCAAACGCATATAAGCCAAAATTGGACTCAACACATCAGCAGATAAAACTTTTTTCATATCAGAAACCTCTCTTCTAGAACTCTTATATTCTAATGAATTCAACCGCACCCTGCTTCGCTTGCTAAGGCGATTAAGGTTATCCCATCGCTCTGTTTGCGCTTTGGGATCAATGTGCCTAAGCTCGCTTCGCTCGCTAAGGCTATTAAGGTTATCCCATCGCTCTGTTTGCACTTTGGGATCAATGTGCCTAAGCTCGCTTCGCTCGCTAAGGCACATAGAAAAGCCCTCACACAAAAACTGTGTGAGGGCGTAGTGTCCGCGGTGCCACCTCTTTTATAGGGAAAAATAGCTGGTCTTTCCCTACATCTCTATCTCCTCTATCAAGGAGTTGCACGGTAAGGGGTGCCAACCGAATTCACATGGGTTAGAATTCATTGATCATAACAGTCCAATTTTCATCAGTCGCTATTGCTTGTTCACAATTCCCACAAGCTCCCTGAAAATAGCTGACTCATTACTTTTCTGTTGCTACCATTATAACCCTTTTTCTTAGAAAGTCAATAAAATTTTTAGTCTTTTTTTATACTTTTTTCTACACTAATTTAATAAAATCAGCTTAAAGAGCCTTAGTGGCCCGTCCTTTTTATCCCAACAATAGGATACTCAATAAAGCTAAAATTGCAGGACCACCTTGGGTCAAGATAATCTTTTTATTGGCTGTCATCGCACCGTAGGCTGCAGCTCCAATAATAAAAAGCACAAAAATCGTAACAACTTCACTATTTTTAGAGACAAACAATCCATACAAGAGGAAGGCACCAATCAAGGCATTGTAGATTCCTTGATTCTTAAATAAAGAGGTCACAGATGGGCGAGCGAGTTCTTCTTTATCCATGTTGAAAACCCGACTTGTGGTATCAGATGTGGTTCTGATGCTCTCCAAATAAAAAATATACAAATGCTCCAGTGCAGCAAGACTTGCTAAAATAATCGTCAGTAATGACATCGTAGATTCTCCTTTTTATTCAACTGTTATTTGTTCAATGCCAGATACTAATTTGTCCAGCAGGTAAGAAAATTGCTCTTGTTCTTGAGCAGTCAAAATCCGACTCATCTGTTCTTTCACCGCCACATGATAGCAAGGGGGATGTTTGACCAAACGATTATAGGCCGTATCCGTCAAATGAATTAAGATTTCCCGCTGGTTTTTTGGATTTCGACTCCGATGGACAAATCCTTCCTTTTCTAATATTTTGAAATGCCGGGTTAAAGCCGCTGGATCAATCTGCAAGCGTTCCTGAACAGCGATCTGATTGCAAGGCGCTTGTTCTAATAAATCCTGCAATATTTGGTAACGCGTTAAGCTAATCCCTAGTCGCTTTTCAAAGAGTTGCGTAGTTGATTGATCTGCCAAACGTAGTTGGTAGAGCAAATCATTTATTTCTGCCATATTCCTTCTCCGTATTATTTTTGATAAATCAATAATTGATAAGTCAATTATAAACTTTTTCTTCTATCCTAGCAAGAAAAAGAGCTTGCACTGTTTTTTCACACAAAAAAAGCCGCCTGATTGGGCGACTCTTAGGGAGATTATTATGAAAAAGAAAAGTTTTAGGATTTTTCTAAACAAAGTTAGGAGGTCTTTGTTTATGGTTCTATTATAGCGGACATTTCTTAAAGAAAGCTTACGACTTTATTTCAAAATGAAAACAAATTCTTTACAGATTCTTTTCAGCGTTTAAAATAGCTGGGATATCTAGTAAGGTGTTCATCTGATGATTACCTTGATAGTCAGACGTCAAGAAATTGATACTCTGAATCTGGCTATTTCTTGCAAAGTCAATATCCAGGCTCCGATCCCCAATATAGTAGGTCTTTTCTGGCTCCAACCCGTACTTCTCCATCAGATACATGGCAGCTTCTGGGTCAGGCTTGCGGGCAAAACCACTTTGACTGGTCAAAATCTCTGTAAAAAAAGATTCCAAACCCAAATCCCGTAGGATGACAAAAGCATTCTCTCCCTTATGGGTATAGACAAACTGCTCAATTCCAGCTTCTTGTCCCCAAGATAGGACTTCACGCGCCCCATCCATCAGAAGGACCTGGGCATTTTTCTCCGCTAGACTTTCTGCTCGGCGATGATTCAAGTCGGTCACATCCAGATGATACTCCTCCGCCACAGCTACTAAAAGATCTTGAACCGAATGCTTCAAGATGTAGTCTTTAATGCTGGCTCGATCAAAGGGAAGCTGATAAGTTGCATAGGTCTCCTCAAGACCTGCTAAAATAGCATCATAGGAATCCAGCAAAGTTCCGTCCAAATCCCAAATAAAGGCTCGTTTTGTCATTTTTTCTTCTCTCCTACTTTTCGTCTATAGAGCTGACTCAAAAATAGCCAACGGAAACCATTGTCGAGCAGTGTCCCCGTCCAGACCCCTGGAAGGCCAAAGCCAAGGGTTACTCCAAGCAGATAACCGGCTCCAATTCGAATGACCCACATGCCAATCGTCGTCGCATAAAATGGAAGCTTCCCATTTCCCAAGCCTTGCCAAACAGCTGTATAGATGACCGTTCCTGCTGTAAACGGCGTTCCCAACAAAGAAAAGAGGACAACCGATAAACTAGCTTCTACTGCTTTTGTATCTTGTGTGTAGAGATGGGTTAGAAGAGTGCCACCGAAAAAGATTCCCAAGGCAATGGGTAACATGAACACGAAGGACAACCAGTAAGACTGCTTTCGAAGGCGGGCAATCTGCTCAAGATCACCTTCACCCAGGCTCCGTGCTACGAGCATGACCGTCGCTGTGGCCACCCCAAACACAGGCATGTAGTTAAACTGGGTCAAGGTCTCTCCGATGGCATTTCCTGCGACTGCCTCGGTCCCAAAAGCAACCACGATCGCAATGATTACCACATCTCCAGCCCGCATCATCAGCCGCTCTCCGGCAGCTGGAAGTGCTAAGTTCAAGAGCTTACGATCCAATCCCCAACCAAGGGGTGCAAAAGGTAGCTGGACCTTTTGCCACAAGAGGATGACGCCCACCAGACGGGCCAGCACCGTCCCCAAAGCTGCTCCGACAATGCCCCAACCAAAAAGGAAAATGGCCACAGAGGAGAATAGAGCATTCAAAACATTGGTCAACAAGCTCACATACATAGGAAGACGTGGATTGTTGGCCACCCGAACCAAGGAGCCCAAGGTCGTCATCAATCCTAAGAGAACTATGGTCCCGCCAACCAAGGAAAGGTAAATCCCCCCGCTTTCGGCTACTGCAGCTTCAGTCCCCAACAGCGAAATCATCTGGCGTCCAAATAACAGCGAAGCCCCTCCTAAGAGAGCACTCAACAGTAAGGTCACCTTCAGTGACTCTGTCGCATGGTAGGCAATATTATCTTGATCTTTTTCGCCCAAGCTTTTGGACATGACACTGGCAACTGCCGCACCCAGTGCCAAAAAGATAGCCTGATAGATGGTGATGATGTTTCCTGCGACGGAAACACCTGAAATGGCAATCAAGCCCAGGTGAGCCACTAAATAAGAGTCCACCATGCCCATCAGCATTTGTAAGAAATTTTCACCCATGGCAGGAAGGGCGATGTTTAAGATTTTTTTGTATGAATTCATGAGTATATAAAAGAGCCAAACGGCTCTTTTGATCTTTCTAATACAGAGAATTAAAGTCCCAAGTAGTCTTCTACGGCTGCTTGCATGTCTTTGGCTGCCACGCTTGTACGATGGCGAACCGGTGCAGTTTCAAGGCCGTCTACAGCCGGTGGTACAGGAACACCTGAGAGTGTGTGTAATTTAGCCAAGGCTTCGAAATCGCCTAGACCTGTCTCGCCTGTCACCGCTTCTACTGCTACCACTGGGAATTTATAAGGACTTGCTGTAGAGGCAATGACTGTTTTAGCAGTATCCCCTGTTTGGGTCCGGTATTTTTGATAAACGGCTGATGCTACGGCTGTATGAGGGTCTTCGATGTAATCAGACGCTTCATAGACCCGCTTGATCTCTGCAGCAGTTTCTGCTTCATCTGCGTATGCAGCCGCAAACAAATCTAAGATGTCTGCATCAAAGTTGGACAACTGGTACTGACCTGTTGCAACGAGGCTTTCCATCAACTCTTTAGTCTTTGTGGCATCATTGCCAACCAAGTGGAAAATCAAGCGTTCCAAGTTTGAAGAGACCAAGATATCCATCGATGGACTGGTGGTCACCTTGAACTCACGTTTCTTATCATAGACATGTGTTTTGAAGAAGTCTGTCAAGACATTGTTTTCATTTGACGCACAGATCAATTTCCCAACTGGAAGACCGATTTGTTTGGCATAGAAAGCTGCCAAGATATTTCCAAAGTTTCCTGTTGGGACGGTAAAGTTGACTTTTTCTCCCGCTGTGATTTGGCCTGTCTTAACCAATTGAGCATAGGCGTATACGTAATAGACAACCTGAGGCACCAAACGGCCAATGTTCATAGAGTTGGCTGATGAGAATTGCATCTTATTGGCTGCTAATTTTTCACGGAGCGCCACATCATTGAACATGTGTTTGACATTGGTTTGGGCATCGTCAAAATTTCCATCGATCGCGATGACATGGGTATTGTCTCCAGTCTGAGTCGTCATTTGCAATTCTTGCACCTTGCTGACACCATCTTTTGGATAAAAGACAATGATCTCTGTTCCTGGAACATCAGCAAAACCTGCCATCGCAGCTTTTCCAGTATCTCCAGAAGTCGCCGTCAAGATGACAATTTTATTTTCCAAACCGTGCTTTTTAGCTGCTGTTGTCATAAAGTAAGGCAAGATCGACAAAGCCATATCTTTAAAGGCAATGGTTGAACCATGGAAGAGTTCCAAATTGTATTGCCCATCGAGTTTGACAAGCGGAGCAATAGCTGGAGTATCAAACTTGCTGTCATAAGCATGAGAAATACAGTAGTCCAACTCTTCTGCTGTAAAGTCGCCCAAAAAGGCTGACAAAACAAGCTTGGCCACTTCTTGATAAGAGGCATCTTTGAGGGTATCAAAATCCAGCTCTACTTGAGGATAAGAGACTGGAGTAAACAAACCGCCATCTGTCGCCAATCCTTGAAGGATGGCTTGACTAGCTGTTACAGTATTCTTTTCATCTCGTGTTGATTGATAAACTAATGTCATGACTGATTCATTCCTTTACTAGTAGTCTTCTCATTATATCATAAATGTCAGAAAATTTAACGGCTTTTCGCCAAATCTTGGCAAAGGTCGGTAAACAGAAGCTAGATAAAAGAGAGCAGGCGCAACGACTTTGCTCCCACTCCCATGCGAATCTGTTTTACAGGTGTCTGTAAGACTTGATCAAGCCAATCCCAACTCTGCTAAAACAGATGGGAAGTCTTTCTTCAAGCTTTCAAGAGCTACCGTTACTTCTTGACGAGTTTGGTTATTTTTCACAGTAACTTGACCGCTCTCAACTTCACTACTTCCTAAGGTAATCAAGGCTTTGGCCGCAAAGACATCTGCTGACTTAAATTGGGCCTTGAGTTTGCGTCCAAGATAGTCACGTTCTGCCTTGAAACCTTGGATTCGAAGGGCTTGAACCAAGCTAAGCGCTGCTTCATTGACCTCATCTCCTAGGACGGCGATATAGGCATCTAGGCCTGTTTCGATCGGCAATTCTATGCCTTTCTTTTCAAGAACGAGAAGGATCCGTTCCACACCGATACCAAATCCAAAACCAGCTGTCGCAGGGCCACCGAAGTATTCAACCAAACCATCATAGCGACCACCTGCACAGACTGTCAATTCATTGCCTTCAATTTCTGTAATGAACTCAAAAATCGTGTGGTTGTAGTAATCCAGGCCACGCACCATATTGGTATCGATGACATAGGCTACCCCCAAGTCTTCTAACATCCGACGAACCGCATCAAAATGCGCTTGGCTTTCTTCATCCAGATAGTCTAGGATGGAAGGAGCCTGTTCAACCGCGGCCTTGTCTTCTTTTTCTTTTGAATCCAAGACACGAAGCGGATTTTCTTCTAAGCGACGTTGGCTGTCCTTAGACAATTGATCCTTCATTGGCAAGAGGTAATCAATCAAGGCTTGGCGATAAGCCTGACGACTGGCAGGGCTTCCCAAGGTGTTCAAGTGCAAGGTTACATTGTCAATCCCTAGTTCTTTCAAGAATTGCGCTGCCATGGCAATGGTTTCGACATCCGTTGCAGGATTGCTCGATCCAAAGCATTCTACCCCAATTTGGTGGAATTGACGCAAACGACCTGCTTGAGGACGTTCGTAGCGGAACATTGGGCCTATGTAATAGAACTTACTTGGTTTTTGTACCTCAGGCGCAAAGAGTTTATTTTCTACATACGAGCGGACAACAGGAGCTGTTCCTTCTGGACGAAGCGTGATATGACGGTCTCCCTTGTCATAGAAATCATACATTTCTTTGGTAACAATATCCGTCGTATCCCCTACTGAACGACTGATGACTTCATAATGTTCGAAGATCGGTGTGCGGATTTCATCATAATTGTATCGCGCAAAGACCTTGCGTGCAAAGCCTTCTACATATTGCCATTTCGCTGAATCGCCGGGAAGGATATCCTGGGTCCCTTTTGGTTTTTGTAATTTCATAGCCTTCATCCTTTGTCTTACTTTTGCCTCTATTTTACCACAAATTCGAAGAGAAATGGAGGCTGGACCGCATTTCCTTTGTCCCACACGTTTAAATCATCGTTCTCTTCTTGCCTTATCAGCCGAATTATGAGAAAATGGAAGCCATACTACACTGAAAGGATCTTGCGATGAGAGAGGATATCAAAATCAATGACCGCGCCCTGGCACTAGAGAAGTCGTTAATCGAAAAATTGGAGCTTGTATTTGATACCGATGTTGAGTTAGATGTCTATAACCTAGGACTGATCTACGAGATCCATCTAGATGAAGCCGGCACTTGCAAGGTGGTTATGACCTTTACCGATACGGCTTGTAGCTGTGCTGAGAGCCTTCCGATCGAAATC
>NZ_KQ969693.1:43814-45754 GCF_001578955.1 Streptococcus parasanguinis
TGGAAAATTACACGAATCAGCCGATACGGGCGCATCGCCCTTGGTCTTCCACCACGATAACAATCATTACCATTTAATAAACGCAATCAACTAATAAAGGAAGGCCTCTTTGGAAATCCGATCCACAATAAAAAAACGAGGAACACCAGCTCTGCCATCAGAGTTTGTTCCTCGTTTTTTATAATGTTTAAATCCATTCAAACTTTTTCACTACCAGAATGGTCTAAGCCTGGTCAGCTTTTGGTTCTGGAAGGATTTGATACAACACAATTCCAAGAATGGTTGACGTTGCGACACCAGTGATTTGAAGACCACCGAGGTCAATCATCAAACCACCGATCCCTGATACCAAGATCACACTTGCAATCAAGAGATTCTTTTTATTATCAAAATCAATCTTATGTTCAACTAAAATTTTCAAACCGCTAGCAGCGATAACCCCAAAGAGGGCAATAGACAAACCTCCCAATACAGGAGTTGGAATAGAGTGCAAGAGTGCTGATAGCTTCCCAATAAAGCTCATGACAACCGCAATCACTGCTGCGCCTGAAATAACGTAAACTGAGTAGACCTTACTAAGGGCCATCACCCCAATGTTTTCCCCATAAGAAGTTACCGGAGGAGCTCCAAAGAATCCAGCAATAATCTGTGCCAAGCCATCACCAGTAAGCGTATGGTCAAGTCCTGGATCCTTGAAGTAATCACGCTCAGTCAAACTATTTAAAACCATGAGGTGGCCAAAATGTTCCGTCATGGTCACAAAGGCAATCGGAGCCATAGTCAAAATCGCACTTGGATAGAGCTTAAAGCTATAATCCACAAATGGAATGTCAAAGTTTGGAACTTGAATCCAATGCGCCGCACTTACCTCTGAGAAATTGACAAAACTATGTCCTGTCAGCAAACCAAGAGCCAATGAGAAAATATAGCCCACAATTAATCCAAGTAAAATTGGGACGACACCGACAATCTTCTTGCCATACATGTTAAATAGGATAACCGCAAAGAGGGTCACCATCGAAATCAATAGAGCATAGCCGCTGTAGCTATTATTTAAGGTTGTCGCATCAGTGACGGCATTCTTCGCAAGACTCAAACCAATTACCATGATAATGGGACCAACCACGATTGGTGGAAGGACCTTATTAATCCAATCTTTACCCGCATGCTTAACAATCAGAGCTACAAACAAGTAGACCAAACCACCCGCCATAGCACCCTGGGCAACTGCCGCGATCCCATCTGACTTCATCAGCATTTGCATCGCTGCAATATAAGCAAAACTAGACCCCATGTAAGCAGGGATCTTATACTTGGTCACGGTTAAGTGAGCCAAGGTTCCCAAACCAGATGAAAACAAAGCAATGGCAGGATCAATCCCAACCAAAATCGGCACCAGCACTGTCGCCCCAAACATGGCAAACAAATGCTGGAAAGATAAACCAACCAATAAACCAGGTTTTGGCATATCATTCACATCATATTTAACGTCATTCACGATCGTAAAAACCTCCTAAAATTAAGATGCGACAAGCTATGGCTGAACAAAAACGTCTACCTTCGATGACCAAATCGTAAGGGAGTGCTTCATGCTCCATCATCGACGATTTCTTTTTTATCAAACCACTTTTCAATATACAAAAAAATCCCCCACAACAAGGAGATACACAAAACATAGGCTGGTCTTCCCAGGCCTTTCATTTCCATAGCTCCTTGCCTGCCTCTCTGGACAGTATTAAAGGATTGATTCGATTAGTCACAATTATAGCAGATTATAGACGGATTTACAAGAAAAATGACAGATGATACACCCAAATCCCCCAAAAAGTAATATTCATACGTTTCAGCGACAGGGTTGAAAATAGCCACTCTAAGACAAAAAAGAGGCTGGGACAAAAGTCCTAGCCTCTCAATTATTTTTGGATTGTCGAGCAAGACGC
>NZ_KQ969693.1:45978-53787 GCF_001578955.1 Streptococcus parasanguinis
CTCTTTGAACAAAGTCGTCCTTGCAATTACTGTTTACCAGACTGTTCCATATTCCAGAAGTCGGTTACAGCACCACGTGATGCTGAAGAAACGATGTGGGCATATTTACCCAGAACCCCACGGCTATACAGTGGTGGCAAGGTTGTTTCAGCTTTACGTTTCGCTAACTCTTCGTCTGAAACGTGCATGGTGATTTCTTTGGTATCTTGGTCAACCGTTACCATGTCCCCAGTGTGGAGGTAGGCGATTGGGCCACCGACCTGAGCTTCAGGCGCAATGTGACCGACAACGAGACCGTAAGTCCCACCAGAGAATCGTCCGTCTGTCAAGAGGGCTACCTTGTCTCCTTGGCCTTTCCCAACGATCATAGATGACAAGGACAGCATTTCCGGCATACCAGGACCACCCTTAGGACCTACGAAACGAACAACGACAACGTCGCCATCCACGATTTCGTCCGAAAGAACGGCTTCAATGGCAGCTTCTTCTGAGTCAAAGACCTTAGCAGGGCCCGTGATGTTACGAACTTTCACACCTGATACTTTGGCAACCGCCCCTTCTGGAGCCAAGTTCCCTTTCAAGATGATCAATGGACCATCGGCACGTTTCGGATTTTCAAGTGGCATGATGACTTTTTGACCCGGTGTCAAATCAGCGAAGGCTTCCAAGTTCTCAGCAACAGTCTTACCAGTACATGTGATGCGATCTCCATGAAGGAAACCATTCTTAAGAAGGTATTTCATGACGGCTGGCACACCACCGACATTGTAAAGGTCTTGGAAGACATATTTCCCTGAAGGTTTCAAGTCCGCCAAATGAGGCACGCGCTCTTGGAAATCGTTGAAGTCTTCCAGGGTCAAGTCCACGTTAGCCGCGTGAGCGATCGCAAGCAAGTGAAGAGTTGCATTGGTAGAACCACCCAGCGCCATGGTGACAGTAATGGCATCTTCAAAGGCTTCACGGGTCAAGATATCCGATGGTTTGAGTCCCATTTCCAGCATCTTGACAACAGCACGACCTGCTTCTTCGATATCGGCTTTTTTATCCGCTGATTCAGCAGGGTGAGAAGAGGAACCTGGTAAGCTCAACCCAAGGACCTCAATCGCTGTCGCCATGGTGTTAGCCGTATACATCCCACCACAGCCACCAGGGCCAGGGCAAGCATTACATTCCAATTGCTTCACTTCTTCAGCGGTCATATCGCCGTGATTCCATTTCCCAATTCCTTCGAAAACAGACACCAAGTCGATATCCTTGCCGTTCAGATTACCTGGGGCAATGGTACCACCATAGGCAAAGATCGCAGGGATATCCATATTGGCAATGGCGATCATAGAACCAGGCATGTTCTTATCACAGCCACCGATGGCTACAAAGGCATCCACGTTGTGACCGCCCATAGCAGCTTCGATAGAGTCTGCAATGATATCGCGAGAAGTCAAGGAGAAGCGCATCCCAGGCGTTCCCATAGCGATCCCATCGGCAACCGTAATGGTCCCAAATTGAACCGGCCAAGCACCTGCATCTTTCACACCTTCTTTGGCCAATTTTCCAAAATCGTGGAGGTGGATGTTACAAGGGGTATTTTCCGCCCATGTCGAAATCACTCCGACAATCGGTTTCTCAAAACTTTCATCGGTCATTCCCGTCGCACGAAGCATGGCACGGTTGGGAGATTTTACCATGCTATCGTAGACACTACTACGATGGCGTTTGTCTAATTCTGTCATGTCATTCCTCTCGTTTCATTTTTTACCATTATAGCATAAAAGAAGGCCCAAAGACAGATCCAAACTTTGAGATCAACTAGGGAGAAGAAACTTTTCCCAAAAATTTCAATTTTTTTGTCAAGTAACTTTACTTTACAAAAAAGTTTTGTTATACTGTTAAAGTTGATGAAAATCAAACCTAATTGAATTTATATCTTAAAAGGAGAATAACGAAATGGCAGTACCTGCACGTCGCACATCAAAAGCGAAGAAAAACAAACGTCGTACGCACTACAAAGTAACAGCTCCATCTGTAAACTTTGACGAAGCAACTGGAGATTACTCACGTTCACACCGTGTATCACTTAAAGGATACTACAAAGGACGTAAGATCGCTAAAGCTGCATCAGCTGAATAATAGAAGGGAGATACCATGCGCGTAAATATTACACTTGAACACAAAGAATCTGGTGAACGCTTGTACCTTACTTCTAAAAACAAACGTAACACTCCAGACCGTCTTCAATTGAAGAAATACTCACCAAAACTTCGCAAACACGTTGTGTTTACAGAGGTGAAATAGGGGTTCACTACACGTCAATAGATGTTAGAAACCTTGATTTTAAGCGATTCTTGAAATTCTAAATTTCACTACATTGCAATATAAATCAACCGAATCACTACCTTTTTTGAAATAAGAATAATGATTCGGATATATAAAAGAAGAGGAACTTTATTGTGAAGCTCCTCTTTTTGTTATGTGTTCTTTTTCTCACAGATCGTATGACCTGGTTTGACACAGTTGGATTTCAGGTACTTTCAGTTTAGCTTTATATCAACCATCATCAAAATCCAACTATTTTCTTATTTTAAAAAATATGAATAAGTTTGATTGAATGAGGGAATTTCTTTAAATTTTTTCTTAGCACCTATAAGTTAATAATACTATTCTTTAAATTATAGTTTATAATTATCTGATGTTTCAATGACCACAAAACAAAGTACAGCGAATCACTTCCTTTAGTCAAACATATAACTGAACAACATTGTTTATCTTCCTGCACTTTCATATTTTTTCAATCCTTTTCTAAAAATTGTACGACTGATAATAATCAAAAAAACTGTAAAAACTATTTGATAGAAAAATAGGTTCAATGTATCTTTCCCTAAAAATATTAATACTGCAGGATTGGCAATTAATAAATTGGGAACAAATAACATAGTGATCAATCTGTTAATACCTGTAAAAATATTATATGGATACTTAGAAATTCCAATATAATTCAAAAATACATCTACTTTTGAAAATTTAGTTGGGAACCAAAATGAACTAATCGTTATTAGAAACCAAATTGAATAATATATAATACAACCACACATTAAAGAAAGGATATAAAATAATATTTTTAATGAATTTAAATGTACATTTAAATTTCCATAACTTATAAAAATGATCGCAAGACCAAAAAAAGTATTCACGAATTGAACTAAATTAAATGATCTAAAAATATAGAACAACTGAGTATCAAACGGCCTCAATAAAATTTGATCCAAGTTACCACTCAAAATATCTGATTCTAAAATTCCCATACTTCTAATTAACAATCCCATCATAACTCCATCTACAATAGTGTAGGAACCTACCAAAAATAAAATTTGATAATAGTCCCAACCATTAAAAGAGTCTATGTTTAAGAAAATCAATCTAAAAAATACAATAGGTAAACCAATCCACAGTATCGACGAAAATAGACCACAAAAGAAGTCAAAATGAAAATTCATATCAGATTTAAAACCAAAATGAAGTAGCCTAAAAATTACTTTTATTCTAAACATTTTATCCTCCCACATTTGAGAAGTGCTCCACTCCTTTTCTCAATATGAATCTTGATATAATATAAAAAATGATGCACCAAATCAATTGAATACAAATAATTCTCAAATAGTCTATTAATTTATATGTATCATTACTAAACATCTGAAGCGGTTCATATACTAAGTATTTAAAAGGTAATACATCTAAAAACAGACGAAAATTATTTGAAAAAAAACTTAAAGGCAATAATATTCCTGATAAAAACTGAATTACTATTTCTTTAACAGTAAGGACAAAAAATATATTTTCTAACCAAAAAGAAAGCATACCTACACAACATGATATTAAAAACCATAGAACCATAGATAGAATAATTGCAATACTTCCTAAAATAAGAATTTCAATGGTTAATAACTCATTCTTGTAATAAACACTGGAGAATAAAATGACAGGAATGATGATAAATAATAAATGAGCAAGCCTATCTCCAAGCATTTTACAAAAATAATACTTATAAAAAGTAACAGGTTTTATTAATATGCTAAAAAAATTTCCTGAATGAACATCGTCATTGATTTCCCAATCAACTGGATAAAAAACAAAATATGAAAAAATTATAGTCCCCAAATAGTATTGAACCATTGAGGTAAAATCATATCCTGCTATATTTATCTGGTTACTCTGATATATATACGTCCATAAAAATACTGATATCATAATTTGTATACTTGCCTGTAACATTAACAATAGTACACTTGATTTATAGTTCAAAATAGATCGAAATGATATCAGAATAATAGACATTTCTTTTTTCAATTGTGCTCCTTTTTTGTAAAATAGTTTTGTAAAATAATTTCTTCTAAAGAAAGATTTGATATTTCAAAATCTTCTATATCTACAAGCTTATTGATTGATTCTAATGTCTCAAAGACAAAATCTCTAGGTATTTTTAGTATACATTCCGATTTTGTTTGAGAAATGACTACTACTCCTTTAACAGAGCATAACTCTGGTACCAAATCTAATGTCATTTTTATCTTTAAATATTTAAAATCAGAAAATTTAGATAAAATAACATCCATTGACTCCTGCAAAATAATTTTTCCTTTGTCAATGACGATTAATTCGTCACAAACAGACGAAATATCATCCATATCATGACTCGTTAAAATAATAGTAGTATGACATTCTTCATTCATTTTCTTTAAAAATGTTCTGATATCTTTTTTAGACTGTATATCTAACCCTATAGTAGGCTCGTCTAAAAATAATATTTCCGGACTTGTTAAAGATGCCGCGATAAACTCCATTTTCATTTTTTGTCCAAGAGAGAGGGTCCGGACCTGCTGGTAAAGCTGATCTTTTACATTCAACAAATTGCTTAATTCCTGAATTCGTTCTTGTAAAATCGCCGGTTCTACCTCATATAAAGTACCAATCAATTGAAAATAATCCATAGCCGAAACATCTTGAAATAACTGTAATTTATTTCCTACTACTATTGAAATTTTTTTTCTAAAATTTATACTTCTTTTAAATGGAATTTCTCCATTCACTTCTAATTTTCCGGAACTAGGATAAAGAGTCCCAGTCAACATTTTAATCGTTGTGGATTTACCAGCTCCATTACTCCCAATAAAGCCAACTATACTCCCTCTCTTAATCGTAAAACTAATATCTTGAACAGCTCGAATCGTTATTTGATTACGTTTCAAAAATCTCTTGATAAATGGGAGTCTTGAATCAAAATTATAAAAATTTTTAGATAAATTCTGAGCATTAATAACTATTTCACTCATATATCTCTCCTTTCGATAAAATATATTTACTTGTACTTTTTCCATACTTTACCAAAATGCTAAAGATTGAGCTAAAATCTTCGGGATGGGTAAAATAATATTTGTCTTTAAAAAGTTTCTCAAAACCTTCAAGGCGATTATTGAAATCATTAAATTTTGTATTGTCTAGCTGGTTGAATGTCTCTTTAATATCCATAAACTTTCTCCGTGATTCTTTATTTCACTTTATAAATAGAAGAGTGTCTATATATTTATAGATCCTCAAGAACTTGCATTTTATCAAGTATAAGTAGAATAGTATGTAAGGGTTTACATATTCATATTATATGATTATGTAAGGAATCCGTCAATTTTCCACATTATTATATGACAAAATGTATTTTTTAAAAATGCAAAAATCTATGAGCAAGATGTTTGACTTCCTTTTTTAAAGTATATATACTTATATTAACCTTAGAAAAAAATGTTTGAACAGATATTCAATAATAATTACTTTTTTTAAAATTAAAATTCGAACTTTAAATTTTTATCCTTTTTATATTATTGAGTAACCTAAATTGCCCAATTTGTAAAATTTAGCTAGACAAAAAAAGACATCCAAGAGAAATTTCTTAAATGTCTGTAAACGTTGATATAAGCGTGTTGATTAACGTTTTGATAATTGTGATGCTTTACGAGCTTTCTTAAGACCTGGTTTGGAAAGCATGGGTTTCAGTTGGACTAAAAACAATGTAATACCAAGGATTTTCAGAACGATATCTACTGATTAATTTCATAAAATATGAATAAGTTTAAGCGAAATAGGGAAATTACTTTAAATATTTTATTTACAATTATAATTTATCAATGGTTTTCCTTCAATAATAGTATATAATGGAAGAAAACTGAGTCAACTATCCAGAAAGATACTATTCTGTCTGAAAATAGAATATAGTAGCCAAGTGTAAAGAATATACTATAAGCTTTCCGAAAAATTCGTATTTTCCTGAACGTTTTGAATTTGAAACGATGAACAAACAAAAACAACCGGAAAAGAAACCGTTCCCGACTGGCTTCTTCTCTGGTTGTTTTTCATACTAACGATTTTTCCGACTTAATTGATAAGAGTACACCATAGGGATAACCACAATGGCGAGGATGACCAGCACCAAAACATAAGAAAGTGCGAATTGAAGTCCTGCTTCAAGTAGAAGGATCAAACCTCCGAGGACCCACAACTTCCCTGCCAAGCGATGGGTTTTGTGCCAGTTATCTTCACTCTGCAAAGTCCAAGGCAGACGTATTCCAACCGTGTGATTCACTTTTAGCTTCGGCATGTAATTGCCCATGATCACAAAGATGAGACCCAGCAACACCGAAACAAAAACTGATGGATTGGTAGTAGATCCTAGCGCCTTGCTATAGATGAGATAGGAGGTACTTAAGGAAACGATTGGGGTCAACCAGTAAATCGCTCTGATCATTTTCTCATTCATCGTGCGATTCTTAGGATCACGTCCGATCACGAAAATCATAAACAGATGCACCATGAGATCGAAAATAGGAAGACCAAACACAACCAGGGGTTTCGATTGGAAGTTATTGGCCTGGCCAGCAAAATTGAAGTGAATCGGGATTTGGTTAGGCAATTGCGACCAAATCATCAGCCCCCAAAGCATGGGGAAAAGGATCACCATAGAAGTTAATAGCAATAGTTTTTTATTCGTTTTCATCAGTAGAGTCTCCTTTCAAATCAACGAGCCAGACCATTAAATCCTCCAAGACAGAAGTATTGAGTTCATAGTAGATAAAATTCTTCTCTTTTTCCTCTCGAATTAAATCTGCCTGCTTGAGGAGGCTTAAATGATGGGAAATCGTCGCTCCTGCTACATCAAAGTGGCCAGCGATATCACCAGCAGATAATTTCCCCGCCTTTAGCAGTTCTAAGATACTTCTTCTTATCGGATTCGATAAAGCTTTAAATGTTTGCGCAAAATTCATTCTCTATCTTCTCCAATCTATTTAGATTTCTTTCTAAATAGATTCTAGTACTTCCAGATAGATTTGTCAACTCTATTTTGAAAAAAATCTAAATAGTTTCTGTTGTAAAAAAATATCAGACCTAAGACCGATTCTTATAAACAGCGTCTTTTCTTAAGTTTTCTTTAAGAAATCAGCCTTATAATAAAACCATCAAATGAAGACCTCCCAACTTTGTTTGATAGAAAATCCTAAACTTTTTCATAATAATCTCCCTATAAGAGCCACCAAAACCGGTGGCTTTTTTCTACGTACCTTAGTGAGTCAAGTCCAATAGGGGCGTAGACGAACTTAGGTAAGTTGACGCAGTTCGAACGACAGTGAGAACTACGATCTTTAGAATGGAATAAGTAATTTTACTGTTTGAAATGATGATTAATGCATTTTGTCAGACCTAAGACCGATTCTTATAAACAGCGTCTTTTCTTAAGATTTCTTTAAGCAAACCGCTTTATAATAAAACCAT
>NZ_KQ969693.1:53807-57339 GCF_001578955.1 Streptococcus parasanguinis
ACCTCCTAACTTTGTTTGATAGAAAATCCTAAACTTTTTCATAATAATCTCCCTATAAGAGCCACCAAAACCGGTGGCTTTTTCTACGTACCTTTACGAGCATCAGCGAGTTTAGGTACGTTGACGCAGTTCGAACAACAGTGAGAACTACGGTCCTTCTCCTTCATTTGTATCAATACTCCAATTTATACTCGATCTGTGTTATAATGAAGAGAATTTTTGTCTGAGGAGGATTTATGAAAAAAACACATTCTATGTTATTCGTCCCGGGCATCATTATGCTTGGGATTGTTTTACGAACACCATTTACTACGCTTCCGACGGTCTTGTCTGACATCGCAGCTGGTTTGGGGGTAGATGTGAGCTCTCTGGGACTATTGACTAGCTTGCCACTTCTCACCTTTGCCCTTTTCTCACCTTTTGCAATTCAATTTGCTAAAAAGTTGGGGATTGAGCGCCTCTTTTTCCTAGTTTTGATCGCGATTACGATCGGATCTGCCATTCGGATTATCAACCTCCCCTTCCTCTATCTGGGAACCATCTTGATTGGAGCTGGCATCGCCTTTCTCAATGTGCTGCTTCCAAGCCTGATTCAAGCGAACAGACCCCGTCAACTAGGCATTCTGACCACTTTGTACATCACTTCTATGGGGATGTCCACAACGATCGCCTCTTCTGTCGCTGTTCCGATCACCAAAGCCACTTCTTGGCAAGGTTTGGTCAACATCTTGACAGCCTTGTGTGCTCTTGCTTTGGTCATCTGGATTCCTAACATTCGCTACAACCACCATCTAAAAAAGACGGCCACTACAGAATCTAGTAGCAAGTGGTATACCAATAAATATGTCTGGGCTATCATGATTTTTGGAGGCTTGCAGTCACTGCTTTTCTACACAAGTATGACCTGGCTTCCGACCATGGCTGTTCAAGCTGGCCTTTCAAAGGTTGAATCTGGACTACTGGCCTCCGTGTTCACCCTGATCAGTCTCCCATTCTCCTTGACGATCCCAAGTTTAACCACACGGTTATCCGATCGCAATCGACACTTGATGCTTGCGATTGTTGTCGGAGCAGGGATTCTGGGGGTAGCCATGCTCTTAATCCCGACCAGCAACTTCTTCTACTGGTTGGTATTAAATGCCCTGATTGGAAGTTCCGTTAGTTCGCTCTTCCCTTACCTCATGGTCGCTTTCTCCATGAAATCCAGCACACCTGAGAAAACTGCTCAACTTTCTGGTCTTGCCCAAACAGGAGGCTACGTCTTTGCAGCCTTTGGGCCCATCCTCTTTGGATATAGCAAATCTCTCTTCCACTCTTGGACACCTGCCATTCTTATGTTACTGGTCTTAACCATTATCATGGCGATTGCCCTTTATCAGGTGGAAAAAGTTGATCATATTTTATAACCATCGTCTGGCTGGAAGATTCGTCTTCCGGCCTTTTTTGTGCATACAAAAAAAGAACTAGGCACTTGTCCTAGTTCGAAGTTTTATTATCCGTTAAATGAGATATGTACGTGATCGTAGTGGTTTGCTGTATCTCCACCACGGTCTGGCATTTGGTTCCATGTGTTAGCAGGTCCGTAAATGTTGTCGACTGGCATGTAGAATTGTTGTTTCCAGATGATGTATGAGATACCTGCACGGTCCATGTTGTCAATTGCATATTGGGCAACTTGATCTCCAAGTTCAGAACTTGTCGGAACCATTACGTCTACTGCAAGCCCTTTACCATGGTCTTCTGGATCCCCTTCACGGTAACCACCGATATTTGTGATACCGAATTTCGCAGCGATTTCTTGACGGAAAGCTTCCGCTTGCGGTTGAAGGTGTGGATCAGTTGGAATGGCATTTGCAGCTGTTGGAGTTGATGCTAGTGGTTGCACTTCAGGTGTAGCAGCCGTTTCTGCTACTGGTTGTGCTGGAGCTTCCTCTACTGGAGCTTCAGGAGCAGAAGCTGGTGTTTCAGCAGGTGTTTCCGCTACTGGAGCAGATTGAGGAGCAGCTGGCGCTACTTCTTGATTTTGAACTTCAACATTGACAGCTGGAGCACCGTAGTTTGGTGTTTCTGGAACAGCTGGTTGTGCTGGTGTTTCTGCTGCTGGTACTTCAACTACTGGAGCTTCTTGAGTGCCCGCTGCTGGAGCAACTGGAACAGCTTTGTTATCTTCGTTTACTGGTTTAGACAAATCGTTAACAGCGACTGTTTGGTCATCAACTGTCACTTGGTTTGTTGTCAAGTCAGCACTTGCAACGGTTGCATCTGTCGCACCTGCTTGAGGAGTTTGGATTTCAACTGAAGTTACTTCTTTTTGATCATTTACTGTTGTTTTCAAAACAGTACCTGGGTAAATCAAATCCATGTTGCTGATGTTGTTCAAGTTTGCCAACACATGTACATCGATTCCAAGCGCTTCTGCGATCGAACTCAATGTATCACCATATTTGATGGTATAAGTTTGTTGGTTTTCACCGCTTTGTTGGATATCATGTTTGATTTCATCTACTGAGCGAGCTACCCAATCTTCAAGTGTTTCTGCAGTGGCTTTTGTAAATGGAATCACTGCAAGAGCTACTGTTGAAGCGATCAAGGCTTTCGTATTAACTTTTAATTTCATCTTTTATCCTCTTTTTTCATTGTTTTTTTGCTCAATATTTTCTTGAACAAATGAACTACTACTCTATCTTATCACAATTTAAAAATAATAAAAGGTCTTTTTGTCTATTTAACAAAACTGTATTTTTCTTGTAATATTTCGTCTTTCTTGTCACATTGTTACAAACTAGTAACATAAAAATAGGGTAGTGGAAGAAGAGTACGAGGGTGCAAAAGAACCTCATCTAGGAATGATTTCTTGATGAGGTTCTTGTATTTTTTAAGTAATTGAGGCCGGGCTAAGAACTGTGTGAAAAAGATGAGCTGTCTTGTCTTCATCGAAGACTTCGTCAATTTCCTATTTTTACTTTGTTTTTTACAGCCTTAGTATCTTATTTTACCTTCATGATTCTGACGAGGTTGGCGCGCTCGGCTTCTTCGAGTTTCATTTCGATATAATAGATAGTCTCTTTGAGGTCTGGGATGGTCGCATACTCGAGTCCGTTCACTCGACGGCGGGTTTTCTCGATTTCATCTGCCATGAGTTGGCAGCTTTTTTCGATTTCCGCTAACTTGAGCAAATCTGGGAGTAGATCCCCCATTTCTTGGATCGTGCTATCCATTTGACTGTTGGAGGCTAAGTAGCTATAAACCACGTCCCCTTCATCATCTCCGTATGGATTATCGATACGAGCATGGAGCTTGGGCACGCGCACACTCATGACATTTTCTTCCTCAATATGAAGCATCACTTCTCGCGTAGGAACGGCAAAGATTTCTTCCACCATGAGGTCGCTCTCTAAGGACTTGGCCATCACGAAATCTTGCATATTGCCCACCAGCGCTGCCTCCACCTTTTGGCGCAGACGATTATTCTCACGCACAGCTTCAATAAAACGGCGCATGAGTTCATCCCGCTTATCCTTGAGCAACTTGT
>NZ_KQ969693.1:57393-80017 GCF_001578955.1 Streptococcus parasanguinis
GGTTGCTGTCTTGAGGCGCTCTTTTAGAATATTAAGCTCCATCCGAGTTGGTTTTACATTTAATCGTGCCATAGGCTAACCCTCTTTGTTTGGCAGATACTTGTCAATCATCTCATCCTTGATCCGTTTAAGCTCTGTTCGTGGAAGGATGGATAAGAGTTCCCAACCGAGATCCAAACTTTCCTCAATCGTCCGATTGGTGGTGAAACCTTGATTGATGTATTCCTGCTCAAAGCGGTCCGTAAATTTAACATAGAGCTTGTCGGTATCTGACAAGGCAGACTCCCCAAGCACTACAGCCAGTTCTTTGGCTTGTTTTCCTTGGGCGTAAGCCGCAAAGAGCTGGTTCATGGTCGCCGCATGGTCTTCTCGAGTCTTCCCCTCACCAGAACCCTTGTCCTTCAAACGAGAAAGGGATGGAAGAACATTGATCGGTGGGCGGTAACCACTATTGTAGAGATCGCGGGACAGAATAATCTGACCTTCGGTGATGTAGCCTGTCAAGTCAGGGATGGGGTGGGTGATATCATCTTCCGGCATGGAGAGGATCGGAATTTGGGTCACAGATCCTTTCTTTCCAACCAAGCGTCCTGCACGTTCGTAGAGGGTTGAGAGGTTAGTATAGAGGTAACCTGGATAGCCCCGACGTCCTGGAACCTCCCGGCGGGCAGCAGATACTTCCCGAAGGGCTTCACAGTAGTTGGTCATATCCGTCATGATAACCAAGACGTGCATATCTTTTTCATAGGCCAAATATTCGGCGGCTGTCAAGGCGATCCGAGGAGTGGCAATCCGTTCGATAGCTGGGTCATTAGCTAGGTTGATGAAGAGGACAGAGCGGTCAATCGCACCTGTCTCCCGAAGGTCGTTCATAAAGAACTCGGCTTCTTCAAAGGTGATTCCCATAGCCGCAAAGACCACGGCGAAGTTTTCTTCAGAATTAAGAACCGTCGCTTGACGAGCAATCTGAGCTGCCAACTCCTTGTGAGGAAGACCAGAACCTGAGAATACTGGGAGTTTTTGGCCCCGAACCAAGGTATTCAAATGGTCAATGGCTGAGATCCCTGTCTGGATAAATTCATCCGGATAGTCCCGCGAAACAGGATTGATGGCTTGTCCATCAATGTCCAAGTACTTCTCTGGGATAATCTCTGGACCGCCATCGATGGGTTTGCCCATTCCGTTAAAGATGCGTCCGACCATGTCTTCAGACACAGGAAGTTCTAGGGGACGTCCGGTAAAGCGGACTTTGGCTTTTTCCAAGTTGATCCCGCTAGATCCTTCAAAGAGCTGGACCATGGCCTTATCTTCTTGGACTTCGAGGACTTGTCCCTGACGGGTCGTTCCATCATGAAGCTTGATTTCTACCAGTTCATTGTAGTGAACCCCTTCGACCTGATCGACAATCATCAAGGGGCCAACAACTTCGCTGACAGTACGGTATTCTTTAATCACGCTCATTGTCTACTCCTCCTTTTGCGACGATTTGGTGTAGGGTTTCTACGATTTCTTCTTTCAGGGCTTGAATGGTTGCCAACTGGTCCTCATGGATGAACTTGCTACGGGCAATGCGGTCTCGAAGAGCTACTGTTCCTTCCATGATTTCTGTGAAGTAAGCTCCCAATTCTAGTGCTTTTTGACTTTCTTGGTCAAAGGTCAAAATGTTGGTCAACAAGGCCACCTGCTTGCTGAAAGAGGTATAGGTATCGACCTCATCAAAGGCATTTTGTTGCAGGTAGTCTTCACGGATCATCTTGGCCGCATTCATGGTCAAGCGGTCTTTTTCAGACAAGGAATCTAGACCAACCAAGCGGACGATTTCTTGCAATTCACTTTCCTTTTGAAGCAAATTCATAGCGCGGGTCACTTTTTCAGACCAGCTGATTTGTTCATGTAGATCGATATAGCGACCGACTTCATCTTGATAAAGGGAATAAGAACTCAACCAGTTGATGGCCGGGAAGTGACGACGTTGCGCCAATTGAGCATCTAGTCCCCAGAAGACCTTGACAATCCGCAAGGTATTTTGCGTTACAGGCTCTGAAATATCTCCACCCGGAGGGGAAACGGCACCGATAGCGGTAATCGAGCCTTCACGCGCAGTGGTTCCGAGTGTCTTGACCCGACCTGCACGCTCGTAGTATTCGGCGATCCGGCTACCAAGATAGGCTGGGTAGCCTTCATCCCCTGGCATTTCTTCTAGACGACCAGACATTTCACGGAGAGCTTCTGCCCAACGAGAAGTAGAGTCCGCCATGATGGCAACGGAATAACCCATATCACGGAAGTATTCGGCAATAGTAATCCCTGTGTAGATGGAAGCTTCACGCGCCGCTACTGGCATGTTCGAAGTGTTGGCGATCAGAACGGTCCGTTGCATGATGGATTGACCGGTCGTTGGATCGATCAATTCTGGAAATTCATTCAGAACGTCCGTCATTTCATTTCCACGTTCCCCACAACCAACGTAAATTACGATGTCTACATTGGCAAACTTAGCCACCTGGTGTTGCACGACTGTCTTTCCAGCTCCGAAAGGACCAGGAACAGCTGCAGCTCCACCCTTAGTCACAGGGAAGAAGGTATCGATGACCCGTTGACCGGTGACCAAAGGCTCTACTGGAATCAGTTTTTGTGCAAAGGGACGGCCTCGACGAACTGGCCATTTTTGCATCAAAGTACCAGTAAAGAGACTGCCATCTGCCTGCTCGATCTCATAGACTGGCTCTTCTACTGTGTAAGAACCTGCTGCGATCTTGGTTACACGTCCACTCACACCAAAGGGTACCATGATGCGGTGTTCCACCATATTGGTCTCCTGGACCGTACCGACGATGTCTCCTGCGACCACTTCTGTCCCTTCTGCCACACTTGGCTCGAAGGCCCATTTGGTGTCCCGATCTAGATTTGGAACTTGCACCCCACGAACGAGGAAGTCACTGGCAGTCACTTCTTGGAAACGTTCCAAGGGGCGTTGGATCCCGTCAAACATCTGAGAGATCAAGCCTGGTCCCAATTCAACAGAAAGGGGAGCTCCGGTTGTTACCACCGGTTCACCTGGTCCGACTCCAGACGTTTCTTCATATACTTGGATAGAGGCTTCGTCCCGCCGCATCTCAATAATTTCGCCAATCAAACCAAGATCGCCGACCCGGCAAATGTCTTGGATGTTGGCCTCCTGCATCCCTGATGCAACCACCAAGGGACCGGAAACTTTGATAATTTTTCCTTGAGTCATGTATTCCTCCTGGGAATCCTTTGTTTCTTTGTTTTACTTGTGCGCTATCTCTCTTAGAGCTTGCTTTTGTTGGCCATTGGCATCGAAATTGCTTGGATCCAACCAAGCTTCTAGTCGCTGTTTGATAGCTGGCCATTCTTGGTCAATGATAGACAACCAGTCTGTATCGCGGGTACGACCTTTATAAACAACAGCCTGACGGAAACAGCCTTCATAGGTAAACCCTAAGCGCTCAGCTGCTTTGCGAGATGCTTGGTTTAAGGCATCGCATTTCCACTCATAGCGGCGGTAGCCTAAATCTTCAAACACGTAGCGCGCTAACAGATACTGGGCTTCCGTAGCCATGCGTGTCTTTTGGAGCGCTGGTGAGTAGGTCACTGCTCCGACTTCGATCACCCGATTAGCTTGATCGATCCGCATGAGAGAGAAAGTCCCCAAAGCCTTGCCTGAATCTTTGTCTACAATCGCATAGTAAAAGCGACCTTGGGCTGTCATGAGATCATCTAATAGGTAGTCCCACTCCTCTTCATTGCGGGCAGGGCCTTTGAACAGAAAGGTCCACATCGCTGCTGGAGAGTCCGGCCCGTAGACCTGATAAAGATCTGCTCCATGTTTTTCTTTTGAGAGGCGCTCGATCACGGTATAGCGACCTTCGATCCGCTCAATAGCTGGCAGACTCCCCGGAGTAAAATCCGGCAGTGCATCGCCAATCGTTTGGCCAAATTCATTTGTTCTCATAAAATATCCTGTCCTACTGCTTTTTCGACATTATCACGAATCCGCTGTTGGCCCAGTCCTGTAGTCCCTCTATGGGTCGGGATAAGGATCAGAGCCGGTGTCAGTTGCTGGTCGTAAAAAGCCACTGTATCTGGAATGGCCTGAGCAATATCCTCTGTCAGGTAGATAATCCCGAAGTTTTCCCGACTGAGTTTTCGCAAGGTATTGATCGCTTCTTGTGGCTCTGTGACCGGATAGGTTTGAAAGCCAATTAGGCGAAAAGGAAGGATGGCGTCCCGATTGCCCACAACGGCGATCTTATAGGTCTGTTTGTCCATAAATCGGTCTCATCCTTTCTTTGATTTCTGCTAGCGGAAAACCATTGTCCAAACCAGAGAGGACCAAACGAAGGTTGGTCACCTCTAACTCTTTTCCGTAAAGATAACGAACAAGAGGGAGTGGTCCATCGACTTCAAAACGGCCAGCATCTAGAAGACTGAATTTCACCAAACTCTCTAAATACTCCAACTCTACGGTCTTTAGTTGACCGGTGCGCATCTTTTCCTCATAAGTCTCTAAGGCGAGATCGTAGTCCAGCGGATTAACTTGATAAAACCAGGTCAACCACTGACCGGATTCTAGGAGGTCGATCACCTGATGGGCACTGAGGCTCCCTTCATCTGAAAGTAATTGGTGCATAAAGCTATGCGGTTTTTGCTGATCCAAGGCCCGCTTAACTGTAATCGCATTGTAAAAGTCAATGGTCACGTCCACCAACTGCTTCAGAGTCGGATGATCTAGGCTGTCCCCTAAGTATCTCAGATGTTTAAAATAAGCTAAGTCCATCCCAATTTCGAGGACCCGCAAGTCCTGATAGTCTTGGAATTCTTGCCAGGTTGCAGCCACTTCTTCCGCCATAAAGGCCGGACAATGCTCTGCAGAAAAGGTCGCCACCAAATGCTCAAGCACATCGAGAGAATAAGGACCGATAGGGATCAATAAGTGCCCCAACTTGCGCTCTGTCGCCTTGTGTTTTAGATAAACCTTGAGATTGTGATAGGTGTATTTCAAGGTAAAAAGGCTAACCAGGTCTGACTGAGGGCTTACCTCAAAAGCCCATTGGTATTCTGCCAACAAGGCTGCCATCAGGCGGGCTTCAAGGGCTGATAAATCCTTGATCTCCTTGCTATCCAGAGCATAAGGTGTGCCTTGTAGCAAACCTTCTCGGCTCTCGCTTGAGGGACTTGCAAGCAACTGCTCGAACTGACTGGGACTGACAAAACTAGCCTCACGTACGCTGATTCCTGTATTGACTTGAGAATAGGTCCGTTCGCTCATTGCAACCTCCTAGTTCTCTTCATCTGTGAAAATGCTGGCTGCCATCTGGTAGCTTTCTTGCTCCCAAATGGAATCCACCAAATCACGGTAGAGATAGTTGTCATCAATCTTCCCAACCGACAAGACAAAACCTGCTTGAGCTGGGATTGTTGCATCTGCAACTGTCACATTCTGATGCGTCTGCTTCAATCTCTCGAGAGCTACTGAATCAAATTTGCTAGCGCTCACCGCCCCAAAGGTCAGGGTCACAACTTGTCCCTGATAGCGATCTAAGACCGCATCTACAAACTGCATTTCCTTTTCAAGGGTCCAAGCCACCATCGCTTCATAAGCATCTGCAAAGAGATCCTTTAAGACTCGTTGCTTGGTGACAAGGGTTGATTGGCGTTTTTTATTTTCGATTTGTTGGGTTTCACGTTGCAATTGACGTTGAATCCGCTTGAGCTGCTCGGAGCGTTGATTGAGTTTGTCTTGGATCAAACGCTCTTCTTGTGCAGTCTCCTCTTTTAGGATGGTTTCCTTGGCCTCTTCTAAGAGTTTACGCCCTTTTTCGTGGGCTTGGGCCAAGATCGAATCCTTTAATTGGGTTTGTTCATCCATATCGTTTTTTCTCCTATTGCATGCGTCTTGTGTTTTTCGCCTCGCGAGGCGAATCCATCAAAGCTAGCTCTTAGCCGACGCGTAGGGTCAATAGGAAGGACACAACGAAGGCCAAGATGGCATAGGTTTCAACCATGGCCGCAAGGATAACCCCTTTCATCATGTCTTCAGGGCGTTTGGCCAAGATTTGCATCCCTGCTGTCGCAACATTTCCTTGGTGTTTGGCTGAGAAATAACCAACGATCGCAACTGGAAGAGCTGTAAAGAAGTAAGCGACTCCTGTTTCAAGTGGCATATCTGGCTTAATTTGCAACCAGATCAAGATCCCGATAACGAAACCGTACAAACCTTGTGTACCTGGCAACAATTGCAAAATCAAGGCTTGGGCAAATTTTTCAGGTTGTTCTTTCAAGAGTGCTGCTGCTGCTTGACCCGTTTTACCAACCCCAAGGGCAGATCCCATTCCACTAAGTGCAACGGCGATCGCCACACCAAATGCTGCAAAGAAGGCGCCCCCATGGGCTGAAAAGTATGATGCTAAAGATTCCATGAATATACTCCTATTTATTAAAGATAAAACTTATTTTTTTGTTTTAATATAGCGTTCAGAAGGTTTGAGAGGACGAAATGGCTTGCCTCCTCCTTCGTAGAACTTACCGAAGAACTCCACAAAGATCAAACGGGCTCCATGCACATATCCTGACAAGAAGGACAGGAACATATTAATGGCATGTAGGACGATAAAGAGCACAAGCCCTACCGTAAACCGTCCAAGCGGTGGAAAGAGATTAACAATAAGGTTGAAGGCCGAACCGATACTCGCTCCAGACAAGCCCAAGGCCATCAAACGGGTGAAGCTGACCAAGTCTCCGATATAGCCACTAACATTGTAGAGGTTAAAGAGACCAGAGGCTAAACCGGATAGCTTCTTGGCACTGACAATGGAAACAATCAAGATCCCAATGGCATTCAAAATAGCTAACCACTTGCCAATCGGAACTAAAATGCTCATCCCTGGCAAGATATTGCCTACTGCTAGAAGCATTAAGCCAAGTAGGATCAAGACCCAAGCAAAGCCAGCATTATAGGCTTCGGTGTAGTCTTTGAGGCGAACATTTTTCATTCCTCCTAGGAAGAGGCCCACTAAGACGGTGACAAAACCAAAGACCACTGAGAGGATCAGGATGGTCATGGCGTTGCTGGTCGTACTGATCAGGGCAAAAGGCATCTCAAATCCAAAGAAAGAGCCATAGACCACACCCCAAAGGGCAACTGAAATTCCGAGGAGACTGAAGAAACGAAGGTTCTTGGCTGTACTAGGCTTGAGCTTAAAGGCTTTAAGGGCAAAGCCTGTCGCCAAAGTTAGCAACAGTCCATAACCGATATCTGCGACCATCATGCCAAAGAAAACAAAGTAGAAGAGAGAAACGATCGGTGTCGGATCTTTCTCGTAATACTTAGGCAGGGCGTACATCTCTGTGACTAATTCAAAGGGCTCTACCAAGGCATTATTTCGCAACTGGATTGGAACGTCATCCCAATCTTTTTCCGTCACATCGCGCGTCTCTAGTAAGACCCGAGAACCAAAACCTTCTTGCAAGAAGTCTCGCAATGAGGCCACTTGGGATGTTTCAATCCAACCCTCTAGAGCTACCAAGCTCTGCGTGCTGGCAAGAAGCGACTTGGCTTCCTCACGAGCTCCCGAACTCAGCAAGTAATCCATCTGGTACTTGAGCTGGTCCAGTTCCTTCTGGGAGTTTTGTAACTCGGCTAGGGTTGCTGCAACTACAGCTTCTTGCTCTTTGATTTCCCCTTCTAGGCGATCCAAGTAGGCGGCCGGGACCTGCTCTTCTTCATAGTCCAATTCTTTGAACCCATGGTCTTCTAAAAGCTCCTGAACAGCTACACGATCTCCCGAACGATACAAGATGACATAGCCGTGTTCGGTTTCAGACGTAAAGACTTCTTCTAACTCCAGCTCAGGATGAGCTTTTAAGGAAGAGCGAACAGCGTCTGTATCGCTATTTGGGATCGTCCCGATCAAGCCATGCACATAGTGAAAAGTAGCGAGAGCAGCTGGCGTCACTTCTAACGGTCGCCATTTTTCTAAGCGCTCTATCTCTCCCTTTGCATCCGCAATCTTCTGACGAGCCTTGTCTAACACGCGCAATTGGCGTTTCAACTTGGTCAATAGAAGATCCTCGTCTCGAATCATCCCGTGGGCCTGCAAGTCATCAAAAGACAAGCTTAAGGGTTCTTCCTTTAGAGCTTGCAGGGCCTTCTTCTCAGGCATGTAGGGCTCCAGAATCTGAATCATTTTTTCAACTTGTTCTTGACGTTTTTGTAGCTCTACCAAGGCTTGACGATTGTCCTCTGTCAAGGGTTGAGACAAGGTATTTGCCTCAAAGGCAGCCTGCCATTCTTCATGCTCACTGAGGTCATAAATCTGGATTTTTGCCTCAGACTGTAGCGCTAGTAGGAGACTATCCAAGTCATCTTTGGGTAAGATGAGGGACAGTTTTTTCATCTGACTAACGGCCATAGCTTGCTACCACCTTTTCTACAATGGCTTCAACTAGCCCAGCTCGTTTATCGGTCATCGCCTCTTGTACCCTGGCATCATTGCGCGCAACCGTTTCTTCCAGATCTTTCGTTAAACGGACGAGTCTTTCCTGGGCGTTTTTTTCTGCCTCTGTGACCAATTGCTTGGTTTCCTCATCGTAATGCTGTGCCACTGTTGCAAGGCGATCGCGCGAATCCGTTCGGATTTGTTCAACTTGAGCTTCATAACCTACGATCACTCCCTGAGCAGCTTGCTCGATCTCTTGCATCATCTCGAGTGTTGCATTCGACATCGTCACACCTCCTTATTCAACCATTGTTCTTCGAACAACAGTACAATTATCTTAAATTATACCACAATTCATATCGTTTGTTCAGGCCCAACCGGGAATTTTCAGAAAATTGTGGACAACCAATAAGAGCTTAGTTTCAAGTTTGGTAGCGCTCTCTTCTTTTCTCATATCCTGTTCCTAGTTTCAGTATTTCTTGATTTCTTTTACTTGAATAAAGCGGTTACCCATGTTATAATGTGTAATATATTATAGGAGTATCCTGTTATTTCATCTCGTGAGAAAGGAGGATTGCTGTGAAACAAGATCAAGATTTACGCGCCATTATCGCCAGCCATGAAGCTGAGTTAACAGATATGGAACGCGACATTGCCCAATATTTTTTATCATCCGAAGCACGACAGCACTCCCTGTCCTCTTCTCGTGTAACGGAGTTACTCCATGTCTCAAAGGCAGCTTTAACGCGTTTCTCTCAAAAATGTGGTTTTTCCGGCTATCGTGAGTTTGTCTATCATTTTAATGAGGAAACAAAGAATCAAAAACAGGTACAAGAGCATGACGAACTCACTCTCAGCGTCTTGCAACGCTACCACCATATCAGTAACGTCACTGAAAGTCTGGTAAAAGATTCTCAATTAGATCGGGTAGCTGAACTAATCGATCAAGTAGACCGAGTCTATTTCTTCGGGATCGGTAGTTCCGGATTAGTCGCTCGAGAAATGAAATTGCGCTTTATGCGACTGGGCGTCGTTTGTGAAGCCCTGACTGATCAAGATGGCTTTGCTTGGACGACCAGTATTCTCGATTCCTCTTGTTTAGTCATCGGTTTCTCATTATCAGGAAGCACAAATTCCATTACAGACAGTCTTTTGGATGCCAAAGAAAAAGGGGCTAAGACGGTTCTTGTGACCGCTAATCCTGCTGCTATCCACCAAGGATTCACAGAAGTGTTACCGGCCGCACCCCTTCCTAGTAGTACCTATATCGATCGAATCTCTGCGATTTTACCACTCCTCATTGTGGTCGATTTGATCTATGCTCATTTCCTTAATAAAAGCCGAGAACAAAAGGAAATTGTCTTTAATAGCTACTGGGAAAACAAAAAGCTTTCTAGTCAACGTTCTCGAAAATCTTAATATGGTCTCCCTATTTAAAAAACCAAGAAGGATGAGTTTTATCTCATCCTTCTTGGTTTTTTGATTATTCTAAAGAAGTATTTTTACTCTATAATACTGAAACCATATCATCTACCTAGGCCATCTTTTGAGTCGCTTTTTCCTTTACGACAAATACAAAGCCGATAGAGCCGACGACGGCTCCAAGCAAGATCCAATAGACCATATCCGATGAAGCCATTGGGCCTGCCAAGAGACCTGCTAGTAAAAAGAGATCGATATAGAGTCGGGTATCGCGATAGAAGGTCCAATTGAAATGGTAGCTACCTTCTGGATACTGACGTGTCGATACAGGTGGTTGAAAGACCTGAAGAAGGATCAAAATCCCAACAAAAGCAAGATAAGCTAGGCTAACTACCGAAAGCGGAGCCCGCATCGTCAAAGCTACAGCCACTAAAAGCAAGACCAAGATCCAGAAATGGAAGTCCATCCAGAATTCACGATGATAACAAAACCGTTTCATAAGATCACACCTTTCTCTTTATGTAATCGTTTTCTGTACATATATTATAAGACTATAATAGGTTATTTACAAGAAATATGAAGTGAAAATTATAATTTATACATAATAATTTCATCCATCAAATCTGAAAAAAACATCCTCTGTAATAGTTATAATTATCCTCTCTACCTAATTATTATTCCCACTTCATCTTCAATAACAATGGTATCACTTTAAAAATAAAATGGACATGACATAAATGTCACATCCTCATTTTTTAAAATGTTTTTCCATTTCTTTTTTTATTTTATTTTCAAGATCAAATTCGCCAAATGAATGAGCACAAACCATCGCTTGGTGATAAAATACTTTTGCTTTTTCTATATCTTTTTCCACGTAGAATGCATAGGTTCCTTTCATCATATCTATACCCGGCTTTTGTTGAAAATATTGAGTTTCTTGTACTAATTTATCCAATTCATCTATATATGGACCCAACTGTTCATAATCTTCATCTTGATATAAGATAGAAGTCATCGCTATCAAATTTCTGGTTATTAAATATAGGCTCGTTTTATCAGATGAATTTTTGGTAGCAATCATTTTATCAACTAAAATCATGGCATCGCTTTTATCTTTTGCTCTCGCGAGACATTTGAACAAAAATAATTTGATAATTAATAGATCATTTTGAGAAAATTCTTTTTTAGTCATCAATTGCCCAAAATATTCCTCAATCAAATTTTCTCCATATTCAGCTTTTTCAGTTGAAAAAACATTTAATGCTGCATCAACAGCTTCAATAGCCACTTGTTCCTCTTCTGGTAAATCTTCAAAATACGATTCGTAAATCTCATCAAAATACGATTCCTTTAGTCTTATCCGTTCTTCATCCCCATATGTCATAAAATGAGTAACTAGAAATTTCAACTCTAGATATCTACGAGGTAACACCGCTTTATCATGATCTACAATATTCGACACTGGAATACCCAGCATATTCGCAATATATTCTAATTTTTTTAAGCTAGGCAAAGACTCTCCCTTTTCAATACGTACTAACTGACGAACTGTTAATTCACTTTCATCATTACAAAGTACTTCTCTCGTCATCCCCTTTTCTTCTCTTAATCGTCTTAGTTTTTTACCAATTTCACTTTTTATATCTCTCATCTCTTAATCCTCTGAAAAAGGGCTAGAAGTTACCTCCCAGCCCTACTAAAAAAACTATGAACAAACATTAGTTGCCACTTCATTCACTGATATCATTTTCGATAATGACCTTGAGTGCATGGCTTTCACCTGCATGTTTAAAGACATCATAGGCTTTTTCAACTTCTGAGAGTTTGAAGTGGTGGGTGATGAGCTTGATCCAGCAGTTGCAGATTGCCTGCAGATACATAGGTTACAGCTTTCATAAGCAACTCCTTTTTGTTGGTTTGATAAAACCATGTTCTGTATATTTCTTTGTGATATTATAACATATAGAGTAAGCGTTTACAATGGTTCGAAGCACATTTTTAAAAGTTTTTTGAGCAAACAAAAACATTCCTCTTATCTCTACCAGAGGAATGTTTCAATCACCTTGTTCTAATTGTTGACGTTGCTTGTAGTACTCTTGCTGTTCGCGCTCACGCTCTTCTTCTAAGCGATCTTCATAGCGCTTGAGTTCTGCCTCAAACTCTTCTTGCAAGGCAAATAAACGCTCCAAGCCACTTTGAGCCTCCGCACTTGGGGCTTGAAAATGCAGAGCACTCAGCCAGTCCACTAAATTTTCTGTATGTTGGCGAACATCCATACGCATATCCGCATAATCCCACTCCAGCTCACTAAGCTTTTGATTGAAGCGGTAATGTCGATCTTCTAGTTGTTCCAATTCACTATTTCCTGAATGGTACATCACATACCTCCTTTAATCGGACTCAATAAAATCGGCTTCTTCACTGATTTCAGTGCTGTTTCTACCGCGTCCGCTGCTCCTCCTGTAAATCCATCTTTCAAATCACTAACCAGGGTCGTTGTAGCAAAAGAGCGCATCTTTTCAGATTGACCGCCCAAGGTTACCTGCAAACTCATCCCTTCCAACATCATCAAGGCTTTTTGCGTTGCAATCAAACTTCTGATCGCAATCCGCTCTTGCTCCTTTTTAATCTCTCGATGGAGCTCCTCAATTCGTTCTCTGTCCTCTCCCAGGATCTCTAACATCTTTTTCTCCTACTTATGAAAAATCAAAGGCCGTCGCTTGTCCCTTGTCCAAGTCCACCAATTGAGCTGATGCAGCCTCCAACTGACCCGCCAAATCTGACAAGCGAGTAGAGTAGGCCTTTGCTTGGGCGAGGTTCTCCGCCTCTACTGCTTGGTCCCAACAAGTATCCATGGAGAACTCCCCTAATAGTTGCTCCACTTCTGCGTCTGTTAAAAATTGAGCCATGCTGTGGGCCATTTGAGACACCTCAGCGACTTTATGGGAAACCATCTCCTTGGCCTCTTCTAGCTTGTCCTTGACCTCTGCCTCAAAGGCAGTGGCTTGCGCTGAAGCATTCTGTGCTACTGCCAGCACCAATTCCTCCCGCAATTGAATAGTCTGGGTTCCAGATGCTCCTGCCAGTTGCTGATGGAGGCTAGAAATGCTGGACGAATGCCCACTACCTTGACCAGATCTTTCCTGCCCATACATAGAGACCACCGAAGCAGATGATGGCTGATCTTCTGAAGTGGAAGTTTCCTGATCTCTTTGGGGTATATCAATAATTTTCTGTGCCTGATCTTGTCTTCCTTGCACTTCACCTTCTAACTCCATATGAGATGGCCTCCTTTCTTGGTTCCTTATTATCTGTTTCCTATAACTGAAAAGCTATCATAACCCTTCAACTACAAGCAGATTCACACACTATAGGGTAACATAAATTAGCTCGTAATGCTATAAAAATAGCACAGATTATTAAAAAAAGTCTAATTTTCTATGAAAGAAAGAGAATTCCAACCTTAAATTGCCAAGATAAAGTTGATTTTACAATTTCCATAGTCAGCATAAAATTTGAAAACACCATCAAAAATCCCCCACTCTAAAGAGTAGGGGTAGCTGATAAACATCAGTAATTCGTTAGCGTCTTATTTACGACGTCCTGGGCGTTCCTTGTAACCATAGTAAGCATCTTCGATGATTTCTTGCATATGGTCTACCATTGGAAGACGTGGGTTAGCTGGTGAACATTGATCTTCGTAAGCAAGGAAGGCCAATTCACGAGAATGTTTCTTCCATTCTTTTTCATCGATTCCTTGTGCTTTGAAGTTCATTTCGATACCACAGCGTTCACCGAGTTCGTATACAGCTTTTGCGTAAGCTTCAACGGCTTCTTCTGGAGTAGAACATGGAAGTCCTAGCATACGAGCAATATCTTGGTATTTTTCATCTGCACGGTAGTAGTTGTACTTAGGCCATGTAGCTGTCTTAGCTGGGCGTGTACCGTTGTAGCGGATAACGTATGGAAGCAAGATCGCATTGGTCCGTCCGTGAATCGTGTGGAATTGCGCACCGATCTTGTGGGCCATGGAGTGAGAAATACCGAGGAAGGCATTGGCGAAGGCCATACCTGCGATGGTTGACGCATTGTGCATCTTTTCGCGTGAATGGAAGTCCGCATTCTTGACTGAGCTTTCCAAGTTTTCGAAGACAAGTTTAATAGCTTGAAGAGCAAGACCATCTGTGAAGTCGCTAGCCATTTGTGATACGTAAGCTTCTGTCGCGTGCGTCAAGACGTCCATACCAGTGTCTGCTGCAACAGATCCAGGAACTGTCAATACCAAGGCAGGGTCTACGATGGCAACTGTTGGAGTCAATGAGTAATCTGCGATTGGGTATTTACGGTTGTTTGCTTTATCAGAGATAACGGCAAATGGCGTTACTTCAGATCCTGTACCAGATGTTGTTGGGATAGCGATGAATTTCGTCTTCTTACCAAGCAATGGGAACTTGAAGGCACGTTTACGGATATCCATGAATTTTTGAACCAAGTCACGGAAGTCCACTTCTGGTTGTTCGTAGAAGAGCCACATTACTTTGGCCGCATCCATTGGTGATCCACCACCAAGAGCAATGATCGTATCTGGTTTGAAGGCACGCATGATCTCTGTACCACGTTCAACAGTTGTGATATCTGGATCTGGTTCTACGTCTGCAAAGATTTGGTAAACCACCTTGTTGCGACGAAGGTCAAGCTGTTCGATGATACGATCAAGGAAACCAAGCTCTACCATAGCGTGGTCTGTAACGATCATGACACGTTCAACGTCACGACATTTTTGTAGGTATTCAATTGAATCACGTTCAAAGTATGTTTTTGAAGGAAGTTTCATCCATTGCATGTTATTTCTCCGGCGTCCGACTTTTTTGATATTCAAGAGGTTGATGGCACTAACGTTGTCCCCAACAGAGTTGCGTCCGTAAGAACCACATCCAAGTGTCAATGATGGCAAGAAGGCATTGTAAACATCCCCGATACCACCGAAAGTCGAAGGAGAGTTGCAGATAACACGAATAGCTTTGACTGCTTTACCAAATTCTTTGGTCAATTCTTCATCAGCAGTATGGATGGCTGCTGAGTGACCAAGACCGTTGAATTCAACCATTTGGCGAGCTTTGTTAATTCCGTCTTCACGGCTTTCAGATTTCAAAACAGCGATGACTGGTGACAATTTTTCACGAGTCAACGGTTCTTTTTCGCCAACTTCTTTACATTCTGCCGCAAGGATATTGGTTCCTTCTGGTACAGAGAAGCCAGCTTGTTCAGCGATCCATGCTGCTGGTTTCCCAACGATGTCCGCATTCAATTTCGCACCTGCACAGTTCTTGCTGTTCGCTTTTACGCCGAAGCAGAACTCTTCAAGAAGGGCTTTTTCTTTTTTGTTGACAAAGTAAGTGTGGTAAGATTTGAATTCTTCAACAAACTCATCGTAGATTTCTTTATCGATGATGACTGCTTGTTCAGACGCACAAACCATTCCGTTGTCAAATGATTTAGACATGACGATATCGTGTGCTGCTTGGCGGATATTAGCTGATTTTTCAACATAAGCAGGTACGTTTCCGGCACCTACCCCAAGAGCTGGTTTGCCACAAGAATAAGCCGCTTTCACCATGGCGTTACCACCGGTCGCAAGGATCGTAGCAACTCCTTCATGGTTCATAAGGGCACTGGTTGCTTCCATAGAAGGTTGGGTAATCCATTGCACACAGTTCTCAGGTGCTCCAGCTGCAATTGCCGCATCGCGTACGATTTGTGCCGCATGAGCTGATGATTCTTGAGCAGATGGGTGGAAGGCAAAGACGATAGGGTTCCGTGTCTTCAAGGAAATCAATGCTTTAAAGATTGCTGTTGAAGTAGGGTTTGTTGTAGGAGTGATCCCGCAGACAACTCCGACTGGCTCAGCAATCAGCGTTAAACCAGTGACGTCATCTTCTGAAATGACACCAACTGTTTTCGTATGACGCATGTTGTTTACTACGTGTTCACAAGCGAACAAGTTCTTGGTTGCTTTGTCTTCAAAGACCCCACGACCAGTTTCTTCATAAGCATGAAGAGCGAGCTCACCGTGTGCGTCAAGAGCAGCTACAGATGCTTTTGCTACAATGTAGTCCACTTGCTCCTGGTTCAATTTGCGCATTTCTTCAAGCGCCACTAGCGCTTTTTGCACCAACTCGTCTACGTGTTTTTCAGCAGCGAGTTTCTTTTCTTCAGGTGAGAGAGTTTTTTTATCAGCCATTTGATGCTTTCCTCCAATGTTTGAAACCCTTATCCTTTTCTAGAACTTTTTCATGTTTTCGGAAATTTTCAAGAATAGTGTAAGAAATTTCGATTTGTTAATTATTTCACAATATAATTGTACTCTATTTTGAGATTTTTGTAAACACTTCCAAGCAACTTTCACAAAGAATTTTTTGAAGTTTGTGAAGACTTTATCAATCCTATTGCTGTGAAAGCAATTCTTTAGCAAAATTGTGAAAAAATAATTAAAAAATTTTTTTCTTCACAAAGAGATGTTTTCAATTGATTTTTGTAAGCGTTTTCTCAATCTTACTAAAATAAGCAGCTTTTTACAAGTAAAAAGTTGCTTTTTGTTTTATTTTGTTAGGATTTGTTTTGTTTCAGTTTCAGAGAAGCATTGTTACTTCTTGACCGGACCCTTTTCGGCCTTATCAAGGGCTTCTTTGACTGTTTGGGCATAGAGTTCCCCACCATTGGTTTCCATATTGAAGTGAACAGAGTCTGTTCCCACCCAAATGTTTGGATTTTCAATTGCTACTTGGTACCAGTCTGCAATGGTGATAAAGTCGTATTTCTTAGCCAGTTCCAACTCATAAAGACGCGTTTGAACCGATTCACTGGACTGATCGTTGGCATAGCGACCATCATATGGTGTCACAAGGATCAAGCGACGGCCTTTTGGAAGTTTCTCAACATACTGATCCAGCAATTCTTTGTAGTTGCTTACAGTATTGGTTCCTAGGGCAATGACCACATTTTTTAGGAGAACTTTATTGGAGATGTCAGTCTCAAAGACCTTCATTCCATTTTCCAACTGACGGCTCACCACTGCATCGATCTGGATGCCAGGGATCGCTTTGGTTAGGTAGTCTTGTGCTCTCAAGTTAACCGAATCACCGATCATGGTCACACCATTTGAGACGTTATAGTCTGTTGCCGTCGCATTGTCCACCTGCGTCCGTGTGACCTGCATTTTGCTGTCTGCTTGATTGAGCCCACTCACTACCAAACTCTCATCAAAAGCTCCAACGGTTGGTGCAAAGGCGGAGATTCCAACCATCAAGAGAGCCAGTGGAATCATGAGGTAAAAGATCGGTTTGGTCAAAAAACTGAGATCCATCTTCATACCAAAGACACGAGGTTCCTTACCTGCAATGGTTGGCTCCAAAATATAGAAGGAAAGAGCCGTTAGAATCAAGGAAACGATCGTCGTCACAAGGGCTGCCATCATATTTCCCAAGTGTTGAGAGAAGATGATAAAGAAAGGCCAGTGGAAAAGGTAGACACCATAACTAGTATCTGCCAAGAAATTGAGGATGACTGGTTCTTTTTTATCCGGCGTCTTCTCATGGAGAATGCGGGCCGACAGAATCATGGCACAAGCTGCGATTGTCGCTGCTAAAAAGCCAAACAGATAGGTCCACAAGCTATCAAATGGCAAGAAAAGACTGAGCACAAACAAGAAGGCAAAGCTTCCACCCAAGACTGACAAGGTCTTTTTCATACTCCAAGACTGCACCAATTTTGTAAAGTTCGGGCTGACATTGGCAATCCCTGTCACCGTTGCTAGACACGATCCCGCAAAGAAGGGGAAGATATGAGTGAAGCTAGAAAAATAGATAGTAGAGAAATTAGCTGTCAGAAAGGCGCGGATGAACATAGACAAGAAGGTAAAGAGAAAGAGCCCGCTGGATGCTAAGAAGAGCATGCCTCGGTACTTTCCAACCGTCTTAGCCCGCTTAGCCAAGAACCATGCCAAAAGTGCCCAGAGCACATAGTAATGCACTTCTAGGGCCAAACTCCAGGTATGAAGGAAGAGATGCGGAATGAAGTTGCTTTCGTAACTACCACCCGTTGCCATCTCAAAGAAATTGGTCACAAAACCGAAGACCGCCGCAATCTGAGTCCCAATACCAGCCACGTAGTCCCGTTGGACCATAAAGGTAAAGGGCATCACGACCAAGACCATAAAGACAAGGGGTGGTACGATCCGGTAAAAGCGCCGTTTCAAGAATGCCAGGTAGTCGATTCCTTGCTTGCGCGCAAATTCATCGATCAAGAGCGCTGTAATCAAAAATCCTGAGAAGGTGAAGAAAATATCTACCCCAATGAAGCCTCCAGGAAAGGCTTTTTGGAAGAAATGGTAAAGCAATACCAATAAGAGTCCTGTAACACGGACTAGTGAAAACCATTTAATGCGCATTTTGATAAATCCCCTGCTTGAATGTTCCTTTGTATACGACGTTGGCTTCTGTGGTTAAGGTGCCTTTGCCCTCCGGCTGGCCATTAACAAACTGCCCTTCATAGGTCCAGCCATCCTTGGACTTAAACTTACCATAGCCACTAAAAGAGCCATTGACGAGGTTACCTGTATAGGTATCCCCATTTTTAAAGGTGACGGTTCCCTTGCCATTCATCTTGCCACGGACCAAACTTCCGTCGTAACGGATCGCCCCCTTATCCAAGGTCAAAACACCCTGACCTGGAATGGCTGAAAGGAAAACCATCAAAGCAGATAGAATAATCACGACTAATGCTGCTATTTCTAAATTTTTTCGTGTTAGATAGACCTTATAAGTCTCATAAAATTCTTTCATATTCTGTATTCTCTCACATATCAAACTCTTAGGAAGTTGCTAACTGATCTAACCAAGCCTTACAGCCGCTCAGGACTCTGGAATAGGTCTCTTCGAAATCTCCTGTGTACCATGGATCTGGAACACTTTCTCCTGCAAAGAGATGAATCTTGTGCTCTGTTCCAGGCGGTGCCATTCGTTTGAGGTCAGCCACATTGTTTTCATCCATCCCCAGGATCAAATCAAAGTTGTAAAAATCCTCTTCCTTGATCTGTAAGGACGTCTTGGCTGGATCATACGGGACCTGGTGTTGTTGAAAGATTTTCTGGGTTCCCCGATGGATAGGATTGCCATGTTCCCAGCTAGAGGTTGCCCGACTTTCAATCTCATACTGATCCGTCAAGTCCTTCATGACAAACTCTGCCATGGGGCTCCGACAAATATTTCCTAAGCAGACAAAGACGATTTTTTTCATGATTCCACCTAACTCCTTGTTCGGACTGCCCAACCTAGCTGAGCTCTTGGCTTTCCACTATGGAAAACCAGCATACTATTACTATTATAACAAAAATGTGACAGAAAGATGACAAAGCGGCTCCATCATTTTAAAGAAAAATCAGATTCCTTTTTCAAATCTGATCTGTTTCTCTATTTTGGAAAACGAATCTCTAATGGAGGCCATTTACTCTGCCAATTTTTCTTTTTCATCCGCTCTGTATAAACCGCTAAACGCTCGGGGCTGGCTAAAAAATGCGGAGTCGGCTGAACAATGAAGTCTTCGATATCCTTTGTCCCATAAGGGAGAAAGAGCTCTAGCTGACCATCTTTCCTTAAGCGAACTGCAAGAGCTGTACACTGCTCGGGGTATTTAGAAACCGCGTCACAAGCACTGCGATAAGGAGCCGTCCCCGGACTATGCTGGTGCATATAGACTTGATTTTTGACTTCCCAAGCGTACTGGGGATAGGTCTTCTTTAATTCCTGCTCGATCTGCAGAGTCTCCTCATAGCTGATCGCAGGGTCATAAAAGACCAGATCCATATCGGTTGTCGCGTCAAACCCTGGTCTTCCAGAGAGCTGGTTCCAGATGAAATTGCGCACCGCGCCTGCTGCTAACCAGGCATCTGCCAGGTCGAGATCTCGAATAATAGTCAAGACGGCCATCATCTCCGGATCCGCTTGGATTTGTTCCACTATTGCTTCTTCCGTCAGCATCTTCTTCTAGTCTCCATTATAGGGATAACCCAGGTGTTCATAAGCCTTGCGGGTCGCCACGCGCCCTGTCCGGGTCCGCATGATAAAGCCTTTTTGAATCAAGTAAGGCTCATACATGTCCTCAACGGTCTCTCGCTCTTCGGCAATATTGACCGATAGAGTCCCAAGGCCGACCGGGCCACCACCGTACATTTCAATCATGGTACGCAGAATCTTTTGATCGACATAGTCCAGTCCTTCATGGTCCACATCCAGCATAGAGAGGGCCTTGTCGGTAATGGTGTCGTCAATCAAGCCGTCGCCCATAATCTGAGCAAAATCGCGCACCCGTTTGAGCAAACGGTTGGCAATCCGAGGGGTCCCCCGACTACGAAGAGAAAGCTCTTCGGCAGCTTCGTGGGTAATCTCCATCTCAAAGATCTCGGCGGTCCGCTCGACAATCTCTGTCAGATCATCCTGCTCATAGTATTCCATGTGTCCGGTAATCCCAAAGCGAGCGCGCAAGGGATTGGACAGCATACCCGCTCGCGTCGTCGCCCCAATCAAAGTGAAAGGAGGAAGGTCCAGATGGACACTCCGGCTGCTCTCGCCAGCGCCAATCATAATGTCGATATAAAAATCTTCCATGGCGCTGTAAAGCACTTCTTCAACCGACATAGGAAGACGGTGGATCTCATCAATAAAGAGAACATCCCCCGGCTCTAGGTCATTAAGAATGGCTACCAAGTCACCAGCCTTTTCAATGACAGGACCCGAAGTCTGCTTGAGATTGACGCCCAGTTCATTGGCAATGACAAAAGCCATGGTGGTTTTCCCAAGGCCTGGAGGGCCAAAAAGAAGGACATGATCCAGCGCTTCATCCCGAAGCTTAGCCGCCTCAATAAAGATTTTCAGCTGGTCCTTGACCTTATCCTGACCAATATATTCATGTAAATATTGCGGGCGCAGCGTCCGTTCAACAGCCTCTTCGTCGCCCATGATTTCATTGTCTAAAATTCTACTCATACAGTCTATTATAGCAAAAAATGATACCTTGGATACCACAAATAGAATGTGTTTTTTAAAGATCCTAGTTTTCACTGCCATTCGTTAGAAAAAGTTGAAAGGTTGTACTTTCTTTTTATTTTACGGTCCCTTCTTCTTCATATCTCGCTCACCATTTCACTTTATAATTATATCCTTTAATGATAAAATTAAAGCAACAACGTTTAGGAGGTAAATTTATGTTTACTAAAACAAAGAAGATCCTTTTCGGTTTCTTGGCATTCTTTGCAGTGCTCCTTATTGCGGGATGTCAACCTTCTCCATCGCAGTCTTCTAAAACAAATAAGTCTTCTCAAACAAATAAAGCTTCTAAAACAACAAAAGCACCACAAGATCTTACAAAGGATCAACAAGGAACTTGGAAATGGACTGACCAACAAATGACCATTCAGAAAGTATTCCTAGCTTCTAATATAAAAAAACTTGCCGCCGTACTAATGCTTGATGACTTCGATAAGGTTAAGATGACGATGACCATTAAAGATAAAACCGTTGAATTGAAGTACCATTTTGATTACAGAGAACTGTATGAGGATCAAGCATTTGCAACAGGAGAGAACAAAGCAAATTATGAATCGTATTTAAAAAATAAAACTGCTGAATTTAAGAACTATATTCCAAATTTGAAACATACAAAGATTACTCTTGACGAACCTAATGATGCCTATGATTACTCTCTGACTGGCGAAATCGATACGCAGAAACACACTATTACGTTCCCTGAAACACCTACATTTTTAAGTAGAATTGTTATGGGAACCACGTATAACTCGCTTGTACCCATTACTTATACTTACACCGTTGAAGGTAACCAACTAACACTTTATGCTGAAGGTAATGATGAACAAAGTCATTTTAGAGTAATACGTCTTCGTTTCAATTACGTAGGAGACAAACATTAGAAGGAGTGATCAATCATGAACAATATGAAAAAAAGTTCCCTATGGATGTTTTCCCTTCTTGCTCTTCTATTTGTATCAGGATGTGGGCAACAGAAACAACAGCAACAACAAACAACCGCTGAGACTACAACAGTTGCAGAAACTACCACAGTAGCACCGACTCCAGTCTCACTCGAAGGAGACTGGAGAGCTGTAGATTTTAGAGATACCGTGGAACGTACTTTCTTAATTTATTATGATGATGCTGATAGTCGATTAAAGGTTACTGAAGCCTTCCAAGATATCGTTCCGACTCTAAAAATCACAGGAACAGATGTAACTTATTCTTATAGTGCCGATATGAATAAGTATATTGATTTTTATGCTGAACAGAATAAAGATAAATACCCTACAAAAGAAGAAGCTACTGCCATCCTTCTAGGCGTAAGAGAAAAGAAATTTGAAAGCTTTAAACATCAAACTGGAACGTTTGATAACAATACAAAAGTGTTAACTGCAACGTTAAATGATGGGGTTTTAAACGAGAAAGCAAAAACGATCGTATTCCCTGAAGTTCCAAACATCTTTGGAGTTCTACCTCTTTATATTAATTCTACAGACGTACCAATTACTTATCACTACGAATTGAATGGTGATATCCTTACAATGTATGCTGAGAAAACGTACGATGAAACTGGTGCTCATCTTGTTTATCCAATGAAATTCAAGAAAGTTTCAGATCCTAAAACTAATTAAATAACTCCCTACCCCTTGAGATTTT
>NZ_KQ969693.1:81810-97283 GCF_001578955.1 Streptococcus parasanguinis
ATTGGACCTGTCGCTAAAGAAACTACGTATAAATACTCTATTGATGGAGATATTTTAACGTTGACGATTGAGCAACGCGATGGACGGAATAATCTAAATACGGTTATTTCAGCAAAATTCAAAAAAGTGTCTGACACAACGAGCGATTAGTCATTCCACTACCCCTTGAGAATTTCTCAAGGGGCTTTTTTGTGTGCAAAAGAATTAATCCAAGAGTTTACGCTCTATTAAAATACTTCGGTACCTTTGGTTCGGTTGAACTCTCTGAGTTCACCTCATTAAATTTTTAAAGATCGTAGTTCTCACTAGCGTTCGAACTGCGTCAATGTACCTAATTTCGTCTACGTCCCTATCAGGCTTGATTAGATGAAATAGGTTTAGTAATAATTACATAACGCAGTGGTTGATTGGTATCTTTGTTCGCTCTTATAGCTCCAAAGATTACCTAATCAACTGTGCGGGGGTGAGACAACGAACAATTTTAAAAAATTGTTCTGTCTCACTCCCAGAAAAAAGCCACCGGTTTTGGTGGCTCTTATAGGGAGATTATTATGAAAAAGTTTTAGGAGTTTTATCATTCAAAGTTAGGAGGTCTTTGATGATGGTATTAGTATACGATAGGAAGCTTAAACTTTCCTTATAGTTTTTCTAAATTTTTTTGAGAAAAAGAGGAGGTCTCAAGCAAGAATTTCACATCCTTGTTTGGCCACTCCCCTTTCCTCTTTATTTCTTAGCGATGGCATGGTAGCAAGTCTTACTGGTAAAGACTTGCCCTGCTCTCAGGATGACCTTCTCAGCTTGGTTACTGTGAATAGCATCTGGCACGGTTTGGAATTCTAGCGCCAAGCCATTGTGCTGAACCATTGGTTGGCCTTGCAGACGAACGGTTTCATCTACGAAATTGGCTGAATAAACTACCAAGGCTGGGGCTTCTGACTTGAAAGTCAAGAAACGTCCAGATGGCTGATGGTAAAGAAAGCCAGCATTTTCATGTCTATCTGGCAGAGCGAAAGGATGGTCCAATCCTTCTACCAGGCGGATTTGCGGATCTGAATCCTTAAAGAGGTCCTCTAAGAGCATGGCTTGGTAGAGATGCCGAACGATTGGACTTTCTCTATCCACGGTCTGAAGAGGGACACCGTCGGGATGGATAGGGTAAAGCCCTTGATGGTTGATCTGAAAGACATGGTCATTGATCGCTTGGGTGAAGTTCCCAGATAGGTTGAAATAGCTGTGGTTGGTCGGGTTGACCAAGGTATCTTGATCCGTTTCTACCCGATAGGCAATCTCGAGTTCACCTGCTTCAGTCAAAGCATAGGTTACCCAGATCTTGAGATTTCCAGGGAAACCGCCGGTCCCATCCGCCCGTTCTGTATAGAGAGTGATTTCTTTGTCCGTTACCGACTCCACGCTAAACAAGGCGCTGTCCCAACCAGTCGACCCACTGTGGTTGCAGTTGGCACCGTTATTAACTTCCAAGTGATAGGTCTCTCCATTGAGTTCAAAACTGGCCCCCGCAATCCGGCCCGCTACTGGACCAATACTAGCCCCATATTTAGGGCTGTTGCCTACATAGTCCTCAAAGCGATCAAAGCCTAGAATAATGTTAGTAAACTGATCTTCTTTATCAGGCGTCACATATTCTAAGATCGTCGCCCCATAGGTCATGACAGACAATTGGTAGCCCTTGTCATTTTCGAGGCGATAAGCCCTAACCTCTTGATTCTGCCATTCCCCAAACACGCTTTCTTGATACTGTTTCACAAACCTTCTCCTCTCACTGTTTTTCTCCATTGTATCAGTTTCACAAGAAGAAACACTCCACTTTTTATAGAAAATTAGTGGCTATTCTTTATGAAATGGATGAATGATCACCCCTTGAACAACCCGATTGACGGTACCTGTCGGTGAGGGTGTGTCTGGGCGATTTTGCACCTTGAGCGAAGTCAAAAGAGAAATCAATTGAGCATAGATAATGTAAGGGAAGGCACGGTAGATATCTAATGAGTCTGCTGATGCTTCCACCAACACTTCCCGTACATGCTCGATCCCTGCAGCTTGATCAGCCAAGAGAACGACCTGACGGGCAATTTGATCTCCTGCAACTTCTCGAACCAAGTCCAGATCATACTGACGGGTATAAGGATCAATGGATCCAAAGACCAAGACGAGGGTCTGATCATTGATGAGGGATTTTGGACCATGACGGAAACCGACAGGACTCTCATACATGGTTGCGATTTTGCCTGCTGTTAATTCCAAAATCTTGAGTTGGGCTTCATGAGCGAGCCCAAAGAAAGGTCCTGCCCCTAGATAGATCACGCGCTCGAAGTCTAGATCGACCACTTCCTTGACCGCACGGTCCTTCTCCAAGATTTGCTCAGACAGATCAACCAGCTCTTCTACTCGTTTTTCCTTGATCTCTTCCTCACTTGGATCAAAGACCAAGAGAGCTGTCAAGAGCATGGAGGTGAAGCTAGAGGTCATCGCAAAGCCAGCATCGTTGGTTTCTTTTGGTTGGAGAAGCAAGAGATTGCGCTCATCTCCGTGGGCTTGCTGGGCCAGTTTCCCTTCTTCAGCACAGGTAATGGTGATCTGATAGAGCTCATCAACCAAGTCTTGAGCCAACTGCACGGTTGCGACACTTTCTGGCGAATTGCCACTCCGGGCAAAAGATACTAAAACCGTCGGAACCTCTTTTTTCAAATAGGTTTGAGGATGAGCTACGATATCCGTCGTCGCAATGGATTGAAAATTCCAGTGGCGTTCATCGTGCACCTCCTGCAAGTAAGGAACCAAGGTATCTCCCACATAGGCCGAGGTCCCTGCCCCTGTCAAGATGACCTTGATATAGTCATGCTCTTTCCCAATTTTTTCTAAGAAAGCTTTTATTTCCGCTTTTCTTTCTTGGTACAAGCGAGCCGTTTCTTTCCAAACCCTTGGTTGTTGGTAAATCTCACGCGTGGTGATCTCTGCTCCTAGCTCCTGCAAGTCTTCTTTTGTATAGTCTAACATAGAACCTGTTGTTCCTTTCTACAATCTAACGTTGATAAATGGGAAAGGAGTCTGAGATGATGCTCCCAGACTCCCATACCAACCTACTCATCTTCATCATCATCAAGGTTTGACAAGAGGTCATTGACCTTGACAATACTTTCTTTTGCACGTTCAGGGTAGTCCCCTTCGCTACCAGTCAGACTGCTATTGATGAATTCGATAACCATAGGAAGATTCATCCCTGCGTATAAGTCAATCGCACGTCCTTCAAGGATCAAGCGGCTCACAGTGTTGCAAGGAGTCCCTCCTAAGAGATCGGCAAATACAATATAATCTTCTAGACCTTGAACTGTTGCTTCAAATTTAGCAGTAAAGTCTTCTGGCCCTTCTTCTGGTAAGAGTGCAACTGTATGAATGTTGTCTTGTGGTCCCATAATCATTTCTGTACTGGCTTTGAGCTCTTCACAGAAGCGACCATGACTGACCAATACTAGGTGTTTTGCCATACCTTACTCCATTATGCCATTCCAAAGAAGAAGTGGCCAAATGCTGAGAATGCGATTGCTGCAAGGATGATGAGCAAGATAGCTTTTGTAGAGTTCATACCCTTACGTCCAAGCAACCAGTAGATTACACCTGTGATGATAGCTGGTACCAAACGTGGGAAGATAAGGTTGAGCATATCTTGAATTTCAATCGCTTTGTCCCCAATGTGTGGAGTCCAAGAAACTTCAACACCAATCATGCTGGCAATCAAGGCACCAACCATGAAGATACCCAGAACTGCAGCTGCATCGATCAAAGCTGTCAAGGTACTTTGCATGTTGTTGATGAGGTTAACCCCTTCTTTATAGGCAAATTCCAATTGTTTCCAACGGAAAATGTCATAAGCAACTGCCACAGCGATCCATAAGAAGATACCGGCTGGGTTTCCTGCAACAGCCAAAGTTGCTGCGATTGAACCCATAATAGCTGGTACCAATGATCCAAAGATGGAGTCCCCAAGAGGAGCGAATGGTCCCATGAGACCTGTCTTGATCCCGTTCACCGCATCTTTTGATTTGACACCATCTTTTTCTTCCAAAGCAAGGTCAAAACCAGTGATAATGGTGTGGAAGAATGGTGAAGTATTGAAGAATTGCGTATGCAATTTCATCATTTCTTTCAATTCTGGAGTGCCATCACCATACATTTTACGCAACTGAGGTAAAAGCATATAAAGGTAACCAGAAGCCTGCATCCGTTCGTAGTTCCAACCCAATTGGAAGGTGAAGAGGCTACGTTTGTTGATTTGTTTAAAATCTTCTTTTGTTAGTTTGTAATTAGAATTCGTCATCTTCAATTTCCCCGCTTTCTACATTGCTTGCTGGAGCAGCTACGACTGTACGTTGGCTGTTTTTGAAGTGTTGCACTGCAAGGAAGATACCGATAATGGCAATACCAATCATAGATACACTCTTGAAGTTGTTAACAAAAGTAATAGCTTGTTCTTTTGGAAGTTTAGCGAACACATCAGAACCAACAATGCTAGACACTGCAGCACCAAGGCTTTGAACATTGCTATAAAGCACTGTCAACATTGCTATAAAGCACTGTCAACATTGCTGTTAAGCCAAAACCAAGTGCAAGATAGTGAAGGTTACGACGAACAGGAAGGTAACGAAGCAAGATCGCAAATCCAAGACCTGGAAGCATTTGACCTGCGAGTTTCAGACCGTTTGCCAACCATTGTACATTAGCAAGACCTGTAACAACAGTTTCTACGAAAGAACCACCAAATGCAAGAGCCAAGAAGACTGGAAGGGCACGAGAAAGAGCCCAAGGAACAGCACCAAGAAGGTAGTTGCGTTCAATTCCTTTATAGTCGTAACGTTCGATCGCAGCATCTACACGGTGAGCGAAGTAAGTTGTAGTCATACGACCAAGAATATCAAAGTAGGTCAACAAAGTTGCTACCGGCACAGCGATTGTAGCAATAGCAATCTCTGGATCAATCCCTTTTGCTACTGAGAAGGCAGTCGCAAGAACGGCACCAGATGTTGCGTCAATACGAGAAGCTCCACCGAAAGTACCTACACCGAGCACTGTCAATTGAAGAGAAGCTCCGATAAATAGACCTGTCTTTAAATCCCCCATGACAAGTCCTGTAATGAAACCAGCAAAGACTGGTGATCCTGCTGATGAAACAATCGTAAACTCATCACAGATTTGATAAGCTGAGTACAAAGTAAGTAGTAAAATTTGCCACCATTGTATCATGACAATTTCCTCCTAAAAATTTTCTTTTACTTTAATAACTTCATAAAGTCTTCTGCAGTGTCGTTTGGCACCATCTGAGACGTAATCTTCACACCTTTTTCGTGGATCTTGTTAAAGTCTTCCACGTCCGCGTCCACCACATTGATCGAGCGGGTAATCGCACGCGTCTCATCGGATTGAGACATATTGCCGACATTTAGTGTTTCAAGCTGAACGCCTGCTTCGATCAAACGAAGGAAACGATCTGGTTTGCGAGCTACGATAAAGAGTCGTTGGCTATCATATTTTCCAGCCAAGATATTTTCCGCAGCCTTTGCGACTGGCAAGATACTAAGCTTAACACCAGGTGGTGTCGCTAGTTTCAAGCCACTTTTTTCGATATCATTTTGAGCGACTTCATCATCGATCACCATGATACGTGAAACATTTAGTTTGGTAGTCCAAAGATTGGCTACCTGCCCGTGGATCAAACGTCCATCGATACGGCATCCTACAATAGTCATAAGTTTTCCCCCTTTACTTCTTTGAATGTAGGTTGTTGAACAAGTTGAAGTGTCTCTTGGTAACGCCCTTCTGTCTCAAAGACGATCAGGCTATTGGCTCCTTCTTTGAGGAAACCATGAGGCACGTAAAGTGAAGTGGTCGGTCCGACCTCCCAGAAACGACCAAGGTTGTGGCCGTTGACAAAGACGACCCCTTTCCCAAATCCTGTCATATCCAGATAAGTATCAAGGGTGTGGTCCAGCTGAAAATCATATCGGTAAAATGCTGGAGCACCTGCCTGCCATTCCTTTGAAAAATCGAGCTGACTGAGATCTTGTAAATCCAGTGGGTACTGCTTCCAATGAAGGTGGAAATGCAAATCCACACAGACACCTGTGCGAATGCCCTTGTGCTGGCTATCAGCTAAGAGCTTGTGCCCATAGTTGACACGTCCCATATTCTCAAGCAAGATTTTTAAATTCGTAACCGCTTTCTTTTTTCCTTTGATAAAAAGATCTTCACCGATCTCTGTTTGGTATTGTGTTGCTACATGTTGATCATCTAGGTAAATCTGTACCCGATCCCGACCATCAATGATGCGCAGTTTTTCTTCTTCCGCATCCAACTCAAGGTCTGTCTCATATAGGAGATAACCTGTGGTTTGCCCCAACTCCTCCATCTTTTCGGGATAAAGGCTGGTCTCAACCTGAGCCAAATTGTCCAGATTTCCAAAAAGACTAGTCTTGGCTACCAATTGCAAGGTTTGTTCTGGCAAACACTTTTTGATGAGTGGTTCTTGCTGTGGGTATTCCGGATAATAGGTCGCCATCATTTTTTGAATAGCATCATACTTCTCCGTCGGATTGCCCTGCTCATTGAGCAAAGCCCCATAGTCATAGGACGTCACCTGTGGCAAGTCTAGCGTTCCCCGAGCTGAGCAACCATTCATGAAGCCGAAATTGGTTCCGCCATGAAACATATAGAGGTTGATGGAACCAAGCTCCAAGACCTCATGGACAGCTTCTGCCAACTCCTCTGGGTCCCTTTGAATCACGGGTTCCTTCCAGCGGGTAAACCAGCCATCCCAGAATTCCATACACATCAAGGGCCATTTCTTGCCGTATTCGTCAAAGAATTCTTTCATCTGACCGAAGTTATAGGCTGCTTTGGAACCGAAGTTTCCCGTCACAAAGAGGTCTTCTTCGATCAAGGTTCCTGTTCTTAGCGTTGCTCGCCATGGTCCATCTGATGTAAAGAGGGGACAGGTCACGCCTTTTTCCTTCATCAAATCCCGAATGGCACGAAGATAATCCTTATCCTCTCCATAAGAGCCGTACTCATTTTCCACCTGCATCATGAGGATTGGACCACCCTGATCCACTTGGTAGGGTGTCAACAACCCAAGCAAGCGTTCATAATAACGATCCACTGCTTCGATAAAGGCTGGGTCTGATGAGCGGATTCGCAGGTCTTCTTCTAAGAGCCAGGCTGGTAATCCACCAAATTCCCACTCTGCACAGATAAAGGGCGACGGCCTTACAATCATGTAAAGTCCAAGGGATTGGGCTGTTTGAATGAAACGCTCTAGATCCAATCGACCACTAAAGTCAAACTGCCCTTTGCGGGGTTCATGCGCATTCCAAGGGACATAGGTTTCAACCGTGTTGAACCCCAATGCCTTTAGATTATACAAGGAATGATACCAGTCTGCTGGGTCAATTCGGAAATAATGGATCGCTCCGGATAAAATCTTGAAGGGTTGATCTTTTAAATAGAAAGCATCGCGAATCTCAAAAACTCCCATAAACGCCCCCCTTTCTTATATGTAACCCTTTTCATTTATTAATATAATAAATTATTTAAAAAATGTCAACACTTTTATAAAAAATATGTTAAAATAGGGTTAAATAAGAGAAATCTAAAGAGAGGTAGCACTATGGCAATTCCAAAGTACCAACACATCAAAGATGAATTGAAGCAGCAAATTATCTCCGGAAAATTTGAAAATGGAGATAAATTTTATACTGAAGCTGAACTCATTAAAATTTATGATGTCAGCTCTATCACCGTTGTCCGTGCTTTGAACGACCTCGCTGCTGATGGCTACATTGTCCGTCAGCAAGGAAAAGGAACCTTTGTTTCTCGTGCTCGAAAACACAAACTGGTTGAATTTTCAGATGTTGAGACCTTCCCAATCCAAAAGGCCAAAGTCAAAGTTCTCTCTATTAAACGTGGAAATACCTTAAGCATCCTAGACAAACTAGGCCTCAACCCAACGCAATTCTACTATAAGATCGAACGGACTCGCCAGACAGGGGATGATACCTATATCTTCCACCAAACCTATGTTCCTGAACAATACATCAATCCAAACTATCCAAATTTGGAATACTACAGCTCTATCTATGATCGCTTCAAAGAAGACTATCACATTCATATGAATGACGAGCACTTCGAAGAAGTCAACGAAATCGTCTTTCCTACACCAAGCAAGATTGCTAAAGTATTGAAGATCGATGAAAATTTCCCAACGGTCAAACAAGTGAAGACGACCAAGCTAGAAGCGACTGGCCAAATCCTTGAATACACGGAAACCTATAAACGCGGTGACTACTACAAGATCAAGTTCATCTCCTGTGACCGCGATCACTAAGAACCAAAAAGACTGAGACATCTCGGTCTTTTTTATAGCTCCAGTATAGCATGTTAAAAACGATTTCTAAAGACCTCTTTAAAAATATATATAATTAGTGATAGTTTAGCTATAAAAAGTTTAAAAAGAGAGTGGGACAGAAATCGGTAATTCGTTAGAATTCGATTTCGTCGTCCCACCTCCGCACAGTTGAGTAGGGCTGTAAAAGCTGATGAAATCAGCGTATTAGACCCCACTCAACCACTGCGTCTTGCAGTTAGTCTTATCAAACATCAAAGGCTGGACAGTTTTTGCCCAGCCTCTTTCGTCTATTTTTCAAATTCCCGTTTTTCGTTGCGATTAGTCACCCAAACCGATGCGTTCAAAAATTTCATCCACCCGTTTGGTGTAGTAGCTTGGGTTGAAGATTTCATCGATTTCTTCTTGAGTGAGGCGTGAAGTCACTTCTGGATCTGCTTCAAGAAGTGGTTTGAAGTCTACTTGGTTATCCCATGATTGGGCAGTCTTCGGTTGAACAAGGTCGTAAGCTTGCTCACGGGTCATCCCTTTTTCAATCAAAGTCAACATCGCACGTTGGCTGAAGATCAAACCAAATGTAGAGTTCATGTTGCGAATCATATTTTCAGGGAAGACCGTCAAGTTCTTAACTATGTTTCCAAAACGATTGAGCATGTAGTCAATTAAGATCGTTGTATCTGGTGCAATGATACGCTCAGCTGATGAGTGAGAGATATCACGTTCGTGCCAGAGTGACACGTTTTCATAAGCTGTGACCATGTGACCACGGATCACACGCGCAAGGCCTGTCATGTTTTCAGAACCGATAGGGTTACGTTTGTGAGGCATTGCTGAAGAACCTTTTTGACCTTTGGCAAAGAACTCTTCCACTTCACGTTGTTCAGATTTTTGAAGACCACGGATTTCAGTTGCCATACGCTCGATAGAAGTTGCGATGCTAGCAAGAACTGCAAAGTACTCAGCGTGAAGGTCACGAGGAAGGACCTGTGTAGAGATTTCTTGAGCACGGATACCCAATTTGTCGCAGACGTATTTTTCAACGAATGGTGGGATGTTGGCAAAGTTACCAACCGCACCAGAAATCTTACCAGCTTCCACGCCAGCAGCCGCATGCTCGAAACGCTCGATGTTCCGTTTCATTTCGCTGTACCAAGTCGCCAATTTAAGACCAAAAGTTGTCGGCTCAGCGTGCACACCATGAGTACGACCCATCATGATAGTGAACTTGTGTTCTTTCGCTTTGTCAGCGATGATGTTGAGGAAGTTTTCAAGGTCCTTGCGGATGATGTCGTTGGCTTGTTTGTAGAGGTAACCATAGGCCGTATCTACTACGTCAGTAGAAGTCAAACCATAGTGAACCCACTTACGTTCTTCACCAAGCGTCTCAGAAACCGCACGTGTGAAAGCCACCACATCGTGACGAGTTTGCTGCTCGATTTCCAAAATACGGTCGATGTCAAAGTCCGCTTTTTCACGAATCAAAGTCACATCTTCCTTAGGGATTTCTCCCAATTCAGCCCATGCCTCGTCAGCCAAGATTTCCACCTCAAGCCAAGCACGGTATTTATTTTCTTCAGTCCAAATGTTCGCCATCTCAGGGCGGCTATATCTATCAATCATGTTTAATTTTCCTTTCTTTTGATGTTTCACATCAGTTAGCAACCAACAGTCTTTTATTCAAATTCTTCTTTCCCGATCCACACAGATGGATAGTGATCGAGTGTATTCAAATCCGTATCCAGAGGGACATCATAGATGGCTAAATAGTTTTCAGGATATTGAGCAGTCAGCTCTTCATACTTAGCTTTCACTTTTTCGTGATCGCTACTCGCATACAAGACTTCGACGACTGCTCCAGTCTTTTCTTTTTCAACAAATGCGTTGACGATAAGTTGAATCATAAAACCTCCTAAATCGAAATGCCCTTCATATTTGCTTCCAGAATAGGCATCTTGACACCTAACTCTTGACCAGTATGATAAACACTTTGACAACAATAGAAGATGTCCTGTTTATCATTGTGCAAAGTCATAATTTTTCGAGTCAGCTCATTTTTCGCAAACATGACTTTCATGGCTTTGCCGGCTATCCAAGCCGGAATTTTGTAGGGTAAGAGTTCTGCCTTATAAAGCTTCAAATTCACGCCACGCGCTTCTACGACTTTCAAGGCTTCTCGAATGGCCTTGATGGCCAATGACAATTCCGATGAACTATTCATCAAGTTCAGAGCCAATTCTTCTGGGTTTTCCAAATTTCCTGAGCGAGCAGCCGTCGAAGTGACACCCGCATTAATCGCCATGTGAATCCAAATCCACTCGACCATATCATGAGGCACTTCCCACTTCAAATCTGCAGAAGTCAGTAAAGCCGTCAGATCACCATAGTTAGAAATGTGTGCTTTTTGCTCACCTTCTAGCATTAAATGGTCAAACAAAACACCATCCAAATGGTTCTCCTGCATGTGACCTCCAGCTGTTGGAAAGGCTAAAATATAGTCATAGTCTCCTGCCCACTCTTGGACCTCTTTTCGAGTATCCCAGAAATTACAGAAGAAAACAAGGGTGCCTTTGATATTATTTTTTCGCAAGGTTTCCACTGCTTCTTTGACAAGCCCATGACGCACACTCAGAAAAATAAAATCATATTCCGAATGAGCTTCTGCCACATGAACCTCATAGGTGTCGTGTTTGTTTTCACCTTTTGAATGATAGCGACCATCTAGCAGATCAACTGACAACTCCTTCGGTGCATTGTTTTTCTTACTATCTCTCAGTACGTGTTCCACTTGATGGCCTGCTTTTTGAAAGGCGTAGGCATAAGTGGTCCCGATCACTCCGAGTCCTAGAATCGCTATTTTCACTTAAAAATCAATCCCTTTCCCAAATTCAACCACATTATCTGGCACATCACTAAACAAAGTCACATGCCCCATCTTGCGGTTGTGCTTTGCTTCTAGTTTACCATATAAGTGGAGGTGAGCGCTTGGATTTTCTGTCACATATGTTTCAGCAGCCTCGACGTGTTGGCCGAGAACATTGAGCATGACAGCTGGCGAATGAAGGTTGATTGCTGGGAGTGGCGCTCCGAGAACACCCAAGATGTGGGTATCAAACTGGGAGAAGTCGCAAGCTTCAATTGAATAATGCCCTGAATTGTGTGGACGTGGCGCAATTTCGTTGACAATGATGTCATCTGCTGTCGCAAACATTTCCACACATAGCGTTCCAGAAAGGTTGAGTTGTTCAGCTATTCGCACTGCCATGGCTTTGGCTTTTTCAGCTAGACTTTCTGAAATGCGAGCAGGCACAATGGTTTTTGAAAGAATGTTGTTGCGGTGGATATTTTCCTGAACAGGGAAGACTGTCACGTCCTTGCCATTACCAGACACGATGACAGAAATTTCAAGGTCAAAGTTGACGAACTCTTCTAAAACGCAGTCTGCTGAGTCCGCTAAAGTGTATGCTTCTTCCAAGTCTGCTTCTGAACGAATGACCTTCTGACCATGACCATCGTAGCCACCGGTCGCGGTTTTGAGGACATAGTTTTTAGACAGGTCGATATCTGCCAAATCTTGGCTTGAGGTCACGACCTTGTAAGGGGCCACAGTGACTTGTGCCTTCTTGGAAAGAAAGTCCTTCTCAAAGATTCGGTTTTGGGAGATTCGGAGGAGGTCTGTCCCTTGTGGGAGTTGTCCATCTTTGATAACAGCATCCAAACCGTCAGCATCGACATTTTCAAACTCATAAGTGAGAACATCACAGCGGTCTGCCAACTGACGAAGTGCATCCACATCGTCATAAGGGGCCACGATGATTTCTGCCACACGGGAGGCTGGACAATCAGCTGCTGGGTCCAAGGCGATAACCTTGTGTCCCATGTAGATAGCTGAGATCGCCATCATCTGACCGAGCTGGCCACCACCGATGATGCCAATGGTTTTAGTTGAGCTCATTTGTAGACTCCTCTGCAATTTTTCCTTGTTCTTCAGCGAAATCTGCTAACGCTGTCGCAATAGCCTGGTCCTCTACTGAAAGAAGACGGAGGGCAAAAAGGGCTGCGTTAGTCGCACCTGCTTCACCGATCGCCATGGTTGCGACTGGCACACCACCTGGCATCTGAACGATGGAATAAAGTGAATCCACACCGCTAAGGGCACGTGATTTGACGGGTACGCCAATAACTGGAAGGGTTGTTTTAGCAGCAACCATCCCTGGCAAGTGAGCAGCGCCACCCGCACCCGCGATGATGACCTTGATGCCACGGCTACGTGCTTCTTCGGCATGTTTGAACATGAGGTCAGGTGTACGGTGTGCGGAAACAACTTTCTTTTCGTAAGCGACGCCGAAGTTGTCGAGGACTTCAGCGGCTTTTTGCATGGTTGCCCAGTCGGATTTTGAGCCCATGATAATGGAAATTACTGGTTTCATTTCTTCTCCTTTTTTGATAATCGTCTATTGTAGTGCGGACGTAAGCGACCGCCTGTGGCGTTCCATTACTAAAACTGGAGCCTGAGTCTCCAGTTTTCCGCTCCTAGTAGCTCTGCTACTAGGAGTTCCACTACTGCGACGATTATCCTATACTAGCTCGCTAACGCTCGCAAATTAAGCGACCATTATCTTAGTTTGGCTCGCTTTCGCTCGCCATGACAAAGTTAGTATCTGTTAATCTTTTATCGCTTTGCTTCCAATGTCGTTTCGGTAGAAGAGGCCTTCTGTGTTTTGTTTATTGAGTTCGTTGTAGATGATGTTTTGGCCGTCTTTGACAGTATCTGCTGTTGTGACTAGCATATAAACGCGTCCTCCGTTTGAGAGGAGGTCTTGCCCGTTTTCAGCGAATTTGGCACCAGCATAGTAAGTGATGATGTCACCATCTGTCTTGGCTGGAAGCTTGACACCCTTCTCATAAGCGAGTGGGTAGCCGTTTGAGGCTACAACCACGCCCAATGTCACACCCTTGTCCGTCCAAGTGATGGCTGGCTCTTTGCCATCCAAAATGTCAGTGATATTTTGTGCAAAGTCAGATGTCAAACGAGGCAAGATGATTTGCGTTTCAGGGTCTCCAAAGCGTGAGTTGAACTCGATGACTTTTGGTCCATCAGTTGTCAAGATAAGCCCCGCGTAAAGGACACCAAGGTACGGACGCCCTTCTTTAATCATGCCTTCAAGAACTGGCTTGACAATAGTGTCAACCGCCGTGTCAACCACGCTCTGTGGTAAGTGAGGAACTGGCGCATAGGCACCCATCCCACCAGTGTTAGGACCCTTGTCCCCATCGTAGGCACGTTTGTGGTCCTGTGCCGTTGGCATGATGTAGAACTTGTCCCCGTTGACAAAGGCAAAGAGAGAGAACTCTTCCCCGTCAAGGAATTCCTCGATGACCACACGCGCACCTGAATCACCGAATTTATTGTCCAAAAGCATCTCGTGAGCGGCTTCAACTGCTTGCTCAACCGTCTCCGCAACGACGACACCTTTCCCTAGGGCCAAGCCGTCTGCCTTGACGACGATTGGAGCGCCTTTTTCTTCGATGTAGGCCTTGGCTTCCTCGAAATCTGAAAAGGTCCCATAGGCTGCTGTCGGAACGTCGTATTTGACCATGATTTCCTTAGCAAAATCCTTAGACCACTCCAGCTCAGCCGCAACCTTGGTCGGACCAAAAGCCTTGAGACCAGCTGCATTGAAATCATCCACGATTCCAGCCGCAAGGGCATCATCTGGACCGATAAAGGTCCAAGCAATATCGTTGACTTTTGCGAAGTCAATCAGCTTAGAATGTTCGGAAATTCCGATATTGATCAAATCCAGACCATCTAATCGCATCCCGTCATTACCAGGAGCCACAAAAACCTGCTCAACGTCTTTAGACTCCAACAATTTCTTGGCAATCGCATGCTCACGACCGCCAGAACCAACAACCAAAAGTTTCATCTCGAACCTCTTTTGCGAATTATTTTATTAAATTATATCATAATCGTTCGTTTTATTCTAATGATTTCAGCAAAAGTCTTCTATTTTCAGTAGAATCCAAACATTTTTTGCTATTTTCTCCTATTTCTCATTTTTTTCCGAATAGTATAGGTGAGACCTACTAATTGACAAAAAGGAGTATTATGCAAACGATCAAAAAATTTGTAGTACTGACTTGTGCGACATGGGGGATGCAAGCCTCTATTGCCCATGCAGATCAAGCGACCAACGCTATCTATGCCGAAAAAGGGCAGCTGGTGATTCATCTTGGAAACGTCCCGGATAAGTATCAAAAGATCCAAGTTCCCGTTTGGTCTGACCAAAATGGCCAAGATGACCTGATTTGGTATCCTGTGGAACGCAGTGACAAAGGATTTGACCTACAAGTACCTTTAACCAACCACTCTGATCAAGCCGGACTTTATCATGTGCATGTCTATGGGGTGGAGGCAAATGAACAGCTAACCGGTCTTTACCCTCTCACGACCAGCGTCCAGCAAAAAGACCTGGCTTCTTCCCAGCCAAAAATCACGATCACACCCATCTCCTCACAAGAATTTGAGGTAGACCTAAAGTTATTCGAAGACGTTGACGAAATTGTCTTCCCCATCTGGTCTGAAGAAAATGGGCAGGATGATCTGGTCTGGTATCCCGCAAAGAAGATTGCACCTGGACATTTCCAACTGCGCTTTCAGGCTCAAAAACACAAGGGAAGTGGTCTATTTCATCTCCACGTCTACCAGAAAAGCCAGGGACAACTAAAAGGGCTATTCCCCACTAGCTTTCAAGTGGAAAAGGCAAAGCCAAAGCTCACTCCACTCGCGACACACCCGGGAAATACCTATCCGATCGGTGAATGTACCTGGGGAGCCAAAGAATTAGCCCCTTGGGCCCACAACTGGTGGGGAAATGGCGGCATGTGGGCAGCTAGTGCACGCGCTGCTGGATTCCGGACAGGAGATACCCCCGAGGTCGGCGCCATCGCCTGTTGGGACAATGGGGGATATGGCCATGTCGCCTTGGTTACAGACGTCGAACATGACCAAAAAATTCAGATCCAAGAGGCTAACTACAACGGCCATCGCTATATCGACAAC
>NZ_KQ969693.1:97303-116494 GCF_001578955.1 Streptococcus parasanguinis
GGAACCGTCACCTACATCTACCCAGATTAAGGTCTTCTTAATCAGCATAAAAGACACTCATCGTTGAATGAGTGCCTTTTTTGATTAATGTCTAAAATGTCTCACGCCTGTAAAGATCATGGTCAAGCCATATTTATCAGCCGCTTCGATAGACTCTTGGTCACGAACTGATCCACCTGGCTGGATGATCGCTTTAATCCCTGCTTTAGCGATTTCTTCCACATTATCCGCAAATGGGAAGAAGGCATCTGAAGCAAGAACAGCGCCGTCAAGACGGTCTTTAGCTTGGTCAATAGCAATACGAACTGAAGCCACACGGTTTGTTTGACCAGGGCCAACACCAAGTGTCATGTGGTCGTTCGTCACGATGATCCCATTTGATTTGACGTACTTGATAGCCTTCCAAGCAAACTCAAGAGCTGTCGCTTCTGTCTCAGTTGGTTGGCGTTTGGTAACCACTTGCCAGTCAGCTGGACTTTCTTTCACCACGTCTTGGTTTTGAACGAGGAGACCACCAACAACACCAGTGTATTCTGCTTCCACTTCACTAGCATCTTGAGCATCAAACGGTAGCTCAAGAATCCGCAAGTTTTTCTTCTTGGTAGTCAAGATTTCAAGCGCTTCATCTGTATAGCTTGGTGCAATGATGATTTCAAGGAAAACTCCGTGCATTTTTTGAGCTGTCGCAGCGTCTACTTCACGGTTGAGAACGACGATTCCACCAAAGATGGATACTGGATCAGACTCATACGCATAGTCCCAAGCAGTCTCGATGTCATCTGCTTGACCGATCCCACATGGGTTCATGTGTTTGAGAGCCACAACGGTTGGACGGTCTTTGAAATCACGGATGATCCGGATAGCGGCATCAGCATCACGGATATTGTTGAAGGACAATTCTTTACCGTTCAACTGTTTCGCTGAAGCGATGGAGTAATCCGTTGGCAAAGCTTTTTGGTAGAAGTCTGCATCTTGTTGAGGATTTTCCCCGTAACGCATTGGTTGCTTAAGATCATAAGTCAAAGTGAGTTTTTCAGGTTTTTCTTCACCCACTTGAGCAGTGAAATATTCTGCGATCAAAGCATCATAGGCTGCTGTATGGCGGAAGACTTTCGCTGCCAACCGTTGGCGAGTTTCGTATGTGGTTTCGCCGTTGGCTGCCAACTCGTCAAGCACCACAGCATAGTCAGCTGGGTCTACCACAACCGTTACGCTAGCGTGGTTTTTCGCTGCTGAACGAAGCATTGATGGACCACCGATATCGATATTTTCAACTGCGTCAGCGTATGTTACGTCTGGTTTAAGGATGGTTTCCTTGAATGGGTAAAGGTTGACCACAACAAGGTCAATCAATTCGATATTATTGTCTTTAGCCGCTTGAAGGTGGCTATCGAGATCACGACGAGCAAGAAGACCACCGTGAATATTTGGGTGGAGAGTCTTCACACGACCGTCCATCATTTCTGGGAAACCAGTCACATCGTCGATAGCAATGGTATCAACACCAGCATTGTCAAGGGCAACTTTAGTCCCACCTGTCGAGATGATGTCCCAACCGAGTTTTTTGAGTTCTTGGGCAAATTCAACGATGCCCGCTTTGTCTGAAACACTAATTAGTGCGCGTTTAGTCATTCTATTCCTCTTTCTTTAGATCCAACCGCATAGCGACTTCGTTATTTTCTTCTATAAATCCTGTTTCCTGAAAACCCAAACTAGTCAGCAGGTACTTCATTTTTTCATTTCCAACTACATAATCTGCGATAATATGATTGCAATCTCTATCCATCTGAGCCTCTTTGATCAGAGCTTCCAAGGCTTTTCGTCCATAACCTTTTCCTTGGTACTGCTGGCCAATCATTATCCGCCAGATAAAGTATTCTGCCTCATCCTTATCTATTTCCAACAGTAGAAAACCAACTACTAGCTCATTCCAATAGATTGCCATTGGAAACACATCCCCATTCTCTCGGTAGAGCCATGCGTCAGCTAAAGAACGCACATTGGGAGCTACAAAACGTGCTCGTTCATCAGCTTCAGATATTTTCAAATCCAGCACTGCCTGAAAACTGCTCTCATCTACTAACTTCAGATTAATCATTTTTCTCCTACCAAGATTACACAATCAAAACTTGATTTCCTTCTTATTTTCTCTCCACTCCCAAAACATCCAACACTTCTGGATAGAGCTTGTACTCTGTTTCATGGATGCGAGTTTCGAAAGTATCAAGGGTATCCCCTTCAAGGCGCGGCACGCGCACTTGGTGAATAACCTTACCGGTATCAACGCCAGAATCGACCCAGTGAATGGTCACACCGCTCTCAGCAACACCTGCATTCCAAGCATCCTCAATGCCGTGAGCACCAGGGAATTCAGGGAGATAAGCCGGGTGAATATTGATGATACGACCTTCATAAGCTGCTAGCAAGGTTGGTCCAACAATTTTCATATAACCCGCCAAGCAAACCAAGTCAATTTGGTGTTCATCCAAGAGGTGAACAAGCGCTTCTTCATAAGCTACTTTATTGTCAAATTCCTTGAGTTCAAAGGCATGACTAACCACACCAAGATTCTTGGCACGTTCTAAAACATAGGCATCCCGGTGGTCTGAAAAAACAAATTCTACTGGAAATTGTTCTGCAATCACCTGGAAGTTTGAGCCGTTGCCAGAGGCAAATACAGCAATCCTTTTAGCCATTATTTAATCACCACACTTGCGCCATCTTTCTTCACAATACGACCGATTTCATAAACAGGTTCGTCAAGAAGTTCTTTAACACGTTCCACATTTTCTGGTTTTACTGCAAGCATGAGACCAATCCCCATGTTGAAAATTTCAAACATTTCTTCATGTTTAATTTCACCATATTTTTCAAGAGCTTTGAAAATTGGAAGAACTGGGACTTTGCTTTCGTCAATTTCAGCAGCCAAGTCATCTGAGAACATACGTGGTACATTTTCGATGAAACCACCACCTGTGATGTGGGCAATTCCGTTGACCAATTCTTCTTTGATGAGTGGCAAAGCTGCTTTGACGTAGATACGAGTTGGTTCCAAAAGAACGTCTTTAAGTTTCTTCCCTTCCAATTCTGGGAGAACTTCTTCACCTGTGTAATCTGCAAAGACACGACGAACAAGTGAGTAACCATTTGAGTGGATTCCGCTTGAAGCAAGTCCAAGAATCACATCCCCTTCAGCTACTTTTGAACCATCAATGATTTGTGATTTTTCTGCAACACCGACAGCAAATCCAGCCAAATCATAGTCATCTTCCCCATACATACCAGGCATTTCAGCTGTTTCCCCACCGATAAGGGCTGCACCAGCCTGCACACAACCTTCTGCAACACCAGCAACGACCTGTTCCAATTTAGCTGGTTCATTTTTACCAGTTGCGATATAGTCAAGGAAGTAAAGGGGCTCAGCACCTGCAGCGATGATATCGTTAACACACATAGCAACACAATCTTGACCGATCGTATCGTGTTTGTCGTACTTAATAGCAAGCATGAGTTTAGTACCGACACCATCTGTACCTGAGATCAAAACAGGCTCTTTGACACCTGTTTTTGAAAGATCGAATATACCACCGAAGCCACCGAGAGCTCCCATAACACCTGCACGTTCCGTACGAGCCACGTGTTTTTTGATCCGTTCAACAACTTCATAACCTGCTTCAACGTCTACACCAGATTGAGCGTATGCATTCTTATTTGTCATTTTTTAATCCTTTTCTTTTTTTGAGAAAGAGTGCGACGTATTTTTAGATAAACAATTATTTTATCTAAAAATACTAGTCAGGTCTCTAGCTTTGGTCCAATAGGGCAAAGCGTCTACTGACAAATGCTTTAGCTTTTAGTCAGTAGTGAGACGTGGAGCATCAGCATTTTTATTTGTCATTTGTTTCATTCCTTTTCTTTTGCACTGCTCTTAATAGAAAGAAGTATGTTCTTTCAAACTTTCCACATAGCGTTCTTCGTAGTCATACAAAGGCGTTGGATATTTTCCATCAAAGTAAGCCACACAAAGACCGCCATTTGGGGCATCTGTATCAATTCCAATAGAATCAACCAAGCCATCGATTGACAAATACGTCAAGCTATCTGCACCAATGATATCGCGTGTTTCCTCTACTGTATGATTGGCAGCAATCAATTCCTTACGTGTTTGAATATCGATCCCGTAGAAACATGGATAAGCCAGAGCTGGACTACCGATTGCTACGTGAACCTCTGTTGCTCCTGCTTCTTTTAGCAAATTAACGATACGACGTGAGGTCGTCCCACGTACGATAGAATCATCGATCATGACAACACGTTTGCCTTTCACGACACCGGATACGGCAGAGAGCTTCATACGAACCCCTTGCTCCCGTAGTTCTTGTGTTGGTTGAATAAAGGTCCGTTGGGTGTATTGGTTTTTAATCAAGCCCATTTCATTTGGTAGGCCAGATTCTTCCGCAAATCCCATGGCTGCACTAAGTGAAGAGTTAGGTACACCGACCACAATATCTGCTTCATGTTTGAATTCACGTGCCAATTGAGCCCCCATACGTTTACGGGCTGTATGGACATTGACCCCTTGGATATTGGAGTCAGGACGGGCAAAGTAAATATACTCCATTGAGCAAACAGCCAATTGGGTATCCGTTGTATAGTTATCGTAAGTGATGCCGTTATCATCGATGATCACGACTTCACCCGGATTTACATCCCGAATCCACTCTGCTCCAACCACTTCAAAAGCACAGGTTTCAGAGGAAACTACGATAGCGCCATTGGTCATTTTGCCAATCGAAAGAGGACGAAAACCATTTGGATCCAAGGCCGCAATCAGCTTATCTTCCAGCATGAGAAGGTAAGCAAATCCACCTTTCACCGTATTCAAGGCTTCTTTCACCTTACCCATGAAGGATGGGTTGTGGCTCCGACGAATCAAGTGCGCCAAGATTTCTGAATCAGAAGTTGAGCTAAAGATCGCTCCGTTATTTTCCAACTCCCGTTTGAGGGACTTGGCATTGGTCAAATTCCCGTTGTGGGCCAGTCCAAACTGGGTATCATGAAAGCGAAAGAGGAAGGGCTGGATGTTATCCACCGAAGCTTCCCCAGCTGTCGCATAGCGAACATGTCCAATCGCACCCGTCCCTGTCAACTTATCCAAGTTAGCAGGATTCCGAAACACCTCTGAGAGAAGCCCCGTATCACGATACCGTTTTAATTGACCCGCATCATTTGAAAGGATCCCTGCTCCTTCTTGACCACGGTGTTGAAGACTGTGTAATCCGAAATAAGTCAGTTTTGCAGCATCTGGGTGTCCCCAGATCCCAAAAATACCACATTCTTCATTAAGAGATTTAACTTCGTATGTCATTTTGTATACCTTTTATTTTCCAGTAAAGTATTTAACCGCTGACGCAAAGAGATGTTGATCTTTATTTCCTGGAATATTTTGGAAGAGACCGTCTTCGAAACGTTCTGAGTGTCCCATCTTCCCGATGATTTGACCGTTCTTACTTGTGATACCTTCGATCGCATTGACAGAACCATTTGGATTGTATTTTGAATCCATGCTTGGTTTACCTTCGAAGTCAACATATTGGGTAAAGATTTGACCATTGTCACGAAGCTCTGCAAATTCCTCAGCTGTCACGACAAACTTCCCTTCACCGTGTGATACTGGAATGGCATGGATGTCACCAACTTTCACGCCTGCAAGCCATGGTGAGTTCGTGTTGGCAATCCGTGTTTCAACCATCTTAGCCACGTGTTGGTTGGCATCATTGTAGAAGAGGGTTGGACTCGTGCTGCTCGCATCTTCAAAGTTACCGTATGGAAGAAGACCTGATTTGACGAGGGCCTGGAATCCATTACAGATACCGATAATCAAACCACCTCGTTCGATGAAGCTATCAATGGCTGCACGTACTTTTTCATTGAGCAAGATGTTCACGATAAATTTAGCTGATCCATCTGGTTCATCCGCTGCTGAGAACCCACCTGCAAAGAAGATAATATTAGCTTTTCCAACGTTGTCAACCATGGTGTCAACAGACTTGACAATAGCTTCTTCATTCAGTGTGACAAATGGTACCAAGTTGACTGTTGCACCTTCTTTTTCAAAGGCCTTAGCTGAATCGTACTCAGAGTTCGTACCCGGGAATACTGGGATGTAAACCACTGGTGTCTCAACTGTTTCTTTAGCTTTGATAACAGCATCTGATGCCACAGCAGGTACTTCTTCCAACTCAGTTGCTTGTGCAAATTCCGTCGGATAAACCTCTTCCAATTTACCTTGGAAGGCACTGTCAAGTTTGTGTCCATCAAGCGTTACACCATTGACAGTAAGTGTAAAGTCAGCTGCTGTTTGTCCAATCTTGGTAATACCTACAATTTCTTCAGGCGATGTGAAGATGAATCCACCCAATTGGGCTGTCAAGCTGGTGTCAAGGTCAGCTAATTCAACAGTAGCTCCGATATGGTTCCCAAATGTTGCAAGTGCAAGAGCTTCAACCACACCACCGTATTTGACAGCGGATGCTGATGTCACTTTATGGGTTGCTTGAATAGCTTCAAACTGAGCAAAGTTAGACTTGATAAGATCAAAATCAATTTCTTGTGCTAAAGCTTGACCTGGAATATAGTAAATATTTTCACCAGCAGCTTTAAATTCTGGAGAAAGGACCTTACGACTATCTGCAGTTGTGACACCAAAAGCAACCAAGGTTGGTGGTACTGTCAATTCTTCAAAGGTACCAGACATCGAGTCTTTCCCACCGATAGATGGCAAACCAAGTTGAATCTGAGCTTCAATGGATCCAAGAAGAGCTGAGACTGGTTGACCAAAACGCTCTGCTTGTTTATCCATACGCTCGAAGTATTCCTGATAAGAGAAACGAGCCTTAGACCAGTTTGCACCAGCAGCAACCAAACGAGCTGTGGCTTCGATGACCGCATAAGCCGCACCATGATATGGAGACCATTCTGCTACATAAGGGTTGAATCCTTGCGCCATAACAGATGCAGTTGTTGTCACGCCATGTTGGACTGGCAATTTCTGTACAGAAGCTTCCGTTGGTGTGATTTGGTAGCGACCACCAAGTGGGTGATTAACTGTTGAACGACCAACTGAGCTATCAAAGATGGTTTGCAACCCTTTTTGACTGGCATGGTTAAGATCAGCCAAGACTTCAAGAGTATCAGCTTCAAGGTTTTCAGCAGATGTTTGACGTTCTTCTGGCAGCTTGACATCCTTGTCAACCACCTTAGCATCTACGACTACACGCACACCGTTTGTATCAAGGAAACGACGTTCCAAATCAACGATTGTTTCACCATTCCAGTGCATGACAAGATTTGGTTTTTCTGTTACTGTTGCAACGACAACAGCATCAATATTTTCTTTGTTACATTCAGCAACGAAGGCATCTACATCTTCTGGACGAACCACTACGGCCATACGTTCTTGAGATTCAGAGATAGCAATTTCCGTACCGTTCAAACCTTGGTATTTCAATGGCACTTTGTCTAGATCAATTTCAAGACCATCTGCCAATTCACCGATAGCCACACAGACACCACCAGCACCAAAGTCATTTGATTTCTTGATCAGACGTGTCACATCCCCATTACGGAAAAGACGTTGAATCTTACGTTCTTCGATGGCATTCCCTTTTTGAACCTCAGCACCAGCTGTTTCAACAGATTCAACCGTTTGAACTTTAGAAGAGCCTGTCGCACCACCGACACCATCACGTCCAGTCTTACCACCGAGCAAGATAATCACATCACCTGCTTCAGGTTTCTCACGGACAACATTTTCCTTAGGAGCCGCACCGACAACTGCACCTAGCTCCATACGCTTAGCAACGAAACCTGGGTGGAAGTATTCACGAACGTAAGTTGTTGCAAGACCAATTTGGTTACCGTATGAAGAATAACCGTGAGCCGCTGTTTTAGAAATCACTTGTTGTGGCAATTTACCAGGACGAGTTTCAGCAATCGGAGCTGTAATATCACCAGCACCTGAAATACGCATGGCTTGGTAAACGTATGAACGACCTGACAACGGGTCACGAATGGCACCACCGATACAAGTAGCTGCTCCACCAAATGGTTCGATTTCAGTTGGGTGGTTGTGAGTTTCGTTCTTGAACATGAGAAGCCATGGTTCTTTCACGCCATTAACATCCACTTCAATTTCAACAGAGCAAGCATTGATTTCATCAGACACTTCCATGTCATCCAAACGACCATTAGCACGCTCATAGCGACCAAAAATAGTCGCCATATCCATCAAGGTTTGAGGTTTTTCAGTACGCCCCAACTCATCACGCATGGCAATATACTTGTCATAAGTTGCTTGCAATTGTTTTTGGAATTTAGAAGCTGAGAAGTCGATGTTTTTCAACTCAGTCTCGAAAGTTGTGTGACGACAGTGGTCAGACCAGTAAGTATCCAACACCTTCAACTCAGTCTCAGTTGGCACACGACCAATAGACTTGAAGTAATCTTGAATGAAGAGAAGGTCATCTACTTCCATGGCCAATCCTTGCTCTGCTTTATACTTGGCAAAATCTTCTGCCGTATAAGTTTCAAAGAAATCCAAGCTTGGAATGGTCTTGTCAGACTCAGAGAAATCCTGTTTCGCAATACCAACAGTGATATCTTTGAAACGAGAATCCACTGGGTTCAAAAGGTAGTTTTTAACAGCTTCCAACTCATTCGCATCGATATCCTTGTTAACCAAGTACAATTGCGCTGTATTCACTGTTACGTCATTTGAACTACCAAGCAAAAGCAAAGCTTCTTGTGAAGATGCCGCACGTTGGTCAAATTGACCCGGCAAACTTTCAATCGCAAAGAAAGCATACTTCTCAAGATCAGCCTGAACCGCAGCCTCGTCCAAAACAGTATCAGTCACTTGCTCAGAGAAGATATGTTTTTCCGCACGCGCAAACAAATTCTCTGCCAAACCAAAAACATCGTAAACCTGAACAATCCGAAGATCCTTCAACGTTTTCAACTGAAGATTATGCTGTAATTCTTTTACTAAAGAGTCCGATTTCACACGAAAATCAGCTTTTTTCTCAACGAAAATACGTTTATCCATTTTATTTCCTTTATTTCTATTCAAATAGGTTATCGAAGACGAAGGTTTTCCGTTTCAACCAAATTATTTCAAGTCTTGCAACTTCTCTAACACAACCTTATATACATCCGTTAGGCTACCCAAATCTCTACGGAAAACATCCTTGTCCATATGGTGCCCTTCAGCATCCCAAAGGCGGCAATTATCTGGAGAGAATTCATCTGCCAAGATGATCTTGCCATCCTTATCAAAACCAAATTCCAATTTGAAGTCAATCAAGCGAAGACCAATTTGTGCAAACCAATCTTTTAGCAATTCATTGATACGACGCGTTTCTTCCTTGATATAAGCAATTTGTTCATCATTGGCAATATCCAAGAACTTCACATGCTCATCATTGATGAATGGATCGTCCAACTCATCGTTCTTGTAGTAAAATTCAACGATTGGAGTTTTCAAGTCCAAACCTTCTTCAACGCCAAAACGTTTAGAGAAAGAACCCGCAGTCACATTACGAAGAACAACCTCCAAAGGAATAATTTTAACCTTCTTATTCAATTGTTCTGTATCAGAAATACGTTCGATAAAGTGAGTAGCTACACCCGCAGCATTCAATTTTTCAAAAATAAGAGACGAAATCTGATTATTTAGCACACCTTTTCCCTTAATAGTCTCCTTACGAGCCCCATTTAGCATGGTTGCCTGGTCCTTATAGACCGACTTAATCACATTTTCGTCCTCAGTAGTATAGATATCCTTAGCTTTTCCAGTATAAATCAGTTGATTGGTCATGACTTTGTTCGCCTTTCGTATTTTATCACCTTCATTCTATCACATACAAAGTGGATTTTCAATAAATTTCCGTACAATATAGGCAGAAACCGAATAAAAAGGACAGAAAAAAAGATCATCCAGAACAATCTCTGAACGATCCCTTTTCAACTAGTTACTAGCAGTTCGTTTTTCGATATAGTCAACGACATCTCCTACCGTGTTAAAGTCATCAATAGCCTTGTCTGGAATCTCCAATTGGTATTCATCCTCAAGATTGATAATAAATTCCATCAATTCAACAGAGTCGGCTTGTAAATCCTTGCGCAAATCTGATTTCAAAGAAACTTGGAAATCTGGTCCCTTGCGGTCTTTGAGAAATTCCTCAATTGTAGCTAAAATTTCGTTTTGTTTACTCATACCTTATCCTTCCTTCGATAATTCCTTCACTGATTTTCCAACAACATCTGTCTCTAACATAGTCCGAATCTGACGAATGGTACTATAGACTGCTTTTGCATCACTCGAACCATGCGTTTTAACAACAGGTGCTTGAAGGCCAAATAAAACCGCTCCTCCAACATCTGAGAAATCCAAGGTTTGTTTCAATGATTTCAACCGGTCCTTGAGGAGAAAAGCTCCTAGTTTCGCCTTCCAGTTTCCAGTAGCAATCGCTTGTTTCAGTTGCTTCAAGATTCCAAAAGCTGTTCCTTCCATCGTTTTCAAAACAGCGTTTCCCGTGAAACCATCCGCCACAACAACATCAGCAACACCATCCATCAAATCACGCGCTTCCACATTTCCAACAAAATGAATCGACGCATCCTCAGATAACAATTGGTAAGTTTCCTTGCGCAAAGGATCTCCTTTACTAGCTTCTGTCCCATTGTTCAATAGACCCACGCGGGGTTTTTGAATTCCACGAACATTTTCAGCATAGTAAGATCCCATCAGAGCATACTGATGCAAGTGCTCTGGTGTATTTTCCGCATTGGCACCTAAGTCCAACATGTCATACCCGCGACCATCAACCGTTGGAAGTGTAGACATCAAACCTGGACGTTCCACTCCTTTGATACGGCCAACGATAAAGAAGCCTGCTGCCAACAAGGCACCCGTGTTCCCCGCAGACAACATAGCATCTACATCTCCAACCTTCACATCCTTGGCAGCCAAGACCATAGAAGCTTGCTTCTTCCGACGAATAGCACGCGTCGGCTCATCATCTGAATCGATTTTTTCCTCCGTATGAACAATCGATACACGCTCTGTTGCTGTTAAATAGTTTTTGATTTTTGTCTCATCACCATACAAGACAATCTCAATATCATCAAAATCACGAATGGCTTGATTCACGCCTTCTACCAAGGCTTGAGGTGCATTATCGCCCCCCATTGCATCTACTGCAATTTTTTTCATGTTTCACCTCCAGATGAATCTTTCATAATCGCTCCCCAATCACTTAAGGAATCGATAAACTTTTTAGCTTTTAAATGGATCCCTACATACTCCTCATACAACTGATCAATTGCCTGACGTAGAGCTGCTTTCATCTCCGCTTGTAGGGAAATCGTCTCTAGCTCACTGAATCGCACTGCTTGAAACTGACCCAATAAATAGAGAACATTTGGATGCCAGTGAGCGCGTCTCTCATCCTGATCATAATGATCCGGACAAAGGACCCCACTATACCGGAAGGAATAGTCAAAAGGAAGACCAACCCGATGGCAGAAACAGCATTCATGCAGATTCAAGACAACCCCAAACCGAGATAGAATCTGAATCTCAAAAATATTGGTCAAAACCTCATAATCCAAGCCTTCTTCCATCAAAGACAGGGTCTTTTCCAAAAAAGCAAACAAGGCCGGATCCACCTGATTATCCTGAATACTGGCATCCGCAAGCGCTAGAACATAGGTCGCATAAGAAAGAGCAAAAAGATCTGCATTGATTTTCTTATAAACCTGCACATCTTGAACATCATCAATATAACTCAACCCATCATCATTGATTTTCAGAAACATATCTGCCGTTACCAAAGGTTGCAACATGGGATTCAACCGTGATTTTCCCACATGTTTCACAAAGAACATCCGCTTACCTGACTTCTCCGTGAAGATTTTGACCAGCTTGTCATCCTCACGAAACTCCCGATTATACAGTACAATTCCCCGGGTCTCAATTGACTCCAGCATGTTCTTCCATATACTCCTTCAAGCGTTTCATAGCTTCCTTGATAACCTCCATGCTGGCTGCATACGACAAACGCACATAGCCTTCACCATATTGACCAAAAGCAGCACCAGGAATGAAAGCAACTGCTTTTTCACGCGCAAAATCCTGTAAGAAAGCAAAGGAATCCTGATTATAACCAGCTGGGATTTTAGCAAAAATATAAAAGGCTCCATCTGGCTTAATAATCTCAAACCCAAGCGCGGACATCTGTTCAATAATATAATCGCGACGCTTCACATATTCCTTCTTCATTGGCTCCGCATCATCTCGACCTTCCGTCAAAGCTTCGATCGCAGCATACTGATTCATGGTGCCGGCAGCCGTTACCAAATACTGATGACTCTTGATGAGTTGGGCCGTCAATGCAGCAGGCGCAAAGATAAAGCCAAGCCGCCAGCCTGTCATGGCATGAGACTTAGATAAGCCATTAATGACAATGGTCTGCTCAGGAATGAAGGATGCCATAGAGACATGCGCTTCTCCAGTATAAGTCAACTCTGAATAGACTTCATCACAAATCACAAAGACTTCATATTTTTTTAAGACAGCAGCCAATTCCACCATCTGTTCGCGCGAATAAGTAACTCCCGTTGGGTTAGCTGGATAATTGAGAATAACAGCCTTCAATTTTTCACCCTGCTCTAGAATCGCCTTTTCCAACTTTTCAGGAGTCAAGACAAAACGATCTGCTGTCGTATCAATTTCGACAACATCTGCTCCCACCAAATTTATAATCGGTTCATAACCAGGGTAGGCCGGCGCTGGGAGTAATACTACATCTCCAGGCTCCAAGATTGCTGTCAAGGTTGCAGACAGGGCTTCAGTCGCACCGATCGTCACCAATATCTCTTCCTCAGGACGGTAGTGAATACCATATTTATCCGCCACAAACTGACTCGCAGCCTCACGCAAAGCCAGCAAACCACTCATCCCAGTGTAATGGCTAAAATTCGCATCAATGGCAGCCTTTCCTGCTTCTTTTACATGTTCAGGAGTTGTAAAATCTGGTTCCCCTAAAGTCAAACGCAAGACACCAGGAATGGAAGAAATTGATTGGTCAAACTGACGAATCAAAGATACTTCAATCCGATTCAGATTTTTATTAAAACGTTTCGTTAAATCCATAGAACACCTCCAAAAACACTTATGTTCATTATACTATAAATAGGACTCCATCGCAAAAGAACAAGCCAGATCCCCACCTTTTGCTTACCACCAAAGGACATTTCAAAAATCCTTCCATACAAAAAAGACTTAGCAATGCTAAGTCTTTCAAGTCATTATTGTTGACCACGTGTTGCCACATAGTTCAATTGATCAGCATGTTTCGCCACAAAATCCTTCATTTCTGAATCAGGAATTTGACGAAGGTAGAGGTTAGAACGAATGGTTTCATCCTCTTCACGACAAGTTGATAATACTAAATACTTATCAGATGCTTTGATCTTGATATTAGGATTCTTGGTTTGACCATCTTCATAGACCTTCTTCAACTGAGTCGTAAAGTCTTTATCGTCCTTAAAGCTAGTACGGTAAAAAGCAGTTGTTTCAGGAACAATGACCAAACACATAGCTTCATAATAATACTTGCGCTCTGGTGTTTCAATGACAACATATGGATGTTGATCAAAGTAATCCTGTTTATCATAGAAGTTAACATCGTTAAACATACGATGATCACCAACCTTACTACCACGAGCATGACCAAACAACCAAGTCAAACGATCGCTAAAATCTTTCTTATTATCCATATCCATGAAAACAGTCCCTAAATATGGTACATTCCCACCATCAAAAGTCTTATTCAAGTAGGTTTCATTATCTGTTGTTTGCACAACAGGTTCATCCAATTCCGTACCAGGTGCGTAGACATAAGCAATCGCTTCAGGGTTAACAGCAATCAATTGATCAAAACGATTCTTTAGGTAATCTTTTTCTTCTTGGCTAGGTTCATACTTTATAGTCTGTGATGAAGCACTGGTTGAAGAACCATTTGTTTTCTTAGCCGTATTAGAGGCCTTTCCACCAAATGGATTAAAGAAAAGGAATCCAACTACGATCACAATGACCGCTAAAAGAGCAAATAAAATTCCAAAAATCTTCCCTCCAGAAGATGTTTTTTTTGCAGAACGTTTCATAAAATAAATTCTCCTATTAGGTATTTTCTCTAAAAAATAACACTGAGCCCAAGGACCCAGTGATATTTTTATGAGCTAATTAATAATCAAATTATTTAACTGCGCTTGTTTTTGGAAGAGCTTTTTGACCTGCTACTGGAGCTGGAGTTTTAGCAACTTCTTTATTTTCATCAGCTTTAGGAGCTTCTACTTCACCTTTGTCAACTTTAAGATTTTCATCTTTTTTAAGTTTGTTAGCATCGCGAGTCCATTGTTCAGACTTAGTGCCAAGGTCTTTGTCGTTAGCTTCTTTGATTTCAGGTACAGTTGCGTCTTTAGAAGTGTCTGCGTAGATACCTGATTCATTTGACCAACGATTTGCTCCAAGTTCACCTTCTGCAAATACTGGTGCTGCTGCTGCAAATACAGCAAGTGCTGCTACTGATGATAATAAAACTTTTTTCATTGTTTTATCTCCTTTTAATTTTTAAAAATATTCGTTACTTCGTAACTATGATAAGTATACTAGGATATTCTTCCTATGTCAAGACTTTTTCATCAAATTTTTAAAAAAAGTTTAAGATTTCTTCCTATTTGATCCCTATAATTACGAATTAGAGATATATTATACTCATCTATTAGAACTATTCGGTTTTTGGACACTTTTACTGAATCGTTCCTCTATTATATACATAGAACTTTCTAATTTCACTAATCCTAACTTTTTTTCCACTTCAATTATTTCCTATTTTACCGCACGATTTTTGGGCAGAGTTTTCTTGGGCAAACTAGGATCCGCCTTTGCTTCTAGTTCTTTAGCTGCTTGAACCAGTTTTTTCCGTTTCTTTTCTTTTTTTAGATTTTCCAACCATTTTCTGATTTCCATTTGTATTTCCTCCTATACAAAAGAGGCTGGTTTCCAGCCTCCTTATTGTTAACATTTTTTGGCATTTCCGATTTCAAACAGAGGAGAAAGAGGACGATTTTCATGAATGCGAACAATAGCCTCAGCTAGAAGTTTCGCAATCGAAATTTGCTCAATTTTATCAATCAAACGATCCTCCGATAGATAAATCGTATCCAATACCACCAACTTCTTAATGGCTGATTTTTGGATGTTGTCCATCGCTGGGCCTGATAAAACAGGGTGAGTACAGCTCGCATAAACTTCAACAGCACCTGCTTCTGCAAGGGCATCCGCGGCATGACAGATTGTACCAGCTGTATCAATCATATCATCAATCAAAATACAAGTCTTGCCTTCAACACTCCCAATGATATTCATCACTTCACTCGTATTCATCTTATCGACGCTTCGACGTTTATCAATAATCGCAATCGGTGTCTTCAAAAATTCAGCTAATTTCCGAGCACGAGTCACACCACCATGGTCTGGACTGACAACAACATAGTCTTTCCCAATCATCCCGCGACGTTCAAAATAATCGGCGATCAAAGGCGCACCCATCAAGTGGTCAACAGGAATATCAAAGAAACCTTGAATTTGTGCGGCGTGCAAATCAATTGTCAACAGACGATCAACTCCAGCAACCTCAAGCATATTGGCTACCAACTTAGAAGTGATTGGTTCACGAGCTCGAGCTTTCCGGTCTTGACGAGCATAGCCGTAATATGGCATCACCACATTAATGGATTGCGCACTAGCACGTTTCAACGCATCTACCATAATCAAAATTTCCATTAGATTATCGTTAACCGGTGAGCTAGTGGATTGCAAAATATAAACATCTTTCCCACGGATTGATTCTTCAATATTAACCTGAATTTCTCCATCAGAAAATTGACGAACCGTTGACTTTCCAAGCGGTAGTCCCATTTCACGAGACACACGTTGAGCCAATTCTTGATTTGACGACAAAGCAAAGAGCATTAAATCAGAAAATGACATGATTTCCTCCAGTAAAATCTAAAACCATATTGTACAGTCAGCACAAATTTCTCCTGTAATCATTTTATCGCTTTTTAATCAAATATTCAAATATTAATTTATGGAAATTACAAAATCTATCACTACCTATTTTCTCTCAAAAAAAGAAGCAGAACCAATGTTCTACTTCGATGTTATTCTTAGTTTGGATAGATATAAGTAACAGTACCTTGAGCATTAACTGGATTAAACCATCCACGGTAGTTACCAATACTACGATTACCTAAATAATTAGACTCAGAGACTTGAATACTTGTTGTAGATTGAACGGCTGTAACTACAGCTACGTGTCCATAACCACCATCATTCCAACATGCAATGGCACCAACTTGTGGTTGAGATCCTGTACGGAATCCTGCTGCTGCTGCACTTGCTGCCCATTGTCCACCATTACCCCAGTAATCACCAGCCCATGGAGCCAATGTCTTCGCACCCCATGTACATTCACCAACTGGATAAGATGATGCAGATGTACTATAAGTTGGACGAGAAGTAGTTGCTACCGGTGCAGCCACTGCTTGAGTTTGAACAGCAGGTTGAGCTGCTGCTTGAGTTTGTGCAGCCGCTGGTGTTGCAGCAGATGTTTGAGCCGCTGCCTGAACTTGTGCTTGAAGAGTTGTATTCGCAGAAGCTTTTACAGCTGCTTGTTGTTCTTTTTGTTTTGCACGGTAAGCTGCTTCAGCTGCTGCCGCCGCTGCTGCTGCTTTTTCAGCTTCAGCTTTTTGTTGCAACAAAGCATTCTTTTCGTTTTCAGCAGTCGATTTTTCAGCAGCCAAGTTTAATTGTGCTACTTTCAACTCAGCTTCTTTTGTTGACAAAGCTTGCGCATCATCTTCTAATTGCTGTTTGTTTGCAATAACAGTATTGATTGCGTCGTTGTTTTCTTTTTGTTTTTGTGCAATATCTTCTTTATCACGTTTTTGCTCTTGCAACATTTTGTTGTTAGCATCTGCAATTTCATTCATAGCAGAAATACGTGAGATCGCTTCTGTCAAAGATCCAGAGCTAACAATCGCATTAATATAGCTTGTTGCAGTCCCAGTTGTTTGAGCACTACGTGCTTGATTTGCAAGTGATTCTTGACGAGCAACAATATTTTTTGACAACTCATCGATCTCAGCTGACAATCGTTCAGATTCTTCATTCAAACGGTCATTTTCAGCTTGAAGATTTTCTTGTTGTTTTTTAATTTCAGATACTTGACCTTGAATTTGATCTACCTGAGCTTGTGCACTTTGTTGTTGTTGATTAATACTATTGATTTTGTTATCTTGAGCAGCAATCTTATCATCTGTTGAGTCAGCTGATACACCAGCTACAACAGCACCTTGTGATAAAGCAACTGTACTCAATAAGATTGTGGCAAATAATTTTTTCTTCATTAGATAAATTTTCCCTTTCTAATAAGACACTAACTAGTATAACAAATTTTTTAAAAATTTATATTACGCTATTGTTACATTTTTATTTCGAGTTTATAAATAAATCTTTTCAAGTAAAGGCTGTAATACGATCATTAGAAGCACATTCAAAATTAAACTTGGAAAAATTTGGTAAATAATTAGTGTAATCCAGTTAAATTTTATGCCGATAAAAAGAATCAAAAGAAGATTTGTTAAAATCTGAAATAATAGAATCGTTAATAAAAATGTAAAAAAACGAGTCAATCGATTGACCAAAATAATCTGATTACACCGATAAAAAATCACCTGTAGTAAAGGAAATACTAGGAAGGTAATTCCTAAAGTGTGTAAAAAATACACATCAAAACAAAAACCAAAGAAGACTCCCCACCAAATACTAGCTATCTCAGAGAAATAGAGACTCAATAACATAAAACCATATAGAAATAAAAATGAAGTAGGTTCAAAGGAGTTTGGACTGAAACGAGAAATAAGAAAAGAGATCTGTCCGTCAACAAATAAAGATAAGAATAAGATTAAAGGGAAAAAATGGTACTTACGTATGACTTTCACACTACTCTCCAATCAATAGTACATAACGATTGACATCTAAATTAGCCTTTGGTTTCACACGAATTTCTTGCCCTAACTGATCAGATGCCTTTTGAGTAGAAGCCACTGTACCAAGAGGTAAGTCACTACTCTTATATTTTCCTAAACCACTTGTTGAAACCAGAGATCCTTTTTTAATTTCAACTGGATCTCCAATTTGCAACAACCGAAACTCACCTGTCTTCTCGTCATAACCATTTAATAAGGCAAAAATAGATTGACCTTGACTCTCAATTTTAAACGTCAGGTGTTGTGAAGAAATAGTATCTTCGACTAATAATTTTACTTTACTAGAATTTTTCTCTATACTTTCTACCACACCAATGACGCCACCTGATGATAGAACAAACATGGAATCAGAAATGCCATCGGAACTACCTTTATCAATAACAAATTCCTGATCCCAAGAATTATAATTACGGTCAATAATTTGACTAACAACTTGCTTAGAACCAGATGAAGAATTTTTGATTGACATCAAGTCTTTCAATTCCTTATTTTCTGATTCCAAACGACTAAGTTTTGACTGATCAATATCATTTTGATAAAGACGAGATTTCAAAGAAAGATTTTCATCACTTAATTCAGATAAATTCTTAAAATCATTTGCCTTAGTTTCAACAAGAACAAATGGTACCGATACAGCCTTATCAACAATAGCTAATAGATCAGAAGATTTTGAAACAATAGCATTTCTAACAGATGGGAATAGAAATAAAATTCCTGAAACAGTCAAAACAAACACCAAACTAAAAACTTTTAAGAAACGATTCAAGAACATAGAAAAAAACCTTCAAAAATATAAAAAATAGTTTGAGACGTTATCTCAAACTTCGAAATTATACGGAGAATGGGGGATTCGAACCCCCGCGCCAGTTACCCGACCTAACGATTTAGCAAACCGTCCTCTTCAGCCTCTTGAGTAATTCTCCAAAATGGGCACGAGTGGACTCGAACCACCGACCTCACGCTTATCAGGCGTGCGCTCTAACCACCTGAGCTACGCGCCCAAGTTAAAAA
>NZ_KQ969694.1:0-3560 GCF_001578955.1 Streptococcus parasanguinis
TTGATTCCGCCATAGCTCAGTTGGTAGTAGCGCATGACTGTTAATCATGATGTCGTAGGTTCGAGTCCTACTGGCGGAGTATATTCAAAGAGGTCAATTATTGACCTCTTTTATTTTTTAGAAAAAGCTCTATTAGGCAATTGGAGCTTCAGAATGTATACAATCCCAATAAACAATAGAAAATTTCTATTTTGAGGTTGTTTACCATATAATGGAAACTCTTAGGAATGCTGATATAGTACTATTTTTAAGAGTTTTTTGCTTTCTCTGGTAAAAAAAAATTGAAGAAAGTAATCAAAATTGATTTTTTCTTCAATCCGAAGTACCTGTTAAGTAACGGAACATTTATCTATTTATTAGTTATTTGAGAAAAATGCATTATATAAAGCTTTAATGGCTTTTTCTTCTTGGTTTTTACTTACAACGAACATAATGGAAACTTCACTAGAACCTTGTGAAATCATTTGAATATTAACTTCATTTTCTGATAGTGCTTTGGCTGCAGTTGCCGTAACCCCAACTTGACTTTTCATTTTTTCACCAACAATCATAATGATTGAAAGATCATGTTCAATCTCAGCTGTGTCAACTTCAAGTTTCTGAGTTAATTGTTTTAAAATTTCTTGTTCTTTAATTGGAGTGAGTTCACGTGAACGTAATATTATAGATAAGTCATCGATACCAGTTGGCATGTGTTCCCAACTAATATTAAGATCTTCTAGTACTTGTAAAACTTTACGACCAAAGCCAACTTCACGGTTCATGAGGTATTTGGTCATATTGATACTTACGAAACCTGAATCACCTGCGATTCCTACTACAGTTACATGATCATTAGAATGTTCTAAAACAATTCTTGTACCAGGATGATTTGGATTGTTTGTATTTTTTATTACTAGAGGAATTTTACCTCTGTATGCTGGTACGAGAGCCTCATCATGCAATACAGAAAAGCCAGCATAGGCTAATTCTCGCATCTCTTTGTAGGTTAACTCAGGAATCGAGTGGGGATTTTTAATAATACCAGGGTGTGCAGCAAATATTCCATTGACATCCGTAAAGTTTTCGTATAAGTCTGCTTTTACACCAGCAGCAATGATTGATCCTGTAATATCAGAACCACCACGAGAAAATGTACAAATGTCCCCATCTTGGGTAACACCAAAGAATCCTGGAACGACAATCACTTCACTTGAATCTTTTAGTTCTTCAATTTTATCGTAACTAGATGGCAAAATCCGAGCGTTGGAAGGTTCTGCAGTAACGGTAATTCCTGCTTCTTTTGGATGAATATATCTTGATTCTAAGCCATTTTGATTGAAATAAGCAGCAATGAGTTTAGCATTGTTATTTTCACCAGCAGCTAGGAATGCATCGTATGTAAATGGGTTTCCTTTTTTGGGTAAATTTGTCAAATCATAGATATCTTCAGCAATTTCTTGAATAATGGATTCTTTGAGACCCAATTCTTCCGTAATAGCACGATAACGCTCTATAATCCACTGTTGTGTTTGAGTAACATCCTTATCTGAAGTAAATTCTTTATAATATCGAATCAGAGCATCTGTTACTTTTGTATCTTCTGCATTGCGTTTACCTGGAGCCGATACAACTACAAACATTCTTTCTGGATCATCTTTAATGATATCAAGTACTTTTTTTAATTGAGAAGCTGATGCTAGAGAACTTCCACCGAATTTTGTTACTTTCATGTTTTCTCCTTAATAGTTTTCATTAATACATTATACCAAAGTTCAGTTATTGATACAATTTATTTCCTGATAGGAAATAGTATTTGTAACTTCTGAGGCAAAAGGTTGAAACTATTCAAACTTTACAATTTTGTTACATCATATAGATATATTTTACTATTTTTATTTTTTGTGGTATGATATGTTATAATTCATAAGTTTTAATATCAAAATATTTAATATTAAAATAAAAGGAGTCTGAGATGTTTGAAACAATTTTGTATTCAGTTGAAAATGACCTAGCAACGATTTCTTTAAATCGTCCTGAGGTATCAAATGGTTTTAACATTCCAATGTGTCAAGAAATTTTAGCTGCTTTGGAAGATGCAGAAACCAATGAGGAAGTTAAATTCATTATTCTGTCAGCAGAAGGAAAAATCTTTTCAGTTGGTGGGGATTTGAGCGAAATGAAACGTGCAGTTGATGCGGATGACATCGAGTCTCTTGTCTTAATTGCGGAATTGGTTAATACTATTTCGAAGAAAATTAAACAATTGCCTAAGCCAGTTATCATGGTGGCAGATGGAGCTGTCGCAGGAGCAGCAGCAAACATTGCAGTAGCTGTTGATTTTTGTATTATTAGTGAGCGGACAAAATTCATTCAGGCTTTTGTTGGGGTTGGTTTAGCACCAGATGCAGGTGGTTTATTCTTATTAGGAAAATCTATTGGAATGTCTCGTGCTACTCATTTAGTAATGACGGGTGAATCCCTGAACGCTGAAAAGGCATTTGATTATGGCCTAGCTTACCGTGTATGTGAATCTGATAAACTCGATAAGACGGTAGATCAACTGCTTAAAAAATTAAGAAGAGGATCTTCAAATTCTTATGCTGCTATGAAAGAAATGGTATGGGAAGCATTCCTGAAAGATTGGGATCAATATGCGGGTCTTGAATTGGAATTGCAAAAGAAACTAGCTTTTACGGAAGATTTTAAGGAGGGGGTTATTGCCTACTCTGAAAAACGACGGCCACAATTTAAAGGAAAATAAATTTGTATTTTTTCTGTGTTTTTTGAAAAAATGCTTGCAAATTATTTTCATTTTTGATACAATTCGACTGTCAAAGTAATTTAGGAGGTGGAGTTTTGAATTACCAATTAGTTAACGATTATTTAACATCCATCTTTAATAATGTTTTGGTTATTGAGGAGTCGAGCCTAAGAGCAAGTCGATTCAAAGATGTTTCTATAAAGGAAATGCATACGATTGATGTGATTGGTTCGACACCGAATGCAACACCGAGTGATATTTCACGGGAGTTGATGGTGACTTTAGGGACTGTCACGACAAGTTTGAATAATCTTGAACGCAAAGGGTATATCGAAAGAAGAAGATCAGAGGTTGATCGCCGGGTTGTACACTTAAGTTTAACGAAGAACGGTCGTCTACTTTATCGTCTTCATCAGCAATTCCATAAACGGATGGTCAACCAGATTATTGGAGATATGAGTCCCGAAGAGAAGAAAGTGATGCAGAAAGGATTGCAAAATCTGTATCGTTTCTTGGAGGAAATTAAATAATGGTCTTTGCTAAAATTAGTCAAGTTGCTCATTATGCACCTGACCAAGTCGTATCAAATGATGATTTGGCTGAGATCATGGATACAAGTGATGAATGGATCAGTAGTCGGACAGGTATCCTTCGGCGTCACATTTCAAAAGATGAGACGACAAGTGATCTAGCAACAGTTGTCGCACAAAGATTATTAGCAAAAGCAAACTTAGACGCTGAGGGACTTGATTTCATCGTTGTTGCTACGATTACTCCAGACAGTTTAATGCCATCAACTGCAGCCCGGGTACAAGCT
>NZ_KQ969694.1:3641-28918 GCF_001578955.1 Streptococcus parasanguinis
ATCTGACTGCAGCATGTAGCGGATTTGTATTTGCGTTATCGACAGCTGAAAAATACATTTCATCTGGAATGTATCAGAGAGGGATTGTGATCGGTAGCGAGACGCTTTCAAAGGTCTTGGACTGGTCGGATCGATCCACCTCTGTGCTTTTTGGTGATGGAGCTGGGGGTGTCTTACTTGAAGTTAGTGATCAAAAAACATTTTTAGCTGAGAATCTGTATACGGACGGGAGTAGAGGTAATAGTTTGGAATCTTGCTATTTGGGTCTGTCTTCCCCTTATTCAGATGACGTTTCTGATCGAAGATATCTGACAATGGACGGACGGGCAGTTTTTGATTTTGCCATTCGTGATGTCACAAAAAGTATTCAAAAAATTATAGCAGACGCCTCTATGGAAGCAGAAGAGATTGACTATTTTCTGTTACACCAGGCGAATGACCGAATGTTAGATAAGATGTCAAAAAAACTGGGTGTCTCTAGAGAGAAAATCCCAGCAAATATGATGGAATATGGGAACACTAGTGCTGCTAGTATCCCCATTCTATTATCGGAGTGTGTCGAGAATCATCGAATCAAGATGGATGGAAGTCAAAAAATTCTTCTGACAGGATTCGGTGGAGGTTTGACATGGGGCACACTTCTTGTTACAATCTAGTTAAACATGTGGAAACACATTTTAAAATTTTATATATTATTTTTTAAGGAGGCCTATCATGGCAGTATTTGAAAAAGTACAAGAAATTATCGTTGAAGAACTTGGTAAAGAACCATCAGAAGTAACTCTTGAATCTACATTCGAAGATTTAGAAGCAGATTCATTGGATTTGTTCCAAGTTATCTCTGAAATTGAAGATGCTTTTGACATCCAAATCGAAACTGAAGAAGGATTGTCTACAGTCGGTGACCTTGTCGCTTACGTAGAAGAAAAAACAAAATAATGATAGATGAGAGTATCGAAAGATATTCTCTCTTGTTTAGGTAATAGTTTGAGGCTCAAAGAAACAATCTTTTAAACTCAAACTATTACTTAAGCGAAAAAAGAGGTAGGTATCATGCAAACACGAATTACTGAACTATTGAATATTAAATATCCAATCTTCCAAGGTGGGATGGCATGGGTCGCTGATGGTGACTTGGCTGGAGCAGTATCAAACGCCGGTGGTCTTGGAATCATTGGTGGTGGGAACGCTCCAAAAGAAGTTGTAAAGGCTAACATTGATAAAGTGAAGTCTATTACAGATAAACCTTTTGGTGTAAATATCATGCTTTTGTCCCCATTCGCGGATGACATTGTTGACCTGGTGATTGAAGAAGGTGTAAAAGTTGTTACAACTGGTGCTGGAAATCCTGGGAAATACATGGATCGTTTCCATGAAGCAGGGATCACTGTCATTCCAGTTGTTCCGTCTGTTGCCCTTGCAAAACGGATGGAAAAATTGGGTGCTGATGCAGTGATTGCAGAAGGGATGGAAGCTGGAGGTCACATTGGTAAATTGACGACCATGACCTTGGTTCGTCAAGTGGTTGAAGCTGTTTCTATTCCAGTAATTGGTGCGGGAGGTGTCGCTGATGGTGCCGGTGCTGCAGCTGTCTTTATGTTAGGTGCCGAAGCTGTTCAGGTGGGAACTCGTTTCGTGGTTGCTAAAGAATCTAATGCCCACCAAAACTTTAAGAATAAAATCTTGAAAGCGAAAGATATTGATACGGTAGTTTCAGCATCAGTTGTTGGACACCCTGTTCGTGCGATCAAGAATAAATTGGCTTCTGCCTATAACCAAGCTGAAAAAGATTTCTTGGCAGGTAAGAAGACTCAAGAAGAAATTGAAGAATTAGGGGCAGGTGCTCTTCGCAATGCCGTTGTTGATGGAGATGTTGACAATGGATCTGTAATGGCAGGTCAAATTGCTGGTCTTGTGAGCAAGGAAGAAACCTGTGCTGAAATTCTAGAAGATATCTATTATGGTGCAGCCAAGGTGATTCAAAAAGAGGCTGCTCGTTGGGCAGATGTAAACGTCTAAAAACGTCGAAAGGATTAGGATAGTGACAAAACGTGCGTTCTTATTTGCTGGTCAAGGGGCTCAGAAATTGGGCATGGCGAGCGATTTGTATGCGGCTTATCCCGTTGTTAAAGAGACATTTGATACGGCTAGTCGTATTCTAGGTTATGATTTGCGTGAATTGATTGATTCTAACGAAGAAAAACTGAATCAGACACGCTATACTCAACCAGCTATTTTGACAACGTCAGTAGCCATTTATCGCCTCTTAGCAGAAAATGGTATCACTCCTGATATTGTTGCCGGCCTCTCTTTGGGGGAATATTCTGCCCTGGTTGCGGCTGGAGCTCTTTCGTTTGAAGATGCAGTAGCTTTGGTTGCGAAACGTGGTGAATTCATGGAAACAGCAGCTCCTGCTGGAAGTGGGAAAATGGTTGCTGTTATGAATACAGATCCAAGTTTGATCGAGGAGATTTGTCAACAAGCATCCGAAAAGGGTGTAGTGACACCAGCTAACTACAATACACCAGCACAAATTGTGATTGGTGGTGAGGTTGCGGCTGTGGACTATGCTGTGGAACTATTGCAGGAAGCAGGTGCCAAACGCTTGATCCCTTTGAATGTGTCAGGTCCATTCCACACAGCCTTACTGGAATCTGCTAGTCAAAAATTGGCGGCTGAACTAGAAAAAGTATCATTTAATGATTTTGATCTTCCTTTAGTTGGGAATACAGAAGCGACTATCATGAAGTCAGAAGATGTGAAAGCACTTTTGGCCCGTCAAGTAAAAGAACCGGTTCGTTTCTATGATTCAATTGCTACGATTCAAGACTTTGGTGTAGATGAAGTCATCGAGATCGGACCTGGAAAAGTCTTGTCAGGATTCTTGAAGAAAATTGATAAAACTCTTCCAACTCATAACGTCGAAGATCAGGCTAGTCTAGATGCACTTCTGAATGCTTAAAACGAGGTAAAGATGGAACTTAAGAATAAAAATGTTTTTGTAACAGGTTCAACACGCGGAATTGGATTGGCTGTGGCTCATAAATTTGCGAGTCTCGGTGCCAATGTTGTCCTAAATGGACGTTCTGAAATTTCTGAGGACTTGCTTGCACAGTTTGCTGACTATGGTGTGACTGTTGTTGGTATTTCTGGGGATATTTCTAATGGCGAAGATGCGCAACGTATGGTTGCTGAAGCTATTGAAAAGCTTGGTAGTGTTGATGTTTTGGTCAATAACGCTGGGATTACAAACGACAAGTTGATGTTGAAGATGACTGAAGAAGATTTTGAACGTGTCTTGAAAATCAACTTGACTGGTGCCTTCAATATGACACAAGCTGTCTTGAAACCAATGTCTAAGGCGCGTCAAGGTGCCATCATCAATATGTCCTCTGTTGTTGGTCTAATGGGGAATATCGGTCAAGCTAACTATGCGGCTTCAAAAGCTGGTTTGATTGGTTTTACTAAATCAGTAGCGCGTGAAGTTGCGGCCCGTGGTGTCCGTGTCAATGCTATCGCTCCTGGTTTCATTGAATCAGATATGACAGACGCTATTCCAGAGAAAATGAAAGATGCCATGCTAGCTCAAGTGCCAATGAAACGAATTGGTCAAGCAGAAGAAGTAGCTGAAGTTGCGGCTTTCTTAGCAGGTCAAGAATATTTAACTGGTCAAACAATTGCCATTGATGGCGGCATGACTATGCAATAATGAATGCTCACTGATCGAAAATCACTTACTTAAATATCCATCCGACAAAAGGAGAATATATATGTCTACAAATCGTGTTGTTGTTACAGGTTACGGTGTAACCTCACCAATCGGAAATACACCAGAGGAGTTCTGGAATAGCCTTCATGAAGGAAAAATTGGAATCAAGCCCATTACAAAATTTGATGCTTCTGAAATTCCAGTCTTTAATGCTGGTGAAATTCAAGATTTCCCATTCGATAAATATTTCGTGAAAAAAGATCAAAATCGTATGGATACTTACTCATTGTATGCAATCTATGCTGCGATGGAAGCTATTGAAAATTCAGGCTTGAATATGGAAGAAGAAGACCGCGATCGTGTAGGTGTGATTGTATCATCTGGTATCGGTGGTTTGCAAGAATTGGAAGACCAAATTATCCGGATGCATGAACGTGGGATGAAGAGAATCCAACCCATGTTTATTCCGAAAGCTCTTTCAAACATGGGTGCTGGAAACATCGCACTTAAGATTGGGGCTCAAGGGGTATGTAAATCCGTGACAACTGCTTGTGCTTCTGCCAATGATGCAATTGGTGAAGCTTTCCGTGAAATTAAATTTGGTATGCATGATGTTGTTTTGGCAGGTGGTGCTGAAGCTTCGATTACTAAGATTGGTATCGGTGGTTTCAATGCCCTTACGGCCCTTTCAACAACGGAAGACCCAGAACGTTCATCTATTCCATTTGACAAAGACCGTAATGGTTTTGTGATGGGGGAAGGTGCAGGGGTTCTTGTCATCGAAAGTTTGGAACATGCCCAAAAACGTGGTGCTAACATTTTGGCTGAGATTGTTGGTTATGGTTCAAACTGTGATGCCTACCATATGACAACACCGACACCAGATGGTTCAGGTGCGGCCAAAGCAATTAAATTAGCGATCAATGAAGCTGGTATTAAGCCTGAAGACGTCGATTATGTCAATGCTCATGGTACATCTACACCTGCCAATGAGAAAGGTGAAAGCGGAGCTATTGTTTCTGTACTTGGTAAAGAAGTTCCTGTATCATCTACTAAATCATTTACAGGACACTTGCTTGGTGCCGCTGGTGCAGTTGAAGCGATTGCTACCATCGAAGCGATTCGTCACAGCTTTGTACCAAAAACTGCTGGTACTAAAGAATTGTCTGACTATATCGAAGCAAACGTTGTTTATGGTGAAGGCCAAGAAGCGGATATTCAGTACGCTATCTCAAATACCTTTGGTTTTGGAGGACACAATGCTGTTCTGGCCTTTAAACGTTGGGAGGGTTAATTCATGAATATTTCTGAAATCAAAGATTTGTTGGCTCAATTTGATGCGTCAACTTTGCGTGAATTCTCATATAAAAATAATGGCGAAGAATTGAATTTGAGTAAAAATCAAACGACTTCAGTTGCGACTACACCGGTAGCTCCTGCAGTTGAAGTGGTAGCAACACCTCAAACTCCTGTCGTAGCCCCCGTTGTTGAAGCACCAGCAACTCCAGCTGTAGCAGCTGAACCAGTTGCTGCTCCAGCTCAAGAGGCCGAAGGTGATGTCGTTGAAAGTCCATTGGTTGGGGTGGCTTACTTGTCACCAGCTCCGGATAAACCGGCCTTTGTATCTGTAGGAGATAAGGTCACTAAGGGTCAAACACTCTTGATTATCGAAGCCATGAAAGTGATGAATGAAGTCCCAGCACCTAAAGATGGGGTAGTCACTGAAATTTTGGTAATGAATGAAGAAATGGTTGAATTTGGAAAAGGATTGGTTCGAATCAAATGACAATTGATATTAATGCTATTCGTGAGGCTTTGCCGCATCGTTACCCAATGCTTTTGGTGGATCGCGTTTTAGAAACAAGCGAAGATACGATTGTTGCCATCAAAAACGTGACAATTAATGAACCGTTTTTTAATGGACATTTTCCACAATATCCTGTTATGCCAGGTGTTCTCATCATGGAAGCTTTGGCACAAACAGCAGGTGTACTAGAGTTGTCAAAACCTGAAAATAAAGGGAAATTAGTCTTTTATGCAGGGATGGACAAGGTGAAGTTTAAAAAACAAGTCGTTCCAGGAGATCAACTGGTGATGACAGCTACTTTTGTCAAACGTCGTGGAACAATTGCTGTTGTTGAAGCGAAAGCAGAGGTAGACGGTAAGCTTGCAGCTTCAGGAACACTTACTTTTGCAATTGGAAATTAAGAAAGGCCTATCTATGTTTCGTAAGATCTTAATCGCCAATCGTGGTGAGATTGCAGTGCGCATTATTCGTGCGGCTCGTGAACTTGGCATCGAGACGGTTGCGGTGTATTCTACTGCTGATAAAGAAGCCTTGCATACCTTACTAGCGGATGAAGCAGTCTGTATTGGACCTGCTAAATCAACAGAATCTTATTTGAATATGAGTGCTGTCTTGTCTGCAGCTGTTTTAACAGGTGCAGAAGCTATTCACCCTGGTTTTGGATTTTTAAGTGAAAACTCAAAATTTGCAACCATGTGTGAGGAAGTTGGTATTAAATTTATTGGCCCTTCTGCTAAAGTCATGGATATGATGGGGGATAAGATTAATGCTCGTAAACAGATGATCAAAGCAGGAGTACCTGTTATTCCTGGATCAGATGGTGAAGTTTATACAGCTGAAGAAGCCCTCGAAATTGCAGAGCGCATTGGTTACCCTGTGATGTTGAAAGCATCTGCAGGAGGCGGTGGTAAAGGAATTCGGAAGGTTGAAAAACCAGAAGATTTGGTTGCTGCTTTTGAATCTGCTTCCTCAGAAGCTCAAGCTGCTTTTGGGAATGGTGCCATGTATATGGAGCGGGTGATTTATCCGGCACGCCACATTGAAGTACAGATTTTAGCGGATCAGCATGGACATGTCATTCACTTAGGTGAACGCGATTGTTCTCTCCAACGGAACAATCAAAAAGTTCTAGAAGAATCCCCTTCAATTGCTATCGGAAAAACTCTTCGTAATCGTATTGGTTCTGCAGCTGTTCGTGCAGCTGAGTCAGTTGGTTACGAGAATGCTGGAACGATTGAATTCTTGTATGATGAAGGCAAGGGTGAGTTCTACTTTATGGAAATGAATACTCGAGTGCAAGTAGAGCATCCTGTCACAGAATTTGTAACAGGAGTTGATATCGTTAAGGAACAGATTAAAATCGCAGCTGGCCAAGAATTATCCGTTACTCAAGAGGATATTGTCATTAAAGGCCATGCGATTGAATGCCGGATTAATGCGGAAAATCCTTCCTTTAACTTTGCACCAAGCCCAGGTAAGATTACTAATCTCTATCTTCCAAGTGGTGGGGTTGGCCTGCGTGTGGATTCTGCTGTGTATCCTGGTTATACGATTCCACCATACTATGATAGTATGATTGCTAAGATCATTGTCCATGGGGAAAATCGCTTTGATGCACTGATGAAAATGCAGCGAGCTCTTTATGAGTTGGAAATCGATGGTGTCACAACCAATAGTAGTTTCCAGTTGGATTTGATCTCAGATTCGCATGTGATCGCTGGTGATTATGACACTGCATTTTTGATGGAACAATTCCTTCCAAATTATAATAAGGAATGATGAAAAGCCTGGACTTGTGAGGGAAGTATGAACATCATCCTCACAGTTTCAGGCTTTTATAGTAATGCTACAGATGCTGTAGCATATTACAAGGAGTTAGTAATGGCATTATTTTCTAAAAAAGATAAATATATTCGGATCAATCCGAATAGGTCAGCCTGGAAAGAACCTCAGCCAAAACCTGAAGTTCCTGATGAGCTATTTTCACAATGTCCAGGTTGTAAACATACCATTTACCAAAAGGATTTAGGTAGTGAACGGGTATGCCCAAACTGTGGCTATACCTTCCGTATTTCTGCTAAAGAACGCTTGGCGCTTACAGTGGATCCAGCCAGCTTTGAAGAAATGTTTACTGGAATCGAAACGACAGATCCCTTGAATTTTCCCAATTATAAGAAGAAACTAGCAGCAGTACGAGAAATGATAGGAATGGATGAAGCTGTACTGACAGGAACTGCATTGATTAAAGGGCAAAAAGTTGCGCTTGGGATCATGGATTCTAACTTTATCATGGCCTCAATGGGTTCTGTAGTAGGTGAAAAAATTACACGATTGTTTGAATTTGCGACAAATGAAAAATTGCCAGTCGTTCTCTTTACTGCTTCTGGTGGTGCTCGGATGCAAGAAGGAATCGTGAGTTTGATGCAAATGGCAAAAATTTCTGCGGCTGTTCAACGTCATTCTAAAGAAAAATTATTCTATTTGACGGTATTGACAGATCCGACAACCGGTGGGGTAACGGCTTCATTTGCTATGGAAGGTGATATTATCATGGCAGAGAGTCAAGCCTTGGTCGGGTTTGCTGGTCGACGCGTGATCGAATCAACTGTGCGTGAAAAATTGCCAGATGATTTCCAAAAAGCAGAATTTCTACAAGAACATGGATTTGTAGACTTGATCGTGGAGAGAAGCCAAATCCGAGCAACGGTTGGACAATTATTGGCCCTTCATGGAGGTAAACATGAGTAAAATAACACAGATTATTAAAGAAGCCCGTGACCAAGGACGTTTGACAGCTCTCGATTATGCTCATGGAATTTTTGATAACTTTATCGAATTACACGGCGATCGGAATTTCCGAGATGACGGTGCAGTGATCGGTGGAATTGGTTGGCTAGGAGATCAAGCGGTAACGGTTGTCGGGATTCAAAAAGGAAAGAATCTTCAGGACAATCTTAGTCGAAACTTTGGTCAACCCCATCCAGAAGGCTATCGAAAAGCCTTGCGTTTGATGAAACAGGCGGAGAAGTTTGGTCGTCCAGTAGTAACCTTCATCAATACTGCGGGTGCTTATCCGGGTGTTGGCGCTGAAGAGCGGGGACAGGGTGAGGCTATTGCCCGCAACCTCATGGAAATGAGTGATTTAAAAGTTCCGATTATCGCGATGATCATTGGAGAAGGTGGCTCAGGTGGCGCCTTAGCTCTTGGTGTAGCAGATAAGGTCTGGATGCTGGAGAACTCCATCTATGCAGTCTTGAGTCCAGAAGGTTTTGCCTCTATTCTCTGGAAAGATGGAAGCCGTGCCATGGAAGCAGCTGAATTGATGAAGATTACTTCACATGAGTTGTTGAATATGGACATTGTGGACAAGATTATTCCAGAGCATGGTTTTTCTAATGGCGAATTACTAGCTCAAGTGAAGAAAGAGATCCAAGCAGAATTGAAGGAGCTACAAGACTTATCTCTCGAAGATCTGCTAGAGCAACGCTATCAACGTTTTCGTAAATATTAAAAAACTGAGCTTGCAATTTGCAAGACTCAGTTTTTTTTAACTTTATTTTGGTGCAATGACTTCAGCTCCACCCATGTATGGACGAAGAACTTCTGGGATGGTCACAGAACCATCTTCATTTTGATAGTTTTCAAGAATTGCTGCCACAGTACGTCCAACGGCCAATCCAGAACCGTTCAATGTGTGAAGGAGTTTTACCTTGCCATCTGCTTCATCACGGTAGCGGATTTGCGCACGGCGAGCTTGGAAATCTTCTGTATTAGAACAGCTTGAGATTTCACGGTAGGTGTTTTGCGCTGGAATCCATACTTCCAAGTCATAAGTCTTGGCAGCTGAGAAGCCCATGTCTCCCGTTGAGAGAGCTACCACACGGTATGGAAGGTTCAATTTTTGAAGGATATTTTCAGCATTGACAACCATTTTTTCCAATTCATCATATGATTCTTCTGGTTTGGAAAATTTCACCATTTCAACCTTATGGAATTGGTGCAAACGGATCAATCCACGAGTGTCACGACCGGCTGAACCAGCTTCTGAACGGAAAGATGGACTCATAGCAGTGAAGTAGATTGGAAGATCTTTCCCATCAAGAATTTCATCGCGGTAGTAGTTTGTCAAAGGAACTTCGGCTGTTGGAATGAGGACATAATTGGTATCGCTAAGTTCAAAAGTATCTTCCTTGAATTTTGGATACTGACCAGTACCAAACATAGAATCATGGTTGACCATGTAAGGAGGGATGACTTCAGTGTAGCCTTCCTTACCATGTTCGTCCAACATGAAATTGTAGATGGCACGTTCTAAGCGAGCTCCAAGTCCTTTGTAGAAGAGGAAACGAGCACCAGTAACTTTAGCCCCGCGTTCCCAGTCAAGGATATCAAGGTCTTCGCCTAAATCCCAGTGAGCTTTTGGTTCAAAGCCAAATTCGCGAGGTGTTCCCCAACGGCGAACCTCAACGTTGTCATCCTCATCTGCTCCAACAGGAACACTGTCAGCGGGGATGTTTGGAAGGGTAGTGGTGAATTCAGTCAATTTCGCATCGATTTCAGCTAATTCTGTATCTAATGCTTTGACTTCAGCAGAGAGGGTTTGCATGGCAGCAATCTTATCATCTGCATTTTCCTTGTTACGCTTTGCTTGAGCGATTTCAGCAGATACGGTGTTGCGCTCTGCTTTGAGATTTTCTACTTTGACTAAGATGTCTCGACGTTTGGCATCGATTTCTTTCATTTCATTCAAAATAGCCGCATCTACTCCACGTGTTGCCAATTTTTTAGCAACTGTATCAAATTCTGTACGAATCCGTTTAATATCTAACATAGCTTCTCCTTTAACAAAAAACACACCTGTTACAGTGTTGGAGTGGCAGAGCCACGGTTCCATCCAACTTCACAGGTGTGCACTTGATTCAATATTGTATTTTAACTAAACGGTAGAATTTCAATTAAGATTTCTATCTGCTCGCAGCAACCGCAGACTTTCTGAAAGAGCATCTTAACTTACTTATCCGTTTGCGTCTATTATACAAGAAAAGATCCTATTTTGCAAATAGATTTTTAATTTTAGCCGTGATGGTTTGGATCAATGTAGGAAGTTTGACAATTTTATCATTTCCTAGATGTTCCCGAGCAATCTTTAAAATTTTTCCAGAGTCTTTTGAAGCAAAGAGAAATTTTGATTCTCTGGTATAGATTTCAAAATGACGGCTAATTTTACGTCCGGATACATTGGCTCCGATTTGTTCAATTTCTTGCCAGGGAATTTGTATGTAGTCTTCTACATTTGCATCCGCATAAAATTCAAAAGCGGCATTCCCTACTAGGATTTTTCCAACCTTTCCCCCCACTCCAAGGTAAGAAACCCCTGTAGTATGGAATTCAACGGTTTTATTCAATGATTGAGCCATGAGATCCTCCTGTATTGCTGTTCACTCCATTATATCATAATAAAAAGAAGGCCGAAACCTTCTTTTTAGTTGATCTTTGCTTACATCAAGCCAGCAACGTGTGCTAATACACCGATTACAAAGAGAGCGATGATGATGGTGATTGGAGATACTTTTTTCTTCAACAACCACATACAAGCAAAAGTAAGAAGCAATCCCATCAAACCAGGAATCAATGAATCCAAGTTTTGTTGGAAAGTTGTAACTTTTTCAGGTGTCTGAGATAGGCCTGAACCAACTTGAGCGAAGGCTTCTTGGATACCCTTGTATCCTTCAGGAAGTTTATCCCAGTGGATATAAGCTTTGTCGTCTAATTTGACAGAAGAAACATTAAAGATGAATTTAATAGATACCCAACGTTCAACCAAGACAGCGAGGATGAACATCCCAAGGATAGAAGCCCCTTTAGTGATGTCTTGCAAGATCCCACCAGACATATCTTTGGTAATTTCAGAACCTGCTTTGTAGCCAAGTTCTTGCGTGTACCACAAGAAGGCCATACGAATCGCATTCCATGCGATAAAGAAGATGAGTGGACCAAGGATATTACCAGACGCAGCAAGTGATGCACCAAGAGCCCCAAGAATTGGACGTACTGTAAACCAGAAGACTGGATCTCCGATACCCGCCAAAGGACCCATCATACCAATTTTAACCCCTTGGATGGCAGCATCGTCAATCGCAGCACCGTTTGCTCTTTCTTCTTCAAGAGCAAGTGTTACCCCGATGATAGGAGCAGCAACGTATGGGTGAGTGTTAAAGAATTCCATGTGACGTTCAAGAGCAGCCGCTTGGTCTTCTTTCTTCGTGTAAAGTTTTTTGATAGCTGGGATCAATGAGTAGGCCCAACCCAAGTTTTGCATCCGTTCATAGTTCCAAGAACCTTGCAAGAAGGTTGAACGCCACCAAACTTTTTGACGATCTGATTTAGATAATTGTAATTTTTCAGTCATGATAGTGTCACACCTTTCTTAATAGTCTTCGAGAATGTCGCCGATTGGATCGTTAGAAGTAGCGGCTCCGCCACCTCCATTGCCACCTTTCTTAGAGAGTGAAAGGTAGATTAAGGCAAGAGCAACACCGATTGCTCCAAGAGCGATCAAGGTCAATTGGCTAACAGCTGCAAGAGCAAAACCGATGGCAAAGAATGGCCATACTTCACGGCTCGCCATCATGTTGATAACCATGGCATAACCAACGGCTACAACCATACCACCACCGATTTGCATTCCATCAGAGAGCCATTTTGGCATTTGTTCAAGAGCAGTTTTGACAGTTTCAGCAGGAATCATCAACAAGAGGGCTGCAGGAATGGCGATACGAAGACCTTGAAGAAGAAGGGCCACAAAGTGAGCGCGTTCTACACCTTTGATATCCCCTTTTCTAGCAGCAGCGTCAGCAGTGTGAACCAAACCAACGGAAAGGGTACGGACGATCATGGTCAAGAAAAGACCAGCAACTGCAAGTGGAATAGCGACACCTTGAGCGACAGCGATTCCTTTTGTACTGAAGTCTCCCCCAAGTACCATGATGATGGCAGCAGCGACAGATGCAAGGGCAGCATCGGGTGCAACTGCGGCACCAATGTTTGCCCAGCCAAGTGCAATAAATTGAAGTGAACCACCAAGCATAATGCCAGCAGTCAAATTACCTGTTACCAAACCGATTAAGGTACAAGCAACAAGGGGTTGGTGGAATTGGAATTGGTCAAGGATACCTTCAAGACCTGCTAAGAAGGCAACAACGACCACTAATACCATAGAAATAATAGACATGTTTAAAATCCTTTCGTAAGTAATCGATTATTGAACGTTAGCTTTGTTAATTAAGTCAAACAAATCTTTCTTAGAGTCATTTGGCACTTTACGGACGTCAAATTCTACTCCAAGATCACGCATTTTTTCAAATGTAGCTACGTCATCTTTATCCATTGACAACACATTGTTAACCATGGTTTTACCAGTTGAGTGGGCCATTGAACCAACGTTCAAGGTTTTAATCGGAACACCACCTTCGATGGCGCGAAGAGCATCTTGAGGTGTTTCAAATAAGATCAAAGCATGGGTATTTCCAAAACGTGGATCTTTTGCAACGTCGATCAATTTTTGAATTGGGACAACGTTTGCTTTCACTCCATTTGGTGCCGCTTGTTTGATCAATTCCTTACGGAGTTCATCTTTGGCAACAGAATCTGAAGCAACAATGATCCGATCGGCTTTTGAATCAGGTGTCCAAGCGGTTGCGACTTGTCCATGAAGAAGACGTGTATCTAAGCGGGCAAGGTTAATCTTGAGTTTTCCATCTCCGATAACTGTTCCTTCTGGAATAGCAGCTTGGGCTACAGGAGCAGCAGCGGCTGTACTAGCTTCTTCAACAGGATTCAATTCTTCTGGAAGAGCTTTGACACCGTCTTTTGCTTCCTTGATGATGTTTGCAGCGACTTGATCAACGCCGGCATTTGCATCCATCAAACGCTCTGTATAAGCTTGAATCAACATCGGAAGGTTCAATCCTGTGATGATCGTAAATTTACGATCTGGATTTTCTCCCATGACGCGACTTGCTTGGTTAAATGGAGAACCACTCCAAAGGTCAGCCAAAACCAAGACTTCATCTTCTACATCAAATGCGGCAACAGCTGCATTAAATTTAGCATAGAGATCATCCGGGCCTTCACTTGGCATGAACGTAACCACTTGAACTTTCTCTTGATCCCCAAAGATCATCGAGCCGGATTGGTGGATTCCAGCTGCAAATTCACCGTGGCTAGCAATAATGATACCAATACTCATTATTGACATTCCTCCTTATAAAATTTGTTTGACTTTCAGTTTAAGAAAACTTTAAGCTACTTTATTATAAATCGTTTTCACACTTAAGTCAATTTTTCTATCAAAATCTCGATATAAAAATATTAACTTGTTATATTGATTTATCGTTAGATAAAAATTGAATGCTATTGAATGGTTCTCGTTTATTAGTTGATGATGGCAGAAGAAATATATGATAGATGGGTTTCATAGGATTTGAATTTCAATAAAAAGATTCCAACAATCGATCTATATCTCCAAAAATAAAAAATAAATATATAATAAATTGTAAAATAGAGTGATTGAGAGCACTCAAAAAAGACTAGCCCAGTTGGGCTAGTCCTGTAGGTTCAGTTGTTTAGTTTGTAAAGTCAAGTACCATACGTCCTTGAATGGTTCCAGCTTCCATTTCATCAAAGACTTTGACAGCATCTTCTACTGGACGTTTTTGAACGACAGGGACTACCAAGCCTTCTGCACCAAATTGGAAAGCTTCTTCCAAGTCTTTACGAGTTCCTACAAGAGAACCAATGACTTGGATACCATCTAATACAGTTTTCACAATGCTGAGGTCCATCATTTCAGAAGGAAGACCAACTGCGACAACGCGGCCACCTGCACGAACAGAATCTACTGCTTGGTTGAAAGCTACTTTAGAAACAGCTGTTACGACAGCAGAGTGAGCTCCACCATTTGTTTTTTCTTTGATCAATCCTGGGACATCTTCAACTTCGCGACCGTTGATGACAAAGTCTGCACCAATTTCTTTCGCCAATTCTAGTTTATCATTGTTGATATCGACAGCGATGACATGTGCGTTGAAGACTTTCTTAGCATATTGAACACCCAAGTTTCCTAGTCCACCAGCTCCATAGATAACGATCCATTGTCCTGGTTCAGCTTTGGCTTCTTTGATGGCTTTGTAAGTTGTAACACCTGCACACGTAATAGAAGAAGCTTGGGCAGGATCTAATCCTTCAGGTACTTTCACTGCATAATCTGCAGTAACGATACATTGTTCAGCCATTCCTCCATCAACAGAGTAACCAGCATTTTTAACAGTCCGACAAAGAGTCTCGCGACCAGTTGTACAGTATTCACAAGTTCCACATCCTTCGAAGAACCAAGCAACACTGACACGGTCACCAACTTTAAGGCTCTTAACATCTGGAGCAACTTCTTTAACAATACCGATTCCTTCGTGTCCAAGAACACGGCCTGGAACTTTACCGAAGTCTCCATGTGCGACGTGCAAGTCAGTGTGGCAGACACCACAGTATTCGATTTGAACAAGAGCTTCCCCTGTTTCAAGTGGACGTACGTCTTTGTTTGCAACGATTTCAACACCAGTACCTTCTGGATTAACAACAACAGCTTTCATTTTGTTCCTCCTTAAGTGAACGAGAAGCGATTTAGAATTTTTGAAAGCGCTTCTTTAATAACTATGTTAATAATATCACAAACCAGATGACGAGGCAATGAAAAAATGGAAAAAAGGGGCGGTATTGATTAACCGATTAAGGATTTGGCGAAGAAAAAGACATGAGGGGATAACTCATGTCTGTTCCTATTATAAGAATAATTGAATGAGTTGGCGCGCGACACCGTCTTCGTTATTGGTGAAATCTGTGACGGAGTCTGCATAGGGGAGAAGGACGGAGCTAGCATTTTTCATAGCGTATCCATGACCAGCGAGAGCTAGCATGTCAGTATCGTTGTGCTCGTCTCCAAAGGCAATCAAATCCTTCTGATCCATATTGAGTTTATCCAGAAGGTAGGTCAGAGCGGATGCTTTGGTCACATTTTTGGGATTGCATTCCAGAATATTTAAGGGACCACCCCAAGTATTGATAGACAGATTGTAGTCATAATGCCGATTCATTTCATCTGCCAGAGCATATTTGTCTTCCGCTTTCGTTTGAAAGAGGATACAGTTTGGGTCGCTCGTTACCCGCTCGGGATTGAATTGATTTTCTGGTTGGAAAGATTCAATACCGAATAATTTAGGGTCTGCAACGTGCTCATTTGGATCGGTAATAAAGAATTTATTGCGGTATTCGCCAGCGATAAAGTCCGCTTGGATGGTGTCTCGGTTAGCGACCATATCTAGCAGGTATTTTTTATCTAAAGTCAAACATTGTTCATCCCCCCATTTTTTCTCAGGTAGATGCGTAAGGGAGCCGTTAAAATTGATCATTGGAGTATCTAGCTCTAGTTGTTTGTAGTAGGTGTGTGCCATACGATAGGGGCGGCCTGTTGTAATAATGACTTTATGGCCAAGAGCACTAATTTTTTTAATCGTATCAATGGTAAAGTCGCTCAATTTGCTTTCGGAATTTAAGAGGGTGCCGTCTAAATCTAGAGCGATCATCTTTTTATGCATAATTCGGTTCCTTTCGAGAAGAATGAGACCATTATATCAGAAAAATCGGAAAAGCGCTCAAAAATCAAGAAGAGAAGTAGGATTTCTTGAAAGACGAAAGATCTTTTGGTAAAATAGAAATAACGTTCGCAAATTGATTGGGAGCGAGAATGATGAAAAAGGAGTTTATTCTGAAATGGATAAGTTTTTTAAACTTTCAGAACATGGAACCACTGTTCGAACAGAGGTTCTTGCTGGTTTGACAACCTTTTTTGCGATGAGTTATATCCTCTTCGTAAACCCTCAAATGTTGTCACAAACAGGTATGCCAGCTCAAGGAGTCTTCCTTGCAACGATTATTGGATCCGTTGTCGGGACCTTGATGATGGCTTTTTATGCCAATTTACCTTATGCACAAGCACCTGGGATGGGCTTGAATGCCTTCTTTACCTTTACCGTTGTATTTGGTATGGGCTACTCATGGCAGGAAGCTTTGGGAATGGTCTTCATTTGTGGCGTGATTTCATTGATTATCACATTGACAAAGGTTCGGAAGATGATCATCGAATCGATTCCGACTGCTCTTCGCTCTGCTATTTCAGCGGGGATCGGGATTTTCTTGGCCTATGTTGGGATTAAGAATGCAGGATTTTTAAAATTCACGATTGACCCTCATACTTATACAGTGGTCGGAGAAGGAGCAGATAAGGCGAATGCAACGATCTCAGCCAATGCATCTGCTGTTCCTGGATTGGTTGATTTTAACAATCCGGCGGTCCTCTTGGCTCTTGTTGGTCTTGCAATTACTATTTTCTTTGTTGTCAAAGGGATTAAGGGAGGGATTATCCTTTCTATCTTAGTAACGACTGTGCTTGGAATTCTCATCCATGTGGTTGATATCACTAAAATTGACTTTGCAAGTAACCATCTAGGAGCGGCCTTTAATGATTTAGGCACGATCTTTGGTCAAGCTTTGGGATCGAAAGGATTGGGTTCGTTGATTTCCAATACGTCTCGTTTGCCTGAGACATTGATGGCCATCTTAGCCTTCTCCTTGACCGATATTTTTGATACAATTGGAACTTTAATCGGTACGGGTGAAAAAGTTGGGATTGTTGCGACAAATGGGGAAAACCATCAATCAGCGAAATTAGATAAGGCCCTCTATTCAGACCTTGTAGCGACTTCAGTCGGAGCCATTGCAGGAACTTCAAACGTAACGACTTATGTTGAATCTGCAGCTGGTATTGGAGCTGGTGGACGCACTGGTCTGACAGCTTTGGTTGTAGCGATCTGTTTTGCTATTTCAAGTCTCTTTAGTCCTTTGTTGGCGATTGTACCGACCGCTGCTACAGCTCCAATTTTGATTGTTGTTGGGATCATGATGTTGAGTGGCTTGAAAAATATCCATTGGGAAGATATGTCAGAAGCAGTTCCTGCCTTCTTCACCTCTATCTTTATGGGCTTCAGCTACTCGATTACTCAAGGGATCGCTGCTGGATTTATCACCTATAGCTTGGTGAAAGTGGTTAAAGGACAAGCCAAAGAAGTGCACAGCATGATTTGGATCCTAGATGTTCTCTTTATTTTAAACTACGTTAGCATGGCCTTGAATTAAGCATCAGGAAAGTGCCAAAAAGGAATGGGAGTTGTCTCCCATTCCTTTCAGATTGAAGACAAAGTTATACCAAAAACATTCCTTAGGTGAGTACGGACGTCATGGAACTTCTTTGAAGTTCCATGACTAATTATTGAGCCTAAGGTCTCAATAATTCCGAGTGCCTGAAACGTTATTGTTTCAGGCACTTTTCTCACAGCGGAAAGTTTCATTATTTTCTTAAATCGATTTAAAAATTGGAACTCAAATTTATTTTTTTGCAGAATCACTTAACTTATTTTACTTTAAAATAGTTTGTCTATCTATCTAAAAATCAAACCGGAGTCGAACAATTTCTAAAAGAAAGAGCAGATTTTTAAAAAGTTTGATATAATAGAGGAATGATTAGTCACAATGAAATGGAGCTGATCGCTCTAGGAAAACAGCTAGGAAAACTCTTAGAAAAGCAAGACGTAATCATCTTATCAGGTGATCTAGGGGCAGGGAAAACGACCTTTACAAAGGGAATTGCAAAGGGGTTAGGGATTGATCAGATGATTAAAAGCCCGACCTATACCATTGTTCGTGAATACGAAGGCCGCTTGCCTTTATACCATTTGGATGTTTACCGGATTGGGAATGATCCAGATTCTATTGATTTAGATGATTTTCTATTTGGAGATGGTGCTACCATTATTGAATGGGGAGAGCTGATTGAGCCGAGTCTCTCGGATGCTTATCTAAAAATTTTTATCCGAAAATTGGAAGAGGGGCGAGAGTTAGCTTTTGAAGCTCATGGAGCGCGTGCAGAGACTTTACTTACATCCTTTGAGCAGGTGGGAAAAACGGATGACTAAGGAAAAGGAAGTGACATTAGAAATTCGGCAAGCTGAAAGTGCAGACGCGGCTCTTGTCGTTGATTTCTTAAATCGAGTCGGGAAAGAGTCAGATTACATGACGCTAGATGAAGCTGGGATTGGCATGTCTCCAGCAGATATGGAGCATTTTCTAACGGTGCAAGAGATGGCGGATAACCGGATTTGCCTCTTGCTATTTCTGGATCAGGAACTGGCGGCTTTGTTAAATATCACTGCAGCTTCTCAACGGTCCATTCAGCATATTGGGGATGTCTTTATTGTGGTTCAAAAAGCTTATTGGAATCAAGGACTTGGACAGATCTTACTGGAAGAAGGGCTTGAGTGGGCACACTCGACTGGTCTTCTTCGCAAACTAGTCTTGAATGTCCAAGTACGTAATGAACGGGCGATTCACCTGTATAAAAAATTAGGTTTTGAAATCGAAGGTTGCCAAGCTCGTGGAGCTTGTTCAGCTGAAGGAGAATTCTTAGATGTTTACCTTATGGGGAAACTGATAGATTAGAGAGAGATTCTATATGGTTAAAAAGATTATTTTGATGTTTTTGAGTTTATTGACGGTAACAGTGATTGGGGTTGGAGCCTATGGCCTTACCATCCTTAACCAAACGACTGGAACTCTCAGTAAGACTTATAAGGGCTTTGGAAATGAGACCAATGTCATTGCAGAAAACAAGCCAATGACTATCCTTTTGATGGGGGTTGATACAGGTAGTGGTTCTCGGGAAGATCCTTGGGCCGGAAATAGTGATACCATGATTTTGGTGACTGTCAATCCTCAAACAAAAGAAACAACCATGACAAGCTTGGAAAGAGATATCCTAACCAATATTACTTCAGATGGCGAAACAGTCCAAGCAAAATTGAATTCAGCTTATGCTCAAGGCGGTGCCAAATTAGCCATTAAGACTATTCAAGATCTTTTGAATATCCATATTGACCGCTATGTCATGATCAATATGAAGGGGTTGGTTCAATTAGTGGATAAGGTTGGTGGCATCACGGTTAACAATCCATTTGACTTCGATATCTCGATCGAGGAAAATGAGCCAGAATATACGGCTAAGATCGCACCAGGACGTCAGGAGATTAATGGGGACCAAGCACTCGTTTATTCACGGATGCGCTACCAAGACCCAGAAGGAGACTACGGACGTCAAAAACGCCAGCGTGAAGTGATCAAAAAGATTGTTGAGAAAGTTTTAAGCCTCAATAGTTTGAGTCATTACAAAGGAATCATTGAGTCTGTTAGTGACAATATGCAAACCAACATTTCACTTGATAGCAACAGTCTTCTTCAATTGTTAGGATATAAAGATGCCCTTTCAACGATTCATCAGTACCAGCTGAAAGGAGAAGATGCTACCTTAGCAGATGGCGGAAGTTACCAAATTGTGACTTCAAAACATATCTTAAAAATTCAAAATATTATCCGCAAAGCTTTGGGTATGAAAGAAATAAAAACATTGAAAACCAATGCTTATCTGCTGGATGGGGATGATAGTTTGAAGGAGAACTCTTCTCAAGTTGATAGCCAAGTTCCAGCATCTGAGGAAGCTCCAGTATACCAAGATTTTTATCAACAACCGGTTGTCCCATCGAGCCAGGATACGGGAGTGGTGACACCTCAAAGTTCTGTTGCACCAGTGACACCAGTTGCTCCTGCAGCTACAGAGTCGAGCAGTGTGACACCTGCGGTACCTTCAGAATAAGAAAAAAACGATTGAGTCTTCTCAATCGTTTTTACCTGGTTGCCAGATGTCTTGAATTTCTTTTAGAGAGGCTGTTGCTTGTTGACGAAACAGTTTGGTCTTGTATTGGAAATCCGTTACCAATTCTTGAAGATTGGTCTTTTGGTCTTGGATAATATCCAGATTGCGTTGGATTTTTGCTAGGTTATCTTGAATTCCCTTGACCAATTGGCTGGATTCAGTCACCTCTGTTTTGATTTCTTTGCGATTTTTTACCAGGTGGTAGCTAATGCTAGCTCCTGTTGCAAACCAAAAGAGATTTTTGAGTTTCATATGGCCTCCTTTTTAACTGTTTTTGATGGTTTCTGCGAGAACTGCTAGTTGTTCAAAATTAGGCTCGTGTTCAGTAAATGAAATGGCAAGCTCATCTTGATCGGAATAGCGAGGGATAATGTGGACATGTGTGTGAAAAACGGTTTGTCCAGAAACTTCTTCCATGTTGCTGATGATATTCATTCCCTTAGCTTGGGTAGCTGTTTCTACTTTTTTTGCAACTTTAGAGACACGTGCAAATAGTTGAGCTGTGGCGGTTTCGTCCATCTCTAAGAGGTTGCGAGCGTGTTTTTTTGGAACCACTAACGTATGACCTGGTGTAACCTGAGAGATGTCCAAAAATGCGAGGACTTCCTCGTCCTCATAGACTTTGGAGGAAGGAATGTCGCCAGCTATAATCTTACAAAAAATACAATCATCAACCATAAATACACCTCATTTAGACTAAATTTTGTTATAATATAAGAACATTATACCAGAAATTGGAGAAAATATGTTAGAAATCAACAAGTTGACAGGGGGCTATGTCAACATCCCTGTCCTGAAAGAGGTGAGTTTTTCAGTTCCGGATGGCCAACTGATTGGTTTGATTGGACTAAATGGAGCTGGGAAGTCAACCACGATTAATGAAATTATTGGTCTCCTGCATCCTTATGCTGGGGAAGTACGGATTGACGGCCTGAGCCTTCCAGAAGCTCCAACTGACTATCGTAAAAAAATCGGCTATATTCCAGAAACCCCTAGTCTATATGAAGAATTAACCTTGAGAGAGCATATCGAGACCGTAGCTATGGCCTATGATTTAAACAGGGATCAGGTCATGGTGCGCGTCCAGCCCTTGTTGGAACGATTTCGTTTGGCTGAAAAATTAGATTGGTTCCCGACCCAGTTTTCAAAAGGGATGAAGCAAAAGGTCATGATTATTTGCGCCTATGCAGTGGATCCAAGTCTTTATATTGTCGATGAACCCTTTTTGGGATTGGATCCTGTTGCGATTGCAGATTTGATTCAGTTATTGGCAGATGAGAAAGCAAAAGGAAAATCGATTTTGATGAGTACCCACGTTCTGGATTCGGCTGAAAAGATGTGTGATGGTTTTGTAATCCTCCATAAGGGTCAGATCCGAGCACAAGGGACCTTAGATGAGTTGCGTTCAACTTTTGGAGATGAGAAAGCAAGTCTAAATGATATCTACATGACTTTGACAGAAGAGGAAACAGCATGAAAGAGTTGATGAAAAAACGGCAACAAACGTTTCGAACTCAATGTGTAAAATATAGCCGCTATGTTCTCAATGATCATTTCGTCCTCTTTATGCTGATTTTCATAGGATTTCTGGCGGTTCAATACAGCCAATTCTTGCAAGATCTACCCAAAGATACAAGCCTGATCCGCTGGAGTCTCTTGATTGGTTTGCTCCTCTTGGTTCCGATAGGCTCTATTGCGACCTACTTAGAGAAGCCCGATGCCTTATTCCTTTTAGTAAAGGAAGAGGAAGTGAAACGTTATATCAAAGGGCAGGCCAAGAAGTCTTTTGTGTTTTGGTTTTTGATTCAAAGTTTTGTCCTTCTATTATTTGTTCCTCTTCTTCTTGCAACGGGGCTGGATAAACTTGCTATTGTAGCTTATATCCTTGTCTTAGGGGTGGCTAAAGGGGCTGTTTTTAGCTGGAAGGAAGCGCGCTTCTACCAGGATGGAAATTTGAATTGGAACTTGGCCATTGCTCGTGAGAATGCAAGGAAACAATTGATTCTTCGTTTCTTTGCCTTGTTTACAACGGTGAAAGGTATTACTAACAGTGTTAAAAGAAGAGCTTACTTGGATGGTTTCTTAGGGCTTCTTCCCAAAACACATGGCAATACGTGGCTTCACTTATATATGCGCTCCTTCTTACGGAATGGAGATCTTTTCTCTATGACTCTACGACTCTTGGCTCTTTCCATTCTTGCTATCATCTTTATTCCCCAGCCTCTCGTAGTGATTGCCCTTGTAGCCTTGCTCAATTACTTGGTTATTTTTCAATTACTGGGGCTTTACAGTGCTTTTGATTACCAACCCTTGACCCTCCTTTTCCCGATGAAAAAGGGCAGTAAAAAGGCAGGGTTGAACAAAATGATTCAGCTGGTCATGAGCATGATAACGGTGATAGAAGGGGGGATTGGCCTGGTCTTTATTTCAGATAAAGTCCTGTTGTTGGGCTTATTGGCTTATACAGTTGCTTTAACCCTGCTTTATCTTCCATTTAAGATGACGCGCTTGGTTGACGAAAATCGTTAAAATTAGTAAAATAGATTGGAAACTTTTTACGGAGGAAAAGATGGACTCGAATGAAAAAGAGCTAAGCCTCACCCCGATTCCTGGGAAGAGTGGGAAGGCCTACATGGGGACCTACCCAGATGGCGGGCGCGTTTTTGTAAAAATGAATACGACCCCAATCCTTGCGGGTCTAGCAAAAGAACAGATTGCTCCTCAATTGTTATGGAGTCGCCGCTTGCCGGATGGAAATGTGATGAGTGCCCAAGAATGGTTGAATGGGGAAATTCTCACGCCAAATGGGATGTCGAAAAAACAAGTCGTCAATATTTTAACGAGATTGCACCGTTCTAGACCTTTGATGACCCAATTGAAAAAACTTGGCTATCCTGTGGAATCTCCATTAGAGTTGCTCAATTCTTGGAGTAACCGGTTGCCAATTGCCCTACGTCAGAATCACTATATCCAATCAGTCGTAAAGAATTTACGTAAGACAGTGCCTGCCTTTCGGGAGGATTATGCGACGATCGTCCATGGAGATGTTCGTCATAGCAACTGGATTGAGACAGAGAGTAGCTTGATTTATCTAGTCGATTGGGACTCTGTTCGTTTGACAGACCGGATGTTGGATGTGGCGCATATCTTGAGTCACTATATCCCAGATTCTAATTGGCGCGATTGGTTAGGCTATTATGGCTACAAGTACAATCAAAAAGTATTTGATAAACTCTATTGGTTTGGTCAATACTCTTTCTTGTGCCAAATTGCTAAATACTATGAAAATAATGATTTAGAAAATGTCAATCGCGAGATCTATGCTCTGCGCAATTTCCGGTTGAAATATGGAAAGGAAATATGAGAGTTAGAAATCGCAAGGGAGCGACTGAATTATTAGAAGCGAATCCGCAATATGTGGTCCTAAATCCAGAAGATGCCAAGGGGAAATGGCATGAGATTTTCGGGAATGATCATCCCATTCATATTGAAGTTGGAAGCGGAAAAGGGGCCTTTATTACTGGGATGGCCAAGGCCAATCCAGAGATCAACTACATCGGAATTGATATTCAAAAATCGGTCTTGAGTTATGCCTTAGATAAGGTCTTAGAGGCTGATGTTCCTAACATTAAATTACTTTGGGTAGACGGGGATAGCTTGACCAACTATTTTGAAGATGGAGAGATTGATCAACTCTATCTGAATTTTTCAGATCCCTGGCCTAAGAAACGTCATGAGAAGCGTCGTTTGACTTACAAGACCTTCCTAGATACCTTCAAGCAAATTCTTCCAGAACATGGGGAGATTCACTTTAAGACAGATAATCGTGGATTGTTTGAATATAGCTTGGTGAGTTTTTCGCAATACGGTATGATCTTGAAAGGGGTTTGGTTAGACCTTCATGCCAGTGATTTTGAGGGCAATGTCATGACTGAATATGAGAAGAAGTTCTCAAGTAAAGGCCAGGTCATTTACCGTGTAGAAGCACAGTTTTAGCATATTCCTTGCAATCATTGTGGAATCGTGTTATAATATCTTAAATGAATAGAAAAGGAGAGGCGGGGAAATATCTTCGCCTCTTATCTATGAGGAGGTGGCAACCATCGCAACAATTGTTGACTTAGTAACAGAAGTGATTCAGCCAGCTATAAAGGAACCATTTGAATTGGTCGATGTTGAATATGGCAAAATGGGTGGTGACTACGTCTTAAGCATTTTCGTAGACAAACCAGAAGGAATCACACTGAATGATACAGCGGATTTGACAGAAATCATTAGCCTGCTATTGGATCAAATCAAACCAGACCCATTTCCAGAACAGTACCTCTTAGAGGTTACCAGTCCTGGCCTGGAGAGACCATTGAAAACCAAGGAAGCACTCGAGGGAGCTGTTGGCAAGTACGTCAATATCAGCTTGTACAAGGCTGTTGAAAAGCAAAAGGTCTTTGAGGGGAATTTGGTAGGTTTTGAAGAGGATGTTTTGACCATTGAGTATATGGATAAAACACGGAAGAAAACAGTGGATATTCCTTATAACCTTGTGTCCAAAGCAAGGTTGGCTGTAAAATTGTAACAGAATGAAAGAAAGGATGCCTTTATAGAAGAGGCAAGAATAACATGAGTAAAGAAATGCTAGAAGCCTTCCGCATTTTGGAAGAAGACAAAGGGATCAAAAAAGAAGATATCATCGAAGCCGTCACAGAATCATTGCGTTCAGCTTATCGCCGTCGTTATGGACAATCAGAAAGTGCAGCGATTGAATTCAATGAAAAAACTGGAGATTTCCGTGTTTATACGGTTCGTGAAGTGGTGGATGAAGTCTTTGATAGCCGTTTAGAAATTAGCTTGAAGGATGCCTTGGCCATTAGCTCTGCTTATGAGTTGGGGGA
>NZ_KQ969694.1:28978-35727 GCF_001578955.1 Streptococcus parasanguinis
AGTTGGGGGACAAGATCAAGTTTGAAGAAGCGCCAGCTGAATTTGGTCGTGTAGCAGCTCAATCTGCCAAACAAACGATCATGGAAAAAATGCGTAAGCAAACGCGCACCATCACCTATAACACTTATAAAGAACATGAAAATGAAATCATGAGTGGAACGGTGGAGCGCTTTGACAATCGTTTTATCTATGTCAATCTTGGCTCAATCGAAGCACAATTGTCTAAGCAAGACCAGATTCCAGGAGAAGTGTTCCAATCTCATGATCGAATTGAAGTATTTGTCTACAAGGTAGAAGATAATCCACGTGGTGTCAATGTCTTTGTTAGCCGGAGCCACCCTGAAATGATCAAACGTTTGATGGAACAAGAAATTCCTGAAGTATATGATGGAACTGTTGAGATTATGAGTGTCGCGCGCGAAGCTGGAGATCGTACAAAAGTTGCGGTTCGTAGCCATAATCCAAACGTAGACGCGATTGGGACGATCGTTGGTCGTGGTGGATCGAACATTAAAAAGATTACCAGCAAATTCCACCCAGCTCGATACGATCAAAAATTAGACCGTATGGTTCCGACGGAAGAAAACATCGATGTCATCGAATGGGTTCCAGATCCAGCTGAATTCATCTATAATGCGATCGCTCCTGCAGAAGTGGACCAAGTTATTTTTGATGATGAAGATAGCAAACATGCTCTCGTTGTGGTTCCAGATAATAAACTATCTCTTGCCATCGGTCGTCGTGGTCAAAACGTTCGTTTGGCGGCTCATTTGACTGGTTACCGCATCGATATCAAATCTGCCAGTGAGTTCGAAGAAATGGAAGCAGCTCAAGAAACTTTTGAAGACCAGGTAGAAAGTGACGAAGAGCAAGTCGATTAAGAGAGGGAGGGAAAATGGTAAAAACAAGAAAAATCCCTTTAAGAAAATCTGTCGTTTCAAATGAAATTATTGATAAGCGCGATTTGCTCCGCATTGTCAAAAATAAAGAAGGACAAGTCTTTATCGATCCAACTGGCAAAGCCAATGGTCGAGGTGCTTACATCAAGTTAGACAATGAAGAAGCGGCACTTGCTAAGAAAAAGAAAGTTTTTAATCGTAGCTTTAATATGGAAGTGGAAGAAGCTTTCTATGATGAATTGATCGCTTATGTAGATCATAAGGTGAAGAGAAGAGAGTTAGGCCTTGAATAAGCAAAAGATAAGTAATTTGTTGGGCTTGGCGCAAAGAGCAGGAAAACTCATTTCTGGAGAAGAACTTGTGATCAAAGCAATCCAGGAAGAAAAAGCAAAATTAGTTTTTCTGGCAAATGATGCAGCTAGTAACCTGACAAAAAAGGTGACAGATAAGGGTCACTTTTATGAGGTTCAAGTATCTACCGTGTTTTCAACACTAGAATTAAGCACTGCAATTGGACGTGCCCGTAAGGTCGTCGCTGTTGTAGATGCTGGATTTTCAAAGAAAATGAGGTCTCTTATGGAATAGAAGAGGAGGACAGCAATTGTCTAAGAAAAGATTATACGAAATTGCCAAAGAATTGGGTAAGGAAAGTAAGGAAGTCGTCACTCGTGCGAAAGAATTAGGTTTTGACGTCAAGAGTCATGCATCTAGTGTCGATACTGATGTTGCTGAAAAGTTGATCAAGAGCTTTTCAGCAAAAAAAGAAACAGTCGAAAAGAAAGTAGCAGAAGTGGTTGCCAAGACAACGGCTGTCGCAGAGAAAAAAGAAGCAGCGCCCGTAAAAAAAGAAGGGACAACTGAGACAAAATCAGTAACACCAGCTGCTAAACCAAAGAGTCGTAACTTTAAAGCGGAACGAGAAGCGCGCGCAAAAGAGCAGGCAGAACGTAGAAAACAACAAGACAATCGTCCAAAACGTGATCGCAAGGACAATCAGCGTCATGGTGACAACCGAAATCAACGACCACAAGATCGAAATGAACACCGAAATCAAGGTTTTGATCGTCGCAATAACAAACCAGATCAAAGACGTAGTGCTCAAACCCAAGTGGCACCAAAAATTGATTTCAAAGCGCGTGCAGCAGCATTGAAAGCAGAACAAAATGCTGAGTATGCGCGTGGAAGTGAAGATCGCTACAAACAACAAGCTGCAAAAGCAGAACAAGAACGTCAACAGCGCCGGAAACGGGTAGAAGTACCTGAAGTGAAAACACCTGTACAGGAGCCGACTGTTGAAAGCCATACGAAGCCAGCTGTTGTAGCTACTCCAGCTCAAGTAGATACACGCCGTAAGAAACAAGCGCGACCAGATAAGAAACGCGATGATTTTGATCGTGAGGAAGATGGTCCAAGAAAACAACAAAGGAATCGAAGTAGTCAAAATCAAGTGAGAAATCAAAAAAATAGTAACTGGAATAACAATAAAAAGAATAAAAAGGGAAAGAACAACCGCACAGAAGCTCCAAAACCAGTAACAGAGCGTAAATTCCATGAATTACCAAGTGAATTTGAGTATACGGATGGAATGACGGTTGCAGAAATCGCAAAACGTATCAAGAGAGAGCCAGCTGAAATCGTCAAGAAGCTCTTCATGATGGGAGTTATGGCAACTCAAAATCAATCGCTGGATGGGGATACCATTGAACTTTTGATGGTCGATTATGGAATTGAAGCCAAGAAAAAGGTAGAAGTGGATAATGCCGATATTGAACGTTTCTTCGTGGAAGATGGTTATCTCAACGAAGATGAGTTAGTGGAACGTCCACCAGTTGTAACTATCATGGGACACGTTGACCATGGTAAAACAACCCTTTTGGATACCCTTCGTAATTCTCGTGTGGCGACAGGTGAAGCAGGTGGGATCACCCAGCACATCGGTGCCTACCAAATCGTTGAAAATGGCAAGAAGATTACCTTCTTGGATACACCTGGACACGCGGCCTTCACCTCTATGCGGGCACGTGGTGCATCTGTTACCGATATTACCATCTTGGTCGTAGCGGCAGATGACGGGGTTATGCCTCAGACTATTGAAGCCATCAACCACTCAAAAGCAGCCAATGTTCCAATCATTGTTGCTATTAACAAGATTGATAAACCAGGTGCCAACCCAGAACGTGTCATCGGTGAATTGGCAGAGCATGGGGTTATGTCAACTGCTTGGGGTGGCGATTCTGAGTTTGTAGAAATCTCAGCCAAGTTCAACCAAAATATCGACGAACTCTTGGAAACGGTCCTTCTTGTGGCTGAAATCCAAGAACTCAAGGCAGATCCAACTGTTCGTGCCATCGGTACTGTTATCGAAGCGCGCTTGGATAAAGGAAAAGGTGCGGTGGCAACCCTTCTGGTTCAACAAGGTACCTTGAATGTCCAAGACCCAATCGTTGTCGGAAATACCTTTGGACGTGTCCGTGCCATGACCAATGACCTTGGACGTCGTGTGAAGGTGGCAGGACCATCTACTCCGGTTTCTATCACTGGTTTGAACGAAGCGCCAATGGCGGGTGACCACTTCGCGGTTTATGAAGATGAAAAATCAGCGCGTGCAGCGGGTGAAGAACGTGCCAAACGTGCTCTTATGAAACAACGTCAAGCAACCAACCGCGTCAGCCTTGAAAATCTCTTTGATACCTTGAAGGCTGGGGAAGTGAAATCTGTTAATGTCATCATTAAAGCCGATGTACAAGGTTCGGTTGAAGCCCTTGCTGCTTCCCTTCAAAAGATTGAAGTAGAAGGTGTGAAAGTGACCATCGTTCACTCAGCGGTTGGTGCTATTAACGAATCAGACGTGACCCTTGCAGAAGCTTCAAATGCCTTCATCATCGGATTTAACGTCCGTCCTACTCCACAAGCACGTCAACAAGCTGAAGCTGACGAGGTGGAAATCCGTCTTCACTCAATCATCTACAAAGTGATTGAAGAAATGGAAGATGCGATGAAGGGAATGTTGGATCCTGAATTTGAAGAGAAGGTTATCGGGGAAGCGGTTATTCGTGAAACCTTTAAAGTCTCTAAAGTGGGTACCATCGGTGGATTTATGGTCCTCAGTGGTAAGGTCACTCGTGATTCCAAGGTTCGTGTCATTCGTGACGGTGTCGTGATCTATGACGGTGCTTTAGCAAGCTTGAAACACTTCAAAGATGATGTCAAAGAAGTGACAAATGGTCGTGAAGGTGGATTGATGATTGAAGGCTACAATGATATCAAGACAGATGATACCATCGAAGCCTACATCATGGAAGAAATTAAAAAATAAGAGGCTGACTAGGAAAAAAGAGGACTTTTCTCTGATTTCCTAGTTTTTAAACACAAAGCAGAAAGGAGTTCCTATGGCAAGTCATTTTCGGACAGATCGAGTAGGGATGGAAATCAAGCGCGAAGTCAACGAAATTTTGCAAAAGAAAGTTCGTGATCCGCGTGTTCAAGGCGTGACCATCACGGATGTTCAAATGCTAGGCGATTTGTCTATGGCAAAGGTCTATTATTCGATTATGAGTGACCTGGCTTCTGACAATCAAAAAGCTCAAACAGGGCTTGAAAAAGCAACAGGAACCATCAAACGTGAATTAGGTCGGAATTTAAAATTGTACAAAATTCCGGATCTCACTTTTGTGAAAGATGAATCCATCGAGTATGGAAATAAAATTGATGCCATGTTGCGCAATTTGAATAAAGACTAGAGGGGTTGGGACAAAAGTCCTAGCCTCTTAATTGTTTTTGGATTGTCGAGCAAGACGCAGTGGTTGAGTGGGCTCTACTACGCTGATTTCATCAGCTTTTACAGTCCTACTCAACTGTGCAGAGGTGGGACGACGAAATCGAATTCTAACGAATGACCGATTTCTGTCCTACTCTCTCTTTTTTTGTCTCTCCATACAGAAAAATAGAGCCAAAAGGAAAAACGGTTTCAAAAAATTGTAGAAATTTACAGAAATCTCTTGTGTGATTGGAAATTATCCTTTACAATAGGAGAGGAGTTTTATTTCTGATCTCAAATTTGGAGGAATGAACATGTCGATTAACTGGCAGGAAATTGTATTTAACTTTTTGGGAGGCCTGGGTCTCTTTCTCTATAGTATTAAAACCATGGGAGAAGGCTTGCAACAGGCTGCAGGAGATCGACTTCGATACTATATTGATAAATATACGAGTAATCCCTTTTTAGGGGTTCTAGTAGGGATTGGGATGACTGCCTTGATTCAGTCAAGTTCAGGTGTTACAGTGATTACGGTCGGTCTGGTGAGTGCAGGACTTCTAACTCTCCGCCAAGCAATTGGTATTGTTATGGGAGCCAATATTGGAACGACTATTACCTCCTTTATCATTGGTTTTAAATTAGGAGACTACGCTCTTCCCATGCTCTTTATCGGAGCGGTTTGTCTCTTCTTTACCAAAAATCGTTTGGTTAATAATGTCGGACGAATCGTTTTTGGTGTCGGTGGTATCTTCTTTGCCCTCAACTTGATGAGTGGGGCTATGGAACCTCTTAAAGATTTGCAAGTCTTTCGTGATTATATGGTGCAGTTAAGTAAAAGTCCTATCTTAGGTGTCTTTGTCGGATCAGGATTAACACTTTTGATTCAGGCCTCTTCTGCAACCATTGGTATCTTGCAAAATCTCTATGCTAGTCATTTGATTGACCTGAAAGGGGCCCTCCCAGTTCTCTTTGGTGATAATATCGGAACGACCATTACAGCTATCATTGCTTCCTTGGGAGCGAATATTACGGCCAAACGTGTGGCAGGTGCCCATGTAGCCTTTAATGTTATCGGAACCATTATCTGTCTTGTCTTCCTTGTTCCGTTTACATCTTTGATTCAATGGTTTGAAACGACTCTTCATTTGTCTCCAGAAATGACCATAGCCTTTGCTCACGGAACCTTTAATATAACCAATACCATCATCCAGTTCCCATTCATTGGAGCTTTGGCATACTTTGTAACCAAACTGATTCCTGGTGAGGATGAGGTGGTCAAATATGAACCGCTCTATTTGGATGAAAACTTGATCACTCAAGCCCCTTCGATTGCTCTAGGAAATGCGAAAAAAGAGTTGCTTCATTTAGGTGGATATGCAGACAAAGCTTTTAATCTCTCTTATGATTATATTGTTCATCAAAATGAAAAAACAGCTGAAAAGGGACACAAGACAGAAGAAGCCATCAATACCATTGATGATGATTTGACTCGCTACTTGATTCGTTTGTCGAGTGAAGCCTTGAGTCCGAGAGAAAGTGAAGTTCTCACCAATATCTTAGATTCTTCACGGGATTTGGAGCGGATTGGAGATCACGCGGAAGCCTTGATTAATCTAACCGATTATTTAATTCGTAAGAAAGTGGTCTTTTCAGAAGCGGCCTTGGTTGAATTGGAAGATATTTACAACCAAACCCATCAATTTGTAGAGGATGCCTTAAAAGCTGTTGAGAACAACGATGTGAGTCTTGCAAATCAACTGGTAGCACGTCACGAGGCAATTGAAAAATTGGAGAAAAGACTTCGGAAAACCCATATTCGTCGTTTGAACCAAGGTGAATGTACGCCACAAGCCGGAGTGAACTTTATTGATATCATTTCTCACTATACACGTGTTGCAGACCATGCCATGAATCTCGCTGAAAAAGTACAAATCGAGCAAATTTAATGAACGTTAAACAGAGTAAGTAGGAAGCTTACTCTGTTTTTTGTTGGATTCTATTCAAAAATAGGTCTAGACCATTTACAAATAGAAGTGAAAGCGTTATAATATGTATGAATATAAATGGAACACAGTTCCTACAATGGAAAGGAC
>NZ_KQ969694.1:35747-47321 GCF_001578955.1 Streptococcus parasanguinis
CTACATATATTAAAGCAGATCAATTTTATTATCCACATGGGGTTCGCCGCGGAGGCTATTTGGAGCTTGTTGATGGCAAGTTTGGAAAACATGTGGAAAGCTTACCAGAAGGTGCGGATGTGTTGGATTATTCTGGTTACAGCATTGCGCCTGGCCTCGTAGATACCCATATTCACGGATTTGGTGGGGTAGATGTGATGGATAACAATATCGAAGGCACTCTCCATACCATGAGTGAAGGTCTCTTGAGTACAGGGGTTACGAGTTTTTTGCCTACGACCTTGACTTCCTCTTATGAACAACTTTTGGCAGTAACGGAAAATATCGGTGCACGATACAAAGAAGCAACAGGAGCCAAGATTCGCGGTATTTATTTTGAAGGACCTTATTTTACAGAAAAATACAAGGGAGCTCAAAACCCATCTTATATGAAGGATCCAAGTATGGAAGAATTCCGGGCTTGGCAAAAAGCTGCCAATGGTCTGTTGAATAAGATTGCTCTTGCTCCTGAGCGTGAAGGGGTAGAAGAATTTGTTCGGACCATTACAGGAGAAGGGGTGACTGTCGCTCTGGGACACTCCAATGCTACTTTTGAAGAAGCTAAAAAAGCGGTTGATGCAGGTGCGAGTGTCTGGGTACATGCCTACAATGGTATGCGTGGTTTGACGCACCGTGAACTCGGTATGGTTGGTGCCATGTATGAGTTGCCTCATACTACAGCAGAGTTGATCTGTGATGGCCATCACGTGGATCCGCTAGCGTGTGATATCCTGATGAAACAAAAAGGAAAAGAAAATGTTGCCTTGATTACGGACTGTATGACAGCTGGGGGCTTAGAAGACGGGGACTACATGCTTGGGGAATTCCCGGTTGTGGTCGCTGAAGGGACGGCTCGCTTGAAATCAACTGGTAATCTAGCTGGCTCAATCTTGAAATTGAAAGATGGATTAAAAAATGTTGTAGAGTGGGGAATTGCTAACCCTCACGAAGCAGTGATGATGGCCAGCCTCAATCCGGCAAAATCAGTCCATATTGATGATGTTTGTGGTCAAATTCGAGAAGGGTATGATGCGGACTTCATCGTGCTTGATCAAAATTTGGATCTGGTTGCGACCTATCTCGATGGGGTCAAACGTTACCAGGCAACTAACTAGATTCAAGAAACGAAGATAGAATACTTCCTCTCTAGGTCATACCTAGAGAGGTTTTTGTGAGGTATTCATGGGGGTTAAACAGTCTGTAGGGGCTTGTTATTTGTCAATGGTAGTGTAATTTTGTGAATGATGTCTTTTCATGCTATAATGGGAATTGAAATGTGAGGTAGTTTATGAAAGCAATTGATATACGTTTTTTATTGATGGGAATTTTTTTCTTGCTCTATGGGATTGTAAGAAAAAATATCTTTATTGTGATCGTTGGTGGGGCATTTTTACTCTATAGTTTTTATAGCAAGAAGATGGAGCCAACCAAGAAGAATATTTTTAAGCCAGAGCTCAAGCTTCGAGGGCCTAAGAAACCGAAATCGAAGAAAGGAAAGAAAAAATGAATCATTATCGTTTGAATAATGGGGTGAAGATTCCTGTATTGGGATTTGGGACGTGGAAAGCAGCGGATGGAGAAGAAGCCTATCAAGCTGTGTTAGCTGCTTTAAAAGCAGGTTATCGCCATATCGATACAGCTGCGATTTATCAGAATGAAGAGAGTGTGGGGCGTGCTATTAAAGACAGTGGTCTTGCGCGCGAAGACCTGTTTATTACCACCAAACTTTGGAATACTCATCACACATATGAAGATGCTCAAGCTGCTTTGAAAGAGTCTCTTGATAAATTGGGCTTGGACTATATAGATCTTTATTTGATTCATTGGCCAAACCCAAAGCCTCTTCGAGACAATGATGCTTGGAAAAAACGGAATGCTGAGGTTTGGCGAGCAATGGAAGATATGCTAGCTGCTGGCAAGGTTCGGGCTATTGGCGTTAGCAATTTTCTGCCTCATCATTTGGAAGCCCTCCTTGAAACAGCTCGGGTCATCCCAGCTGTGAACCAAATTCGTCTAGCACCTGGGGTTTATCAAAGTGAAGCCATTGCTGCAAGTCGCAAGCATGGCATTTTACTAGAGGCTTGGGGACCTTTTGGCCAAGGAGAATTGTTCCAAAATGAACAAGTAAAAGAAGTGGCTACTAAATATGGGAAAACCGTCGCTCAACTAGCCCTAGCTTGGAGTTTACAAGAAGGTTTCCTTCCACTGCCAAAATCTGTTACGCCTGAGCGGATTGCAAGTAATTTAAAGTGCTTTGATTTTGAATTGACAGCAGATGATATGGAGCTCCTTCGCCATCTTCCGGTTGAAGCAGGCGCACCAGATCCGGACACCAAAGATTTTTAAAAGAGAATTTCTATTCATTAATGAAAACCGAGGACAGTTTCGTTCTCGGTTTTTAAAATCCTTTCAATTATGAAATAATTTTAAAACTCCAATAAAAACAGATGTTCTATAATACTTTCCCATGCAACTTCAAAATTTTCCGAACGAAAATAAATTAATAGTTAGTAACATTCGTAAATGTTACATTTGTGTTACAATTTGTTTTTTGAATGAATTTTCAGATAATTTTGCGTTATAATAGTTACTATTAAAATAAAAGGGGAGTTTCTATGAATAGACAAGAACGTTTTTCATTAAGAAAATACAAATTTGGTGTAGCCTCAGTTTTATTAGGGGCTGTTTTGGTATTTGGATCTGCACAAGCGAGTGCTGAAGAACAAGCAGCCAGCCAAACAAGTGCTGGAACACAGCTTGTAGCCACTACTCAACAGGCACCTGCTGAAGAAGAGCATTCACAAGCAACAGAAGCAAATACAGCAGTTGCTAGTGAGAAAGTAGAAGTTGCAAAAGAAGCAACAGTTGCTGAAAAGACAACGAATGCAACAGAAGTAGCTCTTGTTGAAAAAACAGAAGCTCCGAAAGAGGCAGCTACTGTTCCAGAAACAAAACCGGAAGTAGCGGAAAAACCTGTAGAAAAAGCAACAGCAGTGGCTACTGCGACAAGTTCAGAAACAACGAATCGCCATGAGGCAGCTGAAAAACCTCAAAGCATCGAAAGTGACGAAATTATTACTGTTCCCCAAACCTGGAAGCAAGGTTATAAAGGGGAAGGGATGGTTGTCGCCGTCATCGACTCTGGCTTGGATGTGAACCACGAGGTTCTTCGGATTACCGATCCTTCAAAAGCTAAGTTTAAAAACCAAGAAGAAATCGAAGCTGCTAAGAAAGCGGCAGGAATTGATTATGGTAAATGGTACAACGACAAGGTTGTCTACGCTTATGACTACTTTGATGGGACCGACAATATCAAAGAGGCTGAAAGAGATTCCCATGGGATGCACGTTACAGGGATTGCAACAGGGAATCCTGATAAAGAAGCAGGGAACGGTGAAAAGATCTATGGTGTAGCACCAGAAGCGCAAGTTATGTTTATGCGTGTCTTTTCAGATCGTCAAAAAACAACGGGTTCTGCTCTTTATGTAAAAGCAATTGATGATGCTGTAGCTCTTGGTGCAGATACCATCAATATGAGTCTTGGATCTTCTACTGGTTCTACGGTCAATGCAGGTTCAGATATCATTGACGCCATCAAACGGGCGCGTGCTAAAGGTGTATCTGTCCTAATCTCTGCAGGAAATAGCAATACTTTTGGGAATGGCTATTCAAGACCAGCTGCAGAAAATCCAGATTACGGCTTGGTCGGAAACCCATCAACAGTAGAGGACTCTATTTCTGTTGCTTCAATCAATAATAAAATCATTACCACAGAGGTTTTCGAAGTCAAAGGTCTAGAAGGTAATGCAGAAGTAGATAACGGGAAGTTTGACTACAGTAAATCTGCAACAGATACAGACTTTGAAAAAGGTAAAGAATATGAGTATGTATCAGTTGGTCTTGGGAAAGAAGATGATTTCAAAGATCTAGATCTTACCGGTAAATTGGCGCTTATCCAACGCGGGGAAATTCCATTCTCAGAAAAGATTGCCAATGCCCTCCATCATGGTGCAGTAGGGGCCATGGTTTACAATAATGTAGAAGGATCTAATCTTGGAATGGCAATTGATGGAGATGCTAAGAAAATTCCATCTGTCTTCATTTCAAAACGCTATGGGGAAGCTCTTAAAGCTGGATCTTACAAAGTTGTCTTTAACAATACCATGGCTAACCGTCCATCTCCAGAAGCAGACCAATTGTCTGATTTCTCAAGCTGGGGTGTGACAACAGATGGTCAGTTGAAACCAGATGTCACAGCACCTGGTGGGAATATCTTCTCTTCTTTGAATGACAATACCTACGGGGATATGAGTGGTACTAGTATGGCCTCTCCTCATGTAGCAGGTGTGGCAGCTTTGGTCAAAGAATACCTTGTGAAGAACCACCCAGAATTGACTCCAGAACAAGTTTCTGCAACTGTCAAAGCCTTGATTATGTCTACGGCTAAACCACATGTTAATAAAGAAACCGGTGTTTATACTTCTCCACGTCAACAAGGAGCAGGGGTTGTAGACACAGCTGCTGCCGTTTCAACAGACTTGTATGTTACTGGTGAAAACAACTACCCAAGTGTCACTCTTGGAAATGTTGGAGATAGCTTTACCTTTGCTGTCACTGTCCACAATATTTCAGATACCGATCGTACCTTGAAAATGTTGGTGAATACTGACACAGATGAAGTGAAAGATGGTAAATTTACCCTCCGTCCACGTAAATTAACAGAAACTGCTTGGCCTGAAGTAACGGTGAAAGCGCATAGTTCTGAAACGGTTACGGTTAAAGTTGATACAAGTAAATTCACAGAAGAATTGAGCAAAGAAATGCCAAATGGCTATTTCCTTGAAGGATTTGTTCGTTTTGTCGATCCAGCAGATGACGGGGATGTGGTCAGCTTGCCATTTATGGGATTCAAGGGAGAATTCCAAAACCTTCCAGCTGTCGAAAAACCAGTCTATGATTTGGTACGCGAAGGAAAAGATGGTTTCTACTACCATATTCCAAAAGATTTGAACGTTTCCTATAATGCTAATGTTTCAGCTCTATTAACACTTCAAAATGACCTTCTTCTTACACAAGGGAAACGAGATGGTCGTCGTATTACAGTCCTTGGTATTGAAGAAAATGCAGAAGGAACTCATGCTCTTCAAGTGGATGAAAACGGAAATGTTCGCATTGCCATTTCACCAAATGAAGATGGGAATAAAGACCTCGTTGAATACAAGACGGTCGCTCTTCGAAACATTGAAAACCTTCATGCAACTGTCTACGCAGCAAGCGATACGGAACATAAAAATCCGCTGTGGGAAGGAACTCCATCTGATCATCGTAAGAACTTCTTTGATGGCAATGAAAAGAACCCACGTAGCTACACGCTAGATAATACTGCTTGGAATGGTACGGATGCAAATGGGAATGCAGTGGCAGATGGTGAATATGATTATGTCATTCGTTACACACCAATGGTTCCGGGAGCTGAAGAGCAATCAACGACCTTCAAGGTTCAAGTTGATACCCAAAAACCAGTGATCACATCTGGATATATTCGTTTCAAAGATGGGGCTCAACAATTTGTAGCACGTAAAGCCAAAGATGTTGGTGAAGGTGGTATCTTAACTGAAAAACTCGTTTACGTGACTCCATTTGATGATAAGGGGACAATGATCCAAACGAGTGAAGATAAGACTGGTACACGTGCGCTTGAAAATTACCATGTGATCAAGGCCAATGCAGATGGTAGCTTCGATCTTCCTGAAAACATCGATAAGAAGAATATCTACTACTATGTAGAAGACTTTGCGGGTAACGTAGATTATGTTTCACTAGCTGATTTAGTTCGGGATCAAAATAGTGGTCGGGTTCAAATTGCAGTTCGTGACGCTAAAACGAACAAAGATTTGGATACTATGTATGTTTACCGAATCAAAGATAGCAATGGTCAATACGTATCAGTTGATAAGACAAAAGATATTAACTTCTTGAACTTTGGTCATTATACTGCAGAAATCTTTACGTATGATCGTACAGAAGTGAAATTTGTCAGCAGCTTGACGCAAGAATTTGATTTGACAGAGGATAATAGTTTCCAAACGATCGCTTTTCTTGCCAATACTTTAGAATATGCACCAGTTAGCATCAACTTTGATCAACCGGTTTCAAAAGCGGCTACGATTGTATTAAAAGGGGCAGATGGTGAAAACTTTGTCTTGCCTGCTGAAAAATATGGTAAAAATGGCTTTGGTAAATCTGTAGCAACTGGTCAATATACCTTGGTTGCAACTCTTCCTACAGGCTATGAACTAGCTGAGGAAGCACCAGTGATTTCAGTTGTCGCAGGGCGCAACAACAATTACCGTATTGGAGTGATCTCAAAAGTGGATCTCTTAGCTGCTTTGAACAACCAAGCAGATGTTACAAAGACAGCGCAATACTTCAATGCCAGTGCGGATAAGAAGGAAGCCTATGATCAAGCCTTGCAAGCGGCCCAAGCAGCCTTGACCAACAAGGTTAGTCAAGAGCAAGTCAACCAAGCTCTAGCTAGTCTTGAAGCTGCCAGCCAAGCTTTGGATGGGAAAGATTCAAACGTTGCGGCCTTGAAAGAAGCTATGCAGGCTTACGATGCTACGACAAAAACTGGTCGTTATGCCAATGCCAAAGAAAAAGTACGTCGCGACTACGATCGTGCTTTCCAAACAGTAGCCTTGCTTGCAGTTGATCCAACTGTGAAACAAGAACAAATCAATCAAGCACTTGCTGAGCTTAGCCGTGCAGAAGGAAAATTAAACGGGAAAGCAACTGATTTTTCAAGTCTTGAAAAATACATCAAGGAAGAATTGAAGTTCCAAGAAAAGAATGCGAAATTCATCTATGCTGGAAATGAAGAAAAAGAAGCTTACCTAGTAGCCTTCAAGGATGCACAAACCATCCTTTCAAATCCAGGAGCAAGCCAACAAGATGTGAAAGATGCTTTGACAGCCTTGAAGAATGCCAAGAAAAAACTTCATGGTAAAAAACCAAAAGCTGCAAGACGTCCATAAGAAAAACAACATTGTTTGTTAGCCTAAAATCCGTATGAAACGATTGTTTCATGCGGATTTTAATTTACAAGTCACTAAAAATCTGCTATAATACTAGTCAAGAAAGAAGGGCTTACGGCGTTTTTCTAGCGAGCTTGGGATAGTGAGAGCCAAGTAGAGCAAGGTAAGCAAGTGGCGCTTTCTCTCAGTAAAAAGCTGAGTAAAGTAAAATAAAATGAAGTAATAAATTAGGGTGGAACCGCGTTTCTAACGCCCCTAGGTCATAGACTTAGGAGCAGAGACACGGTTCTTTTTGTATCCTAAGTCACAAGAAACTTTATGAATAAGGAGTATTCAATGTCAAAAAAACTAACCTTTCACTGCGTTAGTGGCAGATACCTCCTTACAGTCGGACTGCCCAACGCTCAGCATTAAGGTGCCTGAGCTAGACGCAGTACTAACTCGTCTTGCCTCGTATGATCAACGAGACAGACTCGTGTCGCAAGAAATTATAGAAAAAGGAGTAAATAATGTCTAAAAAATTGACTTTCCAGGAAATCATCCTTACTTTGCAACAATACTGGAATGACCAGGGTTGTATGCTCATGCAGGCTTATGATAATGAAAAAGGTGCGGGAACCATGAGTCCTTACACTTTCCTTCGTGCCATTGGTCCTGAGCCATGGAATGCGGCTTATGTAGAGCCATCTCGTCGTCCAGCGGACGGTCGTTACGGGGAAAACCCAAACCGTCTTTACCAACACCACCAATTCCAAGTGGTGATGAAACCATCACCATCAAACATCCAAGAGCTCTACCTTGAGTCATTGGAAAAATTGGGGATCAATCCTTTGGAGCACGATATCCGTTTCGTTGAAGATAACTGGGAAAATCCATCAACTGGTTCAGCTGGTCTTGGTTGGGAAGTTTGGTTGGACGGTATGGAAATCACTCAGTTCACCTACTTCCAACAAGTTGGTGGTTTGGCAACTGGCCCAGTAACTTCTGAGGTCACTTACGGATTGGAACGTTTGGCTTCTTACATCCAAGAAGTAGACTCAGTTTATGATATTGAGTGGGCTCCAGGCGTTAAATACGGAGAAATCTTCCTTCAACCAGAATATGAACACTCAAAATATAGCTTTGAAGTTTCTGACCAAGATATGCTTCTTGAAAACTTCGAAAAATTTGAAAAAGAAGCAGGGCGTGCTTTGGAATTAGGCCTTGTTCACCCTGCCTATGACTACGTTTTGAAATGTTCACACACCTTCAACTTGCTTGATGCACGTGGAGCAGTATCCGTTACAGAACGTGCCGGTTACATTGCCCGCATCCGTAACTTGGCCCGTGTCGTAGCTAAGACCTTCGTTGCAGAACGTAAGAAACTCGGTTACCCACTTCTTGACGAAGCCACACGCGCCAAACTCCTAGCAGAAGAGGAAGAATAAAGAGAGTATATTAAATAGGATTGGGTTATAGAGGGATCCTACAGAACCAGTTGCCGCAGTGATAGAGGTATCGTTAGAGAAACTAACGATACCAGGCAAAATTGGAGACCTTAGGCTCCGATTTTAGCAATGAAACGACGCAGTCGGTTGCTTGCGTGCCAATCACATAAGGCAAACTGGAAAAAAAGATATTTTTCGGAGAAAAAACATGACAAAAAACTTATTAGTAGAACTTGGACTTGAAGAGTTGCCAGCCTACGTTGTCACACCAAGTGAAAAACAACTCAGTGAGAAAATGGCAGCCTTCTTGGATGACAACCGTCTTTCATACGAAAGCATTCAAACCTTCTCAACACCACGCCGTTTAGCTGTCCGTGTGATTGGTTTAGCAGATCAACAATCTGATTTGACTGAAGATTTTAAAGGACCTTCTAAGAAAATCGCCTTGGATGCAGATGGAAACTTCTCAAAAGCGGCTCAAGGATTCGTCCGTGGGAAAGGCTTGACGGTTGATGATATCGAATTCCGTGAAGTCAAAGGGGAAGAGTACGTTTATGTTACGAAGCACGAAGCTGGAAAACCAGCTAAAGAAGTCTTGGCTGGCGTTCCAGAGGTGCTTGCTTCATTGACCTTTCCTGTTAGCATGCACTGGGCTAACAACACCTTTGAATACATTCGCCCAGTTCACACCTTGATCGTTCTTTTGGGCGACGAAGCGCTCGACCTTGACTTCTTGGATATCCACTCAGGTCGTGTGAGCCGTGGACACCGTTTTCTTGGACATGAAGTGGAAATTACCAATGCGGATTCTTATGAAGAAGACCTTCGTACCGTTTACGTGATTGCGGATAGCAAAGAACGTGAAAACATGATTCGTGAGCAAATCAAAGCCATCGAAGCAGAACAAGGTGTTCAAGTTCAAATCGAAGAAGGCCTTTTGAATGAAGTCTTGAACTTGGTCGAATACCCAACTGCCTTTATGGGAAGTTTTGATACTAAATATTTGGACGTTCCAGAAGAAGTCTTGGTGACCTCAATGGAAACGCACCAACGTTACTTTGTTGTACGTGACCTTGATGGTCAGCTTAAACCAAACTTCATCTCCGTCCGTAATGGGAACGCTGAGCACTTGGAAAATGTTATCCGAGGAAATGAAAAAGTATTGGTGGCACGTCTTGAAGATGGTGAATTCTTCTGGCGTGAAGACCAAAAACTTAAGATTGAAGATCTCGTTGCTAAATTGGCGAACGTGACCTTCCATGAAAAAATTGGTACTCTTTCAGAACACATGGCGCGTGCTGGTGTTATTGCAGCGTCACTAGCTGAGCAAGCTGGTTTGACTGCTGAAGAAACGGCAGCCGTCGCTCGTGCAGCTGAAATCTACAAATTTGACCTCTTGACGGGTATGGTCGGAGAGTTCGATGAATTGCAAGGAATCATGGGTGAAAAATACGCCCTCCTTGCTGGTGAAGATGCTGCGGTTGCGACAGCTATCCGTGAGCACTACCTTCCTGATGCAGCAGACGGAGCCCTTCCAGAGACTAAGGTTGGTGCCATTCTTGCCCTTGCAGATAAATTGGATACCCTCCTTTCATTCTTCTCAGTAGGCTTGATTCCATCAGGTTCCAATGACCCTTATGCACTTCGTCGTGCAACACAAGGGATTGTTCGTATCTTTGATGCTTTTGGTTGGCACATCCCTATGGATGAGTTGATTGACAGCCTTTATGGACTTTCATTTGATAGTCTTTCTTATGACAATCAAGCAGAAGTCATCAACTTCATCAAAGCGCGTGTAGACAAGATGATGGGACGCACATCTAAAGATATCAAGGAAGCCGTTCTTGCTGGTTCAAACTTTGTCGTAGCTGATATGCTAGAAGCAGCTGAAGCGCTTTCAGAAGCTGCGAAGACGGATGGTTACAAGGCAGCTGTTGAATCCCTCTCACGTGCTTTCAACTTGGCAGAAAAAGCAGATGCTTCAGTAGCAGTCGATGCCAGTCTCTTTGAAAACGATCAAGAAAAAGCCCTGGCTAAAGCGATTGAAGAGCTTGAATTGACAGGTTCAGCTAGCGACAAATTGGCTCAACTCTTTGCTCTTAGCCCAGTCATTGATGCTTTCTTTGACAATACCATGGTGATGGCAGAAGATGAGGCTGTTAAAAACAACCGTTTGGCCCTTCTTGCAGGCCTTGTAGCGAAAGCTAATGCTGTCGCAGCCTTTAATCAATTGAACACAAAATAAGTACCTGATGACAGGTAGAAAGTAGGTTTTATTATGACACCTGAAAAAATTGCTCGTATCAATGAGCTTGCTAAAAAGAAAAAAACAGAAGGTTTGACTCCAGAAGAAGAAGTGGAGCAAGCAAAACTTCGTGAAGAATACATTGAAGGTTATCGTCGTTCGGTTCGTCACCACATTGAAGGTATCAAAATTGTAGATGAAGAAGGTAACGATGTAACACCTGAGAAACTACGCCAAGTGCAACGGGAAAAAGGTTTGCATGGCCGTAGTCTCGATGACCCTAATTCATAAGCAAAAGAGTGCTGGAAGAGACTCCAGCACTCTTTTGTATATTTAAAATTCAGAATATTCTGGACTAGATTGACCAATTTTTAAAAACATGGTATAGTAGATTGTGTGAAAATTTGAAGTATACTTTTCTGAAAATGTACAGAAAAAGAATTGGAGTAATCATATGTCAAAAAAACATCATCCTAGTCAAGAAACCGAAAATGGGATGGTTCGTGGTCTGCAAAATCGGCATGTTCAGCTGATCGCTATTGCAGGAACCATCGGGACAGGACTCTTTCTTGGAGCCGGTCGTTCCCTTTCTTTGACAGGACCCTCTATTATTTTAGTCTATATGCTGACTGGCGCCTTCATGTACTTGATGATGCGGGCAATCGGAGAAATGCTCTATATGGACCCTGATCAACACACCTTTATCAACTTTATCACCAAGTATCTAGGAAAAGGTTGGGGTTATTTTTCAGGATGGTCCTATTGGGTCTCCTTGGTATTTTTGGGAATGGCAGAGATCACTGCTGTTTCCAACTATGTCCAGCTTTGG
>NZ_KQ969694.1:48397-71292 GCF_001578955.1 Streptococcus parasanguinis
CAAAACTCACCAAACGGTGAGTTTTTATTATTTCAGAGCTAGTTTGCTTTTTTTAAGGAGTTTCTTGGAGTGAATAAAAGAAAAACAGAGGTAGAAGAAATTATTTTTCTTCCATCTCTGTTTTTTGTCCTTGAATGGCTTTTTTGAACCACCAAAGTGAGCCAACTAGGATCAGAGCAGCAAGCCAAAAAATCCAAGCCTCAATAGTGGTTAGAAAAAAATAGAGAGTGATAGCATCGACCAATAAAAGTGGGATGAGAATCTGTTTTCTTATTTTCATAAGAATATTGTATCATAAATCCTAGAGGAAACAAGTGAAATCAAGCCTTTCTAGGTATTTTGTAGGATCCGAAAAGGCCCGATAGGATTAGTTAGTGAATTTTCTTTCAGGAGTGCATCTTGGTCCCATTTGTGGTAAAATAGTAAAGATATGAGTAAAAAATTTCATCATGTAACGGTTTTGCTTCATGAAACGATCGATATGCTGGATGTTAAGCCAGATGGTATCTATGTAGACGCCACATTGGGTGGGGCAGGCCACAGCGAATATTTGTTAACAAAATTAAATGAATCGGGCCATCTTTATGCCTTTGACCAAGATCAGCATGCAATTGAGAATGCTAAGATTCGTTTAGCTCCATTCATCGAGAAAGGCATGGTGACCTTCATTAAGGATAACTTTCGTCATTTGAAGGAACGTCTAAACGAATTGGGTGTGACTGAAATTGATGGAATCTGTTATGACCTAGGTGTCTCTAGTCCTCAGTTAGATGAACGGGAACGCGGATTTTCTTACAAGAAAGATGCGCCGTTAGACATGCGGATGAATCAAGAAGCTTCCTTGACAGCCTATGAAGTCGTTAATAGCTACGATTACCATGATCTAGTCCGTATTTTTTTCAAATATGGAGAGGACAAATTTTCCAAGCAAATTGCGCGGAAAATTGAGCAAGCACGAGCAATTAAACCGATTGAAACGACGACTGAATTAGCAGAGGTTATTAAATCTGCTAAACCAGCTAAGGAGCTCAAGAAAAAGGGCCATCCTGCTAAACAGATTTTCCAAGCCATTCGTATCGAAGTCAATGATGAACTGGGAGCTGCAGATGAATCAATTCAGCAAGCCATGGATTTGTTGGCCCTCGATGGTCGTATTTCTGTGATTACCTTTCATTCGTTAGAGGATCGATTGACCAAACAATTGTTTAAAGAAGCTTCGACAGTTGAGGTTCCAAAGGGGCTTCCCTTTATTCCAGATGATTTGAAACCAAAGATGGAGTTGGTCAACCGGAAACCTATTTTGCCAAGTGAAGAAGAGCTTGAGGAAAATAATCGATCTCATTCAGCAAAACTACGGGTTGCTCGAAAAATACACAAGTAAGAGGAATTGATATGGCAGCAAGAGATGAGAGAACAAGAACACAGGTACTGCAAGATCGCTTTCGCCGTTTCTCTAGAGTAGAAAAGGCTTTTTATGGGTCGATTGTCCTAACAGCTGTGATTTTAGCCATTAGTATCGTCTTTATGCAGACACGGATTTTACAAGTTCAAAGTGAATTGACTGATTTGAATACGGAACTAGAAGCCAAAAAGACGGAATTGGCAGATGTTCGTCAAGAGGTCAATGAATTAACACGTTATGACCGCTTATCACAGTTGGCTAGCTCCCAAGGAATGAAGCTGCAAAAAGAAAATCGAAAAACAGTGAGTGCAAGTAGTGATGAATAAATTCAAAAAATTTTTGATCGGGTATTCGATAAAGAAACGTCGCTTGCCGGATCAAAATCGAAAACAAGTTGGGAAAAATCTCAGTGTACTGGCGATTTTCCTCTTTTTTCTCTTTCTGATTAATTTTGCAATGATCATTGGGACTGACAAAAAATTTGGTGTGACCTTATCGGATCAAGCCAAAAAAGTCCATGAGCAGACGGTCATTGTTCCTGCAAAACGTGGAACGATCTACGACCGAAATGGAGCAGTAATTGCTGAAGATGCGACGACCTATAACGTTTATGCCATTATTGATAAAAAGTACAAATCAGCAACTGGGAAAATCCTCTATGTAGAAGAGAACCAATTTAAAAAAGTAGCAGAAATCTTTAAGCAGTACTTAGGGATGGATGAGGATTACGTCATTCAACAGTTGTCGCAAAAGAAATTGAAACAGGTTTCTTTTGGCTCGAACGGAAACGGCATAACTTATAGCAATATGACAGCCATCCGTGAGGCCATGGAAGCAGCGAAAATTGAAGGGGTTGCCTTTACAACTAGTCCAAATCGGAGCTATAAAAATGGAGTTTTTGCCTCTCAATTTATAGGTCAGGCCTCTCTTCAAGAAGATAAAGAGGGGAATAAAACCCTGAAGGGGCAATCAGGGATGGAGAAATCCCTCGATCGTATTCTCGCTGGTCAAAATGGGGTTATCACCTATGATAAAGACCGAAACGGCAATATCGTTCCTGGTTCAGATAAGGTTTCTGTCAAAACAGAAGATGGAAAAGATGTCTATACGACAATTTCAGCAGAATTACAAACCTACCTTGAGACGCGAATGGATGTTTTCCAAGAAAAAGTAAAAGGAAAGTATGTTAGTGCGACACTTGTGAGTGCAAAAACTGGAGAAATCCTGGCGACAACGCAACGTCCGTCCTATAATGCGGATACCAAACAAGGGTTGGATCTGAAAAACTTGAAAACCTGGAATACCATCCTCTATCAAGATCAATATGAACCAGGGTCAACGATGAAGGTCATGTTATTAGCTTCGGCGATTGATCATGGAACCTTCCCAGCCTATAATGAAGTATACTATAATAACGAACTACAAGTAAAAGATGCGACCATCCGTGACTGGGATGTCAATATGGGGCTGGCTGAAGGTCGCTATATGAATATCGCACAAGGCTTTGCTTACTCAAGTAATGTGGGGATGACCCGCTTAGAGCAAAAGATGGGAAATGCTGTCTGGATGGACTACCTAACCCGCTTTAAATTCGGTCTTCCGACCCGATTTGGAATGGGAAATGAAGCTTACGGGGGTCTTCCAGGGGATAACTATGTCAGTCAGGCACAATCTGCCTTTGGTCAAGGGATTTCCGTCAGTCAAACCCAAATGTTACGGGCTTTTAGCGCCATCGCTAATGATGGGCAAATGTTGGAGCCGAAGTTTATTAGTGCCATTTACGATAAAAAATCAGACACAGCCCGCAAATCAAAAAAAGAAGTTGTTGGAAAACCAGTTTCAGGATCAGCTGCGCAACAGACACGGAACTATATGATCACCGTCGGAACAGATCCAGAGTATGGAACCTTGTACAGTGATGGCCCCATCATTCAGGTACCCGGTCAAAACGTTGCGGTGAAATCAGGGACTGCCCAAATGGCGACAGATCAAGGATACTTGCAAGGAGAAAATGATTATATCAACTCGGTTGTAGCCATGACACCTGCAGAAGATCCTGAATTCATCATGTATGTGACGGTCCAACAACCAGAAGTGAAATTCTCAGCCACCAGCTGGGAAGAGTTGGTCAATCCTATTTTGGAAGATGCAGTTGCTTTAAAAGACGAATTGCATTTGACATCAGAGGCACCAACGTTGGATGATGTGACCAAAGAAACGACCTACAAAATCCCTTCAGTAGAAACTCTCTCTAAGGAGTTGAATCTGAAACAAAATCTGAGCCCAGGTGCTTATTCAGAAGAATTGCGTCGCAATTTGGTGCAACCAATTGTCCTAGGAACCGGGAAAAATATCCGCAAAATGTCTGTGGATGTAGGCTCTAAAGTCAAAGCCAATCAGCAAGTATTGTTATTGACAGAAGACTTTGATGCGGTTCCAGATATGTATGGTTGGACAAAGAAAAATGCGGACATCTTTGGAGAATGGACTGGAATTGAGATTACCTATAAAGGTAGTGGAAAGAAAGTAACCAAACAAAGTGTCAAGATGAACACCTCACTCAATAAAACTAAAAAGATTACGTTAACATTAGGAGACTAAGATGTATATTGCTACGATCCTTGTATCGTTTCTATTAACAGTGGCTGCTATTCCAGCCTTTATTCGATTTTACCATCGTGCTCATATTTCCGGGCAACAAATGCACGAAGATGTGAAACAACACAAAGCGAAAGCTGGCACTCCGACAATGGGTGGGGTTGTATTTCTCATTACAGCTGTTCTAGTTAGTTTTGTCGTTACCGTATTGACTGGAAATTTCACGCGCCCTGTTCAACTGATTCTATTTATCTTGATTCTATATGGAATTGTTGGATTTTTGGATGACTTTTTAAAAGTTTTTCGTAAGATTAATGAAGGTCTCAATCCAAAACAAAAATTGGCCCTTCAACTTGTTGGTGGAATCATCTTCTATATTTTTTCTGAACGCCACGGTGCAGGAAGCCTTTTAAATGTCTTTGGTTACGATCTTTACTTGGGCCATTTCTACATTCTCTTTGCTTTGTTTTGGTTGGTTGGTTTTTCAAACGCGGTCAATTTAACAGATGGAATTGATGGATTAGCCAGCATCTCCGTTGCTATTAGCCTGAGTGCCTATTCCTTTATTGCCTATATGCAAGGAAAATGGGACATTCTCTTTGTCACCTTGAGTATGATTGGGTCCTTGCTAGGATTCTTTGTCTTCAACCACAAGCCGGCTAAAATCTTTATGGGAGATGTCGGTAGTCTAGCTCTTGGAGGGATGCTTGCAGCCTTGTCAATGGCTTTGCATGTCGAGTGGACGTTGCTCTTGATTGGTCTGGTCTATGTCATTGAAACAGGTTCAGTGATGCTACAAGTGACCTATTTCAAATGGACCAAGAAACGGTACGGGGAAGGGCGACGGATTTTCAGAATGACTCCTTTCCACCATCATTTAGAACTGGGTGGCCTTTCTGGCAATGGCCAAAATTGGTCAGAATGGAAAGTGGATGCTTTTATGTGGACCATTGCCTTGGTGACAAGCGGTATCACTCTTGTCCTTCTCTATCTATAAAACGACGGTGGGCTTGCCCATCGTTTTTTAATCGGCACAAGGGAGAGACTTGACACGAGGAAAAACAACTAAAAGAGAAGCGCGAAGACAGCTTTTCTGATATAATAATAGAGATCATGAAAGGAACTGAGAAAATGAAATTTACAGAGTTTAATTTTAAGCCCTATATTCAAGAGGCACTGAAAGAAATCAATTTTAGAGAAGCAACCGAAGTACAGGAAAAACTAATTCCGATTGTCCTAGCTGGAAATGATTTAGTAGGAGAATCAAAGACTGGTTCTGGGAAAACCCATACGTTCCTCTTGCCGATTTTTCAAACCTTAAATGAAGATAGTGAGCAAGTTGAAGCGGTCATCACGGCGCCTAGTCGGGAGTTGGCGACGCAAATTTACCAAGCTGCTCGTCAAATCGCTAGTCATTCTGAAAAAGAGATTCGGATTGTGAATTATGTTGGAGGAACGGATAAAAGCCGTCAGATTGAAAAACTGCAGGTCAAACAACCACATATCGTGATTGGAACTCCAGGCCGGATCTATGATCTGGTTGCATCTGGTGATCTGGCTATTCATAAGGCCCATACTTTTGTAGTAGATGAGGCAGATATGACACTGGACATGGGTTTCTTGTCTACCGTGGATAAGATTGCTTCAAGACTTCCGCAACAACTGCAATTTTTAGTTTTTTCAGCCACCATTCCGCAGAAATTACAACCTTTCTTGAAAAAATATCTCTCAAACCCAGTCATGGAGCAGATTAAGACCAAGACGGTGATTTCAGATACCATCGATAATTGGCTGGTTTCGACCAAGGGTCGGGATAAAAATGAGCAAATTTACCAATTGACCAAGACCTTGCAACCTTATTTGGCCATGATTTTCGTTAATACCAAAACGAGAGCAGATGATCTCCATGCCTATTTAGTGGCTCAAGGATTAAAAGTGGCGAAGATTCACGGAGATATCCCACCACGTGAACGGAAACGGATCATGAATCAGGTTAAAAATCTTGATTTTGAGTATATTGTGGCCACAGATTTGGCGGCGCGTGGAATTGATATCGAAGGGGTGAGTCATGTCATCAACGATGCCATTCCACAAGATCTTTCCTTCTTTGTTCACCGTGTTGGCCGGACAGGACGCAATGGTCTACCAGGTGTCGCTATTACTCTTTATCAACCGAGTGATGATTCAGATATCCGTGAACTAGAAAAAATGGGCATTCGTTTCGTACCGAAAGTGTTGAAAAATGGGGTTATTGAAGATACTTATGATCGGGATAGACGGGCCAATCGTGAGAAAAAGCAAGAGAAACTCGACATCGAAATGATTGGTCTGGTGAAGAAGAAAAAGAAAAAAATCAAACCAGGCTACAAGAAAAAAATTAAATGGGCAGTTGATGAAAAGCGGAGAAAAGCTAAGCGAGCTGAAAACCGAGCGCGTGGTCGGGCGGAAAGAAAGGCCAAACGCCAAACTTTCTAATCCCTTGTTTCAAATGTTCAGAAGAAAACATAGATTTTCTTTATGAACTCCATAAAGAAAAACTATTAGGAACTTGTCTAAAATTATGATAGACTAAATTTGAGTAGTCTATCATTTTTCTATTTCTGTAGCAATTTTTGGAATTCCGATAGTGAATGTGATAGAATGTTTATGTTCGAGAAAGGAAGTAACAAGAATGTTTACAACTAATCTATTAACAGCCAATTGGTATGCCGATTTTTTAAAACACGTTCCAGATAGCAAGCTGTTTAGTTTGAGAGCTGTATTGGATGCATTCCCGGCTGTCATAGGGAAACTGCCTGTGACGATTTTACTAGCCCTGGGAGGCGCATTTGTTGGGATTATTTTTGCCATGATTTTTGCTCTGGTCAAAATTAATCGTGTACGAATCCTCTACCCGATTCAAGCTGTTTTTGTCAGCTTTTTACGGGGGACTCCTTTGTTGGTTCAGTTGATGTTGACCTATTATGGGATTCCTCTTATTTTAAAAGCGATCAATCAGTCTTATGGAACAGCTTTTAATATTAATGCTATTCCAGCTGAGTTATTTGCAATTGTGGCTCTTGCCTTTAATGAGGCGGCTTATGCGAGTGAGACCATCCGGGCAGCCATTTTATCAGTGGATCCTGGTGAAATTGAGGCAGCGCGTAGTCTTGGGATGACCAACCGCCAAGTTTATCGCCGGGTTATTATTCCCAATGCAGCAGTCGTTGCAACCCCGACCTTAATCAACTCTCTCATTGGCTTAACCAAGGGGACCTCGCTCGCCTTTAGTGCCAGTGTGGTTGAAATTTTTGCTCAAGCACGGATTATTGGGGGGAGCGATTTGAAGTACTTTGAACGCTTTATCACGGTATCGATTGTTTACTGGATTGTGAACATTCTCATTGAAATACTAGGCCGACACATTGAACGTCGACTGGATATTGAGACTCCCGTAGCAATTGATTTACCAGATCAGGAGGTCCGGATCTAATGATTTATATTTCAGAATTGTCAAAGACATTTTCAGGTCAAAAGGTTTTAAATAATCTAAGTTTGGAAATTCAAAAAGGGGAAGTAGTAGCCTTGATTGGGTCTTCTGGAGCGGGTAAATCGACCTTTTTACGCAGTTTAAACTATTTGGAAGCTCCAGACAGTGGTAGAATTAAGATTGATGATTTCGAGGTTGACTTTGAACATATTAGTCAAGATCAAATCTTAACTTTGCGAAGAAAGTTGGCCATGGTTTTCCAACAGTTTAATTTGTTTGGAAGGAAAACAGCTCTTGAAAATGTGAAAGAGGGTCTTATAGTTGTGAAGGGATTATCCGATCAAGAAGCAACGAAAATTGCGCGTGAAGAACTGGCAAAAGTCGGCTTATCAGATCGTGCAAATCACTATCCTCGTCACCTTTCAGGTGGACAAAAACAACGGGTAGCTTTGGCGCGTGCCTTGGCCATGAAACCAGAGGTTCTTTTGCTGGATGAACCGACTTCAGCCTTGGATCCAGAATTGGTTGGAGAAGTTGAAAAATCCATTGCCAATGCCGCAAAATCGGGACAAACTATGGTACTGGTCAGTCATGATATGTCTTTTGTAGCGCAAGTAGCAGATAAGGTCTTATTTTTGGATAAAGGACGGATTATTGAAACTGGAACTCCAGAGGAAATCATGCAGCATCCAAAAGAAGAACGGACAAAAGAATTCTTTGCTAGTTACAAACGGACCTATGTTTGATATAATAGAGGAGAGGTAAGACTCAGCTGGCGATGCTAGCTGGGTTTGTTTTCTGAAAATGTAAAAATATTTGGAGTCGTGATGTTAAATAAATTATTGTCCTTATATTTACAAAGTTTAGTGACGACAACGATTTTAGTTGGGATCGCTTCTTGTATTTGGATTGGCTACCGTGCCCTTAAGAAGAAAGATAAAACAGCCAAGCAACGACAAGCCCATTTGTATGATATCCTCTTAATTGATATCATGACGATTCCTATTTTAACCTTTGCGGTCATAGGGATTTTGTTTATCTTTCAAGCACGATAATTGCAAAAAGACCGTGTTAGAATTATAATGGTTACAACAAAACAGAAAGAGGTTGAGTATGTTTGATACAGTGATTATTGGGGCAGGTCCTGCAGGGATGACTGCTGCCCTTTATGCAGCACGAAGCAATTTAAAAGTCGCATTAATTGAGAGAGGGATTCCAGGCGGTCAAATGAATAATACGTCTGATATTGAAAACTATCCTGGCTATGCGAATATTAGTGGCCCAGACTTGGCTGAAAAAATGTTCGAGCCTTTGGAAAATCTTGGTGTGGAACATTTGTTTGGCCAGGTAGAGCGCATCGAAGACCACGGAGCAACCAAAAAGATTGTCACAGATGATGGGGAATTTGAAGCTAAAACCGTTGTGATTGCCACAGGGTCTAACCACCGTTCATTGAATGTCCCTGGTGAAGAAGAGCTGAATAGTAGAGGGGTTTCCTACTGTGCTGTTTGTGATGGAGCTTTCTTTAGAGACGAGGATCTCTTGGTCGTTGGTGGAGGTGATTCTGCGGTAGAAGAAGCTGTCTTTTTGACTCAGTTTGCAAAAACAGTGACCATTGCCCATCGTCGTGATCAATTGCGTGCTCAAAAAGTTCTTCAAGACCGTGCCTTTGCCAATGATAAAATTCATTTTGCTTGGAATACGGTTGTTGAAGAAATTAAGGGTGAACAAAAAGTAACGTCTGTCCTTTTAAAAGATGTGAAGACAGGAGAGGTTAGAGAGCAAGCCTTCGGTGGTGTCTTTATCTATGTCGGTTTAGATCCTGTCAGTGATTTTGCGACAGAACTTGGTATTTTAGATGAAAATGGCTGGGTGGTCACGGATGATCATATGAGAACCACAGTCCCAGGTATTTTTGCGGTTGGCGATGTTCGTCAAAAAGATTTGCGTCAAGTGACGACAGCAGTCGGAGACGGTGCGATTGCTGGCCAAGAAGTTTATAAATATATCACAGAAAACTTTTAATCCAAAAAATCTGAGCTTCCTGTCTCAGATTTTTTTCATGCTTTCCCTTCAGTATTCAATAGAGCTGAAATGTGCTATAATGGTACTAATTTTATGGTAGGAATTCATAGAACAAATCAATAAAAAAGAGGTATACATATGTATCCAGATGACAGTTTAACTTTGCATACTGATTTATACCAAATCAACATGATGCAAGTCTATTTTGATCAAGGTATCCACAATAAACATGCTGTATTTGAAGTGTATTTTCGTCAACAGCCTTTTAAAAACGGTTACGCTGTATTTGCTGGCTTAGAGAGAATTGTGAAATACTTGGAAAACTTGAGTTTTTCTGAGAGCGATATTGCCTATTTAAAGTCACTTGGTTATCATGGGGCCTTCTTGGAATATCTTCGTGATCTCAAGTTGGAATTGACGGTACGCTCGGCTCAAGAAGGAGACTTAGTCTTTGCGAATGAACCAATTGTTCAGGTCGAAGGTCCTCTGGCTCAGTGTCAATTGGTGGAAACAGCCCTTTTGAATATCGTCAACTTTCAAACCTTGATAGCCACAAAAGCTGCTCGTATTCGTTCAGTCATTGAAGATGAGCCTTTGATGGAATTTGGAACACGTCGTGCGCAAGAAATGGATGCTGCCATTTGGGGAACTCGTGCAGCAGTCATCGGAGGTGCCAATGGAACCAGTAATGTTCGGGCAGGAAAACTCTTTGGAATCCCAGTTTTAGGAACTCATGCCCATTCTCTTGTACAGGTTTATGGAAATGACTACCAGGCCTTTAGGGCTTATGCGGAAACCCATAAAGATTGTGTCTTCCTCGTCGATACTTATGATACCCTGCGTATTGGGGTCCCTGCTGCTATTCAGGTAGCGCGTGAAATGGGAGATAAAATCAATTTCCTAGGCGTACGGATTGACTCAGGAGATATTGCCTATATTTCTAAAAAGGTTCGCCAGCAATTAGATGAGGCTGGGTTTACAAATGCTAAAATCTACGCTTCTAACGACTTGGATGAAAATACCATCCTCAACTTAAAAATGCAAAAAGCAAAAATTGATGTATGGGGTGTGGGAACCAAACTAATTACGGCTTACGATCAACCAGCACTTGGGGCGGTATACAAAATTGTTTCTGTTGAAAACGAAGCAGGAGAGATGATCAATACCATCAAGCTTTCTAATAATGCAGAGAAAGTTTCTACTCCAGGTAAAAAGCAAGTCTGGCGGATTACGAGTCGTGAAAAAGGTAAGTCAGAAGGGGACTACATTACTTATGATGGAGTAGATGTTTCTCAACTGACAGAACTTAAAATGTTCCATCCGACTTATACCTACATCAATAAAACGGTCCGAAACTTTGAGGCGATTCCTCTTTTAGTGGATATTTTTAAAGAGGGGCAATTGGTTTATCAACTACCACCATTATCAGAAATTCAAGAATATGCTCGTAAAAATTACGATCAATTGTGGGATGAATACAAGCGTGTCCTTAATCCACAGCATTACCCAGTTGACTTAGCAAAAGATATTTGGCAGGATAAGATGGATCTAATCGAGGAAATGCGTAACAAGGCCAATGGAGAAGGAGAAGCAAAATGAGTTTGCAAGAAGAGATTATCCAACAATTGGGTGTCAAGCCTAGCATTGATCCTCAGGAAGAGATTCGCCGCTCGGTTGATTTCTTAAAAAGATATCTAAAAAAACATCCCTTCTTGAAAACATTTGTATTAGGGATCTCAGGAGGACAAGATTCGACTCTTGCTGGGCGATTAGCTCAATTAGCCATGGAAGAAATGCGCTCAGAGACAGGAGATGCCTCCTATCAATTTATTGCTGTTCGCCTTCCTTATGGGGTACAGACAGATGAAGAAGATGCTCAAAAAGCTTTGACCTTTATCCAGCCGGATGTTAGCCTGGTTGTGAATATCAAGGAGTCTGCTGACGAAATGGTACGAGCAGTAGAAGCGACTGGAACAGAGGTTTCTGATTTTAACAAAGGCAATATCAAGGCTCGCAGTCGCATGATTGCTCAGTATGCTTTAGCAGGTGCGCGGAGTGGAGCCGTTATTGGGACGGACCATGCAGCGGAAAATATTACAGGTTTCTTCACAAAATTTGGAGATGGTGGTGCAGATATTTTACCCCTTTTCCGTTTGAACAAGCGCCAAGGAAAACAATTGCTTAAAGCCTTGGGAGCTGATCCTGCTCTCTATGAGAAAATCCCAACTGCAGATTTGGAAGAAGAAAAACCAGGAATAGCAGACGAAGTAGCGCTGGGTGTCACCTATAATGAAATCGATGATTACCTAGAAGGCAAACAAGTGAGCCCAGAAGCTCAAGCCACTATTGAAAAATGGTGGTACAAAGGCCAACACAAACGCCACCTGCCAATCACAGTATTTGATCATTTCTGGGAGTAAAAAGGTCCACTGGACCTTTTTAGCCCGAGTCTTAAAATAGGAAAACGAGACAGAAATCGGTAACTCGCAGAGTTCGATTTCGTAGTCTCACCATACAATATTGTGAAAAGCATCAAAAAGAAGGGCGATTTCATCCGTCCTTTTCTTCTAGATTAAAGTAACCAACTTGCAACGTTCAAGTTGCATGAAAAAATGAAGGGAGACAATCTATGAATCATCTTGGAAGTCTTGTCATAGAGACAGAGCATTTATACTTGAGGCCTTTCGTTTTGGAAGATGCACCAGCGATGTTTGAAAATTGGGCTTCGGATCCTGAAACCCTGAAATATGTCACTTGGGATGCCCATGCATCTACTGAGAGAACCAGAGAATCGATCAAAAGATGGATCGAACAGTATCGTAAACCAGATACTTATAAATGGGCGCTTTGTTTGAAAACATCACTGGATCAGGTAATTGGAGATATTAGTGTGGTTTCTCAAGACCAGGAAAGTCAATCATGCGAGCTAGGTTATATCCTTGGCAAGAAATTCTGGGGGCGGGGATTCATGACAGAAGCCGTCATAGCTGTTTTGGATTTCTTATTGAACAAAGTCGGATTTAAAGAAATCAAAGCCACTTATGTCAGTTTAAATCCTGCTTCAGGGAAAGTCATGGAAAAGGCAGGAATGCAGTATGTAGAAACCATCCCTCATGCCATTCAACGCAAAGGATATTGCGGGGATAAAATCATCTATTCTAAACAGAATCCCTCTCTATAGGGTGATTTTTACTTGAAGATTCTGCTCAAAGGATTATAATAGTAAATAATGAAAAAAGGAGATTGCTATGTCAGAATTAACGAAAGAATTTACAGACCAGCTCTATGCTAATTATGAAGCAAATGTGAAATATGCGGCTCTTGAAAATGCTGTTACCCACAATGGGATCCATGCATCGCTTGAAACGCGCAAGAGTGCAGTAGAAAATACACCAGTTTTTTCACTTGATTTGACCAAGGATAAGGTGACAAACCAAAAAGCATCTGGACGTTGTTGGATGTTTGCGGCTTTAAATACCTTCCGTCACAAGATGATTTCAAGCTTCCAATTGGAGGATTTTGAATTGTCTCAAGCACATACTTTCTTTTGGGATAAGTATGAAAAATCAAACTGGTTTTTGGAGCAAGTGATTGCTACAGCAGATCAAGAATTGACCAGCCGTAAGGTGGCTTTTCTCCTACAAACCCCACAACAAGATGGTGGTCAATGGGATATGGTGGTATCCCTCTTTGAGAAATACGGAGTGGTTCCAAAATCAGTTTATCCGGAATCGATTTCTTCAAGTAATAGCCGGGAATTGAACACCTACCTCAATAAACTCTTGCGTCAAGATGCGCAAATCTTGCGTGACTTGATTCACTCAGGCGCAGATAGTGAGGCAGTTGCGAGCAAGAAACAAGCGTTGTTGCAAGAAATCTTTAACTTCTTGGCTATGTCTTTAGGATTGCCTCCGCGTGAATTTGACTTTTCATACCGTGATAAGGACAACCAATTCCATACCGAAAGTGGCTTAACTCCACAAAGCTTCTACAAAAAATATGTAGACCTTCAATTAGACGATTACGTCTCCATTATCAATGCCCCAACTACAGATAAGCCATATGGAAAATCTTACACCGTAGATATGCTGGGCAATGTGGTTGGTAGCCGTCCAGTCCGCTACCTAAATGTTCCAATGGATCGATTGAAAGAATTAGCTATTGCTCAAATGAAAGCAGGAGAAACTGTCTGGTTTGGTTCAGATGTAGGCCAAGTCAGCAACCGTAAAGCCGGAATCCTGGCAACAGATGTCTACGATTTTGAAGCAGGCATGGACATTCATTTGACACAAGACAAGGCGGGTCGCTTGGACTATGCAGAAAGTCTCATGACACACGCTATGGTCTTGACAGGGGTTGATTTAGACGAAGCAGGTCAGCCTCGTAAATGGAAGGTTGAAAATTCATGGGGAGACAAGGTCGGTACAGATGGTTACTTTGTGGCTTCTGATGCTTGGATGGATGAATATACCTATCAAATCGTGGTTCGTAAAGAATTCCTAACAGCAGACGAATTAGCAGCCTATGAAGCAGAACCAATTGTCCTAGCACCGTGGGATCCAATGGGAGCTTTAGCAAAATAATGATATAGAAAAGAGCCGAAAGGCTCTTTTCAGATTGAAGACAAAATATCTTAAAAACTTTCCTTAGGTGAGTACGGACGTCAGCGAACTTCTTTAAAGTTCCATGACTAATTATTGAGTCTAAGGTCTCAATAATTCCGAGTGCCTGAAACAATAACGTTTCAAGCACTTTTCTCACAGCGGAAAGTTTCAGTATTTTCTTAAATCGATTTAAATATTGGAACTCAATTTTGTTTTTTGCAGAATCACTTAACTTATTTTGCTTTAAAATAGTTTGTCTACATTCTAATAAGAGCCGAAAGGCTCTTTTTTTTTTATATACTCAAAAATAAAAAAGCTGGGAAGTCTAACTAAATAAATCAGATTTTATTCGTTCTGGTTTTTTAACCATTGTTTTAAAAAAAGCCGGGCAAAAGCCCGACTTCTCCATTCTATTATTCGTTATGATTGTTAGAGTCTTGCGAAGAAGGCTCAGATGGTTTAGATTGATTTTCTTCGTTCGAAGAGCTAGACGATGGTTCTTCATACGAATACTGATCAGTGGAATAACTTGGCTCATAGTAGTAGTTATTGTAGTTGTTCTTACCATTGTTTAAGTAGAGATAAGAACCACTTCGATACAGTCCACTTGGTTGCGTCCAATCCGTATGACCAGAGTTATTATTATTAGCAAGATAGAGCATCATTTGACGGTAGACATCCGTTGCGACCTGTATTCCATTATCCAATACTGGTGTAAAGCGATTGGAATAACCTGTCCATACTGCCATGGCATATTCAGGAGTGTAGCCTACAAACAATTCATCCGGTGTTACAATATTTGAATAAGCATTTTTTGTCAATTTACCGATTTCGTTATCAGCATAGTTTGATGTACCTGTCTTACCAGCTTGGTAGATTCCCGAAATGGCAGCATTTGTACCGGTACCAGACAAGAGAACTGTCTTCATCATATCTGTCATCATGTAGGCAGTTGTTGCTTTCATTGCACGAGTTCCTTCGGACTCAAATTCCTTGGTTGTGCCATCACTAAAGACAACCCGACTAACATAGGATGGTTTGTAATAGGTACCGCCATTGGCAAAAGCAGCATAGGCAGCTGCCATTTTCTCACTGCTGGCTCCGTATTTGTTGCTAGAATCGCTAGTGTTACTCGAGATAGCGTTGGCGTAAACCATTTCTGGGTAATCGATCCCTAATCCATTGAGGAATTTCTTAGCTTGTTTAAGACCAACTTTTTCCAGGGCCTTCACCGCAGGCACGTTACGAGATTGTTGAATTGCGTAGGTAATGGACATGCTACCATAGTATGAACGGTCCCAGTTGTAGACAGGCGTTGATGAATGAGGGAAGTTGTATGGCGCATCTGTTGTAGTAGCTGCTGTAGAGGTATATTCCTCATGTTCAAGAGCTGGTGCGTAATCTGTGATTGGTTTCATTGTTGAACCCCAGTCACGGTTCGTTTCAACCGCTTGGTTTGTACCAAAGGAAACATTGCTGGATTGGTGACGAGAACCCAGCTGAGCAATGACTTTACCAGTATTGACATCAATAACGGTAGAAGCTACTTGCATTTCATCATCCGGGTAATTGACATATTCATCTGTATTGTAGATATCCCATAGTTTCTTTTGAGCTTCTGTATCCACGTTTGTATAGACATCCATTCCGGTTGTCAACAAATTGTAGCCCGTTTCTTCTTCGACTTGCTCGATCACTTCTTTTAGGTAATTATCCATATAGGCTGGGTAACTGCTTGAAGAACTGAGACTTTGCAGACCATCTGTAACAGGTGTATTGACCGCTGCTTCGTATTGTTTGTTAGAAATGGTCTTCATATCGAGCATTTCTTTTAATACTAAGTTTCGGCGCTGTTGCGCTGCTTCAGGATGGGAGTATGGATCGTATTGGTTTGGTGCTTGGGGCATCCCCGCAAGGAGTGCCAATTGAGGGAGCGAAAGATCTTTTAGATCTTTTCCGTAATAACTTTTCGCAGCTGTCTGCATTCCGTAGTTCCCATTCGCCATAAATACTTTATTGACGTAATAGGTCAAGATTTCTTGTTTGGTTGCTTTCTTTTCTAGTTGGGTTGCTAACCAAGCTTCTTGGATCTTACGAGAGAGGGTACGGTCAGAGGCTGAAGTGGAGAAATAGGTTAACTTGATCAATTGTTGCGTCAAGGTTGACCCACCTTGACTTCCTCCTCGTAAGTTGTGAAGGAAGGAACCGCCGATCCGAATGATGTCGACCCCACGGTGATTGAAGAAACGGTGGTCTTCAATCGCAACGATAGCATTGACCAAATCAGTAGGGATTTCATTGGCTGTGACATTGATTCGTTTCTCAGCTCCCAAATCCGCGATCAAGTTATTTTGGTTGTCATAGATCTTACTAGATGTTGTTGCAACCAAATCTTTTTCAGACAAGGTTGGTGCTTTCATAGCATAGTAACTAAATATCAGTCCACCGAGGACAAATAAAAGTAAGAAAAATGAAATGGCTGCGATGGCAACATATTTCAACCATTGAATGACTGTTTGTTTATTCATTTAAATACCGCCTAGAAGTTTCTGTTCGATAATATCAAGATAAGGAACGCTTGGAAGACGATTCTTATCTACTAGAAAGCCGTGCTCCTGAATATAGGAGAGGGGCATGGATTTACTACCATGATCGATGTTGTAATAGTGAATTAATGCAGGAGCAGGAAGTAAGTAGGTTTCACTCAACTTTGCAAAATGCAAGAGAACGAAACAGATACCGCCTTGCTGAACAACTGCCTCCATATGATCGATTTGATGTTGATGAAAATTTTTCATCGGCATGGATTGCTTTTGCTGTGTTTCCTTCGCTTCAAAATCGATATAGCGTCCCTTGTATACTCCAGAATAGTCCGTCGTTGAGGCTTGCCTGAAATAGGCTTCAACAATCTTTGCCCGACTGCGACGTGGATAATCCACTTTCACGATTTGAATCGGTGTTGGTTTTTTATGGATGACTGCTAGACCTCGAGAAAGATAGTATTGATTGCTTTCATTGATCATTTTTTCAAATGTCATCCCACGATTCGCAAAGTCGACTGGATGTTTCCTTTGTGTAGAGACCAAGGTTTTTTTGGCTACTTTATGTGGATAGTTGACCATAGTTCTCCTTATTGGTACAATTACATCACTCTATTATATCATAAATTAGAATAATGAGGAAAAAATGAATACCATACTTGTTGCAGGTTATAAGAGTTTTGATGTGGGAGTCTTTTCCAATAAAGACCCTCGACTGACCATTATCAAAAAAGCCATTGAAAGAGATCTTCGTCGTTTATTTGAAGAAGGAGTGAAATGGCTGGTCTTTTCTGGTAATTTGGGATTTGAGGCTTGGGTACTAGAGGTCGCCTTTGAATTAAAAAAAGATTACGATTTTCAAATGGCGACGATCTTCCTATTTGAGAATGTTGGCGAAAATTGGAATGAAAGCAATCAGGAATTATCAGCACGCTTCAAACAGGTGGATTTCGTGAAATATGCCTATCCCCACTATAGCAATCCGGGTCAACTAAAAGAATACAATCAGTTTTTGATAGATAACGCGGATGGAGCTTATGTTTTTTATGATCCAGAAAATGAAACCAATTTAAAATATCTTTACAAAATGATGGTAGAAAAAGAACCATTTTATGTCAAACAATTAAGTTTTGATGACTTAAATGAACTTGCTGAAAATTTTTACGAAAACTAAGTGTTATACCTTGATTTTTCTTACCATTTTTTTATATAATTGAGATGATGAACTAGATTGGAGAGAGTAATGGCGAGTATTATTTTTACTGCGAAAGATATTTTTGATCAAGATTTCAAACGAGAAGTTCGTGGTTATAATAAAGATGAAGTAAATGAATTTTTGGATGATGTCATAAAAGACTATGAAACCTATGCTGCTTTGGTGAAGGAATTGCGTGAAGAAAACGCCCGCCTTCGTGAAGAACTTGCCCAAAAAGCACAGGAAACACCACAAACATCTCCGATTGCTAGCACTGCTACGCAAGAATTCCCGCAAGTGACAACAGCGACGAACTTTGATATTCTCAAACGTCTCAATCGTTTGGAAAAAGAAGTTTTTGGGAAACAGATCGTAGATCGCGATTATTAATCCCATAGATTGTGCAATTTTTGGATAATCGCGTGAGAGAATCCTCTCATGAGGAAAGTCCATGCTAGCACAGGCTGTGATGCCTGTAGTGTTTGTGCTAGGTGAATCCATAAGCCTAGGGACTTGGTATTCAAGTTACGGCGAGTGAAGGAGCTAAGTCTAAGGATAAGCTCTAGTAACTCTGAAAGTGCCACAGTGACGTAGTTTTTAGGGAAACCTAAAAAGTGGAACGCGGTAAACCCCTCAAGCTAGCAACCCAAACTTTGGTCGGGGCATGGAATGCGTGGAAACGAACATAGCATTCTGACTGGAAACAGTAGACAGATGATTATCGAAGGAAATGGTACCTAGTCATTTCTGGAACAAAACATGGCTTATAGAAAATTGCATATAGGTTGATGAGGTGGAGAGAGATCTCAACCTCCTTTTTTAAAGTGATAGGAATAAGATGAAAAAACAATTTGAATTGATTGCAACGGTCGCTGCTGGCTTAGAGGCTGTTGTTGGTCGAGAACTACGTGATCTCGGCTACGATTGCCAGGTTGAAAATGGACGGATTCGATTTCAAGGAGACCGTCGAGCAATCATAGAGACCAATCTCTGGTTGCGCGCGGCTGATCGAGTAAAAATTGTGGTTGGGACTTTTCCAGCCAAAACCTTCGAAGAACTCTTTCAAGGTGTCTTTGCTTTGGATTGGGAAAATTATTTGCCTTTAGGAGCACGTTTTCCCATTTCTAAGGCTAAATGTGTCAAATCAAAACTTCATAATGAACCTAGCGTTCAGGCCATTTCGAAAAAAGCAGTGGTTAAAAAGTTACAAAAACATTATGCCCGCCCAGAAGGTGTTCCTCTCATGGAAAATGGGGCAGAGTTCAAGATCGAAGTATCGATCCTTAAAGATCAAGCCACTGTCTTGATTGACACCACTGGTAGTAGCCTCTTCAAACGTGGTTATCGGACTGAAAAAGGGGGAGCCCCTATTAAGGAAAATATGGCAGCAGCAATTCTTCTGCTGTCAAACTGGTATCCAGATAAACCCTTGATTGACCCGACATGTGGTTCTGGAACGTTTTGTATTGAGGCGGCAATGATTGCGAGAAATATGGCACCTGGTTTACGTCGGACCTTTTCTTTTGAAGAATGGAACTGGATGGATGATCGCTTGATTCATGAAGTCCGTCAAGAAGCAAGCAGAAAAATCAATCGCGAGATCGAATTGGATATTATGGGAACCGATATCGATGCACGGATGGTTGAGATTGCCAAAGAAAATGCCCAGAAAGCGGGCGTTAGCAGTGACATTACTTTCAAACAAATGCGAGTCCAAGATCTTCACTCAGATAAGATCAACGGGGTGATTATCTCCAATCCTCCATATGGAGAACGCTTATCCGATGATGAGGGTGTGACGAAATTGTATACTGAAATGGGGCACGTATTTGCACCTCTCAAAACCTGGAGTAAATTTATCTTAACCAGTGATGAAGGTTTTGAATCTAAATTCGGTAGTAAAGCAGATAAAAAACGAAAACTTTATAACGGAACCCTAAAAGTTGATCTCTACCAATATTTTGGGGAACGAGTAAAACGGCAGATAAAGGCATAGAAAGGATTTTTATGACAGAGAAGGATAATAAGCCATTAGAGCAAGAAACAGAATCAATTTTAGAGTTTGAAGATGCTAAAGAGATGACGATTGGGCAAGCCAATCGAAAGGCAGAAGAAATCGAAGCAGGTGTAACGGAAGGTGATAATGTCTTAGACAAATACATCAAACAACACCGAGCTGAAATTGAAGCTGAAAAATACGATACAAAAATTTTGGCCAAAGAAGAATTGGCTAAAGCTGAAGAGTTGGCAGCTACAGAAACAGTTGCTGAAGTAGCTGAAGCAGTGGAGGCACCGGAAGTAACGGAAACGGTCTTGGAACAAAGACCTGAAATGGATGCTATCTCAACAGAATTACCTGCTAAGATTAAATTTGGTCCCACACCAACTGAACCAATTGTAGAAGCTGAGGAACTTCCTGAGGAAACACCAAGCAATGCGGGCAAACGAATCAAAGCGGTTCTATACTCTGCCTTAGGTCTTGCGATTGTCGGTTCGGCCATTTTTGTGACCTATAACTGGATGCACAGTCGTGGAAAATCTGGTGGTACAACTGTTGTATCGTCTTCATCTAGCAAGTCATCTTCTACTTCTAAATCAAGTAGCAGTGAAACACAGGCTCAAAAATTGGAAGAGTTTACCAAAGCCTACGATGCCTTTTTTGTAGATGAATCAAAAAGTGCTCTTAAAAATGATAAATTCGGAGACTTGGAAAATCTGAAGAAACTGCTGGACAAATTAGAAGGAAGCAGTGATTATAATGCGGCTAAAACAAAATATGAAGACCTTGTGAAGCAAGTTTCTGCCATTCAAAAAGTGAATTCTCAATTTAGTTCTCCAGTCATCAAAGATGGAGTTCTTGATGCAACTGCCAAAGCGAAAAGTGATGCGACCTTTGCAGAAACAAAGACAGGCAATGAAAAATTAGATAGCTTATTGAATGAGGCGGTTGCGCAAGGACGTTCACAACAAGTTGCGACACCGGCACCAGTGACAGGGACAGGTGGTACAGATACTTCTAATGCAACTCCAGCCCCAGCTCAAGCAGCAACGCCTACGGCCCCAACTGTCAATGCTGCTACAGGTGGTGCAGGAACGGCAAGTCCAGGCTATTCAGGGTACGGTCTTCCAAGCGATGGTGTCCCACTTCAGCGGAACTTGAGTCGTGTGCCATATAACCAAGCAGCTATCAATGATGTCAATAACCCAGCTTGGGTATTTGGTGATGGGATCCTTGAAAAAGTATTGAATATTGCTCGTAAACGTGGACATATCACTGGCAATCAATACATTTTAGAGCGTGTCAATATCATTAACGGTAATGGCTATTACAACCTCTTCAAACCAGATGGAACCTATCTCTTTAGTATCAATGCCAAGACTGGTTATTTCGTAGGAAACGGGAAAGGTCATTCAGATGCTCTGGATTATTAATGCTTGATCAGACATCCCCTTTTTGGGAAAAATGACAATAAAAAAGAGAGTGGGACAGAAATCGGTAATTCGTTAGAATTCGATTTCGTCGTCCCACCTCCGCATAGTTGAGTAGGGCTGTAAAAGCTGATGAGATCAGCGTAGTAGAGCCCACTCAACCACTGCGTCTTGCTCGACAATCCAAAAATGATTGAGAGGCTAGGACTTTTGTCCCAGCCTCTTTTTCGTATTAAACAAGATGACGTTCAAACGGATCGTCAGAAATTCCTTGATCTAGAATCAAGCGACACCATTCTTTGGCTGAGAAGAGGCTGTGGTCCTTGTAATTTCCACAAGACTCAATGGTTGTGCCTGGGACATCCTCCCAAGTGCTGACTGATGAAATTTCTTCTAAAGATTCTTTAATCACTTTAGCAATTTCCGTACTCGAATGCTGTCCCCACATGATCATATGAAAACCGGTGCGACATCCAAATGGGGAACAATCAATCATACCATCGATGCGTTTGCGAATAAGCATCGCAAGAAGGTGCTCGATCGTGTGGAGCCCTGCCGTTGGAATTGCATTTTCATTGGGCTGCACCAGGCGAATATCAAAGTTGGAGATGATGTCTCCTTTGGGTCCAGTTTCTTCCCCAATCAAGCGTACATAGGGAGCCTTCACAGCTGTGTGGTCCAATTCAAAACTTTCAACAATTACTTCTTTTGTCATACTCAAATCCTTCTTTGTTTTTCTTGATTATAGCATAAAAAAGCAGATTCAACAAAGTGGAAATAAATGAATGTCTCACAGATGTTCCATGAAAGAAAAGTCGATAAAAGAACAAGCGTTAAGCAAAAATATAAAAGGTTTTTCCTGTTTTTTTAGATTGTTAATTTTAGTAATTTATGGTAAAATGTAAAAGAATTTTTAATTCAACTAATTAAATAGATTTGGGGTAAAAGCATGAATTTGTTTATTACAGGTGTTTTTGCCGCGGTCATTGGTTTAGTCATTGGATATGTGGGAACTGCTCTTAAAATGAAAGCTTCAAAAGAAGCTGCGGAACTCACCCTTTTGAATGCTGAACAAGAAGCAACGAATTTACGTGGACAGGCAGAACGTGAAGCCGATTTGATTTTAAAAGAGGCGAAGCATGAGTCAAGTTCACTTAAAAAAGAAGCACTTTTGGAGGCAAAGGAAGAAGCCAGAAAATATCGTGAAGAGGTCGATGCTGAGTTTAAGTCAGAACGACAAGAATTGAAGCAATTAGAAAGCCGTTTGGCAGAACGTGCTAGCAATCTTGATCGCAAAGACGACATTTTAACAAGCAAAGAACAGTCTCTTGAACACAAAGAGCAAAGTCTTACAGATAGAACTAAACACATTGATGCGCGTGAACAACAGCTGGAAGAGCTTGAACACAAGAAAGTAGAAGAACTGGAACGTGTCGCTGCTCTAAGTCAAGGAGAAGCGCGTGACATTATTTTGAATCAGACGGAAGAGCAACTTTCAAAAGAAATTGCCTCACGGATTCGTGATGCTGAATTGGAAGTGAAAGAACGTTCTGATAAAATCGCAAAAGACATTCTCGTGCAAGCTATGCAGCGAATGGCGGGTGATTTTGTTGCTGAGCAAACAAACTCAACG
>NZ_KQ969694.1:71312-74545 GCF_001578955.1 Streptococcus parasanguinis
TTTGCCGGACGATAGTATGAAGGGTCGGATTATCGGTCGTGAAGGGCGCAATATTCGTACCTTTGAGAGCTTGACAGGTGTCGATGTGATTATTGATGATACGCCTGAAGTGGTGACCTTGTCAGGGTTTGATCCGATTCGTCGTGAAATCGCCCGCATGACAATGGAGAGCCTTCTCAAAGATGGTCGGATCCATCCAGCCCGTATCGAAGAGCTGGTTGAGAAGAACCGTCAGGAAATTGACAATCGTATTCGTGAATACGGTGAGGCGGCTGCCTATGAAATTGGTGCGCCAAACCTCCATCCAGATTTGATGAAAATCATGGGACGGTTGCAATTCCGTACTTCTTATGGTCAAAACGTTTTGCGTCACTCCATTGAAGTTGCCAAACTTTCTGGTATTATTGCTAGCGAGTTGGGTGAAAATGCTACCTTGGCACGACGTGCAGGATTCTTACATGATATCGGTAAAGCGATTGACCGTGAAGTGGAAGGAAGTCACGTCGAGATTGGAACTGAATTGGCACGGAAGTACAAGGAACACCCAGTGGTGGTCAATACCATTGCCAGTCACCATGGTGACGTGGAACCAGAAAGTGTCATCGCAGTCATTGTCGCTGCAGCGGATGCCTTGAGTGCAGCTCGGCCTGGAGCACGAAGTGAGTCACTTGAAAGCTACATCAAACGCTTGCAAGATCTTGAAGAAATTGCAAATAGTTTTGAAGGAGTTAAGACAAGTTTCGCCCTTCAAGCGGGTCGTGAAATCCGTATTATGGTTAGCCCTGAGGCAATCAAGGATGATAAAGTGACGATCTTAGCTCATGATATTCGTGAGAAGATCGAGTCCAATCTTGAATATCCTGGAAACATTAAGGTTACCGTTATTCGAGAATTGCGTGCAGTCGATTACGCAAAATAAACAAAAAGCTTGAGATCCAGCATCTCAAGCTTTTTGAATGAAAAAATCAGTTGAAAATTAGGCCGATTTTTGTTACACTAGATAGAAAGACATTGAAGGAGAAATCATGGCGGATCGTGGCTTATTAATCGTATTTTCTGGCCCTTCGGGGGTTGGAAAAGGAACGGTCAGACGAGAAATTTTTGAAAACTCGGACAATCAGTTTCAGTATTCTGTATCGATGACGACGCGTGCACAACGTCCAGGTGAAGTGGATGGTGTCGACTATTTTTTCCGTACACGTGAAGAATTTGAAGATTTGATCCGTCAAGGGCAAATGTTGGAGTACGCTGAGTACGTTGGAAATTACTATGGGACTCCTTTAACCTATGTGAACGAAACCTTGGACAAGGGAATCGATGTATTTCTTGAAATTGAAGTTCAGGGTGCCCTTCAAGTAAAGAAGAAAGTTCCAGATGCAGTTTTTATTTTCTTAACTCCGCCTGATTTGGATGAATTGCAAGATCGATTGGTGGGACGTGGAACAGATAGTGCAGAAGTGATTGCGCAACGGATTGAGAAAGCCAAAGAAGAAATCGCTATGATGCGTGAATATGACTACGCGATTGTTAATGATGAAGTCCCTCTTGCAGCTGAGCGTGTGAAGCGTGTGATCGAAGCTGAGCACTTCCGTGTAGATCGTGTTATTGGTCATTATCTGGATATGTTACCTAAAACACAGACAATTGTGACGAGATAAATAATTAGAAAATAGGTGTAGGAATATGATGTTAAAACCTTCTATTGATACGTTGCTTGACAAAGTACCATCCAAATATTCATTGGTCATTCTTGAGGCGAAACGAGCACATGAATTGGAAAGTGGTGCAGTTCCAACTCAAGAATTTAAATCAGTGAAATCAACATTACAAGCGCTTGAAGAAATCGAGTCGGGCAATGTGGTTGTTCACCCTGACCCAGAAGCAAAACGTGAAGCTCTTCGCCGACGTAGTGAAGCTGAGCGGATTCGTAAAGAAGAAGAGGAGCGCAAAATTAAGGAACAAATTGCCAAAGAAAAAGAAGATGGTGAAAAAATTTAAGGTTGGGAGCTTCTCAATCTTATTTTTTGCTATTTAAAGGGTTCCGTGATAAAGTAAAGCACATATAATAGAGGCTGGAGGTGAAAAAGTGATCGCAAAAGTAATCGTAGATGTCCCATTGATGCAGACGGATAAACCCTATTCCTATCAGATTCCATCAGAATTTGAAGATATGGTTGAGGCGGGAATGCGAGTTCATGTCCCCTTTGGTAAAGGGAATCGCCTCATTCAAGGGATTGTGGTAGACGTTGTAGAAGAGGCAGATACAAGCGAGGAATTGAAGGCGATTGGAGAGGTATTAGACTACACTCCTGTCTTAAATCAAGAGCAGTTCTGGTTGGCAGATCAATTGCGAAAAAGTGTCTTTTCCTACAAAATAACGATTTTAAAAGCCATGCTTCCCTCACTTCTTAATTCCAGTTATGACAAGATTTTGTATCCTCAACCATCTTTGGATCCAACTCTCAAAAAGAAACTTTTTGGTGAAAAAAATGAAGTTTCTTTTTCTTCTCTAGATGCGGCCGATCAAGCCCAAGTGATGCGGTTGGTCAGAAAAGGTGATTTGGTACTTGAATACAAGGCCAAGGATAAGAAACAAATTAAAACAGAAAAATGGTATCGCGTTAACCAGGAACGATTAAAAGAACTGCAACCGACTGCGAGAGCTAAAAAAAGGCTAGCATTGAAAGAACACCTGTTACTAGAGCAAGGGGAGCAACCTTTAGCAGGATTGTATCAGAATTTTTCACGAGAAGTAGTGGCTTATTTTATTGATCAGGGTGTGTTAGAAATTACTGAGCGAGAAGTGAATCGGGCGGCTGCTTATTATGAAGGAAAAGAACAGTCCCAAGCCCTGCTTTTAAATACAGAGCAGTCAAAAGCTGTGGAAACAGTTGTTTCTCAGTTTGGAAAAACATCAAATCCTTTTTTATTAGAAGGAGTGACTGGAAGTGGGAAAACGGAAGTTTATTTGCAGATTATTCAGGAAGTTCTAAATAAGGGGAAAACGGCTATCATGTTGGTCCCTGAGATTTCCCTGACACCACAGATGACAGACCGTTTTATCTCGCGGTTTGGTCAGGAAGTAGCCATTCTACACTCGGGCTTATCAAATGGTGAAAAGTACGATCAATGGCGGAAAGTTGAACGTGGGGAGGCCAGGGTAGTCGTGGGAGCACGCTCAGCAATCTTTGCTCCTTTAAAAAACATAGGAGCCATCATCATTGATGAGGAGC
>NZ_KQ969694.1:74844-79123 GCF_001578955.1 Streptococcus parasanguinis
CCATCATCATTGATGAGGAGCACGAGGCTTCCTACAAACAAGATAGTAACCCACGCTACCACGCAAGGGAAGTCGCAGTCTTAAGGGCTCAGTACAATCAAGCAGTCTTGCTTCTTGGATCTGCCACACCAAGTTTAGAATCGCGGGCTCGTGCAACAAAAGGGGTTTATGAATTAATTCGTCTAACCCAGCGGGCCAATCCGGCAGCCAAAATTCCAGAAGTTAAAGTTGTTGATTTCCGTGATTATATTGGCCAAAATGAAGCTGGTAACTTCACTCCTGTTCTAGTGGAAGCTATTGCTGAACGCTTGCAGAAAAAAGAGCAGATTGTCTTGATGTTGAACCGCCGTGGTTATTCCAGCTTTGTTATGTGTCGCGAGTGTGGGACTGTGGATACTTGTCCTAATTGTGACATCTCTTTGACCCTCCATATGGATACCAAAACTATGAATTGCCATTATTGTGGTTATAGTAAGGCAATTCCTCGACACTGTCCAAATTGCCAAAGTCCTTCCATTCGTTATTACGGAACAGGAACGCAAAAAGCCTATGATGAATTACAAGAGATCTTTCCTGAGGCTAAAATTTTGCGCATGGATGTGGATACCACCCGAAAAAAAGGGAGCCACGCAGCAATATTAGATGCTTTCGGGAATGGAGAAGCGGATATTTTGTTAGGGACGCAAATGATTGCTAAGGGGCTGGATTTTCCCAATGTGACGTTAGTGGGTGTCTTGAATGCGGATACTTCTTTAAATTTACCGGATTATCGATCCTCAGAGCGAACCTTTCAGCTTTTGACTCAGGTGGCAGGAAGGGCCGGACGAGCAGAGAAAGAAGGAGAAGTCATCATTCAGAGCTACAACCCCAATCATTATGCAATCCGGTTTGCTAAAGACCAAGATTATGAAGGCTTTTTTGCCTATGAAATGCAGATTCGTCGGCAGTTGGGCTATACACCGTATTACTTCACAGTTGGGTTAACCCTGTCGCATAAGAGTGAGGAAATTGTGATGGAGAAGTCACATCAGGTTATGGAAATCCTCCGATCTGGCTTATCCGATCAGGTCCAAATCTTAGGACCAACTCCTAAACCAATTGCACGTACACATAATTTGTATCATTATCAAATTATTGTGAAGTATCGTTTCGAAGAAGGTATGACACAGGTATTGAATCAAATCTTAGAATTTACCCAAGAAAAAGGGAATAAAGATCTGCGTCTGAGTATTGATAATGAACCTCAAAGTTTCATGTAAGGAAGAAAAAATGACAAAATTAATTTTTATGGGAACACCTGATTTTTCAGCGACCGTTTTAAAGGGCTTGTTAGCAGATTCGCGTTATGAAATTCTAGCAGTTGTGACGCAACCAGACCGCAAAGTAGGTCGCAAAAAGGAGATTCGAATGACCCCAGTGAAGCAGGTAGCTTTGGAACATCAACTACCGGTTCTTCAGCCGGAGAAATTATCGGGTAGTCCAGAAATGGAAACTCTCTTATCACTAGATGCAGATGGAATTGTGACCGCTGCTTTTGGACAATTTTTACCGACAAAATTGTTGGAGAACTTCCAATTTGCGGTGAATGTCCACGCGTCTTTATTGCCTAAATATAGAGGTGGAGCTCCCATTCACTATGCTCTTATCAATGGTGATGAAGAAGCTGGGGTTACAATTATGGAAATGGTCAAGGAAATGGACGCTGGAGACATGATTGCAGCTCGTTCTCTACCCATTTTAGATGAGGACAATGTAGGAACCTTGTTTGAAAAATTGGCTGTCCTTGGACGTGACTTACTCCTAGATACTTTGCCAGCTTACCTGGGAGGGGAGATCAAGCCAAGTCCACAAGATCCAAATTTGGTCACATTTTCACCGAATATTTTGCCGGAAGAAGAGGTTTTGGACTGGACCAAAACCAACCGCCAAGTCTTTAATCAGATTCGAGGGATGAATCCTTGGCCGGTGGCTCATACGTTATTAAATGGTCAACGCTTTAAAGTCTACGAAGCAGAGCTATGCGAAGGAAATGGAAATCCTGGAGAAGTGATTGGTTTGAGCAAAAAAGAGTTGCTGGTAGCTGCTGGAGAAGGTTCACTGTCCCTTAAAGTTGTGCAACCAGCAGGAAAACCTAAAATGTCCATCACTGACTTTTTGAATGGCGCGGGTCGTCAATTGAAATTAGGAGATCGCTTTGGAAGTTAAACAAATGAATGCGCGTGAACAGATCGTTCGAGTCTTGGAAGAAGTCTTTGAACACGGGGCTTATTCCAATATTGCCTTGAAAAAAACGCTAGAACATTCCCAGCTTTCGGATAAGGATAGAAGCTTTGTTACGGAAGTTGTTTACGGTACAGTAGCACGGAAAATAACGCTCGAATGGTATCTCTCTCACGTGATCGAAGATCGGACAAAATTGGATCCATGGGTCTATTATCTCTTAATGATGAGTTTGTATCAACTCGTCTATTTAGACCGAATTCCCGATCATGCCATCGTCAATGAAGCCGTTCGGATAGCAAAAAGCCGTAAAGAAGGCAGTGAGAAGTTTGTCAATGCTATTCTTAGAAAGCTTCTCCGCGAGGGACTACCAGCTGTTGATACGATCAAGCGAAAGAACAAACGTTATTCGGTGCAGTATTCCCTACCTGTATGGTTGGTTAAAGAATTGATCGAAGAATATGGTGAAGAACGTGCTTGTGCTATTTTTAAAAGTCTCTATCAGCGTAATAAATCCAGTATTCGTGTCGTTGATCTGAGTGAAAAAGAAAAACTCGCTCAGGAGTTAGAAGCAAGTGCATCCCTCATTGCTTCTTCTGCCCTCGTGAAAGATCAGGGACATTTTGCGGCGCACTCCTTGTTTAAAGAGGGCCGGATCACCATTCAAGATGAATCTAGTCAATTGGTGGCACCGGCCTTGGATTTACAAGGCGATGAATGGGTTTTAGATGCCTGTGCGGCACCAGGTGGAAAGACGACTCACATCGCTTCTTTTCTTACAACTGGGAAAGTTACAGCCTTAGATCTGTATGATCATAAACTGAAATTAATTCAAGAAAATGCCAATCGGCTTCATGTTGCAGATAAAATTTTGACAAAGAAGTTAGATGCGACAAGAGTTTTTGAAACATTTGGACCAGATGCATTCGATAAAGTATTGGTGGATGCACCCTGTTCTGGGATTGGACTGATACGGAGAAAGCCGGATATCAAGTACAATAAAGAGAGTGTAGATTTTGTCTCTTTACAAGCCATTCAATTAGCAATTCTGGATAGTGTTTGTCAAAGTGTGCGTAAAGGTGGTATAATAGTGTACAGTACGTGTACAATTATAGGGAAAGAAAATTTTGAAGTGGTTGATCGTTTTTTAAAAAGTCACCCAAATTTTGAACAAGTCCCATTGGATCACAAAAGAAAAGATATTCTCGAAAATAACTGTATTCTGATTACACCTGAATTGTATGAAAGTGATGGCTTCTTTATCAGTTGTTTTAAGAGAATTTTATAACATCAGGAGGGAACTGACAGTATGGATATTTCTATCTTAACCGATGTAGGTCAAAGACGGACAAATAACCAAGACTATGCAAATCAATATAAAAATAAGGCTGGGAAATCTATGATTTTTCTCGCTGACGGTATGGGAGGACACCGTGCCGGTAATATTGCTAGTGAAATGGCAGTCACAGATCTGGGTGCTGCTTGGGTTTCTTCTGAAATTGAAACAGTGAATCAAGTACGTGAATGGTTTGCAAATCATTTAGAGGATGTGAATCGTCGGATTCATTTAGCAGGTCAAGATGACGAACACAAAGGTATGGGAACCACACTAGAGGCCTTGGCTTTCGTGGAAGGACAAGTGATTTATGCTCATGTTGGAGACTCTCGAATTGGCCTTATTCGCCACGGTGAATACCGGCAATTGACAAGTGATCATTCTCTTGTAAATGCTCTTTTACGTGCTGGTCAAATTACAGAGGAAGAGGCTGCTCATCATCCTCAGCGAAATATCATCACTCAGTCTATTGGTCAAAAGGATGAGCTTGAGCCAGATTATGGCTTGGTCACAGTTGAAGCAGATGATTATATTTTGATCAATAGTGATGGATTAACCAATATGCTTGGTCCAGATGAAATCAGAGATATTGTTTTGAGTGATGTTTCACTGGAAGAAAAGGCTAAAACCTTGATTCGTTTTGCCAATAATGCTGGAGGTTTGGATAATATTACTGTTGTATTGCTCCACTTTAATGAGGAGGACGCAGCATGATTCAAATCG
>NZ_KQ969694.1:79143-81024 GCF_001578955.1 Streptococcus parasanguinis
ATGTTTATCTTGCGCGTGATTTGATTTTAGATGGTGAAGAAGTTGCAGTCAAGGTACTGCGTACGAATTATCAGACGGATCCCATTGCAGTTGCTCGTTTTCAGCGGGAAGCAAAAGCGATGGCGGAACTGGACCATCCAAATATCGTTCGGATTACAGACATTGGAGAAGAAGAAGGGCAACAATACCTTGCAATGGAATATGTTGCAGGTTTAGACTTGAAACGCTATATCAAAGAAAATGCACCTTTATCAAATGAAGAAGCGGTTCGTTTGATGGGACAGATTCTCCTTGCTATGCGTCTAGCCCATACGCGTGGCATTATCCATAGAGATTTAAAACCACAGAATGTCCTCTTGACTCCGGATGGGACTGCAAAAGTTTCAGACTTTGGGATTGCAGTGGCCTTTGCAGAGACAAGCTTGACCCAGACCAACTCTATGTTAGGATCAGTCCATTATTTGTCACCTGAGCAGGCACGGGGATCGAAAGCTACGGTTCAAAGTGACATTTACGCTATGGGAATTATTTTCTATGAGATGTTGACTGGACACATTCCTTATGATGGGGATAGTGCGGTTACGATTGCACTGCAACATTTCCAAAAACCTCTTCCCTCTATTCGTGAAGAAAATAAGAATGTTCCGCAAGCTTTAGAAAATGTTGTGATCAAAGCGACGGCTAAGAAGCTGACGGACCGTTATAAGTCAGTAGCAGAGATGTATGTAGATCTTTCAAGCTGCCTGTCTTATGAGAGGAGAAATGAGAAAAAGCTGGTTTTTGAAGATCAAACAAAGGCTGATACAAAAACTCTTCCGAAAGTGAGTCCGACTCCAAAGACCGCTCCAGTTCCAATCTCTGAGGTGCGCAGTGAAATCAGTTCGGTGGATCCAAAACGGCCATTATCCAACCAGCAGGTCGTGGCACCAAATAAAAAGCCAAGAAGACGCTTACGTGCACGTTATAAAGTATTGTTTGTTGCAATCGCGCTAGTTCTTGCTGCCTTTACCTTCTTGTTGTATATGAGTCCAGCCAATAAAACAGTTCCGGATGTTTCTGGTAAGACTATTGCTGAGGCCAGAGCGATTATCGAAGGTCAAGATCTTCAAGTTGGTGAAGAAAAGGAAGAATATAGTGATACTGTTGCGGAAGGCTATGTCATTCGAACTAATCCAAATGCGGGAGCTCAAAAGAGGGAACAAAGTCGAATTGATTTGATTGTTTCAAAGGGACCAAATAGCTTTGAAATGCCAAATTATGTAGGAGAAACGAGGGCAAAAGCAGAGGATGATCTGAAAAATACTTATAAAGTGTCAAGTAAGATGATCAGTATAGAGGAAGTTGAAACTTTTGACTATGATGCGGGGACTGTTCTTGAACAAACGCCAGCACCAGGAGAACAATATTCTCTGAATTCAAAGACCAAGATTGTTTTGAAAGTGGCGAAAGAAACGACCTCTATTGAGATGCCAAACTATATTGGATCAACCTATGATTTTGCACGTAGCAATTTGATTGAAATATATGACATCAAGGAAGCCAATATTGAATTAAGAAAAACGGACCATCTTCCTGATGGGGTTGTTGTTTCTGCAGGACAAATTGTGAGTCAAACTCCTGAGGCATCTAATACAGTGGATATTAATCGGACCAGAATTATATTGACAGTGTATGAGCCTAAAGTGACTTCTTCTTCAAGTACGAAAGCTTCTTCAAGTTCAGAAACGTCTAGTTCGTCTTCATCAGATCGAAAGGATACCGATAGTTCAAGTAGTAGTGCAGCAGATGATGATTAGGAAATTGATTGCAAGAAAAAGTTAGGTAAAAACTCAATCTGAGAAAATAAGTCCATAAATATTTCCATAATAAAACGCATAATAT
>NZ_KQ969694.1:81350-87951 GCF_001578955.1 Streptococcus parasanguinis
GTTTGCCCTTCTATTCTTACCTGTTTTTATTTTTACGTCGTGATTTTTATATTTCACCTAAGAGGGAAAATATTTGAGTTTTATAATATTGATTTTTCAGAAAGGTAATATGGATTTTTATAAAAATCTTAATAATACAGCATTTAAACTATTTTTTCATGGAGTTAAGCTAGTGAATGTAATTTAATTTGATAATAAAAATAATTGAATATCAAATCATTTGCTTTTTATTATGAATCTATGCTACAATCTGCATGAGAGGAAATCAAAGATTGAAAAGCCGGTCGGAACTAATTTAATAGAGAGTTATTTCTTCAGAAAATTTCTATCCATTATTTGAATAGGCCTTACCAACTAGTGGAAAGAAATAGTGCTCGCTAAGATAGAATTGGAAAGAACGACTATTGAATATGTACATATGCTTGATGTAACTTTCATATATACTTCCAAATGGAGATTATTAAAATGGACAGAAATTATAGAATGCTGAGCCGATCGATTTTAGCAATGGCTGTGATTGCTCCAGCATTTATAGCAACAAAAGTAGCTGCAGATAATAGAGGGTGGAATACCAACTTCTACAATACAAACTATTATGGCAATGGTTACAATAATTGGGACGGCTATAATGGTTATAATTCATGGACCTATGGTTATGGCTATGGATATCCAAGTTGGAACTATTATTATGGCTATAATGACTATAACTACAATTATAATAACTGGAATAATTACTATGGTTATAACAATCTAGTTCGTGACAAAAACTACATTTATTGGAATGGTAATCATTATTATCGGATGAGTGATGGAACTTACCGGATCTACCGCAATGGTGAGTGGAAGCCTCTAACTAATCGGAATAACTCTACTAATAACCTTGCCAATGACCCTCATTATGTATATGAAAATGGCTACCATTATTATGTATTAGATAATGGGGATTATTATTACTATAAAAATGGTAAATGGGTATTTGTGAAGAATTCGACGGAAAATCCTGATACTCCTGATCCAGTTCCTACACCGACTCCTGATCCAACTCCAACACCTGACGAGCCAGATCCAAGCAATAAACCCGATCAACCAGTCAACCCATCAGAACCATCTACACCAGAAGATCATGGGAACTTGATCTTCCCAGAAAATCCTCCATTTGTAGGAGCAGATGGAGAGTTTGATCCTTTCGCACCAACCCCAGAAAATCCAAGTGAACCAAAACCAGAAGAACCGGTGCAACCTGAAGTCCCAGGAAATGATGGTTTGGTATCATCAGATCAGCCTAGTGAAAACCAAATTCCTCCATATGTTGAGACACCAGCAGAAGGATTAGAACATCTTCCATGGGCTCCGAATGGACGAGCACCTAAGATAGTCTATCCTCCTGGTAAACCTGGATCAGCAGCTTTGCGTCGTGATAAGAACTACTACTTTGACGGTTCGACTCACTATTACTATGTTCCATCTGATACAGAAGCAACTGGTTACTCTGCTTATTGGAAATGGAACGGAGACAAATGGAAACTTTATGGAATGACAGATCCAAAAGATCCTGAGATCGATCCAAAATTCCACGAAGATGCCAAAGATGATGAATATGCTTATAGCGATCGTGACTCAAGCGTGAAGCTCTATTCTACAAATCTTGTAGAAACAGCTAAAGCAGGTCAAGCTCTTCCATTTAAGAATGTGGATGAATTTAAGGACTATGTCATTAAGAAAATGAATCCTAAATTTATTGACAATGCTGGCTGGGATGCCAAAGTAGAATGGGAAATCGAGGACCCAGAACTCTTTGAGCAATCTAAAGAAAACCCATGGGCTAAAGACTATGTTTTAATCGCTAACTTGAAGAGTGGAGTAGATGACAAGAACTACAAAGATGTTGAGTTTGGCTATGTGAAATTCGTTTATCGTGTAGAAGCGACAGACAATACAAACTATATCGAGTTAGATAAAGCGAAAGAAGCTTTTGCTAAGATTAACGAATTGCGAAAAGCACAAGGCTTAAAAGAATTGACTTGGTCAGATGATGTCTACAACTCACGTGCCTTACCAAAAGCCCATACTATTTCACGTCAGTACGATAGCACAGGTTTTGTAGCTCGCCGTGAAGACAATGCAACAACAGTCGTAACGAAATGGTATAATAGTGGATTGAGAGAATTAATGCTCGATCCAAATGCCTCAGAAGGTGCGGTAGCAGCAGTCATCAATGGCGACGGTAACTATTATTGGGCATTTATGTATAAATAATGCCTCTAGACAACCGTTATCGGAAAGAACTTATTTAATAACCATTCATTCTGATACGAAGGACACCCAAAGGATTTCTATCTTTTGGGTGTTTTTTCTCTCTCCGTATTATCCAACTCTAGACGGAAGTCAAATGATAAAAATTTTGATAAAATAAAAAAGATGAGGTAGACTATGTGGAAAATACAAATTTTTATTTTCGTTGAAGCCATTTTGTTAACATTAGCAGCGATCACCATTTTATCAATTGATTTTTACAGATTTGTTGTCTTGATGGTACTTTTCTTGTTGCTTCTGTATTACTATTTTGGCAAACAAAAGGCGAATTTTCTTTTGATCGCACTGAGTGTGCTCCTGTTTTTTATCGTGATGCTGAATCCTTTTGTGATTGCAGCCATTTTATTTGCAGTGGTTTATGGTTTATTGATCGCCTACCCCTATATGTATAAGGAAAATGGAGCAGTTGTATTTGATGTTGAAGAGGATACGGAAATTCGTCAAGAAAAAACTCGATGGATTGGTGATTTACAACATTTTTCAAGGCAAAGTCGAGGGTATCGAGATCTGAATGTGATCCGAGTCTTTGGGAATGACACCCTCCATTTAGAGGAGGTAGCCATTTGCAATTGGGACAATGTGGTGATCATCCGGAAAGGTTTTGGAAATACAAAAATTATCTTACCTATTGATTTGGAGTTGCATTTACAAATTAACACCCTTTATGGAGATCTAAAGTTTTTGGATCTTCCTGTCCGTAAAATGAGAAATGAAACCATAGATATTGAAACGATACATTATCGGAGATCGCACCGTTCTATAAAAATTGTGTTAGTTGGAATTGTTGGGGATGTTGAGGTGATTCGCGCATGAAGAAATTAGACTATCTCCTATTGTACTTTTATTCCCTAATGGTGATTGCGGTTATTTGTTATACCATTTTTCATTTTGTTGGTTTTCAGTGGGGCAAACTTCTCTCAGACCTTTCCTTGCTTCAATCATTCTTATTTTTGATTTTTAGTCTGACGCTTGCATTGACGGCTTTGGTTGTCTTAATTATCAAAATCACACAATTTGTAACGGTCCATGCAGTACAACAAAAGGTAGAATCTATCCTGACTGCTTCACAGAGAAAAGAAATTTCCCCTAAAGAATTGAATCAACAGTTAGATTTTTTGGACAGCAAATTGCATCGACTAGAAGAAAATTTACAAAAAAGTGAAAATCGTGTGATGCGAAATGAGGAAGAAATTGTGGAAATCGAGCGTAAGAGAATTGCGCGCGATCTACATGACACGGTTAGTCAAGAATTGTTTGCAGCCAATATGATTTTGTCTGGCGTGGCAGTACAGGCCCTTGAGTTAGAGAAAAGTCAGATTCAGCAACAACTAAATGGTGTATCAGATATTCTAGGTACAGCCCAAAATGATTTACGTGTCTTACTTTTACATCTTCGTCCAACAGAATTGGAAGGAAAAAGTTTAGTAGAAGGTATGGAGATGATTTTTAGAGAATTGAAGGAAAAGAGTAACCTAACAGTTGTCTTTCATCATAATGACGTGAGCATTCCAAAAGATATGGAAGAACATCTATTTCGGATTGTCCAAGAAATTGTTAGCAATACCTTGAAACACGCTAGAGCTCAACAAATGGATGTCTTTTTGCACCAGGAAGGAAAACAACTTCATTTACGGATGGTAGATGATGGAATCGGCTTTGAGCAGGAAAAATTAGAACGATTGAGTTATGGTTTGAAAAATATTCAAGAACGTGTAGAAGACATGGCGGGAACCATTAAAATAAGAACGAGTCCTCAAAAGGGAGTGGCTATAGATATTCGCGTTCCCCTTCTTGTAAAAGATAAAAATGAAAAGGAAACTGTATGAAAGTATTATTAGTAGACGACCATGAAATGGTTCGGTTGGGATTAAAAAGCTTTTTGTCCATGCAAACCGATATTGAGCAAGTTTTAGAGGCACCAAATGGGCAAGAAGGGATGGAGTTGGCGCTGAAAGAAAGACCAGATGTCATCATTATGGATATTGTGATGCCAGAGTTAAATGGAATCGATGCGACTCTAGCCATCCTAAAAGAGTGTCCAGAAGCTAAAATTGTCATTTTAACGTCTTATTTAGATAACGAAAAGATTTACCCTGTCTTAGATGCAGGTGCTAAAGGTTATATTTTAAAGACCTCATCAGCAACTGAGATCTTACAAGCTATCAGGAAGGTTGCAAAGGGAGAGTTTGCGATTGAGACTGAAGTCAGTCAAAAAGTTGAGTTACGAAAGAACCATGCTGAATTGCATGATGATCTGACTGCTAGAGAACGAGATATTCTGGCTCTATTAACAAAAGGCTATGAAAATCAACGGATAGCAGATGAACTCTTTATTTCTTTAAAAACGGTAAAAACCCATGTCTCCAACATCTTATCGAAACTTGAAGTCAGCGATCGGACGCAAGCTGTCGTCTATGCTTTCCGTCATCATCTGGTGAATCAGGAAGATTTTTAAGTTAAAAAATGCTATAATAGAGCAAGTAAAAGAGGGGGAGATAAGTGGACGCAAAATTACGTTATAAAGCCAAAAAAGTAAAAATAGTCTTTTTTGATATTGATGATACATTACGTGCAAAAGAAACAGGCTTAATTCCTGAATCCGTAAAAGATGTCTTTCATCAGTTGAAAAAGAAGGGAATTTTAACAGGGATTGCAACTGGCAGAGGGATTTTTGGGGTTGTTCCTGAACTAATGGATCTGAAGCCGGATTTTTTAGTCACTTTAAATGGAGCTTATATTGAAGATGCCAAAGGAAATGTGATCTACCAATCACCAATCAATGAAGCAATCGTCTCTTCTTTTGTGGATTGGGCTAAAGAATCTGAGATTGATTATGGGTTGGTCGCTAGCCATCAAGCTACCCTGTCCAATCGGACACCTTTGATCAGTGATGCTATTGATATCATTTATCCGAATTTACCAGTAGATCCGGATCTGCATTTGAAAGAGCCAATTTTCCAAATGTGGACCTTTGATGAAGATAATGATGGTTTAGAATTATCGCCTTCCTTACAAGAGGAGTTACGTCTAGTTCCATGGCACCCACATTCATCTGATGTTGTTCGTTTTGATCGATCAAAGGCTTCGGGAGTCTCTCAAGTTGTCCATCATTTGGACTTGAAGCCAGAAAATGTTCTAGTATTCGGTGATGGTTTGAATGATTTAGAACTTTTTGATTATGCTGGAATTAGTATCGCAATGGGGAAGTCTGCTCCAGAGCTACGAGAAAAAGCTGATTATATCACCAAGAATTTAGAAGAAAATGGCATATTCTATGCCTTAAAGGAGTTAAATATGGTTGAAAAAGAATTGACGTTACCACAGTTAGAACTTGCTACGATTGAAGGCCCTATCGCTGTGATCAAAACTAATTATGGTGAGATGAAAATTAAATTGTTCCCGGATCAAGCACCAAAAACTGTTGCAAACTTTGTAGCTCTTGCCAAATCTGGCTATTACGATGGCATCATTTTTCACCGCATTATCAAAGATTTTATGATCCAAGGTGGAGATCCAACTGGCACAGGTATGGGGGGAGAGTCAATCTATGGTGAGAGCTTTGAAGATGAATTTTCAAAAGAATTGTACAATATTCGTGGAGCACTTTCAATGGCAAATGCTGGACCAAATACGAACGGAAGTCAATTCTTTATTGTACAAAATCAGCATCTTCCATATTCGAAAAAGGAATTGGTTCGCGGTGGCTGGCCTGAAAAAATTGCTGAAATCTATACGACAGAAGGGGGAACTCCTCACTTAGATCAACGTCATACAGTATTTGGTCAATTGATGGATGAATCTTCTTTTGCCGTATTGGATGAGATCGCGGCTGTTGAAACAGGTATGATGGATAAGCCAGTAGAAGATGTCGTGATTGAAACCGTCGAGATTGAGGATTGATATGAAAATTGGAGACAAGTTAGAAGGGACCATTACAGGCATTCAACCTTATGGAGCCTTTGTTGAATTAGAATCGGGTGTCACGAGCTTGATTCATATTTCAGAGATTAGAAGTGGCTATGTTAGTAATATTCATGACATTCTTTCGATTGGGGAGAAGGTCTTTGTACAAGTTATCGATGTTGATGAATATTCAAAGAAAGCCAGCCTTTCTTTGAGAACGCTAGAAGAGACACCACAGCGAACTGTTCGGCATCATCGTTTTTCAAATGACCGCCATAAGAGTGGTTTTGCTCCATTAGCTCAACAAATGCCAACCTGGGTCAAAGAAGGAAAAGTATTTTTTAGCAAGCAAGAGAAAAAATAAAAAACTTCGATAGGTTTATAA
>NZ_KQ969694.1:87971-92427 GCF_001578955.1 Streptococcus parasanguinis
CGTAAAGAGTAGTTGAAAGATAACGTTCCCCATTATCTGGTGCAAGAGCAAGAACTTTTTTACCACTTCCTAATTCTTTGGCTACCTCAATCGCAGCATAGATAGCAGCAGCACTTGAAATGCCTACTAAGAACCCTTCGGCCCCACCAATAGCTCGTGCAAGTTCGAAAGCTTCTTCTGAAGATACGCGACGAACACCATCATATGCGTTAGTATCTAAGGTATTTGGAATAAAACCTGCTGAAATTCCTTGGATTTTATGTGGTCCAGGTTTTTCGCCAGAAAGGACAGCAGATTCATTGGCCTCAACTGCATAGACTTTGACAGCTGGATTATTCTTTTTCAAAGTATGAGAAATACCAGAAACAGTACCACCAGTACCAACACCTGCGACAAAAGCATCTAAACCATCTTTTCCAAAGGCATCAACGATTTCTTGTCCTGTTGTTCTTTCATGTACCTCTGGGTTAGCAGGGTTTTCAAACTGAAGAGGAAGGAAGCCATTTCTTTCTGCAGCGATTGCTTCAGCTTTAGCGATGGCACCTTTCATTCCTTCACTTCCAGGAGTCAAAACGAGTTCAGCTCCATATGCTTGGATGATTTTACGACGTTCCACACTCATGGTTTCAGGCATGACAATCACAACTTTATAGCCTTTAGCTGCGCCAACCCATGATAAGCCAATCCCTGTGTTTCCACTAGTTGCTTCGACAATTGTATCACCTGGTTTGATCAAGCCATCCGCTTCAGCTTTTTCAATCATGCTCAAAGCAATCCGGTCTTTAACAGATGATCCAGGATTGAAGGCTTCGAGTTTGACATAGACATTTGCAGCTCCTTCAGGAACAAGACGGTTCAATTTGACAATCGGAGTGTTCCCAATCAATTCTGTAATATTTTCATAAATAGCCATAATATACCTCAGTTCTAGGTTTTCTTGATACTAACAAGTATAGTCCCTTGTGGGAAGAATGTAAAATATAGAAATTTTATGGGTGTGATAAAAAAAACTATCGTTGCCGATAGTTTTTTTGATTAATTTTCTACAGAAAGGAGTGGTACCTCAACCTCGCGAATTCCTTGATCTTCTATAAGGACTTTCCCATTATAAAATTCGACTAAAGCTGCTGTGATAGAACGGGTGTCTTCTTTGTCTACAAAAATAGTTGTCGCCACCTGATCTGTAAACATTGGATCTTGTTCCGCCAATTGATTGTCTTTTAAGAAATTAGCAAACTCTTGGTATTGGGAATAAGAAAGTGTGATTCCAAGAACCACTTGTTCCTTGATTTCTACCAGTCCAATCTCTCGAACTGCTTGAGCCACACTTCCAGCGTATGCACGAATTAGACCGCCAGCACCTAATTTAATGCCTCCAAAATAGCGGGTAACCACAACGCAACTATTAGTGATGTGATGATTTTCCAGAACTCCTAACATCGGTACACCAGCTGTTCCGCTAGGCTCACCATCGTCACTGGTCCGTTTGATGTCACTTTGTTCTCCAATGATGAAAGCAGAGCAGTTATGTGTAGCCTTATAGTGTTCCTTTTTGATGGCATTGATAAAATCTCTAGCTTCCTCTTCAGAGGAGACACGCTTGACATGACAAATGAATTTTGATTTTTTGATTTCTTCTTGAACAGTACCGTTCTCTTTAAATGTAACATATTCCATATTCATATTTTACAAAAAAAGAATGAATTTCTCCAACTTTTGCGAATTAATAAGTATGAAGATAGAAGATTTTTATGGAAGGCTCTTAACGGAGAGTCAAATGACAAATAATCTAAAAGAAATTGCCCAAGAACTTCCTACTATAGAAAAACAAAATGGAAGGTACCAATGTTTTCGATGTGGCAGTATGATTGATCAAAAACTTTGGAAGTTGAGTGAAGAGGTACTGTATTGTAGAGCCTGTATCCAATTGGGAAGAATCCGGAGTGATCAAAAACTTTATGCTATTGCACAGCATGACTTTGAAGGACAGGAGGTGTTAAACTGGAAAGGAACCTTGACTTCCTATCAACAAGAGGTATCAGATGGTCTCATCCAAGCAGTTAAGGAAGGGGGAAATGCCTTGGTACATGCTGTGACAGGAGCTGGAAAAACGGAAATGATGTATCAGGTTGTAGCAACAGCGATCAAGTCAGGAAAAGCAGTCTGTATTGCCACCCCAAGAATCGATGTCTGTATCGAACTGTACGGAAGGATGAAGGACGATTTTTCCTGCCCCATCTCTTTGCTTCATGGGAAATCGGAACCCTATTTTAGAACGCCTTTGGTAATCGCAACAACCCACCAATTGCTAAAATTTTTTCAGGCCTTTGATCTCCTTATTATAGATGAGGTAGATGCTTTTCCCTATGTGGACAATCCAATCTTATATAAAGCAGCTCAGAATGCGATAAAAAAAGGGGGGAATACGCTATATTTAACAGCAACCTCTACAGATGAGTTAGATAAAAAGGTCAAGAAAAAAGAAATCATTCGTTATAGCCTTCCAAGAAGGTTTCATGGGAACCCACTAGTGGTCCCTGAAATAAAATGGGTGCCGAAAATTAGAGAAAAAATAGAAAAAGGAAGAATCCCTTACGAACTATTGCAACTGATCAAGAAACAAAGACAGACTCACTACCCATTGTTAATCTTTGTATCTGAAATAGAATTAGGACAACAATTTACTGAGAACTTAAAAAAATACTTTCCCAAAGAAACAGTAGGTTTTGTATCCTCACAGACAACAGACCGCCTACGAATGGTAGAAGAGTTTAGAAACAGAGCCATAACCATGCTAGTCTCGACAACAATTTTAGAAAGAGGAGTGACCTTTCCGTTTGTAGATGTCTTTGTTTTAGAAAGTAATCACAAATTATTTACTAAAAGTGCACTCGTACAAATTTCAGGAAGGGTCGGTCGAAGTAAAGAAAGACCAACAGGTAAACTACTTTTTCTATCAGATGGCATAACACGAGAAATGAAAAAAGCGATCAAAGAAATAAAGGAAATGAATCAGGAGGCTGGATTTTGAAAGAATGTCTGCTTTGTACGAAAGAGTTGAAAACTGGTGAACATTTCACAGACCTTATTTTTATGAATCAACAAGAAGAATGGATTTGTAAAGAATGCAAAGAAGACTTCGAACAAATTGGCGAAATCCATTGTCCTAGATGTTATAAAGATAAGGAGGAGAAAGTATGTAAAGATTGCGAATACTGGATACAAAAGGGGAATATGGTCGAACATGAAGCATTATATAGATATAATGCAGCAATGAAGGACTATTTCAAGCGATATAAATTTGAAGGAGATCGTTTATTAGGAATGGTATTTGCATGTGACATCAAAAAAGCCTTGAAAAAGTATAAAAGCTATACGATAATACCGACTCCAATTAGCCATGAAAAAAAGCAGGAGAGAGGATTCAATCAAGTATCAACTATATTAGATTTTGCAGAAATAAAGTACAACAGTCTATTCCAAAAAGAAGACAGCTTAGCCCAATCAAAAAAAACAAGAGAAGAAAGATTAAAAACCTCTCAACACTTTCAATTAAAAGGAGAAGTTTCAGAAAAGCAGAAATATCTTATCTTGGATGATATCTACACAACGGGCAAAACAATCGAATTAATGAAGCGCCTACTAATTGAAAAAGGTGTGAAAGAAATAAAGACATTTTCAATCGCAAGATAAAAAAAGATTTGCAAAAAGTTTATGAAAGCGTTATAATATACATATAAATAAAAACATAATGTTTAGAAAGTAGGTACTAATATGATTAAATATAGTATCCGTGGTGAAAACCTAGAAGTAACAGAAGCCATTCGCGACTATGTCGTTTCTAAACTCGAAAAGATTGAAAAATATTTTCAGGCAGATCAAGAGCTGGATGCTCGAGTAAACTTAAAAGTTTACCGTGAAAAGACCGCAAAAGTAGAAGTAACCATTCCGCTTGGATCTATCACGCTTCGTGCAGAAGATGTTTCTCAAGATATGTACGGTTCAATTGATCTTGTTGTAGATAAAATTGAACGTCAAATTCGTAAGAATAAAACAAAAATCGAAAAGAAAAATCGTGTTAAATCTGGTGCAGGTAAATTGTTTACCGATGCAGTTGTAGAAGAAGCAACCACCACAGAAAAAGTTGTTCGCTCAAAAACAATTGATCTAGAACCGATGGATATAGATGAAGCGATCCTTCAAATGGATCTATTGGCACACGGCTTCTTCATTTATCGTGATGCAGAAGACAACACAACAAATGTCATCTACCGTAGAGAAGATGGAGACATCGGTCTATTGGAAGTAAAAGAATAGAGATCAAATAAGAGATTGAAAACATCAATAAAATATAGAGGAATCGGGGGCATCCTTGCTCCTGATTTTTTATGTAAACAAAAAAAGTAAAAAAACTTTCAAAAAAATAAAAAAAATTAAAAAAAGTGTTGACAGTAAG
>NZ_KQ969695.1:0-1238 GCF_001578955.1 Streptococcus parasanguinis
ATTTATCTACAATAAAAAGATAACGAACGATTTTAAAATTGAAATCTATTTTTTTCTTTCTAGAATAATAATACACAAAATAAAAAAGCAAATGTCAAATTGTCTCTTATATACACATTTTATACTTAGATGAATGAACTCAAAATATTTTCCCCAGTATTTAGTGGTTCAAACTATGCTATCAAAGTCTTCTGAACGGAAATCTCTTTATTTGATAATTGAAAATAATTGTATTTCATATTAAAAACACCTCAAATATTAGACGAACTCTAACATTTGAGGTGCAATTCAAAATTATTATTTGTTAAATTAAATGATCATTTTTTCAAACATTGCTTAACTAGGTGATCTAACGGTAGAATGTGTAGGTTTCCATCCCTTACCCAATAACCATTGAGAATGGATATAACAATATGTTGACTATATTTTCAAACTGTTTTATGACTGAATCCATTTCAAAACTCATTTCTTGAAAAAGCGATTCACATCGGATTGACATGCTTCCAACAGTGGTTTTTCATCCGTTAATTCGAGTAGTTGCAATCCTTCATCGACCAACTTTTTATCCGTTAAACAAATTCCAAGTGTCACTTTAGCATTTCCTAGAAAATCATATCGCTTACTTTTTTTGGCCGTATCTAACAATAGATAACTGATACTTGTACACTTCTCCATCAAACCATTCCACAGAAAAATGCTAGCTAAATTAGAGAGTAATTTATACTTGGTGGGAAGAATCTCTGTATAATCAGAGTAATCATTGAGCCTATCTATCACTTCATCACAGATAGAAATCACTGTTTCTAGTGGAAGTGTAAATAAAATAACGACAATTAATTTGAGGTCACTATGATACCAGACATCCTGATTTTTGATTTCGTTCCAAGCTTCCGTTGCCATTATTCTTACCTTTTCATTTGGACCAGATTCTCGTAAACAAAGAATGACCTCTACTCTCTTTAGTATATTTGACACAGGAATATCATTAGGATATTTTTTTAAATAAGCTACACTCTTATTCTTCAGTTCCAATAATTTATCATTTGATTGGTAGGCATTGTTATCTTCTGCCAATAAGATAATTTCTTCTCTATCGGAATGGTGGTAAGAATGACATATATATCGAAATTCTTCGAAATCTAGGCCAACTTGCTTTAGAAGATGCTCCATCAACTCAAAACTAGGCACTACTTGGTTCGATTCAATACGCGACAAGTGCGCTCTTGAAGTGTAATCCT
>NZ_KQ969695.1:2619-4444 GCF_001578955.1 Streptococcus parasanguinis
GATAATTACAGGGGTTTTTCTTGGAATCTGTGGTGTAAGTCTATTCCCTATCACACCATTTTCTATTCCAGTTATTTTTTCAGCTAGCATAACTTATAATTTGTTACTTTTGTTCCTTTCTATACTCTTTAGCTTTCTTTATGTTTTAAGTATTAAAGCGGTACATTTGGTTTCTTTACTCAAAGGAAAGTTACCTTTGAAACAGATTATGGGTATTCTTTACTTGGGGCAATTGGTTGCTTTTCTTTTAATAGTACTTACCATTCATAGAACAAGTATCTATTCAACTATTTGGCAATTGCATCAGGCTGGAGATACAGCATGGTCAAATCAAAAAGATTGGGTATTGCTTTCAACAAATAGGGAGTTTGGGGCAGAGGCTAGAAATCAGGATAGTAGAAAAATGTTGGAAGAACAATGGAAAAACTTCATAGAAACTGGCATTCAGAATGGAGGAATGCTTGTTCAGCATCCACTTGCATCATTCGATCTAAAAGGTCTGTCTTCACATCCCTTAATGGGAAAAATGTCGATAAATGACTACAATCCGTATGCTAATAGCTTATATGTGACTCCTAATTATCTAGATGTTCAGAATGTAGAATTAAATGAAGAAGATAAGAAGAACATTAATAGCCTTGGAGAAGGAGAATTTGGACTACTATTGCCTGAAAAATTAAAAGATCAAGAAGATAAATTGCGTCAAATTTATGAAGATTTCCTAGCGATTCGAGACGATAAGGGAAATAAAATTCAACAGGCTATGAAAGCTCGTGTTTTCTATATTTCAAACAATAAGAAGCGTTTCGTATATAATTCTACACCAATCTCATATCAACAATTTCTAAGTGATCCTATACTTATTGTCCTTAAACCAAGCTCTTTTGGAAAAAATCATAATGCTTTCTTCACTTATCCATCTGATTATCTGTATTTTAAAGGTTTGGATGCCACTAAAAAACTAGTTGAACAAGGTGGAATAAAGAAATATATCAGTCAGTATGATCTTGCCTATTATGTTTATCGTGGTATGAGTCACAACATTCAAGTTGAAATATTGACAATCATTGCTGGTGGTTTTCTAGGTATTGCTACCTCAATTCTACTCTTTAATACAATGACAATCCTCTACTTTGAAGAATTTCGTAAAACTATTCTTATTAAGAAAATATCAGGATTAAATTTTTTTGAGTTACACCAGAAATTTTTTATCTGGCAAATAGTTATCTTCATTTTGGGAGGGGCTATTGGTCTTTTGCTAACAAATAAACTTTGGGTAGTCTTTCTAACCTCTTGCGTCTTTGGTTTGAATTCTATTTTAATACTAATGCATCGTTCTCGTAAGGAAGATAGGATGGCTAGTATTATATTGAAAGGAGCATAGAAATGATTAAGATCCATCAACTAACAAAAACCTTTGGGGACCGGACGGTATTTAGTGATTTGAACTTAAATTTTGATGCAGGTAAAGTCTATGCTCTTATAGGAAATAGTGGTTGTGGCAAAACAACCTTACTAAATATAGTAGCCAAGCTAGAACCTTATGATCAAGGAAGTATTCAATATAAAGGGGAAGATTTACGAAAGATTAAACCAACAAACTATTTCAGAAATGAACTAGGTTATCTCTTCCAGAATTTTGGACTAATCGATAATAAAACTGTTTCAGAAAATTTAGATTTGGGATTAATTGGTCATAAATTAGACAAACAAAAAAAGAGAGAGACTAAAGAAGAAGTATTAGATAGAGTAGGACTATCTTATATTCAACTAGATCAAAAAGTATATGAGCTTTCTGGAGGAGAAGCACAACGTGTAGCCTTGG
>NZ_KQ969695.1:5954-7547 GCF_001578955.1 Streptococcus parasanguinis
TTTCTTAGTTCAATGACTTGATCGTATCGACTTTCATTATCAATATGGTGAGCGATTTCTAACACCATCATCGGTAGTGAGAAAATCAAGTCTCGAACCATCTGGCTATTTTCTACGTCAAGAGCTGCAGTTACCTCATCTGCTAATAAAATATCCTTTTTACGAAGAAGGAAGCGGGCTAGTTCAATCCGGACACGTTGTCCGCCTGAAATATTTTCTCCGTTATTAGTGATTACAAAATCAAGCCCATCAGTTAGTTCATGGTCGAGTTTTACCTGTCTCAAAACAGTCTCCAATTCTTGATCTGAAAACTCTTGTCCCAAACTAAGATTGTAGCGAACAGTATCATTAAAGAGGAAGGGATGCTGGCTGATGATACCTACCTGACGAATAAAATGACTTGTTTTAACTCCATCCCTTGTACGACAAGTAATCGTTCCGGCATCCGGCTTTTCTTCCCCTGTGATCATTCGGAAGAGGGTTGATTTCCCACAGCCACTTGGCCCTTTGATGAGGACTTTTTCGCCTTGTTGAATGGTTAGATTAAGATCGCGAAGAATCTCTCTACCGTTATAAGATTTACTTAAATGAGAAATTTCTAGCTCTTCTACTTGGGAGATCGAATGATTGTCCGATTCACTACCATCTGCTCGATTTAAAATTCCGAAAATCTTTTCTGCCGTTGTTTTGGCTCCTTGTACTTCAACCACATCATACATGATATTTTGGATAGGCCCTACCAGTTGACCAGCAGCAATATACATAGCGACCAGGCTAGCCACTGAAACATGATGACCCTGCATAGCAAGGAAGAACCCTAATACCAAGGGGAGTACTTGGCTCAGAAAGACCATAAAACCATTACAAAAGAAAACAATATTATGGGTAAAAGCAAACCTTTGAATAGCTCGTTGATAACGAAGATTGATATTCCAGACGCGCTGAGAATTTTCAGGCAAGGCTTGATTCATCCGCAAGGTCTGAGCTCCTCGAATACTATCAGAGATTTGGTTATGAACAGCTGTTCTTCCCTGAGACATTTCATCCCCTGAATTCTTTAGCTTATTATTCATCAAGAATTGTGGAATGGGACGTAAGATCGTGAAGAAAACAAAGATAGAACCCAATAAAACATTTTGTGCAATGATATAGATCGCCGTAATCAGTGCCCCAAATCCCCAACATGAAATAGACATATAGCGTTCAAAAAAGTTATCTCCTAGAAATTCCATATCCTGTGTCAGCATGGTAATCTTTTCATCTTCACTATATTCCCTGTCTTCCATTAACTTATGAAACAATGCCGTTCGGATATTCATGTGAATTTCACGTCTAAAGACATTATTTGCATGATTACAGAATAACATAAGACTATACAAAGCGAAATAAACAGAAAAACCAAAGAGGGCAAATTTCCAAATAGAAGAATAGGTAAGGTTATTTTGATCTATAGATAATGCTTTGGCGACAACCAAAGGTTGCCCCAAAGCGAGACCCCCATTTGCCAGTGCTCCAATAATGGTTAGGTATTTTGTTTTTTTATCAAGATATTTAAAGATATTAATCATAAATCTCTCCTAGAAAATAGAACCC
>NZ_KQ969695.1:9276-10235 GCF_001578955.1 Streptococcus parasanguinis
ATCTTTTCCAGGTAATTCAGCTTTAGCACCCGCTGCACTAGAAACCTTTAATTTGACATATTTTCCAGCGATTTTCCAAGTTCCATCTCTAGATTCGTCTTTATTATTTGTTACTTCTAGTGTTTTATCGCTATTGAAAACGATAGTTGAATCGTGTTTACTATCATACCAAGTACCAATAATTTGCTTCTCTGGTCCTGAATTTTGATTCAAGAAAAAGAATACCCCACCGGCAACCGCAAGTACTAAAACAACTAAAGCAATAATTTTTTTCATTATTTTTCCTCCTATAAATATCTAAAGATATTAATTATTTTTTTCATATACCTAGTTTCACTAAAATCATTAGTAAAAAATCAAAATTTGAATGATAAACTTTTATTCATTACTACAATAAGAAATACTTACCAGCTTTTATTAATCACGCTGTTTCCGTGATACTGAAATACCAAAACTACAAAGAACAATTCCCATTGCAAACACTAACCAATTCTCAATTGAACCTGTATTAGGCAAGGCTCTATTTGCAGCATATTTAGCTTGATTTCCAGCATAGCTATATACTTGTTCGTTAGAAGTATTTTCTGATATACTCTTTTCTAACGCAGGATTAAGAGAAATCATCTTGTGATCTACTTTATCGTTAAAGACTTCGCTTTGTCTTGTACGAGTATTTAAATAGGCTTCCCTAACAGCTTCATATTGTGCAGTTGCATCCAATTGATCTTGTAGAAGTGTTTTAAGTTTAGCTTCCTCTCTTGCTACATTCTCAAGTGCTAAACGGTGCTGTTCAACTGCATTGTCATATGCTTCTTTTGCTTTCTTCAAATATGCATCAGCATTTTCAAGACGATCCAAAAGTGTTTCTAAAGTAACTAAGTTAGTCTTTAATTTAGAAATTTCATCCTTAATTTGACTTTCTTTAGCTTTTAACTCTTCAACTTTATTCTGACGGTTTC
>NZ_KQ969695.1:10310-12776 GCF_001578955.1 Streptococcus parasanguinis
CTGAGTTCTGCTTCGTCCTTGGCTTTTTCAGCTTTCAGATCTGAAAGATCTTTAAGTTCTTTATCCAATTCTGCACGCGCATCTGCTAAAACTTTTTGTTTTGTTTGAATGTCTGCATTAAGATTTTCAACTGCTTTTTGTGCTTTTGCATAACGAGTCTTGGCAGCAATCAATTGTTGAGAAGCTTCATCTAGATTCTTTTGTGCAAGAGGTGTCTTATCAGAGATTGAGTTTAATCTTGCAATCGTTTGACGTGTAGTATTTAAGGCTGCCAAATGTTTTTCATGAATTTTAGTTACTTCATCTAAATTGTTTCTTGCTGTCTTATCTGCTACTCTTGCTTTTTCAAGCTCCTCTTTTGCAGTTTCTAATGCTTTTTGCTTAACTTGAAGGTCAGCATTTAAGTTATCCAGAGCTGTTTGAGCTTTGATATATCTTGTTTCAGCTTCTTCTTTTAGTTGTTTCGCATTGTCGTATTTCTTCTGTGCACCAGGAGTTTGATCAGGAACTGACATTAATTCTGCTACAAGTTTTTGAGTTTGTTTCAGATTTTGATTCGCATTTTGATTTTCTACTTTTGCTTTTTCAAGATCAGATTTAGCTTTTACTTCTGCTGTTGTAGCCTGGTCTAAATTATCTTTTGCATTTGCTAAAGCTTGACGCTTGTTTTGAATATCAGCATTTAATTGATCAAGTGCATCTTGAGCCTTATTAAATTGGATTTGTGCTTCATTATAATTTTGTGTAGCGATTCCCAATTTAGTAGTAGCTGCAGGTGTTTGGTCAGGAGTAGCTTTCAAAGCATCTAATTTTGCTGTCGTTTCTTTGAGAGCTTTTGTACTTGAATCATTTTCTGATTTAGCTTTTTCCAAACGATTCTGTGCAGAATTATTTACTGTATTTGCTGCAGTCTGTTTAGCTTTAGCAGCTGTTAACTCATCTTCCATTTTTGAAGTATCAAATGGAGTAGCTAGAGGTTTAGCAATCCCTTTATCATAATAGTCGTCAATGAACTTAGAGTGATACTCACCTGTTTGTTCATCTTTAATGTAATCGAAATGGCTAGATTGACCTTTGAATTTAATAAAATGCATTCGACCAACACCACTAGGTGTTAGGCTATTTGCTACCCCGACTGCTTGTATATCTGAAGGAGCTTTTTCTCCAATCATTAATCTCATATGTCCAAAATATGCATGTACATCATTTGCCATAAAGCTAATTACGGCATCATATACCTCGCGATATAATTGAGACATTGTAGCTTTTCGTGTTTCTTTTGCTTCTGAATAATAAGCACTAAAACCTAGCAATGTATTATTGAAGCTCATATTTTCGCCAGCCCAAGCGATTGAATCCAGTCCATCTTTTGCAAGAGCTGTCACACTATGACTTGTACCAAATGGTTTATTTTCTTCAGCATAGGCTTTTGCGATATTTTTAACACCTTGAACAGATTCTTTAGTAACTATAAAATCATGGCTCCCCCAGACTTGGTCTTGCAGATTGTTTGCGAGAAGCACATAATATTGACTCAAAGCTTCAATCTGTTTATCTGTGAGATTATCCAAATTGACTTCAGAGTCATCAATAGGCAAAACAATATCCTTATTTGGCCAACCTTTGATAACAATATTTTGGTGTTCAGGAGAATATTCCGTCTCTGGAGTACCAAAATCATACTTACTACCTGTGAACCATTTTTGAATAACGTCGTTTAATGCATTTTTATTTGCATCTGAATTATCGGTAAGATAAGCCTTGTAAGCATCAATGACATCTTGAGGCAATTGAGGAATAGTGAGATTTTTAATTGCTGCAATTTGTTTATTGAGGGTTTCAACCGCTTGATCAGCCTTCTCTTTATTCTCTTTTGCTTCCTGAGCTGCTGATGTAGCACTTGCTAGCTCATTTGAAGTTTCATTTACTTTTGCCTCTTCTTGATTTTTCTTAGTAGTTAAAGCTGAAATTTCTGAAGCTTTCTTAGCATCATTTTCTTTAGCTGTTTTGAGCTCTTCTTCTGCACCAATCTTACTATTTTGTTTATTTGCTAAATCGTTTGCTTTGCTATCACGATTTGCGATTGTTTGGGCAAGTTGTGATTCAGAAGCATCAAGATTACTTTGCGCTGAAACCTTATTTTCTTGAGCTTTCTTTAAATTCTCTTGTGCTTGTTTTTGTTTTTCCTCAGCTGATGACAAGTTTGCTGCAGTTTCTTGACTTTTCTTTATTTGATCCGCTTCAACTGATTTTGCATTTTTTAGTGCGGTCGCTTTTTTATTATCTGCTTCTTTAGCACGATCGAGTTCTTGTTTCGCTGTATTTTCAGTTGCTGCTTTAGCATCTAAATTTTTCTTAGCCGCATCACGTTCTGCTACTATTTCTTCAACGCCAGTACCATCTAAAACTTTCTGGGCAGTTTCTTTCTCTTTTTGAGCCTTCACTATGCATTTGCTGCTTCTTCTG
>NZ_KQ969695.1:12796-14491 GCF_001578955.1 Streptococcus parasanguinis
GCTGCTTCTTCTGCAACCTTTTTAGCATCTGCTAATTGTTTAGCAGATACTTGACTAGCACTAAGTTGCGTTTTTTCATCAGCAGAAGCTTTACTGAGTTCTTCAGCTTTATTTTTGTCTTCGTTAATGGCATTTTCCAAAGCCTTTTTCGCTGTTGATTCTGCTGATTCTTTTTCAGCTACATCACTTTTTGCTTTATCTCTTTCAGCAATGATTTCCGATGCTCCAGTACCATCAAGATTCTTTTGGGCAGTTGCTACTGCTTCCTCAGCTGTCGAAACTTTCTTTTCTTGATCTGAAATTTTATCTTGATCTTTTTTAATAACATCTGATTGCTGATTATGTTCTTTCTCAGCTTCTAGAACTTTATCAGATGCATTTTTTTCTGATGTTTCCTTTTTCTCAATATCAGCTTTTACTTCTGATATTTCATTCTTCGTTTTTTCAATTTTTTCAGGCGTAGCTAATTCTTTATTTGCCTCAGCATTCTTTAAGTCAACATTTGCCTCTGTAACTTTTGTTGCAGCAGTTGCTTCCAAAGCCTTAGCGTTTTCTAATGCACTTTCTTGATTTGAAACCGATTGATCCGCTTCTTCCTTGATCGTTCTTGCTTCTTCTACAACTTCCGCAGTTGGCGTTTTCGTTACAGTTGCAACTCCATTATGGACAAATACTCCGTCTACTTGTTTTATATTTGTAGACGAAGGAGTCGTAGATTCAACACTTAATGTTGACTCATTTGGCTGAGTTGCAGTTACTTCATCCGCTTGTACAACAGAAATTCCCGCAAAAGCTGTAGCTATTGATACTGCAGATACAGTTGCTTTGATCGTTTTCTTTTTCATAATTCCCACCTTTATGATAGAGTATTGAGCAAATTATCACTATTTAATTATAAACACCCGAATTATACTATATTTTAGCAACTTTGTAAAGTTGTAACCAACCTTTCAAGAACTAGAATATAACCTTCTAAGACTGTAAAATAGTCTTAAGAGGTGAGCAATGTCAGAATTACAAAAGTATATAAGTAAAAGAATACGGATTCTGCGGACACAGTCAGGAATGACCCAGGAGCAATTAGAAGAAAAAGCAGATCTTGGTACCAATTACGCATATAAGTTAGAAAATTTAGAGCCCAATATAAAAATTAGTACGCTTGAGAAAATTATAGAAGCGTTAAATGTTGATCTACAAACTTTTTTTGATTTAACACTTAAAGAAGAAAGTACTGACTTAGCACAGCTTATCGACACTATCAAATCTTTACCAGAGTACAAACAAAATAAAGTCATTTCAGCTATTAATACAATTATTAACGAGACAAAATAAAAAAGAGTGGAAAAGGATAAGTATAAAAACTATTCCTTTGCCACTTTTTTTGTGCCTAAAAATATGGCTATTAGCTATTAGAACATGCGATTCTTGGGTAACCAAACGTCATATCGAGGTTATCTACCTCGTAATTCTTGATCAATTCCCAGAAATCTGCAACTGATAACGCTGCAACTGATTCATGCCAATTGAATTTAAAAAACAAATCTAAGAGAAATTTAATTACTTGATGGACTTTTGCTGTCTGTTCTACAGTATCAAATGTAATTAAAATTTTCTCACACAGTGGATCGATCAATTCAATTTCAATACTATCATTTACAAAATTGAATGATAATTCTTGATCTTGATCATTCAAAA
>NZ_KQ969695.1:15846-17697 GCF_001578955.1 Streptococcus parasanguinis
AGAAAACATCTTTCCAGAACTTCAATAATTTCTTTTTATGTTAAATCATTATTTAACTAAATCTTTGGAGGTAATACGTTTTCAAAGCTATTTTTTTACCATAGATTTTGAGCCTTCAACACATATTACTAAGCCAAAAATGCTCTAAATTTTTGAAATTCTAACAAATCCCACTCAACTTCATCGTCATCTTTGAATTTCACAATATCTTCCTCAAAATAACATGGAATAAATATGATTTTTAACTAGTACATGTGTTTTTAACTCCAAACGATTAGACAAACTTGGCTGTTTTATAATATCGTATGTAAATTTTTTCATGTTTGAACTCTCCGCCTTCGATATTCCATAATCTAAAGTAACCGTATCAACTGTTAATAATGGTTGAGTTAATTTACAAGAACCGACTCCAGTGAAATGATCCTATCACATTGCCGTGCTTGCTCCATGTTATGCGTAACAACCAAAATTGTTTTACCAAATTGATCTCTCAAAGTTCGAATCAAATCGAATGCTTTTTGAGACATTTCAGGATCTAACGATCCGGTTGGTTCATCTGCTAGGACAATATCTCCGGGCTTTAAAATAGCTCTCACAATCGCAATTCTCTGCTGTTCACCTCCCGATAATTCATTGATTTTACTATTTAACCGATTTTGTAGACCAACAAATTCTAGCGTTTCCTTGATTCTCTGCTCCTTCTCCTGTCTAGAGAAATTCGAAAAAGTCATGGCAAGCATCAGGTTATCTTTCACACTAGATGTAGAAATGAGTGCATTGGATTGAAAAAGATAGTTGATGACATTCCTTCGGTAATGAACTGCTGATTGCGAATTTACCTTAGGCAAAACTTTTCCGTTGATTAGGATTTTACCACTGTCAACAGTATCCAATAGTCCAATCATATTGAGGATAGTCGATTTTCCAGAACCAGAAGGTCCTACTAAAGCTACAAATTCATTTTCCTCAATATCAAAGCTTAAGTCTTTGAAAATTTCTCTTGAACCAAATTGTTTTGATACATTTTGTACTGAAATTCTAGACATGAGATTACTCCTTAAATGATTGTATGATACTCTCTCCTTCTTTACGGAACAAACTGAAGTAAAGTAGCATTATCTGAAAAGCAAATGTAGCTAGTGTCATGACTATTCCCAACTTAGAACCCACTAAGATAGAAACGATTAGTTCCATCACAGAAAAACTAATAATGAGAGAAAGCACACCAATATATCTTTTCCATGGTGAGAATCCCATAAAGTATTGAACATACAATTTTTCTTCAAATAACATGCGGTACATTAAGACAAAACTCCAGAAAATAGCCATCATCGTAATTATGATAATCGCTATGATCGTGCCGAAAAGATAAAATGTATAACTCAGATCTTTTTGAAGACCATTGATAAAGTTCTTGACAGTTGTAAAACTCAACCGATTATCCTTTAAATCTGGAAATTTTGTTTCTAAAATGGACACTACCTGTTTCATCGTTTCCCTATCACGAATCTTCAAAAGACCATTATAGCCACTGACAACTAAGTTTGCCGACTCCATGAAATATAAATTCTCTGGTGTTGAGACAAAAATAACTGGATTCTCACTAGTTGTACCATAAGAAATGGAATCTGACCAAGTAAATATTGATCGAGACGGTTGGTAAACCTTGAACATAAATTTCGGATTTTCTGTGAAATTAGTTTGTAAATCTCCCGGTTTTACAGTGACACTTTCCTGTAAATACGCCTTCATCACTTCAAGTTCTTCTGTATTTAGAGTGTTAGGTAGAAGATAAAGTCGAGTACCATTCCTCATCTCTAGCAACTCTTCATCACTTAGGGGAATACCTAG
>NZ_KQ969695.1:17717-19284 GCF_001578955.1 Streptococcus parasanguinis
AATTTCAAATACCAAAATGGTTTTTTAGGGACATGCTGGTATGTCCCATAGACTGCATCAAGGGACTCCTGATTAAGAAATTGTCCTTGGGCAATATAGACACCCGGAAGCTCAGATATACGCTGGTAAAAGTTATACATACTACGCTCAAGGGAATTTGTAGTTCCTGCATATGTACCTACATCATCTCCCTCAGCAAAGCTGGAGATAACGTACATATCTTCAACATTCTTCCACTCCCTAGATACTTTCATATTATCAATAAACTGATTCATTGGAGCATCTAAAGAGTAACTGATTGCGATTAACAAACCAGCTACCAAGGTATAGAATAACAAGCAGGTTACCATTAAAGGCTTCATTGGTAATCGTTTATGAATTGCTGCTAATGGAGAAACCGAATAAACAATAATTGTTGGAATAATGAATATCAATAGTAGCAACAAGACTGAGAGGCTGACTCCAGCAAAAACTAGAATAAACGATGATAAACCAAAACTAGACCAGCCTGACAACAACCAACTACATAAAGAGATAATAGGAATAATATAGATTGAAAATAGTAGAGAATTTTTGAAAAAAGCAGACCATAATTCTTTTCTATCCCATCCTAAGAGAATCAATGTTCCGAAATGTTTAAAGGATTGAAGAACACAGATTAAGAATAGGATCAGTAAAATGAAGGCATTTACTAAGATGCTGATAGCAAGTATTATTCCCCAAATTCCCTGATCCGTACTACTTCCAAAACTTTCTTTTGTCAAATCCTCAACAGAAATACCTGACACCTTTGAAAGATGCAGCAAAAAGTTATCTCTTGAGACAGCATCGCGGAGACCATTGATATGGTAGATCCCATTAATCGTATTAGTGTTTTGGAAAGTATAATCTAATCGTTCAATGACTACAGGTGTGCTAAATAATAAATCTGGAAGCTCGTAAAGCATATTATTTGAGCCTTTGTCAAGTCCAATAGTCATACTATTATCACTATGAGATAATAAATTTGCAAATTGTTGTTGTGAGACAACTATTTTACCCGTACTTTCAAAATCTGAAAAACCAGCAGAGCTACCAAGGATGTCTATATAAATCCTATTTAGACCTTCTCCTGTATCACTACTTTCAGAACGTTTTGTCCATATGGACAAGTCACTCTGTTCTAAAAAATAATTAAATACATCTTGTGATTGCTTTTCTGTTAACTTCTGAAGATAAACTGTTACGGTCCCGGAATGATGATTATAACTCTGCCATGACTGTTGATACTGTAAACCTGCTAAAAAAATTGCCACCAGAGCAAGTAAGACACTCTGGATGGCAATCAAAAACAGGATTAAGTATTTCATTTTACCTAATAGCATGTTTTTGTATGTCATACGTACTTACCTACAATTCCACGTTTTTTTCTCACGCAATGAAACCCCTTTCTGTTTCCTTGTTTTTATTCTAACATATATATTTTTATTTAGCCATTTTTTTATTGTTTATTGAACTTTTTTTATTACCATAAAGAATATTTTATTCCTTTAACTTGCTATTTTGAACTAAAAATTTTATAATAAAA
>NZ_KQ969695.1:20577-23795 GCF_001578955.1 Streptococcus parasanguinis
AAAGAATTAGATACTGTTTAGTTAATCTTGACATTATAGTTTTTCTGAAACGTTAAATAACCTGTAAGGCTGATAGTGAAATTAATACTATCAGCCTTATAATTTTTCCATGGTATCTTAAATAACTATACTGATTTTGTTTCCCGTTCTAATTTGGTAACATTTTGATTTCTTGTGTTATCAAGTATATGGTAGAAAAAGAGTTCTACACTTTCAGTAGAACCCTTCTTATTAGCAGTATTTTGATTACCTAGTTTTTTCTATTTTTCCTAAATTAAAATAAGAAATTATTGATAAAGTTCTCCTGGAAGATTGTTCATAAAAAAGTGTATCTTTGGCTAGAGAAAATCACAAAATCTAAATAAAACAGAAGACACAAAATATTTATAATATGTAAAAGGTAGTTCAAAAATATAGAACTACCTTTTGTTGATAATAATGAAATTAGATACTTGTTCTTTTGAAATTAGTAGAGTAAAAATTTCTAGAGGGGAATCATCAAACTGCTTTGATTTAGCTATGGTTATTTTACTTTTGTGGCCGAGAACAAATGGAAGATATGGGATTACACAGAGTGAGTATTTCTTTTTGTTTTGATTGAGACACATGAGTATAGATCTGAGTTACAGAAATAGAGCTATGTCCAAGTATATGCTGTATATAACGAATATCTACATTTTTATCCAGTAGCATTGTAGCAAAGCTGTGTCTAAACATATGTGGCGTGATAGTTATAGATAAGTTGTTTTTCTTAACCATCTTCTTTAAAATTAGACGTACGCTTTGTTCTGACAGTGCTTTAAGAGGATGAGTTCAAGTAAATGTTGCACTTATTCTTGCAATTTATCATGTACTCATAAATTAGCCCTTCGTCACTTATCAATTCCTCCCAGTTCTCTCAACCGTTCCTGTCCCAACTTCAACATCTCTTTTTCCACCTTATTCCATTTTCCAAATAGGCATTCGTGTAGGACTACTGCTGCTGATGTTTCGTCTACTTGCGAATCATAAACACACGATTGATCTCTTCGGTAAATTTGAACTTGATTAAAAATCTTGTCATTTTCTAACTCTCGTAAGTTATCAACTAAATGTTCTACAATTCCATCATGGTGCTCTTTGGGAGTCGCTCTCGCTTGACTTGGGTCTATTGCATGGAGCTCCTCATAACGTATCAAGGTGCTGAGATAGGACAATTCTGGCTTAGTCGCAATCAGTGCAAGTGAGACTTGGTAACCTCTAGTTGCCAATAATTGGGCCGTTTTTCGAGGAACTTCTGTCGTTCTCAATGTGCCCTCGATTAACAAATGATAGCCTAGTTTACTCAATTCATCTACGAGATATTCAACCATTCGACCCGCAAATACTTTAGTATAATCCACACTATCTTTGCCATACTTCTCCTGTAGGTCAAGGTAGTTCGGATGAAAAGAGCGATAACTATCTCCATCAATGATAATGATATTGCCTTGAAATTCCCTTTGTTTCACACGATGAATCGTTGTCTTACCAGCACCACTCTGTCCACCGAGCAAAATAGCTTTAGGCTGAGATGAGGTTGTTTTCCCACGAGTTAAAGAACGAACGAGTCGTTTGGATGCTCGTTCAAAATCATCTTGACTAAATTCTTCTAGTTTCATTAAGCCACCACCAGATGAGTAGCTTGTTCTAGCATACGTTCAATTCCATCCAAATAGCCATTATATCGCTCCACATCCTCAAAAGTTGCAACAAGATAAATCTTCGTGTTAATCAAATCAGAAAGATCATCGCTTATTAGAAGCCAAGGATTATTAGCATCATCAAATGCAATTTCTAGTTCATCTTGTAAACGATAAAGTTGCGCTAAGATATTCGCCCCTCGTTCTTTAATCACTTCAATTTTCAGAGTTAACTGATAATCTTCTACTGGCGTGAGCATCTTTTCCTCTCCTACAATATCGATATAAGAAACATTAAATTTCTGACAAATACGATCTATTAATTCTGTTGAAACTGAACTTGTTCCATTTTCATAACGACTTAGGCTATTTCGAGAGATACCAACAATCTTTGCGAACTCAGGCTGAGTTAGGTTATGTGCCTTGCGTAACGTTTTAATATTTTCTCCAATCATGAGGGTCCTCCTTTTATTTATTTCTATTATAGCATTAATAATTTAAAAACGCACCATTATTGGTGCGCTTTTAAATCTGGTAGATGAATCTTTCTTCAATCTAACCTACTGATCTCAGTATGTTAAAACTAATCCAAATATATAATTTTATCAAAAAGAGATCTTATATTTTCATCTAGATGATGGCTTACAAAAATAACAGTTTTTTCTGTCATTGAGAATAGATGTTTCTCAATTTGATACCGTCTTTCTTTATCAATCGCATCAGTTGCCTCATCAATAATCAAAATTGGTTTTTCTTCAAGGTAAGCTCTAGCTAAACTAATTCGTTGCTTCTGTCCACTAGAAATATCTTGGCTAATTTCCGATAAAGTAGTTTCCAATCCATGACTCAATCCATTAATCCAGTCTCTTAAATAAAATATTTCCAATGCTTTTTCGATTTTTGAATCTTCTATTTCACGGCCTAATGTCAAATTAAATAAAATGGATTCGTTAAAAATATGATCTTCCAAACTAACATAAGAAATATTTTCATGAAGATCCTTGAAATTCATATTTTTTGAATCGATATTATCATAGAAGATGTGGCCTTTCGAAATTGGGATTTCACCATTAATAGCCTTTAATATAGTTGATTTTCCTGAACCAGATGACCCTGATATTGCATACTTCTTATTTTTTTCAATTTTAACATTTAAATTATCTAAGACAATCTTACCATCACGTTCAATAGTTACCGATTGAAATTCTACTTTATCTATAAATTTCTTCCAAGTTTGTTTATTAACATTACTTTCATGAATACTTTGGTCACCTTCCAATTCAAATTTTTCAAATATTTTGTTTACAGTTTTAAACTCAGCGTAATTTGCTGTTAAGCCTGTTAAGCCAGCAAAGATAATTGATGAAAAATATTGAGAAGAAGATACAGCCCCAATCGGAATTAATCGGTTAAAATATAAGACCCCTGCGTGAGTCAACATGGCAATTTGACTCACAAAACTAGTCCCATTTTGAACAGACATAAGCCCACCAAAGGTTTTTGAATATGAAACTCTGGACTTCGAATATTTTTTTGAATAAGATAAGATTTTTACCA
>NZ_KQ969695.1:23830-26844 GCF_001578955.1 Streptococcus parasanguinis
TTTTTGAATAAGATAAGATTTTTACCATTAAAAAATGAAGTTGATTAGCATTGGATAACATTCGAAATCCACTTAAAGAATCATCAATTGCTTTAACTAATTCTTCATTCTTCTCAGTAAAGTAAACAGCTTTATTCTCCATTTTCTTTGTAAATATTTTAGGGAGATTTACCATTAGAATGAAGAATATCAAAATTGTAAACAATAATGAATAATGGAAACTAAAAAAGGCAATAATTGCAAAAATGATATTTAATGCTTGACTAATCATTAATTCAAGTGTTTCAAAGCCAAGATCTCGAATAGTATTAAGATCATTTGTTAGCCATGAGGTATAGGCGCTAACACTTTTTGAGCCAAAACGTATCACACCCTTACTTTCAATACTTTTTACAATATCTTTACGTATTTCGGTACACATTTCTTGTATGGCTTTTTCACTTGCTTTTGAGTTTTGATATATTTGCAATACCCATATTAAATTTACAGCTAAAATCGCTCCACTTAAATACAAAAATCCCTGTAAATCAAAATTTACAATTGTAGAGATTGCTTTGGCACTCAATATACCATTTAAGTAAACACATAATGAATTAATAAAAATCCAAAACAACCATATAGAATTACTTCGTTTGCATCTAATTAAATAAGTTTTTAATGTCATATCCCAGCCTCACTTAAAAATTCCAAATATTACTTCACCAATTATTTTTCTTTGATATTTAATTGCAATATAAGATAATAAAATTCCTACTAACTTTTAGGGCGCAGTTCAGAGTAGTCGATTTCTATCTATTTCCTTTATTATTAACTTGAAATTTTCTAGCTTTTTTTAAACTTCCATTATTCTGTTTCATAGATATATTTTTAGACCGCTGATCAACTTTATGTTCTTTTTTTAAATTATTCTGCATAACTTTCTGGTTCATTTTCTATTCCCTCACTTTCCTTAAATGGATTGTTAATAAATAACAAATAAAATCCTACTAATACCGTAAATATATTTATCGTTATTCCTAGAATATGTATATCCGAATAAAATTGAGGGACTATTAAGAATACAATTGAAAATAAAGCATATAAGCTTGAATTAGTAGAATAGATTAACCCCATATTTTCATAGTTATATTCAGAATAAATCATTTTTTCAAACATATTACCAGATATACCAATAATTATAAATGATAATCCAAATAGCAAAAGCTTAATCAATGGAATTGGTATTACAAATACTAAAAATAAAAAGGAGCCCGATACAATATAATCAATAAAGAAAAACTTTTTATATGATATTTTTATCCTAGGTGCCACAAAAGCACCTGTCAAATCTGCTAATCGTTGTACTGCCAATACTAACCCAAGATACTGAATAGGAATTCCTTCCGATACAAGATATAAGGGGGCTAAAGTTAAAAGTAGATCTGTTCCGCCACTTAAAATTGACTCTGTAATTACAATAAAAGAGGCAAATTTTGATTCTCGAAAAGCAGAAATTGTGTCCAAAAGTTGAAAAGTTGATTCACTTTCGCTTTCTATATTTTCAGACATACCATCTGACTTTTTTTTATCAGGTATATCTAACCTGATTTTCAACATAAAGTATATCGCAGCTACAAAAAATGGAATACTCATATTGAAAACAACAAAATAGGACAACACTCCCAACAGTAATGAGGCAAACAGGTTACTAATAATGTCTAACACATTTGAAGCCATATACTGAACATCTATAGATTTGTTTATCGTTTCTTCATCATTTTCTAATGTTTCTGGAACAATCTTCATTTGTAATGTGTTAAGTAGATTTGTTGATAAACTAAACAAAAAATTAAAAATATAAAGATAAAAAACTTCAAAGCGATACCTTAAGCATAGAATAGTAATGAAAATTATAAAAAGTTGAAGAACTTGAAAAGTTACTAGCCAGACTTTATCTCTTTGGATTTTATTTACAAAACTTCCATAAAAAACGGCAAGTAAGTTAGGGATAAAACCTATTAGAGTAAATAAAGATAACTGACCAGCTTCAATATTATAAACTTTGATTAACCCAATCGACAATGCAATGAAGTAAAAACTATCTGCAATATTTCTAGAAGATCTACCTAATATCAAGTTTTTAAAGTTACTACTGAATTTTTCTAATATCATGTTGATATACCTCGAAATTCATACAATCGATTTGGATATAATTTGTTATATTTAATAATCCTGTCAAGGAATCCAATACTTTGTAGGAAATAATTGCTGCTGCCATATACGATATCGGTGAAATTACACTGTACGGTGTCTTACTATTAATTTTCTTGCATTTATTTTAGCACTCCGTCATCATGTTGTAAATATCTTTTTATAAACTTTTTTTATTTTTTTAAAAATAAATCATTTTTGTATCTATGCGATATTAAAAAAACGATGCTCAATTGAACATCATTTTCATTATTCTGTCATATTTGCAATATAATGTTCGACTTTCAAAGCCATTGACATATTTTCATCCAATTTATAAAGAAAATGTGCTGTCTCAAAATATTCTTTTACCGAAATCTTAGAAGAAAAGTCCTTACTTACATTTCCCATCAATAAATACAAATCAGCTAAAAGATAAGTTGTTCTGTAAGCCTGACACTGCTTTATAGTAGCTGTGATTTTAGTAATAGCTTCTTCAATATTATTCTGTAGCCATAAATATCTACAAACGTTATAGTTGAACTTAATAAATAGTTCTAACTCTTCGAGTGTATTTAAATTGAGTTGATTTACTTGATACTCTAATGTTTTTCGAATCTCATCAAATCGCGTTAAATCTCCAATATCGTAATAAAAATTGAATAGAGTGTTTGAAATTTGGAGATAGTTCATATCAGATATACTTAACTGTGACAGCACCTTCTCCAATCTTTCAACTGCCTCCTCTTGTTGCCCATAGAAATAAAAATCTATCAGAGATTTTATCCACTCCATATAAAATTTATCTGCTAGAGATAAACGATGAGACTTTACATTTTCTAATT
>NZ_KQ969696.1:0-4951 GCF_001578955.1 Streptococcus parasanguinis
GCTAAGCGACTACCTTATCTCACAGGGGGCAACCCCCAACTACTTCCGGCGTTCTAGGGCTTAACTGCTGTGTTCGGCATGGGTACAGGTGTATCTCCTAGGCTATCGTCACTTAACTCTGAATGATTAAACATTCAAAATTGAACATCTATATTCTAACAAGTTAACCTTACGTTGTCAATATCTTTTGACTCTTTGGATAAGTCCTCGAGCTATTAGTATTAGTCCGCTCCATTGCTCACACAACTTCCACTCCTAACCTATCTACCTGATCTTCTCTCAGGGCTCTTACTGATATAAAATCATGGGAAATCTCATCTTGAGGTGGGTTTCACACTTAGATGCTTTCAGCGTTTATCCCTTCCCTACATAGCTACCCAGCGATGCCTCTGGCGAGACAACTGGTACACCAGCGGTAAGTCCACTCTGGTCCTCTCGTACTAGGAGCAGATCCTCTCAAATTTCCTACGCCCGCGACGGATAGGGACCGAACTGTCTCACGACGTTCTGAACCCAGCTCGCGTGCCGCTTTAATGGGCGAACAGCCCAACCCTTGGGACCGACTACAGCCCCAGGATGCGACGAGCCGACATCGAGGTGCCAAACCTCCCCGTCGATGTGAACTCTTGGGGGAGATAAGCCTGTTATCCCCAGGGTAGCTTTTATCCGTTGAGCGATGGCCCTTCCATACGGAACCACCGGATCACTAAGCCCGACTTTCGTCCCTGCTCGAGTTGTAGCTCTCGCAGTCAAGCTCCCTTATACCTTTACACTCTGCGAATGATTTCCAACCATTCTGAGGGAACCTTTGGGCGCCTCCGTTACCTTTTAGGAGGCGACCGCCCCAGTCAAACTGCCCGTCAGACACTGTCTCCGTAGATGATGAACCTACCGGGTTAGAGTGGCCATAACACAAGGGTAGTATCCCAACAACGCCTCCATCGAAACTGGCGTCCCGATCTCAATGACTCCTACCTATCCTGTACATGTGGCACAGACACTCAATATCAAACTGCAGTAAAGCTCCATGGGGTCTTTCCGTCCTGTCGCGGGTAACCTGCATCTTCACAGGTACTAAAATTTCACCGAGTCTCTCGTTGAGACAGTGCCCAAATCATTACGCCTTTCGTGCGGGTCGGAACTTACCCGACAAGGAATTTCGCTACCTTAGGACCGTTATAGTTACGGCCGCCGTTTACTGGGGCTTCAATTCATACCTTCGCTTACGCTAAGCACTCCTCTTAACCTTCCAGCACCGGGCAGGCGTCACCCCCTATACATCATCTTACGATTTAGCAGAGAGCTGTGTTTTTGATAAACAGTTGCTTGGGCCTATTCACTGCGGCTGACTCAAAGCCAGCACCCCTTCTCCCGAAGTTACGGGGTCATTTTGCCGAGTTCCTTAACGAGAGTTCTCTCGCTCACCTGAGGCTACTCGCCTCGACTACCTGTGTCGGTTTGCGGTACGGGTAGAGTATGATTAACGCTAGAAGCTTTTCTTGGCAGTGTGACGTCACTAACTTCGCTACTAAACTTCGCTCCCCATCACAGCTCAATGTTATAGAATTAAGCATTTAACTCAATTCACACCTCACTGCTTAGACGTGCACTTCCAGTCGCACGCTTTAGTTAGCCTACTGCGTCCCTCCTTCACTACATACTCTAGTACAGGAATATCAACCTGTTGTCCATCGGATACACCTTTCGGTCTCTCCTTAGGTCCCGACTAACCCAGGGCGGACGAGCCTTCCCCTGGAAACCTTAGTCTTACGGTGGACAGGATTCTCACCTGTCTTTCGCTACTCATACCGGCATTCTCACTTCTATGCGTTCCAGCGCTCCTCACGGTACACCTTCTCCACACATAGAACGCTCTCCTACCATACCTATAAAGGTATCCACAGCTTCGGTAAATTGTTTTAGCCCCGGTACATTTTCGGCGCAGGGTCACTCGACTAGTGAGCTATTACGCACTCTTTGAATGAATAGCTGCTTCTAAGCTAACATCCTAGTTGTCTGTGCAACCCCACATCCTTTTCCACTTAACAATTATTTTGGGACCTTAGCTGGTGGTCTGGGCTGTTTCCCTTTCGACTACGGATCTTAGCACTCGCAGTCTGACTGCCGACCATAATTCTTTGGCATTCGGAGTTTATCTGAGATTGGTAATCCGGGATGGACCCCTCACCCAAACAGTGCTCTACCTCCAAGAATCTTAATGTCGACGCTAGCCCTAAAGCTATTTCGGAGAGAACCAGCTATCTCCAAGTTCGTTTGGAATTTCTCCGCTACCCACAAGTCATCCAAGCACTTTTCAACGTGCCCTGGTTCGGTCCTCCAGTGAGTTTTACCTCACCTTCAACCTGCTCATGGGTAGGTCACATGGTTTCGGGTCTACGACATAATACTAAGACGCCCTATTCAGACTCGGTTTCCCTACGGCTCCGTCTCTTCAACTTAACCTCGCATCATATCGTAACTCGCCGGTTCATTCTACAAAAGGCACGCTCTCACCCATTAACGGGCTCGAACTTGTTGTAGGCACACGGTTTCAGGTTCTATTTCACTCCCCTCCCGGGGTGCTTTTCACCTTTCCCTCACGGTACTGGTTCACTATCGGTCACTAGAGAGTATTTAGGGTTGGGAGATGGTCCTCCCAGATTCCGACGGGATTTCTCGTGTCCCGCCGTACTCAGGATACTGCTAGGTATAAAGACTATTTCGAATACGAGGCTCTTACTCTCTTTGGCTGACCTTCCCATGTCATTCTTCTATAATCTTTAAGTCCATATTGCAGTCCTACAACCCCGAAGAGTAAACTCTTCGGTTTGCCCTCCTGCCGTTTCGCTCGCCGCTACTCAGGCAATCGCTTTTGCTTTCTCTTCCTGCAGCTACTTAGATGTTTCAGTTCACTGCGTCTTCCTCTACCTATCCTTAACAGATAGGAGTACTAGCCATCAGCTAGTGGGTTCCCCCATTCGGACATCTCTGGATCGTCGCTTACTTACAGCTCCCCAAAGCATTTCGTCGTTTGTCACGTCCTTCTTCGGCTTCTAGTGCCAAGGCATCCACCGTGCGCCCTTATTAACTTAACCTTATTTTTGGTCTTGCGACCTAAACTCTTTAAATATTTACAGCGTTTCGGTTTATTTTCTTGTTACTATTTGATATAGATATTCAATTTTCAATGTTCAATCTTAACACCCTTACAGTGTTAATGGAGCCTAGCGGGATCGAACCGCTGACCTCCTGCGTGCAAAGCAGGCGCTCTCCCAGCTGAGCTAAGGCCCCACAAGACCTCTCAAAACTAAACAAGACCAACGTACAGGTTTCCTTTTCCTTAGAAAGGAGGTGATCCAGCCGCACCTTCCGATACGGCTACCTTGTTACGACTTCACCCCAATCATCTATCCCACCTTAGGCGGCTGGCTCCTTACGGTTACCTCACCGACTTCGGGTGTTACAAACTCTCGTGGTGTGACGGGCGGTGTGTACAAGGCCCGGGAACGTATTCACCGCGGCGTGCTGATCCGCGATTACTAGCGATTCCGACTTCATGTAGGCGAGTTGCAGCCTACAATCCGAACTGAGACTGGCTTTAAGAGATTAGCTTGCCGTCACCGACTCGCGACTCGTTGTACCAGCCATTGTAGCACGTGTGTAGCCCAGGTCATAAGGGGCATGATGATTTGACGTCATCCCCACCTTCCTCCGGTTTATTACCGGCAGTCTCGCTAGAGTGCCCAACTGAATGATGGCAACTAACAATAGGGGTTGCGCTCGTTGCGGGACTTAACCCAACATCTCACGACACGAGCTGACGACAACCATGCACCACCTGTCACCTCTGTCCCGAAGGAAAACTCTATCTCTAGAGCGGTCAGAGGGATGTCAAGACCTGGTAAGGTTCTTCGCGTTGCTTCGAATTAAACCACATGCTCCACCGCTTGTGCGGGCCCCCGTCAATTCCTTTGAGTTTCAACCTTGCGGTCGTACTCCCCAGGCGGAGTGCTTAATGCGTTAGCTGCGGCACTGAGTCCCGGAAAGGACCCAACACCTAGCACTCATCGTTTACGGCGTGGACTACCAGGGTATCTAATCCTGTTTGCTCCCCACGCTTTCGAGCCTCAGCGTCAGTTACAGACCAGAGAGCCGCTTTCGCCACCGGTGTTCCTCCATATATCTACGCATTTCACCGCTACACATGGAATTCCACTCTCCCCTTCTGCACTCAAGTTAAACAGTTTCCAAAGCGTACTATGGTTAAGCCACAGCCTTTAACTTCAGACTTATCTAACCGCCTGCGCTCGCTTTACGCCCAATAAATCCGGATAACGCTCGGGACCTACGTATTACCGCGGCTGCTGGCACGTAGTTAGCCGTCCCTTTCTGGTAAGTTACCGTCACAGTGTGAACTTTCCACTCTCACACTCGTTCTTCTCTTACAACAGAGCTTTACGATCCGAAAACCTTCTTCACTCACGCGGCGTTGCTCGGTCAGGGTTGCCCCCATTGCCGAAGATTCCCTACTGCTGCCTCCCGTAGGAGTCTGGGCCGTGTCTCAGTCCCAGTGTGGCCGATCACCCTCTCAGGTCGGCTATGTATCGTCGCCTTGGTGAGCCGTTACCTCACCAACTAGCTAATACAACGCAGGTCCATCTCTTAGTGATGCAATTGCACCTTTCAAATCAACATCATGCGATATCGTACTTTTATGCGGTATTAGCTATCGTTTCCAATAGTTATCCCCCGCTAAGAGGCAGGTTACCTACGCGTTACTCACCCGTTCGCAACTCATCCGCTCGGTGCAAGCACCAAGCTTCAGCGTTCTACTTGCATGTATTAGGCACGCCGCCAGCGTTCATCCTGAGCCAGGATCAAACTCTCATTAAAATAATTGTTTGTCTTAAACTCATTCTGTCACTGACAGATTTATTGTTTTTTATTGTTC
>NZ_KQ969697.1:0-766 GCF_001578955.1 Streptococcus parasanguinis
ATTTACAAAATATTCGGAACCGCTTGTAATATATAGGTGGTTGTGTTATACTTAAGATGTAAAATATGAAAGAAAGGAGAAATACAATGGTTATTTCAAGTAAAGAATTTCAACCAGTGCTTGCTGATGTTATAAAATTTATTGCAGATGGTAAGATTCCAGAACCAGCTTGCGAACAGTTTCAAAAGCAACAAAATCAAGTTGCTGATGAGTTGGGTATAGAATACCAAAATAATATTGGCTTGTATGAAATTTTTGATTATTGTGAGAAAAACAATATAGATAATGAATCAGTAAATTTGTTATTTAGTGCGTTGAAATATAATAATCAGAACATCAAGAACTTGTATGGATTGAAATAAATTTCTTTTCGTCGGCACAATCTAAAAAAGCACGGCGATCAAGCAAAGCGTCAAGGAGGAAAGTCGAAGACGTACCTTGCGCGGCGCTGTCGTTGTGCTAGATTGTGAAAGACGAAAGAAAAGAAATTTATTTTGAAATCCTAAACGAATCTTTTCAGAGGTGGGGTCAAGCGTCCTACGCTTGTCGGGTCTGGGCAGAAGCCCAGAGGGAAAATTAAGGGTTTACATCTAAAAAAAATTGATGTAAAATAAAAATGTCTGTTAGTTGTTCGAGCAACTAACAGACAATAAAAAAATCTTACTTAGACCGGCAAGTCAACTTAGTAAGATTCTCATATTTTTCTAACTAAAAAGATTATAGCAGATTGACTTTGTAAAGTCAATCATATAATTTTATAAAAATT
>NZ_KQ969697.1:1823-3661 GCF_001578955.1 Streptococcus parasanguinis
AAGATAAACGTTCTGAAACGTCTGACGGTCTCACATATACATTTGTCGAATTTGGAACTGGCAAGATGGTTAAAATTGTTCTTCCGGAAGAGCGAAAATTTGAACTTTTGCAAGCTTACAAAGTCGCTGGTCTTGGGTATGACATCAAGTCAGCAAATATGATTTTCATTGAGCAGAAAGGTCAGATTGCTGACTACTAACTAAGATAAAAAGGGTACTGCTGGAACTTGTTTCCAGCAGGTAGCCCCCCTCAATAATCATGGGGGCGTACACGTACAGAGTAAAATAGCTAGTTAGCCCTTATATATCAACGGTTTAAGACCTTTAAAATACTACACAGTAAGGATAAGAAAAAGACATGCAAAAATACAAAGTAGACTGGCTGGCTTTTTCGGTATCATTTGAAGATGAAGAACAGACGTTAGACCCTCAACTTTTGAAAATATTGGGTTATGATTTAGCAGATTTTGACGAAATCCCAGGGCGATTTTTTTACAACTCGGGGGCAACTTATCGAAATTATGTAAACGTCTTTTGGAATGACCCCGAAAAGCCTTGGCACAAAAATTCTAGTCGGACAATGACCGTGGTCTTCACGGGTCAGGGGTCGACTGAATTAGCTGAAAAATGGGATACAGATTGGGTTTCTATTTTTAGAACCTTAAAAGAGTATGGTGGAGTAAATTTCACACGGCTCGACTTGGCTCTTGATGATTATGATGAGACAGTGAGATTTTCCGATATTGAGAAAAAACTCAATAAAGGGCATTATCGTTCATCTCGTAAGTCCTACAATATCGTTAAAACATCAGACCAAAACGGAAAATCGCTGGGGCAGACAATTTACATCGGAAACGCTCGGTCTCAAAATGGAAGCCGTGGGAATGTGTACGCCCGTTTTTATGACAAAAAAGCGCAATACGAAAGTAAAAACGAACTTTTTCCAACCGAAGTCCGAGACCACTGGGCGAGGACTGGGAAAGAAGTTTGGCAACGGTATGAGATTAGCTATTCTAAAAAATACGCTTTAAAAATCATTGATGAGTTTTTAAATGGCGATAAAATCGACAAGATTTTTAAAACATCGCTTCGTAATCTTCTTGAGATTTTGACCCCCAAACGTGGGGACACTAACAAAAATCGTTGGTATAAAACGAAGTGGTGGGAGAAGTTTTTAGAGTATGATGAGACGATAGACTTTAGTCTTGCAGAACGTGACGTAATGCTGGGCGACTTGCTGGAGTGGTTACGTGTGGCAGTCTTGCCCTCTCTTGCTCTCCTTGAGATGATAGGAGATGAAAGAGGTTTTGATATTTACGATTTGCTTCAAAAAGCTGAAAAATCTACTGATTTTTCGAAGAAGCAAAATCGTTTATACGTGAATAGTCAGACCTTGTCAGACGAGACTATAAACAAGTATTTGAGCGAGTTTTTAGGGGGTGGCAAATAATGGCTATCACGTATAAAAAGAACGCTCAAAACGTTTATAAAGTGCCTTTTTACGTTCAGTTTTGGACGTGGTGGGCTTTGGTTTTAGCTTTAGCCGTTCTGTCTTTGGTGCTGGGGCTGGTTGTATCGATTAAACTTGTTCAAGTTGTTTTGTGGTCGCTGGTCGCTATTTTGACGATTTGGCGAGCGTATTCGCTGACAAAGTCAGTGATCAAAGCGAAGACAATCGGAAAATATATCACACAGAAAAAGGCAGAAAAGGCAGTCACTAAAAGCTTACTTGCTACAATGTCAGTTAATCGTCTGCAAGATACCCCCTTTATCTCAGTTCCAAGCGTGGCGGTATGCGATAGCAGACCGTCACACATCAGCGTAGAAGTCGAGAAATT
>NZ_KQ969698.1:0-1467 GCF_001578955.1 Streptococcus parasanguinis
TGATATGTACCCAGAATCCTGGACACATGTTATGAACTAAGTGGAACACATGGATGCTATCCTGTACATTACAGGTGGCATCCATTTTGTTTTTCCTTGTATTCTTTCATTGTTGTAATAACTTATGTATTCATCTAGTGCTTTTGAAAAGCTCTCAAATGATTCATATTCTTTCTCGTAGCTGTAGTACATTTCATTCTTTAGACGTCCAAAGAATGTTTCCATAATGCAATTATCTATGCAATTGCCACGTCTAGACATTGATTGGATAATTCCCCTGTTTTTTAGTTCCTGACGATAGTAGTTATGTTGATATTGCCATCCTTGATCTGAATGAAATATTAATCCTGTAAGTGATTTGAACTTTTTAAACGCCATCTCTAGCATTCTCTTGATTTGATTTAGGTTTGGACTCATCGACAAGTCATATGAAATAACTTCATTTGTGTACATATCAATTATCGGAGAAAGGTAACACTTTCCCCATGAAAAATTAAACTGAGATACATCAGTTGTCCACTTCTGAAGTGGTGCTGTTGCTGTAAAGTCTCTATCTATTATGTTTGGTGCTACTTTACCTACTTCACCCTTGAATGAGTGATACTTTTCTTTAGGTCTTTTGCCTTGCAATCCAAGTGAATGCATGATACGTTGTACTCTTTTATGATTGACAGAATTTCCACGTCTTAAGAGCTCTCTATACACTCTTCTCACACCATATCTACCTTTATGCTGGCTAAATATTTTCTTGATTTCTTCAGTGAGCTCAATATTTCTAAAGTCTACAGTATCAACTTTACTGATTTCGTAGTAGTAAGTTGATTTAGGCATATTTAAACCTTTTAGTAGGTGCTTTAATTGGTATCCTTCTTCTCTGAGCGCTTTGATGATTGCTGCTTTTTCGCCTTGAGTTGCGCAGCCCATCTTTCTTGCCTCAAGGCGATCCTTTTTTTTACTACTTCAATCTCCGCTTTCATTGCCACAATTTCTTCTCTTAGTCTGATTAACTCTTCACGTTCTGATTCAGTTAAAGGCTTGGGCTTAATCGTTTTCTTTTTCATATCAGGTTTCTTACTCTTGCGACCTTTCTTTTTATTCACAAGACCATTGTAACCTAATTCTTTGTATTTGCGAACCCAGGTATATAGCATTCCATTATTTATACCTGCAGAAACAGCAACTGACTTGTTGGATTGTCCTGCTAATACTTTAGCAACTAATTCATATTTCGCTTCAGGGGTCCACACTTTGTTATTACCTAAGTGCTTTAATGCATCTGGTCCATTTTGTTCTTCGATACGAACCCAGTATCGAACCATTAGATGAAAGTTTGATGTTTTTATTCCTTCTGGTGTTTCAGGCCATATTCCTTTTCTATATAGCTCAATACACTCTAACTTATACTCATGACTGTAACGCATGAAAATACCCTCCTTACTGGGTGTCCAGTAAAGAGGGTACATATCA
>NZ_KQ969699.1:0-1430 GCF_001578955.1 Streptococcus parasanguinis
GAAAAAGAAGTAAAATATTTAAAGATTCAATTTAATTCAATTGAAACTGTTAACAGTGATTTTCGTGTAGCAGACGGAACTTTTGAAAAACAGTAATATAATTTAAGTATCTATTTTAAATATACGTGAAATTATCGCAACTGAAATCGGAATAAGAAAATTGATGCAATAGAATATAGAGAAAGCCTTGGAATGATTCCAAGGCTTTTTTAGCTTTCTATATATACAAGGAAAAAGTTGCTAGAGTAGATGATTTTATTAGATACCCTTGTTTTGTAAAATATTAAACTATATGTTATTAAAGACAGATTGTATTGAGTACTGAATTATACAAAAATTACTAATGGATTGAGAATTTTGAATTTGATTATACTGTAGAGAATATTAGTCAAATAAAATTGTTTTATTTTCGCTAATGCATTTCTTATTATCATCCCAATAGTTAATACTTTCAAAGCTTCCTTTTCTTAAATAAAGGGGTAGCCTTTTTCTTATTTCATCTTGCATTGGTATTTTATCGATTTCTTTTAGATTCCACCATTTTGGCTCACCTTCATCAGATGTGCTTAGTTCACCAGTAAACTGAGTACATAAAAAGTCATAGAAGACAAATCTCTCATTACCAATTGAATTGGTAAAGCCTGAAATTCCTTTTAATTCAAGATTTAATGCGGTAAGTCCAGTCTCTTCCTTAAGTTCCCGTAATGCAGCTTCAAAAAAACTTTCAGGGAATTCAACTTTTCCCCCCGGTGGAATCCAGCCAGGAAAATTATCGTGCTGTCTATTAAGTAATAAAATTTCTTGATTTTTCAAAACGCAAATGTTAACCCAGTTTTTGATTTTTTCAGTCATATTATTAGCCTCCAACAAGTATTTTTTCATATACAAGTCTATATGTCAAGAACTATAAGCTATTTATGATTGTGACAAATGTATCTCAGCCAAAGATTGATAATTTTCACGCAATAGCTGATTAACTCTCAGATATGACGATAAAATAATTTTTACAAGACTAGTTAACTTTATTATACTGTAATTTTATACTTTCGATATTGTACTTATCTAAGGTACTTTTTAATTTTTCTATAAAGTACTGTTGTTCTTTAGTAAATGGATTAGGTCTACTCAAAAAAACTCTTATTTTTTTATTATTCACGCCAGATTTCTCCTACCGATAACTATTTATTATCACTAGTATACCATAGTTTCTAATCTCCTATATGTTTCCAACAGTTACTTTTTATTGGGATGGATAAGATGAATACTTACTGGGAAAAACTCGGAATATCATTAACAGTTTAAACTTTTCTAATCTTTTGAATATTCATTGACTAGACTTATTTTTAGATGTATAATGAGCATGTAAAATATATCACAAAGAATAATATGTAATAAGATTTAATGATTACATCTGATATTTCTCAACCATA
>NZ_KQ969700.1:0-1371 GCF_001578955.1 Streptococcus parasanguinis
GTACTGACCCCAAAAAGTTAGACAAATAATTTAAGTTAAGGATTTAGTCCTGTATTGCACAGGACTAAGTCCTTTTAGTTTTACCTTAATTCGTTTGTTGTTGTAATAGTCAATATAGTTTACAATAGCTTGTTCCAATTGGTTAAGTGACTTAAATGTATTCTCGTAACCATAAAACATTTCCGATTTCAAAATGCCAAAGAAGGATTCCATCATGCCGTTGTCTGGGCTGTTTCCTTTACGTGACATGGACGGTTGAATTCCTTTATCCTCTAAAAAACGATGATAATACTGGTGTTGATACTGCCATCCTTGATCACTATGAAGAATTGTATTTGTGTAATGATTCTCAGTAAAGGCCTGGTCTAACATAGCTTTCACTTGTTCTAAATTCGGTGAAGTCGAAAGATTATAGGCGATAATTTCGCTATTAAAACCATCTAAAACTGGCGATAAATAAAGTTTTTGATTGCTTGCTGGAATGGCAAACTCGGTCACATCTGTGTAGCACTTTTCCATTGGCTTGGTTGCTTCAAATTGGCGTTGAATAAGATTATCTGCTTTCTTACCAATCTCTCCTTGGTATGAAGAATACTTCCGTTTACGACGAATACGAGCACTTAAACCAAGGACCTTCATCAGACGTTGGACCTTCTTATGATTCACTACAAAACCACGATTCCTCAATTCAAGAGTCATTCGACGATAGCCGTAATTCCCTTTATGCTCAGTAAAAATAGATTGAATTTCAACTTTAACATCATAATCCTTATCGCTTTGATCGAGCTGTTTTAAATGATAATAATAAGTTGAACGGGCAAGCTTAATAATCTTTAGAAGAATCTCTAAAGCAAACTCTGTTACCAATCCTCGGACAATTTCCGTTTTTCTTCTTGCTCTTTTTCGTCCCTCAATCGGAGTTCTCTCAACTTTTTTAGAACCGCATTCTCCGCTCTCAAGTACTCATTTTCTGCTTGAAGACGTTCTAGTTCTGTCATCTCTTCGGGTTTCTTCTTTGGCTTACGTCCCATTTTAGGTATCCTTCCTCTTGTTTTCTCAACAATAGTATACCCGTTTTTCTTATATTGTGCTATCCAATTATGCAACATTCCAACACTTGGAAGAGCATAATCTAGAGATACCTTTATTTGTGAACGACTTTCAAGCAGAACTTTATCAATGATTTCTTGTTTTAGTTCGGGAGAATAGTAACAATTCTTTCCTTTTTTGACGATTTCTATTCCATAACGATCAATCAATTTAATCATGTACTTAAGATTAGAAATGTTTATCCCAAATTGATTTGAAAGCTCTTTGAAGCTTCGCCCTTGTTTTTTATGTTCATAGATCTGAACTTTATCTTCATAAGTT
>NZ_KQ969701.1:0-1265 GCF_001578955.1 Streptococcus parasanguinis
AGGTTATCGACTAGCTACTGTAACAGACGCTCGTCCAGATTCTGAAGATATCCGAATCTTTAAAGAACGCGTGCGCAAAGATATCGATGATGGGTATCCTCTCTATTACACCTTCAATGTGGCACAAATCTATCCTGGAAAAAGTGGGGAACATAATGTTGTTGGAGTTGGCTATGAATTGACAGCAGATGGTAAGGACATCTCAGCAATCTATTATCTAGATCCCGATACACATGTACAGGATCCAACCTATGGAGGGTTGAAGAAACTGACACCAGAGGAGCTGTTAGCAGCCATGGCTACGTGTGGTGAGAAAAATTATGCTTGGTGAAAAAGTAAGTCGTGAAATGGATAGAGGTGATTTAAATTTCAAGAAATAAGAGTTGATAATATAATATTAAGATTGTATCAAAATTAAATTCGTGAATTAGAAAAGATGAATTATGTATTCCGCAAATCAGTTAAAAGATTATGCTTCATTAGGTGAAAAAAATGAGAAAATTTACAAGAATAATCATAATGTCGATGGTATTCATTCTTAGTTTTCAAAATATAAAAATTGTGAATGTAGATACAATTAGTAATACCGAAAGTAGCGATAAAAAACAAAGTATTCTAAATGATATTCCAAATAAAGAAATAGAATATAAAGAGTACGGTCTAAATGCTCCTGTATTAGGTGATTTAAAAACAATGGAACGGACAAGTGTTGGTTCGTGGAGCTGGCGAGACGGTCTAATTTGTGTAACAGATCAAGGTTTTGGGGTAGGCCCCTTTAATACTTGGCATGCTGGAATAATTGCGCCACAAAAAAATTACTCTGTTGCAGAGGCAGCTAATAGTAATAGTCCTGTAAGATTAAGAAAAGGAAAGTGGACTCAAGGAACTGTTTGGCAAGTAGGAGTAAAGACAACAACTATTCAACAAGATTGGAATGCCGGTCATTGGGCAGGTGAGCAGGTAGGAAAACCCTATAATTTAAATTTTTGGAATGCTCGACAAACAAATAGTTTTTATTGTTCTCAACTTGTATGGGCTGCGTATTACTACACATCAGGAATCGATTTGAATAAAAGTGACAATGATCTTGGCTCAGCAATTGCAATTCATCCGGGTGAATTTGTTAAAAATTCTAAAACAACTATTGTATACAGAAATAGATAGTAGGAATGATATATGAAACGCTCTTATCTTTTTGGGATTTTATTTCTATTCTTCCTTTTGCTTTCTTGTTCTAAGGTCCAAACACCAATGTTTCAAGTTGA
>NZ_KQ969702.1:0-1249 GCF_001578955.1 Streptococcus parasanguinis
AATTTCATAATAAAAACACCCCAAAAGTTAGATTTTTTTCTGTCTAACTTTTGGGGTGCAGTTCATTTTCTCAAGGGGCTTTTTTGTGTGCAAAAAAATAATTTAGGAAGCCTTGAGAATCTCATCTATTGGGGACTCTGCTACATACAATTTTTCCGTTTCTTATGTTGAATAATCGGTCAAGTTACAAAACAAATTTGTGATTCATTTGAAAGCCCTTGCAAAACAATTGTGTTGAACGTATAATATAAGCGTAATACAATCATCTATTTTAAGGAGGTCTAGCGATGATTAGACGTTATAAAAAATTATTTTTAGCATTCGTTGCTCTGCTCTCAGTCTTCCTACTAGCTTCTTGTTCTCAAAAACAAAGTGGCTCTAAAAATGCTGCTAAAACAGAAACAGCAAAAGTCGAAACGATTGATGGCGAATGGGAATTAGTCGATACTCTCGATGCTTTAACGGAATCCATCGGTGCCTATACCCTCCATGGAATCCACTTTGCACACTTGCTTGAATCTGTTAAAGACTTCAAAATGGACATGAAGATTGAAAACAATACGGCAACGATTAAATACGACTATAACATTGATAACTTTATTAAAGCTTTCTCCACTGTCACAACAGAAGCTAGAGGCAAGACTGAAGAAGAATTCAAAAAAATCATGTATGACTCTCATGAAGGATTTGCAGGCGACTTTAAGAAATACAAAGTCAGCATGAATAAAGATACTGGCGTGTTTAGCTACGAAGCAACGGGTTCTATTGATCAAGGTGCCAAAACAATGACCTTTGATGAAGGACTTTCAGTAGCAAACTCATTCTTCTTCTCATTCGGTGAAAATCGCGTTTCGCCAAACACATATCACTACAAATTAAAAGACGACATGCTTTATGTCACGATTGACGGAAAAGCGAAGAAAAATAATCTTCCAGTTCACTATGAACTACACTTCAAACGTAAAGGAAGCACTACTCAAAAAGACCCCGTTCCAATTGAAGGAAAATGGCAAGCCATCGACTTCCGACCAGCTCTTGAACGTAGCTTAGCCTTTAAAGATTTTGACAATGATGATTCGGCTATCAAGTTGATCTATCCTGAGGCATGGAAAGATTTAAAACCAACGTTGAACATTACAGATACATCTGTTGAATTCGACTATACTGTATCTCTAGCAGATGGTTTTGGAAGGTTCTACGATTACTTAAACAAAAGATTCATCTAAAGTGACTCAAACGAAAGACGAAT
>NZ_KQ969703.1:0-1142 GCF_001578955.1 Streptococcus parasanguinis
AGGGTTACATTTCAAGAGCGCATTTATCGCGTATTGAATCGAACCAAGTGGTACCTAGTTTTGAGTCGATGGAGCATCTTCTAAAGCAAGTTGGCCTAGATTTCGAAGAATTTCGATATATATGCCATTCTTACCACCACTCCGATAGAGAAGAAATTATCTTATTAGCAGAAGATAACAATGCCTACCAATCAAATGATAAATTATTGGAACTGAAGAATAAGAGTGTAGCTTATTTAAAAAAACATCCTAATGATATTCCTGTGTTAAATATACTAAAGAGAGTAGAGGTCATTCTTTGTTTAAGAGAATCTGGTCCAGATGAGAAGGTAAGAACGATGGCCACGGAAGCATGGAACGAAATTAAAAATCAGGATGTCTGGTATCATAGTGACCTCAAATTAATTGTCGTTATTTTATTCACACTTCCACTAGAAACAGTGATTTCTATCTGTGATGAAGTTATAGATAGGTTGAATGATTACTCTGATTATACAGAGATTCTTCCCACCAAGTATAAATTACTCTCTAATTTAGCTAGCATTTTTCTTTGGAATGGTTTGATAGAGAAGTGTACCAGTATCAGTTATTTATTGTTAGATACGGCCAAAAAAAGTAAGCGATATGATTTTCTAGGAAATGCTAAAGTGACACTAGGAATTTGTTTAACTGATAAAAAGTTGGTCGATGAAGGATTGCAATTACTCGAATTAACGGATGAACAAACACTATTGGAAGCATGTCAATCAGATGTTAAGCGCTTTTTCAAAAAATGAGTTTCTAAATGGATTCAGTCATAAAACAGTTTGAAGATACAATCAACATGTTATTCTGTGCATGCTCAATGGATATTGGGTAAGGGATAGAAATCTATACATTATCCCATTAGATCAGCTAGTTAAGCAATAGAAAGAATGATCATTTAATTTAATAAATAATAATTTTAAATTGCACCCAAAATGTTAGAATTCATCTAACATTTTGGTTTTTTTTTAATATAAAATACAATAATTTTCAATTATCGAATAAAGAGATTTCCGTTCAGAAGGCTTTGATAACATAGTTTGAACCACTAAATATTGGGGAAAATATTTTGAGTTCATTTGTCTAAGTATAAAATGTGTATATAAGAGACAATTTGA
>NZ_KQ969704.1:0-1049 GCF_001578955.1 Streptococcus parasanguinis
TCCAGAATCGAATCTTTACTTGGTCACCTCAAAAAGTATTCAATCATATACTAAGAAAGAGAATAAGCTCGAGTTACATCGAGTAGAAAAAATTGATGTAGCAACGTATGTTAATCTCTGGTTTTCGTGTTTAAACAGTGGTGATAAGATGATCATAACTGAAGGTGATGATTTTGCACCAATAGATCATCAAAATATCATTTCAATTGATTTTTCTAAAGGTGAGATGAGGAAAAATCATACTAAGAATTATGCAATGATGGGATCAGGTATCTCTTCTAATTACTTTTATACTGCTCAAACAGATGCAAACTCAGGAATATTAACAGTCTTTTCTCTTAATGGAAAGCAAGTTTTTCAGAAAAAATTTAACCAAATGACAGCAATTTCGAGTCAGATTGTTGCAAATAATTCTAACGTATATGCTGAGATTGCTTATCAAGATCCAAAACGAAATCGTCCAGAAGGCGTGTTAGATTCAGATTTAATAGTACTAAATGAAAAAGAGCATTGGAAAGAAAAAGATAGAATTCGATTAACTTCAGATGGTAAAAAGGTTGAAATGTTAGAAGGCTTGGCAATTGTCAAAGATAGGGCATTCGTAAGTATCTCTGCAATTCGTGATACAGATACTTTTGAGAAGGTGGCAGGAAACCAATTGTTGTCAGTCGATTTGCACACTGGAGAAAGGAAATTATTTACCTTACCCAATCCTTATCCTAATATGCTTTATCCAAGTCCAGATAATCATTACCTTGTCGTCAAGCACGAGGTAGAAGGAAAGAATATTTTATCTGTTCTTGATTTACAAAATGAAACTATAAAAGCGATTGTGTTGGATGACGATTCAGGTGAAACACCAGAGGAAATAAATTCTCTTACAATTTCAAATGAAAATATGTTGTATCTAGCTACTGGTAGACATTTATTACAATATAGTCTCAAGGATGCTAAGTTGATTGAGAAACAGAAATTAAAATTGGGAAAAGATGATTTTCCAATCGGATTAAGAATCGTAGAAAAAGACTTAGGGTCAAATTAATAATAAA
>NZ_KQ969705.1:0-998 GCF_001578955.1 Streptococcus parasanguinis
AGGTAATGAAGTAATGCTATAGAAAGGAAAAGTGATTCCATTGAGCTATATAATAAATATTATGGTTTTAAAAAGAAACAACTTGATCTAGTTTAGAAAGGATAATGAAAAATGTTCAAATGTTCTAAAATATTAGGTACATTCACAACTGTACTAAGTTGCATTTTATTAGCAGGTAATGTAGCCGCATCAACAAAAACCGAGTCTATTGCATCAGATACAGGTATTATTGATGGAGGAGTCGATTTAAATACTCAGCCAAATGAGGCACCAAAATATTCTGAACGAGCTCCAAGACCGCGACAAAAAGAATTGCCTATAAAATTTCAAACTCAAATTAATGACTATTATTGTGGACCTGCTTCAGCCTCTATGATTGTGACGTCTTTAGGACGGCCACGTTCACAACAACAAATGGCGACACTACTGGGTACTACCGCAAATGGGACAAACGCGGGGAATAATGTATCAAATGCATTAAATACCGTCATGAAAGGAAGTCGATATAAATTCAACTGGGTTTGGCATAAGTATTCAGATATAAATACAATAAAAGATCATATTACTCATGCTATTAGCTATGGAAACCCTGTCATGGTTAATACCATGGAAAGCCCTGGTGATTGCTACTTAGCAGGTCATAATATTGGTACAACACTTTATCATTATGGTATTGTTGCGGATTACTTTGATTATGGAAATTCTGTGACATATGTTGATCCAGGATATGGAAGATATAATGGTTTTCGTATGAATCAGCGTGTTTCTATTAAAGATATGAGTTATGCTACGGGTGGTCGTGGATATGCTTGGTAGATTATAAGTCAGGAGGTATAGGCTGATGAAGAAAAAAGATCTTGTCAAACAAAAATTTTTAAGTTTTATCATCATCGGTATTATCATTCTCTTATCAGCCTGCACTCTTGTAGGACCACAAAAAAAATCTCCTTCCGGTAGTACCAATGTGTCTAGGAAAATAGGATTCGAGGAAAGAAATG
>NZ_KQ969706.1:0-995 GCF_001578955.1 Streptococcus parasanguinis
ATATTTTACTTAAGCTAGTTCTCTTAGTTAATATTTACTTACCTTTTATTTGCTTTAATTCCTTTATCTCTTTTAGAATACTAAAAATATAGAAACTAAATAGAACTATACCTAAAAAAGATAAAACAAAGAAACCAGACGTAAGTTTTTCGCCTCTAACAGCTAGTACTCCAAGGGAAAAAATACCGATAGCCATTATGGAAATGATGAGGATAAACCACAAGTAAATCATGTAAAACTTATAAAGATAGCAAAAGGACTTATTTTTTTGTTCAGGCTTATCCTTCCAATTTAAATAAAAGAAATAAGGTATATAAATAATTAAAATAAATAGAAATTCCATTTCTAGCACAACCTCTCATCTTATCTCCCTTAATGAAATACATGATTTATAGCATATTAAAACTTTTTATTTAAGCGAACTAATGACAAAATCTACATGCCAAATCATCGATTAATCAATTCCTCAATTTCCTTTACCCCTTCAAACTCTCCAACACTTTCGAAAAGTTCTATAGCTCGTTTGAAATGTCTATTGGATAATTCCGTATTTTTCAAGGCTAAATAGATTTCACCTAACCCTCTATAGCTACAAGCTTGAGAAATCACATCATCAGTCTCTAAAGATTGTTCCAATGACAGATTCATGAATGTAAGAGCTTCATCAAGGTTGTTTAATTTAAATCTCACATAGCCTTGTTCGTAGTTATTCACAGCTTTCTTTAGATTATCGTTTGGAAAATACTCTTCAACTATCTTCTCTTCGTCTTCAATGAGTTTTAAAGCCTTATGAAAATCACCCTGATCTCTGTAGATCATCGCTAATTGATGTAAGCCAATATGTTCATGTTCTTTATCTTCATTTTGTTGAGCTAATAAAATGTAGTTCTCAAAGATATGGGTACACGAGGCATAGTCTTTTTCTGCTAACAATAAATATCCCATCAGATTTAAAAGACTAAAATCTGTACAGGTATCAATGGAAAAATCTTGTT
>NZ_KQ969707.1:0-933 GCF_001578955.1 Streptococcus parasanguinis
TTATTTCTCATATGCTAGTCATTGCAAAGGAAAAAACTAAGAAAAAAAGAAAGAAAATCTAAATGGTTATTCTCTACTGAATAACATGAAGTAAAGAATAACCATTTAGTAGATAAAAAGTAAAGAAAAACGTGTTTAAGGTATAATAAAAGAGGTAAAAATAAAAGTAAAAACTAAAAAAATAACTAGTTTAGTAAAGTAAAAAATAATGTAATAAAAAAAGTAAAATAGAAAAGTTTTATAAGCTCGAACAAGCAATGACATCTTTATGATCCTTCCAAACATAGATTACGGTGAGTACTGAAAATCTATCGCAAACATTAAACTTTAAGAGTTAGCCTCGATGGGAAGTATCAAAAGCATACCCAGCTTATTAAAAAAGGGTGGGAGGCAGTTTAACAATAATATGTATTTATTTTAGAAAGGAATGTATAATGCCAAGAAAAAGAAATTCCCTCAAGCATGATTTATTTATTGCAGCTTCAAAAAATATCACAAACAATCGAACGAGGACAAGCTATAAAAGAGCAATTACTCGCTTTACAAAGTGGGCTAAAGAACACAATATTAAAAAAAAATCAGATATTACTGAAGAAGCGATTCAACTATATCAACTAGATCTAAATGATGATCCAAAACAATACTCTGTTGCTACAATTCATACTTATTTAGCACCTATCTGCAAAGCAGTTGATATCAACATGAATAGAGTTAGAAAAGACAAGCGTTCCAGCGACAAAATTATCCGAGGTCGTGTAAAATCAAAAAACTCACAAGGTAAACATCAAGAAACAGACTCTCGCTTCTCTCGGCTGGTTAATTTTCAGCGGGCAGTTGGGATTCGTAGATCCGAATTAAAAAAATTAAAAGGAAAAGATATTCGAAAAGATAATAATGGAAATTACTATGTTTTAGTTCAGCGTGGAAAGGGAG
>NZ_KQ969708.1:0-911 GCF_001578955.1 Streptococcus parasanguinis
GCAGGTGGGAGTTGGGGCTTTTGTATGAAGAGACATATAGATGCCGCCTTGATCGGGAGAGTAGTAGTCGCGACCAAAGCGGCCCTTTCCAGCAGATTGGGACTTGGCCAGGTAGAGAGCCCTGCCCTCTTTATGGGCTTCCATGCCTAATTTTGCGTCCAATTGGGTAGAATGACATTCTTCATTCAAAGTAACGGTCAACTGGGTATTGCTGGCAATGACTTCAGGAAGCAAAATATCGCCTGAGACCAGTCTATAACCCTTCTTTTTTAGGGATTCGATGACGACCCCATCTTTTTCCAGGCGCTGAATAGCCTTCCAGATGGAGGTGCGAGAAACACCTAATTCTTTTGCCAACTGTTCCCCGTTGACGTAATCATCTGCCTGAGAAAGGGTTTGAAAGAGGATTTCGTGTGTTTTCATAAGACTAAGACCTCCTAGCGACTGCTGTCTCGAATCGTCAGTTTGGTGGCTAATTTGACCATGCAGGGAACACTTGGTTGAGCCCCCTGAAAGGTCTGCCGCAACAGCTGAATGGCTTGCTTGCCCATTTCTTCTGTGTAGACGGTCACAGTAGAGAGGGCAGGAAAAACATACTTAGCGATGGAAGTATCATTGAAGGAAATGAGACTGACGCGATCGGGCACAGCGATTTGGTGCTCCTGAAGGGACCGAAGGGCCCCAACAGCTATGGCATCACTGGCCATGAAAAAGGCAGTTGGCAAGTCGTCGCCCAGTGCTTGAATCAGCTGCTCCATCATCTGATAGCCTGACTCAGTTGAGAACTGACCGACAGCGACAAAGCGCTCCTCATAAAGCCCTTTTTCCGTGAGAAACTGTTGAAAGACTCGTTGACGAGGATCCATCTGAAGCGGTGTTGCATCTGCTGTCTCTTCTTGACCAACCAAGAG
>NZ_KQ969709.1:0-873 GCF_001578955.1 Streptococcus parasanguinis
CAAATAATTTTCTATCTTCATCAACATTAAAGGATTGTTATAAATCTTACATAACTCTCTTGCTTCTATATAATAATTTTTGACTTGTTCTTTGTCTAGAAATTTGGCTCCAGCATTTCCTACAAGAATAAGTAGGGGAGCCAGTTGGTAGCTTGTCTGTCTTTGTTTACAGAGTTCAATCGTCTCAAGAGCTTCTTGGATAGCTTCGTTATATTTTTCCTTTGACACTAGGTAGTGAGCGTAGTTGTAACGAACTCTGATGTAGCCAAATAAAAACTCTTGATGCTCAAAATTTTTTGTCTGATATAACTCCATTAAATGAGAGTAGTTTGCCTCATATTCTTGTTCACGACCCACTAAGGAATAGAAATTAGATAGAGTATTCAATGCCTTTAAATAAATCAGAGTATTTGAGGAGACTTTTAATAATATATTTTCCAATGAAGAAATAGCCTCACACTTACTGTCATATTGATAGAAGTCAATAATAGCTTTAATCCATTCAAGGTAAGTTCGGTCTTCTAGTGTTAGAAAAGTACTTCGTTCAATCTCTATTCTATAAATATATTCCAAATCTTCATAATTTCTGTCATCTAATAGTCGAGCAGATAATTGCTTGAAATTAGAGAGGTTAGATTTAATTTCAATTTGTTCATTAAAAAAATAATCTAATGGTACTTCAAGTCGTTGTGAGAGTTTGAACAAAAGGTCTGCGGAGGGAATGAAATGCCCTCTCTCAATTTTACCAATCTGGCTTTGTTCACAAATTCCTTCTGCAAGAGTTTGTTGGGAGAGTCTCAACTCTTTTCTTTTCAATCTGAATTTCTCTGCGAGTGTATTCATTAAAGATAATAAACCTTCCTATTTGCTTAA
>NZ_KQ969710.1:0-810 GCF_001578955.1 Streptococcus parasanguinis
GGCTCATTGTCAACTGTAGTGGCTTGATAAAAAGTTACAATCTGGAGAGGACTAAATTGGTTCTCTCCTTCATATAAGAAGTAAGTTAGCATACGTTAGTCAGGATCCCTATGTATTTGAAGGGACACTGAGAGATAATTTAACTTTGGGAAATTCAATGATTGTAGATGAAGAAATCAATAGGATTTGTATCGAATTTGGTTTATTTGAACTTACATCAGAGGGAAATGGGCTAGAGCTATTTCTTCTAGAAAATGGAGAGAACTTATCTGGTGGTCAAAAACAAAAAGTTGGATTGGCTAGAGCTATACTAAGTAATCCTGAAATTTTATTATTAGATGAGGCGACAAGTAGTTTGGATAAAGAATCCGAGAAAAAAGTTTTTGAATATTTAAATTCAATTAAAAAAAACATGATAATAATAAGTATTTTTCATGAAGATAGCTTCATGAAATTTGTAGATAGATTTATTGTTATGGATAAAGGAAGAATCATTTATGATGGATTTCCCTTAGATAAGTAAATAAATAGTATGGTTGAGTATAAACGTTGTTAACTAAAAGGGAAGACGAAATGGCACTATTACAAATTATTGGTCTAAATAAATCGTATAACAAAAAGAAAGTAATTGAAGATTTGTCATTTGAGTTGCAGAGTGGCGAAATAATGGGACTCATTGGACAAAATGGTTCTGGGAAAACTACAATATTCAAGACGATTTTAGGTTTAGTAAAAAAAGAATCTGGTGAAATTAAAATCAATGGGAAACTAATTGAAGGGAACTCAAAGGGCTATTTGAATACTATCGGT
>NZ_KQ969711.1:0-763 GCF_001578955.1 Streptococcus parasanguinis
GAATTTCTAGTCTTTATGATGAAGTAAACTTATCAAAAGAAGATCTTTTAAACTATCTGCATTTAGTTGGTTTAGACAATAGTGTGGATTGTAAAGTATCTAGTTTTTCATTAGGTATGAAACAACGTTTGGGGCTTGCTCAAGCCTTAATCCATCAGCCAACTATCTTATTATTAGATGAATCATTCAATGGATTAGATCCCATAGGAATGAAAGAGTTTAGAGACTTGCTCATTGAATTGTCTAAAAAAGGAGTTGGGATTGTAATTTCGAGTCATTCATTGGAAGAATTAAGTAAGTTAGTAGATACAGTTACAATTATCAATCAAGGGAAAGTAATTTTCCAAGGGAAAAAGACAGAATTTTTATCACTTGGATCTATAAAGAACGTTTGGTTGTTGAAAACTGATAACTTAGAACTTACAAAGTCTATCTTAAATAACTTAAACATTGTTTTTTCTGAGATAAGTAAAAATGTGTTTGTAGTATAATTTAATTTTGATTAGTTTAATAAAAAAGTGTTTGGTATATTTGGGGTAGCTAAATAGACAAATTGTATTCTTTTTTCTTTCAAATATATTCTCGGATATGGTACAGTTAAGTAACCTGGATTAGGGGCTTATCTTTAATTGTAGTAGCTGTGATTATTTTAGTAATCCAAATAATCTGTATTCAGACAATTTATAAAAGCAAAAAAACGGCAATTGCCGTTTTTATTATAAATTCTTTGATAAAATAGCTAAAATTGTATCACTATCATTTG
>NZ_KQ969712.1:0-673 GCF_001578955.1 Streptococcus parasanguinis
TTCTAAGGATTCTTCATAGTTGATAGGTCGCAAAATGTTCTGAAAAACGCTCAGAATTGCTGTGTCAGCAACGAAAATGCGTGATTTTTGTATGATTAAAAAAATCGGGGCATCTATACAAAAAAGTGGAGGTGTTATCCTCCGAATCATCCTATTATTTTTTATTTGTTTTCGCTTACATTTTGTCATATAATGTTATTATAGCAAAGAAAGAAGGTGTTATTATGTTAAAAAAATATTTTTCAAAATATAAATGGACTGATTTATTTTGGATTCTATTTGTGGTTTTGACATGCATCTATGTAGGAAACCGTGATTTGCTTCCTCTTAATCATCAAGAATTCTCTCTTCGTGGTAGTTTCTGGGGATTTATACTTGCATTATTTCACTTACTATTCATTGATAAATTTTTCATTTCTAATCGTAAGTAAAACGATACTAGGTAAAAACTCAATTTCAGGAGAAAATAAAGTAAATCTCCCCACAATAAAACGCATAGTATCAAGGTTCTTCAAAACCTAATATTATGCGTTTTTTGATCTAAAGACTTTTCCCTATTCTTGCTTATTTTGTTGTTGATTATCTTTATATGAATTTTATAGCATAGGCTATCGTCCATATCTGAGGCACTGTGACACTAAAAAATAGGTCAGTCTCATAGAGGAAGACGAAA
>NZ_KQ969713.1:0-658 GCF_001578955.1 Streptococcus parasanguinis
CAGTATTGAAATCATTGAGAAAAAGTGGGAAAAATTTGCGATTTTCACAGAGAAAGGAAGAAAAAGTATAGAAATAAGTCTTGAAAAACTGGATTTGAAGAATTATTTTGATTATATTGTTTCGGATGACAATTGCTATTGAAGATTCGTACTCAGGGATACAGGTATCAACTAGTGCTGGTATTGATACTATTGGATATTACGATTACCGATTGCCTTTATTTAATGCTAAGGCAAATTGGAAGGCTGGAAGTATGCAAGAAGTATTGAACGTAATTCAATCACAACATGAGTTTTAAAACGTCTAGACGTACTTAGAAAAACATAAAAAAATCTTCTTGTTATGTACTGATCCCAAAACCTAGACAAAAAAATTTATCTTCTTGGGCTAAGAGCATTTTATAGTACTTTTTTGAAAAATCGTTTTTTTATTTTTACAAAAAAATGGCATAATAATATTGAAGATAAGAAAAGGCAGTGGTGAACTGTCTTTTTTTTATTTCTCAATAAAGGAGGTAGCAGATGCTCAAGCCAAATCATTTAATAATAATATTAGAGAGAGTGAGGCCACCGTGAAAGTTCACGAATAAAAAACTTTTTTAAAAATAATCGGAGGTAAACAAAATGAAAACTTATAAAAAGTATGTAGTTATTACTA
>NZ_KQ969714.1:0-635 GCF_001578955.1 Streptococcus parasanguinis
GACCATGCACCCTAGAGGAGTCGAACCTCTAACCGCCTGATTCGTAGTCAGGTACTCTATCCAGTTGAGCTAAGGGTGCTTCTTTCAACCTTTGTCTATGCCGAGGACCGGAATCGAACCGGTACGATCGTTACCAATCGCAGGATTTTAAGTCCTGTGCGTCTGCCAGTTCCGCCACCCCGGCCTCCTCAAGCGAACGACGGGATTCGAACCCGCGACCCCCACCTTGGCAAGGTGGTGTTCTACCACTGAACTACGTTCGCATTGCTTTCTTTATATAAAAAAATGCCGGCTACATGACTTGAACACGCGACCCTCTGATTACAAATCAGATGCTCTACCAACTGAGCTAAGCCGGCTCATTATTATTCTCTATGCGGGTTAAGGGACTTGAACCCCCACGCCGTAAAGCGCCAGATCCTAAATCTGGTGCGTCTGCCAATTCCGCCAAACCCGCAAAATATGACCCGTACTGGGCTCGAACCAGTGACCCATTGATTAAAAGTCAATTGCTCTACCAACTGAGCTAACGAGTCTTAAAATAATTTTCATTATCTTAACGGTCCCGACGGGAATCGAACCCGCGATCTTCGCCGTGACAGGGCGACGTGATAACCGCTACACTACGGGACCTA
>NZ_KQ969715.1:0-634 GCF_001578955.1 Streptococcus parasanguinis
ATCGCTGTGAAGGTTTTTGGAGAGGTTGAATTCTGGTTTGGAATGATCAAGATTGTCACGATTTTAGCCCTGATCGTAACAGGGATCTTTATGGTGACGACGAACTTTGAAACACCAGCTGGACACGCTAGTTTAACCAATATTACTAGTGGTTTTCAAATGTTTCCAAATGGTTGGGTCAAGTTCGTCATGGCCTTCCAAATGGTCTTCTTTGCTTACCAAGCGATCGAGTTTGTTGGAATTACTACTTCTGAAACCGCTAATCCCCGCCAAGTATTGCCAAAAGCCATTAAAGAAATTCCAATCCGAATTGTAATCTTTTATGTAGGAGCATTGTTGGCGATTATGGCTATTTTCCCTTGGCAACAGCTTCCCGTCAATAAGTCACCGTTTGTAACGGTCTTTCAGATGGTAGGAATCAAGTGGGCAGCAGGATTGATTAATTTTGTCGTACTGACAGCTGCTGCATCTTCCTTGAATTCCACCCTCTATTCAACAGGGCGTCACTTGTACCAGATTGCAAAAGAAACACCAAACAGCAAAGTGATGAATCGTTTGAAACTGAATAGCTTATCTCGTATGGGGATTCCAAGTCGCGCGATTATTTTTTCTGCGATTGTAGTTGCTGTTTCAG
>NZ_KQ969716.1:0-625 GCF_001578955.1 Streptococcus parasanguinis
CACCTGCCAGATTGCGATTGAAAAAGCGGTTGCTCATATCGTATTCCTTATAGGAACCGAAGTTCATCTGGATGACCTTGAGAGGGCCTAGCTTGCCACTTGCCACAATTTCAGAGAGTTTCCGATAAATAGGCATATGGAAAATGGTCATGGCTTCTGCCAGTTTGACATGGTTTTCTTCAGCAAGCTTTATCGCTTCTGCCAATTCCTCACTGTTGAGAGTGATGGACTTTTCGCAGAGCACGTGCTTGCCAGCTGCGAGGGCCTTGCGAAGATACTGGATATGAGTATTGTGAGGCGTTGAGATATAGATGATATCCACTTCAGGATCTTCAAAGACTTCATCAATTTCATGATACACCTTTTCAATCCCGTATTTCTCAGCGAAGGCTAGCCCCTTGTCATAGGTACGATTGGCAACGGAATAGAGTTTCCCACCAAGCGCTTCAAGAGCTTGCGCCAATTCATTGGCAATAACTCCAGTTCCAAGACTAGCCCACTTATAATTGATGTGATTGCTCATGGATTAATCTCCTTTTTTATTGACGGTAGAAATATTGATCAGCCGGGTAGTTGCCTGCAGATTGAGTGACCACTAGACGTGGCTTGCTAGTATCAGATTGGT
>NZ_KQ969717.1:0-609 GCF_001578955.1 Streptococcus parasanguinis
AGTCATAAACCGGAACGTTTAACCCCATCATTTTTAGTAATGCTCTAGTCTCCATTATATAATCTACAACTATATCTTCACTTGTTAACTGTTCTATTTCAGAAAAAGATTGATATAAAATAACTTCTTCTCCTTGTAAGTATGCACCTACTTGAGCATTGTACTTATTAATTGAAACTTCACTTGGTAGATTGCTTTGTCTAATATAAACAACCATTTTATCACTCCTATATCACTAGTGTTGCACCTGTTGGTAAAAAAATAATAGCATTTTTGCTGTTATTTTTTTGAGTAAATAGCTCCCATAATATCATCGAAATAATCAACAGTATTTAGGAGCAATTCTATAACTTGGGACTTTGTTAGTCGCATTCCTCTTCTATCTCTAGCATCTTCTACTAAATTTTCAAGTTTCTCTAGATTTTTATCATCCAAGCTAATCATTATTCTATTTTTATCAGTTGCCATTTTCTTCACCTCAAGTCAATTCTATCACAGGTGTTACACTTGTGTTAATTATTTTCTTTTTAAAATATAAATATTTAAATTAGGATACTTTTATACCTTTTTAATATTTTGTATTCAGTATTTAGTAATAAAGACTTAACT
>NZ_KQ969718.1:0-596 GCF_001578955.1 Streptococcus parasanguinis
TTTCATTATAAAATTTTTAGTTCAAAATAGCAAGTTAAAGGAATAAATAATTCTTTATGGTAATAAAAAAAAAAAAAAGTTCAAAGCGCAATAAAAATAATTGCATAAATAATATATATGTGTTAGAATAAAAATAAGGAAAAAGAAAGGGGTTTCATTGCATGAGAAAAAAACGTGGAATTAAAAAATTAGTTACATTTGCATTACTAGGTGTTTTTATGTTTAGTAATACAATTCCTTACCAACAGTTTATTCAGAAGAATAAACAATTGGAGATTCGAGTGCAATCACAAAAGGAGTCCAATGGTCTTGATGTTGGGAAGGCTGATTAGTTGATTAAATGATGAAAATACTAATTAACTATATGGTATTTCTGTTTTATCTAATTTTTAATTAGAAAGAAGTGATTCTAATGTACAAGGGTGTAATTTGTTAGAATTTCAAAAATTTAGAGCATTTTTGGCTTAGTAATATGTGTTGAATGCTCAAAATCTATGGTAAAAAAGTAGCTTTGAAAACGTATTACCTCCAAAGATTTAGTTAAATAATGAATTAACATAAAAAGAAATTATTGAAGTTCTGGAAAGATGTTGTTT
>NZ_KQ969719.1:0-525 GCF_001578955.1 Streptococcus parasanguinis
TTATCAATTTGTACATAATACAAGTGATCTTTAAAGACAGTCGGAAAACCGCTATTTTCTGATTCAATCGTCTGATGAGTCCCTGTTTCAAGGTCAAATTCTTCAATTTGATATAGGCTATCGCCTACTTCATAATTTATAAAGAGTTTCTGGTTGGATCGAGCTACTTGAGTAACTGGAACCGTTCCGATAGGTCTCCTATCGATCAGTGTCGTTAAAGATTTGTCTTTTATCTTCCAGAGATAGTAAATCCCTGTCTGATTGAGTTGATCATACTCTTCAAAAACAACAATATCATGATCCACATAGCTAACAGCTACATGAGTCAGATTAGAGGTCTTTTCAACATCTTTTATCTTTTGAAATTCCTTGGTATGTAAATTCATACAGCAAGATAATTCTGATCCTCGTGTCCTTGGTCAACAGCCTCGCCATAAGCAATACCATCATTTGACAGTGCGGTAGGTGTAAAGATTTTCCCATCTGGATAAGGGATAGAAATAGAATTTTTTAATAAATCTTCTG
>NZ_KQ969720.1:0-515 GCF_001578955.1 Streptococcus parasanguinis
TCAGGTGCTGGTATGGGAGCTATTCTTGAAACCCAACGTGAGTTGAAGGAAGTCTTGAATGATGGAGTCAACCCACGCGATGTCAAAGCAGAAATCTTGCCATGTGGTGGTGATAAAAAACATTACCCAATTGCTTTCAACGCTCTTCCACAAATCGACGTCTTCACAGAAAATGACTATACTTACGAAGAAATGAAGATGACGAATGAAACCAAGAAAATCATGGAAGACGATAGCATTGCCGTTTCAGCAACTTGTGTGCGGATTCCAGTCTTGTCAGCTCACTCAGAGTCAGTCTACATTGAAACAAAAGAAGTGGCACCAATTGATGAAGTGAAAGCTGCTATTGCAGAATTCCCAGGTGCAGTTCTTGAAGACGATGTTGCTCACCAAGTCTACCCACAAGCCGTTAATGCGGTCGGATCACGCGATACCTTCGTTGGACGGATTCGTAAAGACTTGGATGCTGAAAAAGGAATCCACATGTGGGTTGTTTCAGATAACCTTCTTAAAGG
>NZ_KQ969721.1:0-509 GCF_001578955.1 Streptococcus parasanguinis
TTTCCCGGAACAAAGAGGTATCAAAAGATCAGGTAAAATACAGTTTAGATCAATTAGCAAATGAAACAGACAGTGTGATTGGTGAACAAATTGAAACAATAGACGATAAAGGTAAGGTTCATTTTTCCTATGCAATATTTGGATCTGGCCATATCCCAAACGGCCTTGTTAAAGCTAGTGAAGAAGATTTTTACAATAGTGGCTTATTGTCCAATTATTATATTTTATCTGGAAATCTCACTCTAGATAGATTAAATCATGAACTTCAATCATTGGGTTTCACACAAACATTTGTTTCATATCCAAATATTTTTCTTAGCTTATTTACGTATATGGGAAATGGTAGTCAATTACTCGTTTTGGTCATTTTTCTACTAACTTTTATAGCCTTAATGATTATTCAAAAAACTAAGGAAATGCGAACAGTTGGGATTCGATATATTTCTGGATTGCACCTAACTCAGATTTTTGGAAACTCAATGATTAGTGATTGTGGAGATTTACTTTTA
>NZ_KQ969722.1:0-491 GCF_001578955.1 Streptococcus parasanguinis
CATTTGTTTCCTTTTTGGCTACTGGAGTCTGACTCATCGATACTTTTTTAATCATCTCAGTGCTTGTTTCTGATTGATCCATTCCGTTTGCTCCCTTACTAAAGAAAAAGAAACCAATCGATAGCAAGCCAATGAGAAGGATAGCAAACACTTTCCATTTTGTTTCCATTGTCTATCTCCTTACTGCATGTTCTCTAGGGTCTTGAGGATATCCTCTTTATTCATATAGCCAATATGACTCTTTGCTAAAGTCCCATCACTATTGATAAAGAGCGCCGATGGATAAGAACGAATCCCATATTCTTTGAGCAGTTCCCCTTTACTATCTAGCAAGACTGGGAAATCCTTGTAATCCAAAGACTGGTACCAGTTTTTGAAATCTGCTGCTGATTTTTCGCCATTAAAGGTTGGAGCTACAACGGATAAAACCACATAATCCTTACCTGCCTCTTCTTTTGCCAACTCATTGGTATCCTCTAATGTCGACAGGC
>NZ_KQ969723.1:0-475 GCF_001578955.1 Streptococcus parasanguinis
TTTAAAAAGGAGGATGTGGGATTCGAACCCACGCACGCTTTTACACGCCTGACGGTTTTCAAGACCGTTCCCTTCAGCCGGACTTGGGTAATCCTCCAAAATAACAATGGACCTTGTAGGACTTGAACCTACGACCACTCGGTTATGAGCCGAGAGCTCTAACCAGCTGAGCTAAAGGTCCAACAAGATCAACAATATAGCGGCGAAGGGGATCGAACCCCCGACCTCCCGGGTATGAACCGGACGCTCTAGCCAGCTGAGCTACACCGCCATAATATCGGGAAGACAGGATTCGAACCTGCGACACCTTGGTCCCAAACCAAGTACTCTACCAAGCTGAGCTACTTCCCGATCTAAAGCTTACGCTTTATGCACCCTAGAGGAGTCGAACCTCTAACCGCCTGATTCGTAGTCAGGTACTCTATCCAGTTGAGCTAAGGGTGCTCGTTCCTATTCAATTATTACATAGCCTTGC
>NZ_KQ969724.1:0-473 GCF_001578955.1 Streptococcus parasanguinis
AAACCCAACGCATAACAGCTCCACCTCTAATTATGTGTATATATGTGACATTTTTACATCTCGATATATGTTTAGTATATAATATATATTAAAGAAAGATGTGATAAACGTGAAAAAAATCACTATTTATTCTTTATAGCATCACTCCCACTCTTCAACTTGTTAGATAGTTGGCGATGGTGGGGATTCCATTCATTGAAGGGATGTGTCCATAGATGAATAAAAGAAACTTCAAAAAAATGTTTCCAATATTTATTTTAGGTATCATTGTAGGTCTATTCTTAATCCCATTACTTAGACCACTTATAGTTGATTGGCTAAAAGCTATATTTGGTTAATAGTAACGATAACCTTATTTAACAAAAAAGTTTTCCCTTTTATTTTTTAATAGCATTGTTTTGACAAATTAACTTCCACGTTTATTGGCGGTAGAAGTTGGTTTGAGAATTTAGCACTTTGATGACCTTAGATCA
>NZ_KQ969725.1:0-465 GCF_001578955.1 Streptococcus parasanguinis
GCCAAAGCGGTTCTTGACCGCTCTCAGGATCCGGAAGGTGTGGTGGCGTTCGCCCTCAAAGTAGAGCACCGTATCCACCATGTGTTCCAGCATCCGAGGACCCGCCAAGGTTCCTTCCTTGGTTACATGCCCCACGATAAAGATAGCAATGTTATTGGTCTTAGCCAGCTGCATGAGCTCAGCCGTCACCTCGCGTACCTGAGAGACCGACCCCTGCACCCCTGAAATCTCAGGAGACATGATCGTCTGAATAGAGTCAATGATCAGAAAATCAGGCTGGATGCGCTCTACTTCTGCCCGGACACTCTGCATATTGGTCTCGGCATAGAGGTAAAACTCGCTATCGATATCTCCCAATCGCTCTGCACGGAGTTTGATCTGCTGGGCCGACTCCTCTCCACTGACATAGAGAACCGTTCCTACTTGAGACAACTGGGTCGACACTTGGAGAAGCAGGGTCGATTT
>NZ_KQ969726.1:0-463 GCF_001578955.1 Streptococcus parasanguinis
ATCCGTCACGAGAGAGCCGACTTTCTCAAGCACCTCTCTTTCCCTGCCTTGATCGAGCACAGGTAAGCCCTGTTGCTCCTTATATTCTACAATCTGACCGACACAGACCATCCGTCTTTCCAGCAAGGCTACAAGCTCTTGATCGATCTGGTCAATGTCCTTACGAATCTGATCTAAATCCATGTGTCTCCTCTTTATTTTGGATATAAATCGAGGCTGTAATCCATCGATCCAGCCTCTTTGTCATTAATTTGCTTTTGCTACAAGTTCTTCTGCAAAGGCTTCTAATTTTTCAATGTCTTCGTCTTCTGCAGACAAATCAACTTTGACACACTCAGAACCTTTTTCAGCACCAGTCGCAGCGAAGCAACGGTCGAAATCATCAACTGCTTTACAGAATTCATCGTAGAAGGTATCACCTGATCCTACCACACCGTAAAGTTTGCCTTTGAGATCAAGGCCA
>NZ_KQ969727.1:0-460 GCF_001578955.1 Streptococcus parasanguinis
TCCAAGGTTTGGGGCGAGATACGGCTCAAGAATTGGCCAAGCGACTTGAAACGGATGAAAAATTAAAAACCTTCCGTGCCTTTTTCCAAGCTCCAACTGAGCCATGTCTAACAACCAAATCCTTCACGGCTATTCCCTTTGCAGATGCGACCAGTCAAACCTTTGAAACACTTTCTGATCTGCTGGATGACTATTATCGAGACAAGGCTGAGCGCGATCGGGTGCAACAACAGGCCAGTGAATTAATCCGCAAGGTTGAAAACGATCTTGAAAAGAACCGAAAAAAATTAGCCAAGCAAGAAGCGGAGTTAGAGGCGACCGACAATGCGGAAGAATTCCGCCAAAAAGGAGAATTGCTGACAACCTTCCTCCATCAGGTACCAAACGACCAAGACCAGGTTGTTTTGGACAATTACTATACCAACGAGCCCATTACCATCCAACTCAACAAGGCCCTGAC
>NZ_KQ969728.1:0-460 GCF_001578955.1 Streptococcus parasanguinis
GGGCTGTAAAAGCTGATGAAATCAGCGTAGTAGAGCCCACTCAACCACTGCGTCTTGCTCGACAATCCAAAAACAATTAAGAGGCTAGGACTTTTGTCCCAGCCTCTTTTGCTTGCAAATTGACTTTTGCAAGCCTTTTCACTACAATAGAACTACAGAAAAGGAGGCGGACATGAACTATATTGAGTTTGCTGAAAATGAGCATTTGTCCACGATTGTCCTTGGGATGATGCGGATCAGTCAGATGAGTGAAGATGAGGTGGAGGCCTTGGTGGAAGCAGCCTTGTCGATTGGGATCAACACTTTTGATCTGGCGGATATCTATGGCGATGGCCAGTGTGAGGTCCTGCTGGGGAAGGTTCTCAAGCGTCGTCCGGATCTTCGGAATCAGATGTGGATCCAGTCCAAGTGTGGGATTCGCAAAGACGGCTTTACCTATTTTGATTTTTCGAAGGACTAT
>NZ_KQ969729.1:0-456 GCF_001578955.1 Streptococcus parasanguinis
GGGTTATCGACTAGCTACTGTAACAGACGCTCGTCCAGATTCTGAAGATCTCCGAATCTTTAAAGAACGCGTGCGCAAAGATATTGATGATGGCTATCCTCTCTATTACACCTTCAATGTGGCACAAATCTATCCTGGAAAAAGTGGGGAACATAATGTGATTGGAGTAGGCTATGAATTAACATCAGATAACAAGGACATCGCAGCAATCTATTATCTAGACCCCGATACACATGTACAGGATCCAACCTATGGAGGCTTGAAGAAACTGACACCAGAGGAGTTATTAGCAGCCATGGTTACATGCGGTGAGAAAAATTATGCTTGGTGAGAAAGTGAGTCGTGAAATGGATAGGAGGGATAACCTATGAAACGCTCTTATCTTTTTGGGATTTTATTTCTATTCTTCCTTTTGCTTTCTTGTTCTAATGTCCAAACACCAATGTTTCGAGTCGA
>NZ_KQ969730.1:0-456 GCF_001578955.1 Streptococcus parasanguinis
GGACTGTAAAAGCTGATGAAATCAGCGTAGTAGAGCCCACTCAATCACTGCGTCTTGCTCGACAAACCAAAAATAATTGAGAGGCTGGGACTTTTGTCCCAGCCTCATGTAGCTTATACAGAATAGAACAGTTAACCGTTTTGGCTAAAAGCTTTACTCTATTTCACGCTTTCGTTCATTTATCACTAAATAAAAATATCATATAAATAAACTATTTTTTTCAAAAAACAAGCTAGAGTTTGAAATGTTTTTCACAAAAGAGTATACTATTAGCATAGTTTTGTCGGAAATTTATGATAGACCCCATCAAAACTAGTTGTCAACCCTTGCTGTTCTATATGAACGTTTGCTGGTATCATTGATACCAAGGAGGAATCATATGTCTAAAGTAGCTATTGTCACAGGTGCTGGTCAAGGAATTGGTTTTGCAATCGCAAAACGCTTGGTACAAGATGG
>NZ_KQ969731.1:0-442 GCF_001578955.1 Streptococcus parasanguinis
TAAAAAGTTTGTGGCTGACTTATCGGCTATCATTCAAAGAGGGCGCTCCGTCGGTGTTTCTGTTATTGCTAGTACGCAAGACCCGTCAACTGATACGCTCCCGCAGAGAATACGTCAGCAGTTTGCTTCCAAGGTTCTCCTTGGATCTGCAAACTCTGACATTCAACGAATAGCATTTGGAGAAGTTGCAACGGCTGGAAACGTTGAAGATTTCAGAGGGTTCTATACTTGCGACGGACTAACTAATCAGCCAATGAAATTCTATGTTTGTGATTTATACAATCATGGATTTAATGAGTTAGAAATATTTAAAAAAGCCTATGATATAGGCTTTTTTAAATATTCCAATTAAATTTAATTACTTCTTTACATTTATCTCTTAATAAATTAAAATCTATTTCGTCAAGTTGAAAAACTTTTTTTATATTCTTTTTTTAAGTAA
>NZ_KQ969732.1:0-440 GCF_001578955.1 Streptococcus parasanguinis
CAGATCGATCTGTAGATGGGGAGATTTGGACTACTAGGCTATTTGGAGAATCTCCTGCTTCCATCCTCAACATTGTTGAATCACTTCCTGGTATGGATACCTTATTGGTTTCGCAATCAGGCAAGATCGCCTATACAAGTGGGCTTCAATCTTATTTATAATTCTACTATCAGAAAGGAATTTTTCATGATAAAACTTATTGCGATTGTGGGGACTAACTCCAAACGTTCTACAAACCGTCAACTACTTCAATACATGCAAAAGCATTTTGCTGACAAGGCTGAGATCGAATTGGTCGAAATTAAAGATATCCCTGTCTTTAACAAACCAGCCGACAAACAAGTGCCTGAATCCGTCTTAGAGATTGTTGCCAAAATCGAGGAAGCTGATGGGGTGATTATTGGAACTCCAGAATACGACCACTCTATTCCAGCAGTCTT
>NZ_KQ969733.1:0-434 GCF_001578955.1 Streptococcus parasanguinis
TCTTATCTGTTTAAGGTACATCTCCCCATCGAAATGAGCGAGCTACTCTTATTAAACGATCAAAAGAGTTAGGTTTACCTAATTATGGTTTTCAAATATTCCGCCATACTCATGCGTCTTTAATGCTCAACGCTGGAGCAAATTGGAAAGAACTTCAAGAACGTATGGGACACAGATCTATTTCAACCACAATGGATATCTATGCGGAATTAGATCCTAACCGAAAGAATGAAGCAGTCGATATTTTAATAGAACGACTTGCACAAATTAAAAAAACTAATTAGAGACTATTATATTTAGCTATAATAAATCATTTTACAATTAATGTAAATTTTATATTGCTACTATAAAATTTTAGGTATACAAAGACCTATAGATACTTTATTGGTAAGATTAATTTTATAACATTACTACAGTTAAAAAAATCCTACATT
>NZ_KQ969734.1:0-431 GCF_001578955.1 Streptococcus parasanguinis
CTCCGTGTTTTATTGAACCTCTATTCCCTTTTATAGTAAATGCCAATTCATTTCTTTCACTTGATATCCAATAGTATTCGCCATCCAGAGATTGTTGCTTATTTTTAGTGCAAGCAATTAGCGTAATTATTGATAATGACAACAATAATATGCTAACAAATTTTCTCATGTTTCTCGCCTCCTTTTATAATATTACTATACCAAAATAATGTTGCAAAACTGTATCAATGTCTGTTATAATGGAAATTTCAAATAATGTCCATTATAACAGACATTAGTAAATTTTAGAAAAAGATCTATATTTGGCTATAGTTTTACTAAATCTCTACGACTATAGATTAAAAATGTATACACTTCTATACAAATAATAGAAAAGGACTCAGCCCTGTGCAATACAGAACTAAATCCTTTGCTTAAATTAATTGTCTAAC
>NZ_KQ969735.1:0-423 GCF_001578955.1 Streptococcus parasanguinis
ATGAGAGACAGTATAGCGCAAATAATACCAAAAGATCGCAAAACATTCCACTGAAGATTGTTCTTCATCTGTTCTCGGATCAATCCGATGGCATCCTGAAATTGTTTGGAGTTTTCAAGCTCTTCAATTTTCTGCGAATAGTCTGTAGATGCTGAATCATTAGAATGATAGAAATCTCCCAATCAACTCCACTCCTTTCTGACACGAGGCACTTTACTATATTATAACACCAACATAACTTTGTAGCAACTGTATTATAATAGTTTTCAGTTCTTTGAAGACACAAAAAAATCCTGATCCGAAGACCAGGATTTGAGGCACCTTTCGGTGAGAACAGCCGGTTCACACAACTGTTCAAGGTCCGCTCCTGCGTTACAATTGAATGTAGACCTCCTCAGCGCAAAAGGCTCCTAAGAGCCAATC
>NZ_KQ969736.1:0-419 GCF_001578955.1 Streptococcus parasanguinis
TTCCTTTGCAATGACTAGCATATGAGAAATAAGTACGTTAACCGTGCCCGGTAATAAACTTTCTCATCATATGGCTAATGGTAATCGCTCTACTTTCTCAATTAAATTTATAATAATAGTATGCCATATTTTGATAAAAATAAAGATAGAAGAAAAAACATCGTTATTTTAGGAACGGAAATGTTGATTTTATTTTTACAGAAAAATGGCATAATAATAGTGAAGATAAGAAAAGGCAGTGGTGAACTGTCTTTTTTTTATTTCTCAATAAAGGAGGTAGCAGATGCTCAAGACAAATCATTTAATAATAATATTAGAGAGAGTGAGGCCACCGTAAAGCTAAGGATGAAAAAATCTTTAAAAAAAAATAATAGGAGGTAAATAAAATGAAAACCTATAAAAAGTATGTAGTTTTTCAA
>NZ_KQ969737.1:0-417 GCF_001578955.1 Streptococcus parasanguinis
ATATCCCGGGAAGCCACGTCGTCATTACTGGCAATCTCGATCCGACGGATGAAGTGAAAACCGATGCTGCAGAGTTGGCTGCCTACTATTCCAAGGCCCGGCTCTCAAACCTGGTCCAAGTAGATATGATCGAAGCTAAGAAACTCAATAAACCAACTGGTGGAAAGCCCGGCTTTGTCACCTACACCGGTCAGAAAACTCTGCGGGTTACCCCAGAAGAAGAAAAAATCAAAGCCATGAAACTAACGGATTGATTTCAAAAATAAAAGGTTGAGCGACGCTCAACCTTTTAGAATGTAGACAAACTGTTCTACGTATGCTGAAAAAAAATGAGGTCTACTTTTAGGATCATTCAACATATATTGAAACTTTCCGCCGTGAGAAAAGTGCTTGAAATATAATCATTTCAAGCACTCG
>NZ_KQ969738.1:0-405 GCF_001578955.1 Streptococcus parasanguinis
TAATTCGTTATCTAATAGTTTTGTAATCTCTGCAATAAGAAATGTGCAATTATGAAATTTTTCTTTATCAATACTTAATATCAAACAATTAATGGCAAGTTGAGTAACTAATCTTTTATTTGTTTTGTTTAGGTGTGAAAGATATGGAAAGGTCAATAAAGTTTTATAGAGATGGTTTAGGATATAAGACTGATTGCAGAGAAAATAATCCGTCAGTATGCTTTTTTGATACTCCGGGAACAAAGTTTGAACTATTTCCTTTGGAACAATTAGCAAAAGATATTGATGAAAATAATCCACCAAAAGGGAATGGATTTTCAGGAATTACATTAGCCTACAATGTTGAATATAAAGAAGATGTAGAGACTGTAATTGCATTAGTAAGAAAAGCAGGTGGAAAAATTG
>NZ_KQ969739.1:0-405 GCF_001578955.1 Streptococcus parasanguinis
GCCTCAACAAGTGCAAGTGAGTCCGCAAGTACATCTGCTTCACAAAGTGCATCAACGAGTGCATCAGAGTCCGCAAGTACTTCAGCTTCACAAAGTGCATCAACGAGTGCATCAGAGTCCGCAAGCACAAGTGCATCGCAAAGTGCTTCAACTAGTGCAAGTGAGTCAGCAAGTACTAGCGCATCACAAAGTGCTTCGACAAGCGCAAGTGAATCCGCAAGCACATCCGCATCACAAAGTGCATCAACCAGTGCCAGCGAATCCGCAAGTACATCTGCTTCAATGAGTGCTTCAACAAGCGCGTCAGAATCAGCAAGCACAAGCGCATCGCAAAGTGCTTCAACCAGTGCAAGTGAGTCAGCAAGCACAAGCGCATCGCAAAGTGCATCAACCAGTGCGTCAGAG
>NZ_KQ969740.1:0-400 GCF_001578955.1 Streptococcus parasanguinis
CTTTAATTTCTTCTTCGGACATAGATGAGTCGCAACGAACACTGACTTCTCCGGATTCAACATGTAAAAATCCAGGAACAGTTGGAATACCGTAGGTTGAGCGGAAGGCTTGTAATGCGTCTAGCTGACTTGGTTCTTCACTATTGATGAAGTGGATATGAGCTTTTGTTTCAGCTACGACAGTTGCTAACTTAGCAGCGAACTTCCGGCAGTATGGACAAGTCTTGCGTCCGATAAAGAAGGTCGCTGTTTCTTTTTGATCGATCGCTTCTTGTGCACGCGCGACAGTTGTCACTTCAAGATCTTTAATATCTTCTAAAAATTGTTCCATGAGATTACCTCGCTTTCTTCTAAGTCTAGTATGCCATATTTTCTATAAAATCGCTGGTATTTGCTACGA
>NZ_KQ969741.1:0-397 GCF_001578955.1 Streptococcus parasanguinis
CAAACCTTGACCTTTACTTTGCCGGCTTTAGGAGCTAGTATTTGGAAGGTAAAACGCAAGGTGCGTAAGACAAAATCTAAAACATCAGATAAGAAATGACGATCGGTTGACTCTATGGGAGTCCAAGCTTTAAAAAGAGGAAGTAGTCAATGAAGAATGAAATGCTCGCTTTAATTCTTGCCGGAGGGCAAGGAACACGTCTTGGAAAATTAACCAAAAACATCGCAAAACCTGCGGTTCAATTTGGTGGGCGCTATCGGATTATCGATTTTGCGCTATCAAACTGCGCCAACTCAGGAATTCACAATGTTGGTGTGATTACACAGTACCAGCCACTGGCCCTCAATAGTCATATTGGAAATGGTTCAAGCTGGGGATTGGATGGAATCAATACAGG
>NZ_KQ969742.1:0-396 GCF_001578955.1 Streptococcus parasanguinis
CGGATCGAGATTGCCAGTAATGACGACGTGGCTTCCCGGGATATCTTTGGCATGGAACCAGAGCTCATCTTTCTTAGCGATCTTAAAGGTTAGTTCATCGTTTTGCAGATTATTGCGTCCCACTAAAATGATGGTTTTTCCATCACTAGCCAGGTATTTCTCAGGTTTTTTCCGTTTATGAATTTTTTCACGGTTACGCCGCTTGATAAAGCCGGTCTGGATTAGCTCTTCTCGAATTTCTGCCACCTCAGCCAGGCTCGCTTGAGAAAGGGCTGTTTCAACAGTTTCAAGATAAGAAATGGTTTCCTTGGTTTCTTGAATGAGGATGGTCAAATGTTTGACGGCTTCTTTTAACTTCTGGTAGCGTTTGAAGTAGCGTTGGGCATTTTGATTGGG
>NZ_KQ969743.1:0-384 GCF_001578955.1 Streptococcus parasanguinis
CAATGATAATCAAGGTATAATAAAAAAATTAAAGTTCGAATTCTGAAACTACTTTCACATATAAAAAATTGAATCCGAATTGCTGCAGGCCTATAATAAAGATAGGAATAATAAGAATTCTTCCTAGAAAGGAGTATACTGTATCATATGTGACAGTATTATTAAAAAATCATGAAAAAAATAATTACTATAGTACAGTGCATTTTGTTTCCCGTGTCTCCTTATATAGCTAGAGAACTATGCTTGATGAGTAAAAATCTAGTCGATAATATGTTCCTTGCATTCTTTATTATGCTAACAATTTCTTTTTGGCTTGGTATTTGGAAGTTGGGAGATCTTGTGGGAAATCCAAAATAGAAAGTAAAAAGTTGTGATAGAGATGAG
>NZ_KQ969744.1:0-382 GCF_001578955.1 Streptococcus parasanguinis
ACGTGAGATCTCAAGAAAACACATCTTCAAAAATGCGATGGTCCCATTGGTGTCTGGTATTCCAGGTGCAATTATTGGAGTTATCTCTGGTGCGACGCTGACTGAAACAGTCTTCGCCTTTCCAGGTATGGGTAAAATGTTGATTGACTCTATTAAAGCATCAAACAACACCATGGTCATCGGACTTGTCTTCATCTTCACATCCCTTGCTATCTTTGCTGCTATGTTAGGTGATATCTTGATGACAGTGCTTGATCCACGGATTAAATTAACGAATACGAAAGGAGGCAAATAATGGCTACAATCGATAAAAATAAATTTCAGTTTGTAAAACGTGATGACTTTGCCTCTGAAATAATCGATGCTCCGGCATACTCATACT
>NZ_KQ969745.1:0-382 GCF_001578955.1 Streptococcus parasanguinis
TTCACCTCTAGCACAACTTATTACTTTCTATTTTGGATTTCCCGCAAGATCTCCTAACTTCCAAATACCAAGCCAAAAAGAAATTGTTAGCATGATAAAGAATGTAAGGAACATATTATCGACTAGATTTTTACTCATCAAGCATAATTCTCTAGCTATGTAAGGAGACACGGGGAACAAGATGCACTGTACTATAGTAATTATTTTTTTCATGATTTATTAATAATACTGTCACATATGATACAGTATACTCCTTTCTAGGAAGATTTCTTTTTATCCCTATCTTTATTATAGGACTACAGCAATTTAGATTCAATTTTTTATATGTGAAAGTAGTTTCAGAATTCGAACTTTAATTTTTTATTATACATTGATTATCATT
>NZ_KQ969746.1:0-380 GCF_001578955.1 Streptococcus parasanguinis
ACTCTCTAATTGTTATTCTTCATCCATTGACAAGACAGATAAGAAGGCTTCCTGTGGCACTTCTACCGAACCGATGGCTTTCATCCGTTTCTTACCAGCTTTTTGTTTTTCAAGAAGCTTGCGTTTCCGTGAGACGTCCCCACCATAACACTTGGCCAAGACGTTCTTACGAAGGGCCTTGATATCTGTACGAGCCACGATCTTATGACCGATCGCCGCTTGGATAGGCACTTCAAACTGTTGACGAGGAATAATCTTCTTGAGCTTCTCAACGATCAACTTACCACGTTCATAGGCAAAATCCTTGTGAACGATAAAGCTGAGGGCATCGACGGTATCGCCATTGAGAAGGATATCCATTTTAACCAATTTAGAAGGAC
>NZ_KQ969747.1:0-375 GCF_001578955.1 Streptococcus parasanguinis
CCCCGCACAACGGCGGATTGGTGCATCCAAGTAATCAAATGCTTCTGATTCAGAGATAATAGCTGAAATTTCTCCGATATAGCCACTTGTTTTGTGGGCATCATTGACAAGGACTACTTTTCCTGTCTTCTTGACAGAATTAATGATGATCTCTTTATCAAGTGGAACCAAGGTCCGTGGATCTACTACTTCTACTGAGATCCCTTCTTCTGCTAATTCTTCAGCAGCTTGCATCACGCGACGAAGCATTTTTCCGTACGTTACGACAGTGACGTCAGTTCCTTCACGTTTGATTTCTCCGACACCAAGTGGAATTGTGTAGTCTGGATCAACTGGCACTTCCCCTTTTTGGTTGAATTCTGATTTGTACTCAAG
>NZ_KQ969748.1:0-367 GCF_001578955.1 Streptococcus parasanguinis
TAATTAGTGATAAATGCTTGCTGGATGGGCCTTTCTTATGTTAAAATTGACAGAGAAAATGAGGTAATGTATGAACGTAATGAATGAAATTCTTGAAAAAATTCAAGCTTATGACACGATTATTATCCATCGTCATCAAAATCCGGATCCGGATGCGATTGGTAGCCAGGTGGGCTTGCGGGATCTCCTGCGTGCGCGCTTCCCTCAAAAGCGGGTTTTGGCAACTGGCTATGATGAACCGACCTTGACTTGGCTTGCTGAGATGGATACTGTCAGCGATGAGGACTATGCTGGAGCTTTGGTGATTGTCTGTGATACGGCTAATACTCCCCGCATCGATGACAAGCGCTATTCGAATGGTGATTTC
>NZ_KQ969749.1:0-361 GCF_001578955.1 Streptococcus parasanguinis
AGGAAGGAGTGCCTCAAAAGCCCCTGCTTCATCCGTATCCCAGTAATAGATATTACCAGAAGCTTGAACAGCTTTTGCTCTAGTCGTTGCTGTACGAATTGGGTTCACATCTGCTTGATAAAAGTTTGCTGTCGTAGTGACCGTTCCGTCCGCAGCCACTGTCATTTGGACATCTTTCGCAATTTCAGTTGTACCTGTCCAAGTCCCTACCAGCTCTGCAGGAACCATTTGGGATGAATCTGTAGCTTTGGCACCACTTGTTGTATTAGACGCTGTGGTTGTTTGACTTGATTGTGTTGTTTCTTCTGAACTAGATTCAGTTGCTTTTGTATTTTTCTTTTTAGAAGACTGATTTGTTTTT
>NZ_KQ969750.1:0-361 GCF_001578955.1 Streptococcus parasanguinis
GGGAAGAAGGGCATCAAAAGCTCCAGGTTCGTCTGTTTCCCAGTAATAGATATTACCAGAAGCTTGAACAGCTTTTGCTCTAGTCGTTGCTGTACGAATTGGGTTCACATCTGCTTGATAAAAGTTTGCTGTCGTAGTAACCGTTCCGTCCGCAGCCACTGTCATTTGGACATCTTTTGCGATTTCAGTTGTACCTGTCCAAGTCCCTACCAGCTCTGCAGGAACCATTTGAGATGAATCTGTAGCTTTGTCACCACTTGTTGTATTAGACGCTGTGGTTGTTTGACTTGATTGTGTTGTTTCTTCTGAACTAGATTCAGTTTCTTTTGTATTTTTCTTTTTAGAAGACTGATTTGTTTTA
>NZ_KQ969751.1:0-360 GCF_001578955.1 Streptococcus parasanguinis
AGTAAACCATGATTCCAAAGATTGGGAGTGTTGAGCTGCAGATCCAACTCCATTACCAGCAGCACAGCGAATGGTCATCGGTACTTGCCCTTTACCACCAAACATGTAGCGAGTTTTAGCAGCTTGGTTGACAATAGCATCCATGGCAATTACTGAGAAATCCATGAAGGTCATATCAACGATTGGGCGAAGTCCGGTCATGGCTGCACCTGCTGCTGCACCTGAAATCGCAGCCTCAGAAATCGGACAGTCACGGACACGTTCTGGACCAAACTCTTCCAGCATCCCTACAGAAGTACCGAAGTCTCCACCGAAAACTCCGACATCTTCTCCCATCAACAATACATTTTCGTCGCGACG
>NZ_KQ969752.1:0-359 GCF_001578955.1 Streptococcus parasanguinis
TTTTTGGGGTCAGTACAATCTGGTTGCTAGGGCTTTATTATGCTATATCTTACTAGGGATGATGATCTTTTTCAGGATTGCTCATAATCTTTGTAAATATTTCTTTATATTTATATTTCAGATATTTTTCGTGTAGAATGAACAAAGCTACGTAAACAATCATAAAAACAATAGATAAATACAGCATATCAAATGTACTATGTCCAAAATAAGTTGCAGACTCATAAGATCCAATAGCTCCTAAAACCAACCAAGGAATATACTTGTAATACTTAGTTACCATAACACAGTCCCCCCTTTAATTAAACTAATGAGAATATCTAAAACTAAAAGTCATACCTGTACTTGTAGGATTATAA
>NZ_KQ969753.1:0-357 GCF_001578955.1 Streptococcus parasanguinis
GGCTTTACCTATTTTGATTTTTCGAAGGACTATATTTTGGATTCCGTCGATGGCATCCTCGAGCGTCTGCAGATCGAGCGCTTAGATAGTCTCCTCCTTCACCGACCGGATGCCCTCATGGAGCCGGAAGAAGTGGCAGTAGCTTTTGATCACTTGGAGCTAGCGGGCAAGGTCCGTCATTTTGGGGTGTCCAATCAAAATCCTATGATGATGGAATTGCTCAAAACGGCTGTCAAACAACCACTCAAGGTCAACCAGTTGCAGTTGAGTGCCGCCTTTACACCTAGCTTTGAGGCTGGTTTTCATGTCAACATGGAAGGGCCAAAAGCAGCTGTGCGAGATGGCAGTGTCTTTGAG
>NZ_KQ969754.1:0-351 GCF_001578955.1 Streptococcus parasanguinis
TCTTGAATGATCAAGATCAAGAAGTATCATTCAATTTTGTAAATGATAGTATTGAAATTGAATTGATTGATCCATTGTGTGAGAAAATTTTGATTACATTTGATACTGTAGAACAGACAGCCAAAGTTCATCAAGTAATTAAATTTCTCTTAGATTTGTTTTTTAAATTCAATTGGCATGAATCAGTTGCGGCGTTATCAGTTGCAGATTTCTGGGAATTGATCAAGAATTACGAGAAAGATAACCTCGATATGACGTTTGGTTACCCAAGAATCTCAGGTTCTAATAGCTAATAGCCATATTTTTAGGCACAAAAAACTCTAAGCAGGCAGAGCCTGCTAACTCATGACA
>NZ_KQ969755.1:0-348 GCF_001578955.1 Streptococcus parasanguinis
TGCGCTGTCAATTGGGTATCAAACAGTCCTTCTCCCAAGCGCATCAAGACCTCTAAAATAGCTGGGCTGACAAAGAAATAACCAAACGCTAGCCCCAGCACAAAGCAAATAAAGCTAGCTGGGATGTAGGCAAAGACTGCACGCGCCTCCTTCTCCCTCAAAGCTGGCCTTACAAATTGCCAAATCTGGTAGACAATAAAGGGCAGTGTCAGGCTAAAAGCTGTGAGATTGGCCAGCGATACATAGATCCAGAGGATATCATTAGGCCCTAATACCAGCAATTTTTGATGCAGGCTAGCGGTCAAGATCTGGTAGAGTTCTCCCCCAAATACAAAGGCTACGATGAAG
>NZ_KQ969756.1:0-347 GCF_001578955.1 Streptococcus parasanguinis
TTTGGTGAGTTTTGTTGTTTATTTATTATGTTTCCAATTGCTGTAAATCCCAAAAAGAATGATCCAGATGGTTGCTCCAATCGCTCCAATGTATGTTGATTCTTGCAAGAAGAGACAAACGAATACAAAGAGGAAGAAAACAATGGTCAATGGATTCAACACTTTATAGGCTGGCATGACAAAACCATCTGGCATAAATTCTTTCGATTTACGGTACTTAAGATGGGCAAGCATAGTCAAAATGTAAATAGCAATGTAGACACCAGAAGAAGATGCCGTAATCAAGGCAAAAGCATCTGAGACACCTGGCAAGACATTGATAAAGGCTGAAACAGCAACTACAATCG
>NZ_KQ969757.1:0-339 GCF_001578955.1 Streptococcus parasanguinis
CGGAAAGTTTCAGTGTATGTTTGAATAAACATAATATATATCATTCTAATTCTTTTAGCATTACTTGTGTTAGCATATCGTGACAAACCCTGCCAGTAAAAGAAAATTTTCCAAAATGGACTTTTTCTTCAGCAAAAAAAGCTCCGGTTTCCCGGGGCTTTTTGAATGATTAGTGTGAGACACGGCGACGTGCTGCTTTTTTGCGGTTTTCTTCAATGAAAGCTGCTTTCTTTTCTTCTGGCTCGATTACTTTTTTCTTGAATGTATAAACTGCACCTGCGACAGCAGCAACTGTACCAGCAACACCAGTAACAAAACCTTTACCAAATCCTTTAGCCA
>NZ_KQ969758.1:0-338 GCF_001578955.1 Streptococcus parasanguinis
GAAGTTCGCTGACGTCCGTACTCACCTAAGGAAAGTTTCTAAGATGCTTTTCTATTATCTCAATGCTTTTGCCAAATAACCATATCCTTCTTGCTCCATCTCTTCTTTTGGAATAAAGCGCAGAGAGGCCGAATTGATACAATAGCGAAGGCCACCTTGGTCTTTGGGTCCATCGGTGAAGACATGGCCGAGATGGGCATTGCCTGAGCGGGAACGAACTTCGATCCGCTCCATTCCGTGGCTATGGTCCTGGTAATAGTGGACCACATCTTTGGCAATGGGACGGGAGAAACTTGGCCAGCCACAGCCAGATGCAAACTTATCCTTGGCAAAAAAGA
>NZ_KQ969759.1:0-336 GCF_001578955.1 Streptococcus parasanguinis
CGAAGCATCAGCAGTCTCCTTTTCTTCTAGCTTACATCCTTGGGTACTTCCACGCCGACGCATTTCAGTTTCAATAGCGTTTAGGACTTCCCATTTGTTGAGGCTCCACATAGGGCCAATCAACATATCCCTTGGCGCGTCCCCTGTAATCCGGTGGATGACAATGTGTTTGGGGATGATCTCCAACTGGTCACAGATGACCTTGACATACTCCTCCTGGCTCATGAGTTGAAGTCGTCCTCCATGATAGTCCCGTTGCATCCGTGTATTGGTCATCAAATGCAAGAGGTGTAACTTGATGCCATCAATTTCATTATCGGTCACACAACGGCGAAC
>NZ_KQ969760.1:0-334 GCF_001578955.1 Streptococcus parasanguinis
AAAGGTATTACGATCACTCTTATAGAAACCGTTGAGAAGGGAAGGGATGACTTTGGTCATCCCATTTTTGAGGAAGTTGAAACTTTTGTGGATAATGTCCTTATATCTCCATCTTCAACGGAAGATATCACAAGCCAGATGAATCTAACTGGACGGAAAGCAGAGTATACTCTAGCAATACCAAAAGGTGATCTTCATGATTGGGAAGATAAAGAAGTTTTATTTTTCGGTAAGAGATGGAAAACTTTTGGAATTCCTCTTGAAGGGATTGAGGAGATGCTTCCTTTAGTTTGGAATAAGAAGGTGATGGTAGAACGCTATGAGTGATATTAAG
>NZ_KQ969761.1:0-334 GCF_001578955.1 Streptococcus parasanguinis
TCCGTCGAAAGGATATAGTGCAGGGCCCCATAGTTATCGATTTGTGCCGATACCGAACGCCCCAGTCCATTTGTCAGACCGGACAAAAACACCACCATAAACATGAGGATGATAATGAGGAGTTCAATCAGGATAAACTTCTTGGGTTGGTATTTAATTTCATTCCATGCGATTTTCATAATCGTCTCCTTTTAACAAGGAGGTGCTCGAGTAGCTCGGCACCTAAACATACTCTACCATCATACCATAAGTGGGGGGATAATAGGGGGATGGTGTTTGGTAGAGTATGAAGGAATCGGATTTGTTTCTCAATTATTAATTATTAATTGTTAAT
>NZ_KQ969762.1:0-329 GCF_001578955.1 Streptococcus parasanguinis
TGTAAGTAAATATTAACTAAGAGAATTAGTTAACTAACTTAAGTAAAATATAACACGGCCATGATTCATGAGCCGTGTTTTTGTATGAATGTACATTTGAAAAATTTTTAGTTTTCCCTTAAATAAAGTACATTTTACAGTATAAGACCAGCATTTAAAATTTCCAGTGTTCACTTAAATAGAGTATATAATTGACAATGATTAGCTCAAAAACATTTTTGGTTACACAAAGATAGATTAAAAATGTATACACTTCTATACAAATAGTAGAAAAGGACTCAGTCCTGTGCAATACAGAACTAAATCCTTTGGATAGCCTATTTGCCTAA
>NZ_KQ969763.1:0-323 GCF_001578955.1 Streptococcus parasanguinis
CATATAAATAATGAATCCGATGCCTCAAATCCCACAAATAATATTGAGATTTAACACGCTCCTCATTTCTTCTTTCTCCCATATATGTGAGATAAATATTGCGATATATGGAGGTTTCTGCCTGTGAAGTAGAAAATATCTTTTTATGGTTTTTATTTTCGAAGGTAAACGAAGCATCTTTATTATTTGCAACCAAGTAAAGGAGATTGTGCCCGTTCGTCAATAAATCGACATAATAGCGTTGATCATCCTTTGTTTGATCTATAACTTTTTTCTGCCCATCATTTAAGGAGTAGGCTACAATTTTTGTAGTTAAAGCTGTA
>NZ_KQ969764.1:0-322 GCF_001578955.1 Streptococcus parasanguinis
CACAGCTTTAACTACAAAAATTGTAGCCTACTCCTTAAATGATGGGCAGAAAAAAGTTATAGATCAAACAAAGGATGATCAACGCTATTATGTCGGTTTATTGACGAATGGGTACAAACTCCTTTACTTGGTTGCAAATAATAAGGATGCTTCATTTACCTTTGAAAATAAAAACCACAAGCAGATATTTTCTACTTCACAGGCAGAAACCTCCATATATCGCAATATTTATCTCACTTATATGGGAGAAAGAAGAAGTGAGGAGCGCGTTAAATCTCAATATTATTTGTGGGATTTAAAGAATCGGATTCATTATTTATAT
>NZ_KQ969765.1:0-322 GCF_001578955.1 Streptococcus parasanguinis
CAGAGGAAATCATGACCTTCCATCCCAATACCAATGAAAAAACGATCTTTATTAAAACCCAAGACTTGTTCCGATTTTTAGAGTCAATTGGCTTTAGCTATCAAATTCTAACCCTTCCATAACATACCTGATAGGAGAAATCATGAAAGAAATTCCATTTTCAAGCTTTTACCAAGCTTATCAAAAAGGAAACATACACGTTCTTGATGTACGCGAGCAGGAGGAATATGATGCCCTTCACTTAGACGGAGTTCGTCTTATTCCCTTATCTGAGTTAGCAAATCGCTACCAGGAATTAGAGAAGGATCATCCCTATTATGTC
>NZ_KQ969766.1:0-320 GCF_001578955.1 Streptococcus parasanguinis
GACGGCTTCAACAGCCTATGCAGCCCGCTATGTAGCAGAACATCCAGACTTGGAAATTGCAGCGATTGCCCCTCTGGCAGCAGCCAGTGAGTACGGCTTGGAAGTCCAGGCCAAAGACATCCAAGAAATCGAGGACAATTATACACGTTTTTGGATTTTAGGGGCAACAGAGCCAGCGATCTCAAAAACTTTAAGTCCGGCCCTTCAAAAAGTTAGCTTGGCCTTGACTTTGCCAAGTAACTTGGCAGGAGCCCTCTATAAAGGCTTGTCAACCTTTGCTTGGCGGGGGATCAATTTAACCAAGATTGAAAGTAGACCCC
>NZ_KQ969767.1:0-318 GCF_001578955.1 Streptococcus parasanguinis
TTTATGATATAATTAAACAGAACAAATGTTCTATTTAATTACAAAGAAAGGCATAGGTGTTCTTTATGGCAAGATATGGACAAGTAAAAAATGTAAAGTGGTTTGCAACAACTGTCGAAGGAGCTGAAAAATTAAGTAAAAATGATAATTTAACAATGCATGATATGCGAGTAATGTTTTATTTGCTTACAAAAATTGATGCAGACAATAGAGTAATTGCTCCAACTCAAAAAATAATTGCTGAACATACTGGAATGTCAGACCGAAAAGTAACAGAAGCAATTTCAAAATTAAAAGAATGTCAACTAATTATCAAAA
>NZ_KQ969768.1:0-316 GCF_001578955.1 Streptococcus parasanguinis
AATCGGCGTCATATCTTTTTCAATCACTTGCTTCATGTTGTAGTACTGATCTTTGAGGGTGAGGAGAATGCGTTCGCTACCGAGCTCCGCATTCATCTGATCCGCAATAGATGTCATGAGGTCTTTGCGTTTCTCAAAGCTTTCGGTTTCAAAGTCCCGAATGATGTAACTGGCACTTGCTTCCTCAACAGTACCTTCAATGTTCATCAAGTGGTAGAAGCCTTCATAGCCTTCGGTTAATTCAGGACGTGCTCCTTCAGGTAGTTTGTTATGGAAATCAATGGCCAATTGAAGGGCATTGATCATTTGACCTTTG
>NZ_KQ969769.1:0-309 GCF_001578955.1 Streptococcus parasanguinis
TTCTGAGGCACTAGTTGAAGCACTTTGCGATGCAGACGTACTTGCCGATTCAGATGCACTGGTTGATGCACTTTGTGACGCTGACGTACTTGCGGACTCACTTGCGCTTGTTGAAGCACTTTGTGACGCAGATGTACTTGCGGATTCTGACGCGCTGGTTGAAGCACTTTGCGATGCGCTAGTACTTGCTGATTCTGACGCGCTGGTTGATGCACTTTGTGAAGCAGATGTACTTGTCGACTCTGATGCACTCGTTGAAGCACTTTGTGAAGCGCTTGTGCTTGCGGATTCGCTGGCACTAGTTGAAGC
>NZ_KQ969770.1:0-304 GCF_001578955.1 Streptococcus parasanguinis
CAATGAGATTGGGATCTTTGAGATGCAATCAGGTGGACTGGTTGAGGTCCTCAATCCCAGTCAGGTCTTTCTAGAAGAACGCCTGGATGGCGCGACTGGATCGTCCATCGTTGTGACAATGGAGGGGACTCGTCCGATTCTAGCTGAAGTGCAGGCCTTGGTGACACCAACCATGTTTGGAAATGCCAAGCGGACGACAACGGGGCTTGATTTCAATCGGGCCAGTCTCATCATGGCAGTGCTAGAAAAACGAGCGGGTTTGCTCCTTCAAAATCAGGATGCCTACCTCAAGTCTGCAGGTGGT
>NZ_KQ969771.1:0-304 GCF_001578955.1 Streptococcus parasanguinis
ATGATGCAAGTCGTGGGCCATCCTGTAGCGCCAGAAAATGCACGTCCTGAAATCTTAGCGATTGCTGAAACAGTCATCGGCCACCATGTAACTGGTTCTGTCCTACGCTACATGGAGGAAATTGTATGAGTAAGATTTCCTTGATTGCGCTGGATTTAGATGGGACCCTTCTCAATTCAGAAAAAAAGATCTCCCCTCGCAATAGAGCAGCCCTCGCTGCTGCACAGGCCCAAGGTGTCAAGGTGGTTCTAACCACTGGTCGTCCCTTGAAAGCCATGGATTTTCTTTTGGAAGAATTGGGAAC
>NZ_KQ969772.1:0-298 GCF_001578955.1 Streptococcus parasanguinis
CAGCAAGTCTTATAATCAAATGCAACTTTAAGAAAATAAAGCCCGAGGCAGAGATGCCGGGCTTTTTTCTATTTAGGAAGCTAGGAGAAATTCTTGTAAAATTGTAAGAGATTGGTAATATAATGTAAGGAATTTGTCATAATATTAAGGGAAAATCAGTATATAATAAGAGGAGAAAGAGTATGATAAGGAGGTAGAATAGTGACAAAAGAGCGAATTTATCATCTCTTGCATCATTTCTATAATCTCTTAGTAAACGATTTTCCACGAAATGGTTTAATTACAAAAGGAATCTACG
>NZ_KQ969773.1:0-296 GCF_001578955.1 Streptococcus parasanguinis
AAGGACATGGCTGGGTTGAACTGTACCAGCGGTACAAGCAGAACCTGTAGAGACAGAAATTCCAGCAAGATCGAGTCGCATTAATAAAACGTCATTTTGGACACCCGGAAAGCCAATATTCCAAACAAATGGAAGATGATCGTCATTCGCATTTACGTAGTAGTCGTAGGCTGCTAAACCATTGACTAGCTCTTGGCCGAGTTTTTGAACCTGGTGGAAATTTTCTTCTTGATGAAGTGTAGCTTGCTGAAGCGCGGTTGCCATCCCTACAATAGAAATAAGATTTTCCGTGCTGG
>NZ_KQ969774.1:0-291 GCF_001578955.1 Streptococcus parasanguinis
TTATAACTTCACTCATTTCCATGGTATAATGGGAGGACTATTGATAGAGAAGATCAAAAGGAGACACGAGTGGATCAAAAACATCACTGTCAAGTCCTATGGGCGAAAAATAAATACCTGGTACTCAGTCGTTCCAGTAATCTCTACAAGGAAATCCGGGAGTACCTCAAGCAAGACCAGGTAGAGGTCAGCCACGTCGAGGACCTAATCCAGCAAGCGCTAGCCCTGCCGGAAAATCGTGGCCAAGTCTCCAATGCCTTTCAGCATATCTGGGGCTATTTCAAAAAGCAG
>NZ_KQ969775.1:0-287 GCF_001578955.1 Streptococcus parasanguinis
AAAGAGAATACGCAACCTTCTCAATCGGTCAAACAAGAAACATCGTCCAAAGAGAATCAAGGAATCCGAAAACTATTGCCTATTTCTTTAAAACTTCAAGAAGAATGGTATTTCTGTGCTCCTGCGACAGTCCATATGATGCTGGCTAGTCGAGGGGTTAGCGTCTCTCAACATCAATTGGCTAAGGAAATGGGGACTTATAATCCCTATGGGACTCATAATCGAGATGCGATTCGCGTCTTGAATCAGAATCTATTTGGCTATCCAGAACCAAGTGGAAACCAAGC
>NZ_KQ969776.1:0-286 GCF_001578955.1 Streptococcus parasanguinis
TTTTGGAGTTTAATTGTCTGAGCTTGATATTGTCCCTACGGTTTTCTAGCAAAAGCAAGGCTACCACAATGATAAACCCAACCGTAATCAGAACAAAGACAAAGTTCGACGACATTACAAATTGTTTTAGTTGATCAATCATTGTTTCTCATATAATATCCAACACCACGGCGAGTCAAGATATATTCTGGACGTCCCGGTGTGTCCTCGATTTTTTCACGCAAACGACGAACCGTCACGTCCACTGTCCGAACGTCACCAAAGTAATCATAGCCCCACACCGTCT
>NZ_KQ969777.1:0-280 GCF_001578955.1 Streptococcus parasanguinis
GGTCAAGAAGTGGCTGATAAAGTTCGTGTTCAATACGGTGGTTCAGTTAAACCTGAGAACGTTGCTGAATACATGGCTTGTCCAGACGTTGACGGAGCTCTTGTAGGTGGTGCATCACTTGATCCAGAAAGCTTCTTGGCATTGCTTGACTTCGTTAAATAATGACATAAAAAAAGGCGAGAGGTTTCTCGTCTTTTTTTATAGTAGAAAGAGGCTGGGCAAAAACTGTCCAGCCTTTGATGTTTGATAGGAATAAGTGCAAGACGCAGTGGTTGATTGG
>NZ_KQ969778.1:0-279 GCF_001578955.1 Streptococcus parasanguinis
GATCTCTCCCTTTTTGTTATGTGACTTTCAGTCCGTCTCGCTCCGTTAGGTGCGAGACAAAAAAACCACCCGCTATGCGGGTGCGCATCGAAGGTTATACCAAAAAAACTCCAAACGCGATACAATTAAGGTGTTCAAGCCAATTGTAAAGCGAAAGGAGAAAAATATGGCTCAAAAAGCACATAGTTTATCACACACAAAATGGATGTGTAAATATCACATTGTGTTCACCCCTAAGTATAGACGAAAAGTGATCTATAATCAATATCGAAGTAGTTT
>NZ_KQ969779.1:0-271 GCF_001578955.1 Streptococcus parasanguinis
AAGACGGTGAAGAAGTAGAAGTTCGCGAGGCAAAAGCAGCTGGGGCGGAAACACAACCAGTTCCACAGCCACAGCCGACTCCTCAAGTGACTTCTCCACGTCCACAGATTAGTCAAAGAGAACCAGTAAAACCAAAACCGACTCCTGTCGCACCTGTTACGACTCCAGTGTCTACAGCGGCAGTGAAGGAACCTGTTTCAACAACGAAAAATACATCTGAAAATATTACTCGCTTGCATGAACGTCAACGTGAATTGGCTGCTAATCGTGC
>NZ_KQ969780.1:0-268 GCF_001578955.1 Streptococcus parasanguinis
ATTAAGGAGGATGTGGGATTCGAACCCACGCACGCTTTTACACGCCTGACGGTTTTCAAGACCGTTCCCTTCAGCCGGACTTGGGTAATCCTCCAAATATATAGTCCGTACGGGATTCGAACCCGTGTTACCGCCGTGAAAAGGCGGTGTCTTAACCCCTTGACCAACGGACCATACTATTAATGGGCACGAGTGGACTCGAACCACCGACCTCACGCTTATCAGGCGTGCGCTCTAACCACCTGAGCTACGCGCCCAAGTTAAAAAA
>NZ_KQ969781.1:0-257 GCF_001578955.1 Streptococcus parasanguinis
GGTATTGCTGGACTTGGGGGAGCCAATGCCAAGGTAAAAGCCGGTTTCATTTTGGAAGAGGGCCATTATACACCAATTGTATTTGTAACAGGTCTCAATGAAGAGTTTGATTACAGCAAATACAATGATTTCCGTGTTTCACTCACAAAATAAAGACACATTCAACGCTCTTAAAATTGAAAACACCCCAAAAGTTAGATTTTCCTATCTATCTTTCAGGGTGTTTTCTTATAGCCAAATTGGGAAAGAAATCAAAA
>NZ_KQ969782.1:0-245 GCF_001578955.1 Streptococcus parasanguinis
CCTACTTTAAATGGTTGGTCGGAGAAGTTTCAGGAGGAGATGACTTGATCGCAAACTTCATCGATCAAGATGCAGCAACTCTTAAAAAAGTATTGGATACGATTGGCCAAGATATTGCAAGTTTGAGCCAACGAATCATTAAAGAAGCAGGAGCAGACGGGATCTACCTCAGTGTTCAAAGTATCCAAGATGCGCGTGTTACACAAGAAGTTTATAAAAACATTATTGCACCGAGTGAACTCCAT
>NZ_KQ969783.1:0-244 GCF_001578955.1 Streptococcus parasanguinis
TGACTTTGGTATGATTGATGCTTGTGCCCAGTTTATCGAAGAGGGACGAGTTCAATTTTTCACCCTTTCTAGTGTGGATAGTGATAGCTGGCTTTGTGATTGGAAGAATCCTCATGATCGAGCTGAGATGCACCGTGCATACGAACGCTATGTGATTGAAGAAGCCATTCCTTTTATCAAACACAAAACAGGCTGGTTTGATCCGATGATGACAACTGGTTGCTCTATGGGGGCCTACCACGCG
>NZ_KQ969784.1:0-242 GCF_001578955.1 Streptococcus parasanguinis
GAAGTGAAAAATCTTAAATGAAGGTATCCATTCAATGCACATTGACGTAGTTATGGATTCGCTTTATAATATGGTTTGTTACAGCATTTCTAAATAAGGAGCCTTCTCTATGCTAAAGCAGTTAAATGGTTTTAAAAAGTTATATTTATTCTTCTTAGCTTTTTTCGTTATTGAAGTAATACTAGTTTTTTTGGGTCTATCATTTACCCCTCTACTTAGTTGTCTCTGGTTTGATTTCTTAT
>NZ_KQ969785.1:0-240 GCF_001578955.1 Streptococcus parasanguinis
CGATTTTCTTTTCCAATGACAAATCCGATCAAGGAATTCGGGCCGACGTGGGCTGAAATAACTGGTCCAAGAGGCATCACAAGGACTTCATCGATGCCTTCAAGCGCAAGCATTTCTTGCTTCAGTGCTTCGGCTCCTTCTAGATCGTTGGTATAAGATACCAAGGCTGTGCTTATGCCGATATCGGCTTTGATCAGCTCCAGTAATTCTCGGACAGCTTTTTTTGCGCCCCCGAACCTT
>NZ_KQ969786.1:0-235 GCF_001578955.1 Streptococcus parasanguinis
AAAAAAGTAACGACAACGGGTTATTTCTTACCTGTTAGCCTCCATTCTGGAAAAAGTGTCTAAAACAACCCCTACAGTTCTATACTGTAGGGGTTATTATTCGTCAAAAAAAGGCTGGGCAAAAACTGTCTAGCCTTTTATATTTAATAGAAATAACTATATGACGCAGTGGTTGATTGCTCAAAGCACTGCTTTGAGGTGGTGGATAGGACTTGCGAAGCAAGTTTCCTAAGTA
>NZ_KQ969787.1:0-237 GCF_001578955.1 Streptococcus parasanguinis
GTCCGAATAACTGCCATATTTTTCCCCATTTTTTACTACTACTTGAGTTTTACTATAAGAATTATTGCTCCTCAAGTCATAGCCATTCTCAAAATAAGGTCGATATAAATTTTCATCGCCCGAATCATCCACAACAATAAACCGCTGTTGTTCTAATATGGATTTTGAATCTTCAAAGTTATTCCTATTTCTCATTACTATAAATATAATAACTGTAACCATTGTTATTACTAGCAT
>NZ_KQ969788.1:0-235 GCF_001578955.1 Streptococcus parasanguinis
ATCTCAATTATTTCCTAGATTCGCTAGATAAGGGAAGAGAAGACCCAGAAGGTTTGAGCGAGATGGAACAACTGATTCAGCTAAGTTATCCAAAGGCTTATGAGATTAGTCATCAAATCTACCAAACCATCGCTGAACAGACAGGAGCCAAGATATCTCCTAATGAAAAAGTCTATTTAGCCCTTCATATTCAACGTCTATTATAAAAATTTTCAAAAGGTATCATAAGGAGGAA
>NZ_KQ969789.1:0-235 GCF_001578955.1 Streptococcus parasanguinis
TTAAGATACAAAGGGCGTCTGCGGATAAAGTCAAAATAGGAAGTTTGACGCAGAATCTTTCGATTCTAGGAGAACTTATCTTTTTGACACAATCCGCAGCCCGTGTTCAATTAGTTTTGAGCCTCTTCGCTCTTTAATTTCAGGGCTCAGGCTAAAACAGTTTCCCAAACTGTTTTACTCTCAAAACTCCCGAGTGCTAGAAGCAATAGTGTTTCTAGCACTTTTCTCACGGCGG
>NZ_KQ969790.1:0-230 GCF_001578955.1 Streptococcus parasanguinis
TTCTGACCAGATTTCATAGAAGTCTGTGTTTCTTTTACAGAAGAACTGTTCTCCTCTTTTTTAGAACCACAAGCTACTAGTAGAGTTGCAGAAGTTAAGCCTAAAAGTGCTAAACTTGTCCATTTTTTCATAATTATGATACCTCACCTAAATTTATATTAGCTATTATATTACAATGTTACAGAATGTCAAGTGTTTTTGAAATATTTTTGTAACATTTGTAATTTATC
>NZ_KQ969791.1:0-226 GCF_001578955.1 Streptococcus parasanguinis
GCTGTAGTTTTACTAAATCTTTACGACTATAGATTAAAAATGTATACACTTCTATACAAATAGTAGAAAAGGACTCAGTCCTGTGCAATACAGAACTAAATCCTTTGGATAAATTATTAATCTAACTATTTGGGTGCACTTAACTTTCGGGATGTTTTGTCAGGAAATGAATATGTAACGTAATGAAAATCTGTGCTATTACCCTATTATTCATTGACTATTTTTT
>NZ_KQ969792.1:0-222 GCF_001578955.1 Streptococcus parasanguinis
AAAATAATTGAGAGGCTAGGACTTTTGTCCCAGCTTCTTTTTGTGCTTGGAAAACTGTACCCGGACAGTTTGGTTTTTTCACTCTTGTAACCCCTTCTATATCCTGCTAAAATTAAAACATGACACGATACAAAGCAACCATTTCATATGACGGGACCTTGTTTGCAGGGTTTCAACGCCAACCGCATGCCCGCAGTGTGCAAGAGGAAATCGAGAAGACCT
>NZ_KQ969793.1:0-217 GCF_001578955.1 Streptococcus parasanguinis
ACCCAACTGCTAAGCTATGGTCACCTAAGTGCGTCCCAATCACCCCTCCAAAGGTAGCAAAAGGAATATCACCTTCCACTCCTTCTTCAATGAGCAGTTGGCGAAGTGCTTCTGCTTTTTCAGGGACATTGGCATGGATGACAAAGACTTGGTAATGACCATCTGCGATATCTGATACAACAATCTCTACCAAGCGTTTCATGGCTTTCTTTTCCGT
>NZ_KQ969794.1:0-220 GCF_001578955.1 Streptococcus parasanguinis
GTGTCAAATCGACAATCTCAACGGTTACAATTTCATTTTTCTTTAACATCGTTTTCTATCTTTCTACAAATTAAAAGGGGTGGAGTCCAAAACTCCCATCCCCTTATTATATCATCTCAGTCCCATTTGGTACAATTTCTTTTTATAAGCGTCAAAATCGACCAGCAGGCCTTGGCCACCGTACATATCGTAGGAATCGACCCAATCCCCATTTTCTGGG
>NZ_KQ969795.1:0-214 GCF_001578955.1 Streptococcus parasanguinis
CTTTCACACGGAAAATGCGACTCATTCCTTCCTTGGTTCAGGATGATAAGAAGGCTTATTTAAAAGGAGCTGATTTGCTGGAAACACTCTTGCAAGATGGCATTCAAGTTGTGGTCAGCCACGACCCGCAAGATCGGATTGAAAGGATTTTAAATGAAAAAAACTGTCTTTCTGAAAACCTTTATTGAAACCAGATGGTGCCATCGATTCCGTT
>NZ_KQ969796.1:0-213 GCF_001578955.1 Streptococcus parasanguinis
GCGATGAAGCTTGTTCCTGTTTTGAAGATGGCAAAGTTTGCTGAGTTCCGGCTTCCGTACTGCCTTCCTTAATTTTTAATCGCTTTGCTACCTCTGCTGGCATTGGAGGATTAGGTTCTGTACGCTCCTTTGTTTTTACACTAACTGTTGTTGATGAAGAGGATGTGACCTTACGAGAGCTGGAAGGACTTGTTTGGCTTTCTTTTTGTGTCG
>NZ_KQ969797.1:0-212 GCF_001578955.1 Streptococcus parasanguinis
AGACACCAAAAGAAAGCCAAACAAGTCCTTCCAGCTCTCGTAAGGTCACATCCTCTTCATCAACAACAGTTACTGTAAAAACAAAGGAGCGTACAGAACCTAATCCACCAATGCCAGCAGAAGTAGCAGAGCGATTAAAAATTAAGGAAGGCAATACGGAAGCCGGTGGTCAGGAAACATTGCCATCTTCAAGCGAGGAACAAGCTTCATTG
>NZ_KQ969798.1:0-209 GCF_001578955.1 Streptococcus parasanguinis
ACGAATATATTAAAAATCAATTTACCAAATTATCAGTCAATCTACAGGATGGCGCTAAAGACTTGCCCAATACAACTTATGAATTTGATAGAGGTAATACTAAAATTCATTCTGTATTGAAGAACGGTAAATTAGATACAGCAAACCAAACGATTATCTTCCCAGAAGCTATCAATATTGTGCAACTTGCAACCATGTCCATTGGACCT
>NZ_KQ969799.1:0-208 GCF_001578955.1 Streptococcus parasanguinis
CTTCATCGCTCTATTTCTACTTATTATATTGTTGAAGTGCTTTATTATATGCTTTACTGCCTTTTTGGTAATATTCATGTTCTATTCCAGATATATCGACTGTAATGGTGCCATCCTTAACTTTATATTTTACTGTTGAATCAGTTCTACCTTCTCCTGATAAAAGGAAGGTGTTACTTTCTTGATCAATTGTAAAACTATCAGGCTT
>NZ_KQ969800.1:0-204 GCF_001578955.1 Streptococcus parasanguinis
AATCATGGCCCCATTTTACTATCGGATAAAGGGATTCTATGGATTCAATTCAAAAAGAAAGATAGTGAGATTCCAAAAGGTGAAATCTATCGAAATGAAAACTCCGTAATGCGCTATCAAGAATGGTAGAAAGGAGAAAAATCATGAGAAAAGTTCATTTATTCCTTGTACTTCTGACTTTGCTTGGTTTATCTGGCTGTACAG
>NZ_KQ969801.1:0-204 GCF_001578955.1 Streptococcus parasanguinis
TGGGAGTTAACGGGATCGAACCGCTGACCCTCTGCTTGTAAGGCAGATGCTCTCCCAGCTGAGCTAAACTCCCAAATGGTCGTTTAACTCACTGGATCCCTGTCGTGCACTGACTTACGTCAGTTTCGACAAAGTCGAACTTGCGTTCTCCTTAGCTGAGCTAAACTCCCAAATGAGCCTAGTATCTACTAGGCTCAATCTCTT
>NZ_KQ969802.1:0-201 GCF_001578955.1 Streptococcus parasanguinis
CACCTCTAATTATGTGTATAAATGTTACATTTTTACACTTCGTTATGTGTTTAGTATATCATATATATAGAAAAAGGAGGTGCAGATATGCAAAAGAAAATCACTATTTATTTTTTGTATTAATGCTTTCACAATCCAAATAACTGGAGTGCATTTTCAAATTATTACCATGATTACAAATATCACTGGTCAAGCGTAACT
>NZ_KQ969803.1:0-200 GCF_001578955.1 Streptococcus parasanguinis
GTACAAGTGCGTCACAAAGCGCTTCAACGAGTGCATTAGAATCCGCAAGTGCGTCCGCATCGACAAGTGCCAGTGAATCCGCAAGTACTTCCGCATCGCAAAGTGCATCAACCAGCGCTTCAGAATCCGCAAGTACCTCAGCCTCACAAAGTGCTTCAACTAGTGCCTCAGAATCTGCAAGTACGTCAGCGTCACAAAGT
>NZ_KQ969804.1:0-714 GCF_001578955.1 Streptococcus parasanguinis
CATTCCCGTTTTCATCTAATTTGATGTTTCCTAATTCATCGGTTTGTTCTTTTTTAGATAAATGATTTTTCTTTTATCAATCTCTTGTATTTTTCGGATATATATAAAAGACTGGGTATATGAGGGATTTGTTTGGTATTTTCTGTTATCGATTGTTATTCCACCACGATATTTTTTATTATTCTTTTTTCCTGTTATCGGTGCGACAAGAAGTGTTTTATCGTCCTTTGATAATGAACTTAAAACTACTGCATAATGTTGACCATAAATTTCATTGCCACCCTTGCGTGGGAAATTAACAATATAAACTCCACCTATATCCATAAATACCTCTCAAAAAAAATAAGGCGTATATTAAATACGCCCCGATTTGAATCCTTGACGAACAAGGCTTAATAAACAAATATCGTATCCTTGACGAACAAGGCTTTTGACTATCTAAAGTATAACAATGTTAGTTCAAAAAGTCAAGTTTTTATATATTTTATTTTACGTATTACATATTTTATTTTACTTAATTATTACTATGTTTATTAAAATATATATTATTTTGTGTTATTATTGTATTATAAAATAATAGGTGGTGTATTATGAGTGAAAAAATGACTGTTTTGAATATTCGCATGAGTGTAGATGAAAAACTTGAAATAAAGGAACGTGCTGAACTTTTGGGTCAAACTATTAGTTCTTATGCTCGTGATTTGTTGTTTTCTA